>JAEWJI010000011.1 GCA_023386645.1 Pseudomonadota bacterium
TCTAACCCCGTGCCCGTGGAAGCGCCTTCACGCGGAGCGTCACGCGAAGCCGAAACGGTATTTCCATTTCCAACCTCCGGGCTCCGCGCCCGGCGCTCCGCACGCCTCCCGCTCAACCTCGGCCCCCAGGCCAGAGGACGATGACGCGCGTCCGCGTTTGCCTTCCCCCGCGTCGCCCCGCTAAGCGTAGCCAAAGACAACGGAGACGCGCCTTGGCCATTCCCGCATCGCTGCAAGCCAGTCTAAAGCTGCCGGTGATCGCCGCCCCGATGTTCCTGGTGTCCGGGCCGGATCTTGTCGTCGAGTGCTGCAACGCCGGGGTGATCGGGACCTTCCCATCCCTGAACCAGCGCACCACCGAGGGCTATCGGGAGTGGCTGCACGAGATCAAGGCGCGCCGCAGCCCCGACGCGGCCGCCTTCGGCGTCAACCACATCGTCCACCCGACCAATCCCCGCCTGATGGCCGACATGATGGTGTCGGTAGAGGAGAAGGTCCCGCTGATCATCACCTCGCTTGGGGCCGTCCGCGACGTGGTCGACGCGGTCCACGGCTACGGCGGCGTGGTCTTCCACGACATCGCCAATGTGCGTCATGCCCGAAAGGCGGCCCAGGCGGGGGTCGACGGCCTGATCCTCGTCGCAAACGGCGCGGGCGGTCACGCGGGCGTGGTCAATCCCTTCGCCCTGGTGGAGGAGGTCCGCACCTTCTTCGACGGGACCATCATCCTGTCCGGCTGTCTGTCCACGGGAAGGGATATCGCCGCCACCCAGATGATGGGCTGCGACTTCGCCTACATGGGCACCCGCTTCATCGCCACGGAAGAGAGCCAGGCCCAGGCGGCCTACAAGCAGATGATCGTCGACGCGGGCGCCAGCGACATCACCTATACCCCCGCCGTCTCCGGCATCCCGGCCAACTTCCTGACCCCCTCCCTGATCGAGAACGGCATCGACCCGAAGTCACTGCCCGAGCACAAGCTCGACATGGGCGAGGAGGCTCGGGCCTGGAAGACGGTCTGGTCCGCCGGCCAGGGATCGGGCGCCGTGCACGACGTCCTGCCGACCGCCGCCCTGATCGACAGATTGACGCAGGAATACGCTCAGGCGGCGGATCAATTCGCCTCCGCCCGCTACGGCCGCTAGGAACCGACCAGGCTTCACCGCGTCTGGTCCTCCATGTTCAAATCCGTTCTCGCCGCCGCCGCCCTGCTTGCCGTCCCTGCCACGGCTTCGGCTCAGGAGGGCGGCTGGGACTTCGGCCTCGGCGCCGGGACCGACAACCGCTCCAAGATGGCCTCCAAGTCCGACGGAGATCCCTTCGCCTGGGGCCAGGCGACCTGGACCTCGGCCGACGGCGCCGTCTACGCCGGCCCCGCCTTCGAGACGGTCAAATCGAACGGCTCGGAGCTGGAGCTTGAGGTCAACGCCGGCTGGCGGCCCCAGTGGCTGGGCTTCGACTGGGACCTCAACGTCGCGCACAAGTGGCAGGTCGACGCCGACCCGGCTTCGGACGACGACGCCTGGGAGTTCACCGCCGAGGTCAGCCGTTCGGTGGGTCCCGCCAGCGCCTCCGTTCAGCTCCAGCACTCGCCGGACGGCACGGGCTCGACCGAGGCCTGGACCTGGGCGCAGGCCGAACTGGGCTGGGAGTTCCGCCCCTCATGGGAGGTCAGCGCCGCCGTCGGCCGCCGCGAGCAAGACAACGCCCAGGACTACACCGGCTGGAACGCCGGCCTGACCTGGTCGCCCAGCCGCAACCTCGACCTGGACCTGCGCTACTACGACACCGACGCGCAGGACCTGCCAGGCGACCCGACGCGCTACGATTCGGCGGTCGTCCTCGCCGTCAGCACCTGGTTCTAACGCAGCGCCTGTTCCAGATCGGCGATCAGGTCGTCCACGTCCTCGACCCCGACCGACAGGCGGATCAGGCTGTCGGTCACCCCGCCGGCCTCCCGCACCTCCTTCGGCACAGAGGCGTGGGTCATGATCGCCGGGTGGTTCACCAGGCTCTCCACCCCGCCCAGCGACTCGGCGAGCGTAAACACCTGCACCCGCTCCAGCACCTGGCGCGTCCGGGCCAGGTCGCCGTCCAGGATCACCGTCACCATCCCGCCGAACCCGCTCATCTGCCGGGCCGCGAGCTCATGCTGCGGATGGCTGATCAGGCCCGGATAGACGACCCGAGCCACTCCCGGCCGATCCTCCAGCCAGCGGGCCACCGCCAGGGCGTTCTCGCAGTGGGCCTTCATCCGCAGGCCCAGCGTCTTCAGCCCCCGGTTGGCCAGGAAGGCGTCGAACGGCCCCATCACCCCGCCGACCGAGTTCTGCAGGAACTTCAGCTGGGCCGCCAGGTCCGCGTTGGCCGTCGCCAGCACCCCGCCGATGATGTCCGAATGGCCGTTCAGGTACTTGGTCGCCGAGTGCATCACGATGTCGGCGCCAAGGCTGATCGGCTGCTGGCACCAGGGCGTAGCGAAGGTGTTGTCGACCACCAGGATCAGGCCCCGGGCCTTGGCGATCCGCGACAGAGCCGCGATGTCGGCCAGCTTCATCAGCGGGTTCGTGGGCGTCTCGACCCACAGCATCCGCGTCCGGTCCGTGATCGCCGCCTCGACCGCGCTCAGGTCGCTCAGGTCCACATAGGCGAAGTCCAGCCCCATCGAGCGGCGCCGCACCCGCTCGAACAGCCGCCAGGAGCCGCCGTAAAGGTCGTCGCCGGTCACGATGTGCGCCCCGGCGTCCAGGAGTTCCAGCGCCGTCGATGTCGCCGCCATGCCCGAAGCGAAGGCGAAGGCGTGCGTCGCCCCCTCCAGGTCCGCGATACAGGCCTCGAACGCCTCCCGCGTCGGGTTCTTGCCCCGGGCGTACTCGTAGCCCTTGTTCACGCCCGGGCTCTCCTGGGCGTAGGTCGAGGTGGCGTAGATCGGCGTCATCACCGCGCCGGTCGTCGGATCGGGCCGCTGGCCGGCGTGAATGGCGCGGGTTGAGAAGCCCTGGCGGTTGGTCAGCTTGGCCATGGTTCAGCGATTCAGGCTCAGGTGGTTGATCAGGTCGACCCGGGCGATCAGGCCGACGAACTTTTCGCCGTCCAGCACGATCGCCACCCGATCGCGGTCGAAGATCGGAATGAGGTCGTCCAGGCTCTCGGTTACCTGAAGCGTGTCCAGGTCCCGCGTCATCACCTCGCCGACCGGCTTCTTGAACCGGGCCTCGCGGGTGATCTCGTCGGTGTTCATCACATGGACGATGTCGCTCTCGTCCAGAATGCCGACCAGACGCCCGTCCTGGATGATCGGCAGCTGCGATACGTCGGCGCCCCGCATCCGCTTGAAGGCGGTGTCCAGGGTGTCGTCCGGCCCCGCCGTCACCACCGCCCCGTCCTCGTACTTGCGGGTGATCAGGTCCGACAGGTCGCCGTGCAGTTCCCGCTCGCCCAGCCCCTGATCCGCCAGCCAGGCGTCGTTGTAGACCTTCGACAGATACTTCGCCCCGGTGTCGCAGACGAAGGTCACGCAGGTCTTCGGCTCGGCCTGCTCCCGACACCACCGCAGGGCCGCGGCGATCAGCGTGCCCGACGACGACCCCGCCAGGATGCCCTCCTTCAGCAGCAGGTCGCGCACCGTCGCCACGGCCTCGGCGTCGGAAATCGAATAGGCCTTGTCGATCAGGCTCATGTCGGCCGTGTCTGGCACGAAGTTCTGACCGATGCCCTCGACGGTGTAGCTGCCTTCCGGTCCCGGCACGCCCTCGTTGACGATGCCCGCCAGGGTCGAGCCCACCGGGTCCGCCAGGACGATCTCCGCCTTCGACCCCTGGCTCTTGAGGAACCGCGCCACCCCGGTGATCGTCCCGCCCGAGCCGATGCCGGCGACGACCGCGTCCACCTGTCCGCCGGTCTGTTCCCAGATCTCCGGTCCCGTGGTCTTCACATGGGCCTGGCTGTTGGCGTCGTTGGCGAACTGGTTGACGAAGTAGCCGCCCGGGATCTGCTGGGCCAGCCGCTCGGCCATGTCGGTGTAATACTCGGGATGCCCATGCGGCACGTCCGAGCGGGTCAGCCGCACATCGGCGCCCATGGCCCGCAGATGCTGAATCTTCTCCTTGGACATCTTGTCGGGGATGACCAGCAGGACCTTGTAGCCCTTCTGCTGGCCCACCAGGGTCAGGGCCAGGCCGGTGTTGCCGGCGGTCGCCTCGACGATCGTCCCGCCCGGCTTCAGCCAGCCCTCGCGCTCGGCCTCGGCGATCATCTCGACCGCGATCCGGTCCTTGATCGAGCCGCCGGGGTTCTGGCTCTCCAGCTTCAGCAGCAGGCGGCAGGGCCCGGTGTCCAGCTTGGTCACCTCCACCATCGGCGTCTTGCCGATCAGGTCCAGCAGCGAGCCGGTGGGGCCGGCGAGAACCGGCTGGGGAGAGAGAGACATCCGAAGCTCCAGAGGCGAACGGGCCGGAAGCTGATCGCCGGGATGAGTGAGGTCAAGCGCTGCAAGATTTCGCCTAAACGCCTCGAAGCGCATTAGAGCATGGACATGAGCCGTTCACCCAAACGCCCCGCCGCCGGTCTGCCCGACAAGGACACGCTCCTGGCCTTCCTGCGCGAAGCCGGAGAGGCCGAGAAGGGCGACATCGCCAGGCACTTCGGCCTGAAGGGCGGCGAGCGCCGCGCCCTGCGCGAGATGATCCGCGAGCTGGAGGCCGAAGGGAAGCTGGGCCGCCGGGGCCGCAAGGGCCTGACCGAGGCCGGCGCCCTGCCGCCCGTCGGGGTTGCTGATGTGGTCGAGAGGGACGCCGACGGCGAGCTCTATGTCCGCATGGTCGACGCCTCCGCCGACGCACCGAAGGCCGTGCTGGTGCCCGGTGATCGCAGGCAGGCGGCGCCGGCCCCCGGCATGGGCGACCGGCTTCTGGTCAAGTTCAGCCGAAACGGCGACGACTGGGAAGCGCGGCTGATCAAGAAGCTGGACGCCGGGACCAACCGGGTGCTCGGCGTCATCCGCAAGGCGGCGCGGGAAACCCGGGTCGAGCCAGTCGACCGTCGCTCCAAGGACGTGCTCGTCGTGCCCCAGGCCCAGGCCGAAGACCTGCGCGACGGCGACCTGGTGCTGGCCGCCATCGAGCGGGGCGAGCGCTACGGGCCCAAGCGCGGCAAGATCCTGGAGACCATCGGCCGCGAGGACGATCCCCGCGCCGCCTCCCTGATCGCCATCCACGCCCACGGCGTTCCCACCGGCTTCTCCGAAGCCGTCGAGCGGGAAGCCGACGATCAGGACCTGCCGACGCTCAAAGGCCGCGAGGATCTTCGCGAGGTCCCGTTCATCACCATCGATCCCTCCGACGCCCGGGACCATGACGACGCCGTCTACGCTCAACGCGACGACGACCCGAAAAACGAGGGAGGCTGGATCGTCTGGGTCGCCATCGCCGATGTGGCCGCCTACGTCCGGCCGGGCTCGGCCCTGGATCGGGAGGCGCGGGCCAAGGGCAACTCGACCTACTTCCCCGACCGGGTCGAGCCGATGCTGCCTGAGGTGCTCTCCAACGGCCTGTGCAGCCTGAAGGAAGGCGAGAACCGCGCCTGCCTGGCCGTCCGGATGGTCTTTGACAAGGACGGCCGAAAGACCGGCCACCGCTTCGTGCGCGGCCTGATGCGGTCCCAGGCCAAGCTGTCCTACGAGCAGGCCCAGGCCGGGATCGACGGCGAGCCCGACGACAAGGCCGGCCCGCTGATGGAGCCGATCCTCTATCCGCTCTGGAACGCCTATCGCGCCATGCTGAAGGGCCGGCTGAAGCGCAGCCCCCTGGCCATCGATAGCCCGGAACGCCGCATCCGCATGACTCCGGACGGCCAGATCGCCTCCATCGAGCCTCGCGTCAGCCTGGAGGCGCATCGGCTGATCGAGGAGATGATGATCCAGGCCAACGTCTGCGCGGCGGAAACCCTGGAGCAGAAGCGAACGCCCCTGCTCTATCGCGTCCACGACGCCCCCAGCCAGGAGAAGCTCTTCAACCTGGCCGACTTCCTCCAGACCATCGGCAAGCCCTGGGCCAAGGGCGAACCGGCCACGACCAAGCGCTTCAACAAGCTGTTGGACGAGACCCGCGAGACCTCGCACGCCGAGGTCGTCAACGAGGTCGTGCTGCGCACCCAGATGCAGGCGATCTATTCGGCGGAGAACGTCGGCCACTTCGGGCTGAACCTGGACCGCTACGCCCATTTCACCTCGCCGATCCGGCGCTATTCCGACCTGATCGTTCACCGGGGCCTGATCCGGGCCCTGGGCCTCGGCTCGGACGGCCTCACGGACCGCGAGATCGCCGAACTGCTCGCCATCGCGGACCAGGTGACCCAGACGGAGCGCCGGTCCATGGCCGCCGAGCGCGACGCCATGGATCGCTACATCGCCGCCTTCCTCGAGGAGCGGGTCGGCGCGACCTTTACCGGCCGCATCACCGGCGTCACTCGCTTCGGCCTGTTCGTCCGACTGGACGAGACGGGAGCGGACGGCCTCGTGCCCGTTTCGTCGCTCGGCGGCGAGTACTTCCAGCACGACGACCGGGCCCACGCCCTGGTCGGGGAACGCTCCGGCCAGCGGTGGCCGCTGGGCAAGCGGGTGGAGGTGCGGCTGACGGAGGCCACCCCGGTCACCGGCGGGCTGCTGTTCGAGATGCTGAGCGAGCCGGACCCGCGCGACCCGAACGCGCCCTCGGTGCGACTGGGCATGCGGGCCCGAGGCGACGGCCCGCGCGGCCGGGGGCGTCCTGGCGGACCCAAGCCACGCAACGGCGGCAAGCCCTCTGGCGGCCTGAAGGGCGTGCGCAAGGGCAAGCGACGTTGAATCAGCCCTTCGACGGCGCTCAGGACCTGCGCGACGCGCCTCCAACGCCCGGCGCTCGCCAGCGGCCGAAGGACGCCGCGACCCTGATCCTCGTCCGCTCCGGCCGGCGGCCGGAGGTGCTGATGGGACGTCGCGCGGCGGGCCACGTCTTCATGGCCTCGAAATGGGTCTTCCCCGGAGGTCGGGTCGAGCGTGCCGATGGGAGCGCGGCGGCGGCCAGCGAGTTGTCGAGCGCCGATGCGAGTCGACTCGGCCGGGAAACAACCCCGCGCCGGGCCCGCGCCCTGGCCCTCGCGGCGGTGCGCGAGACTTTCGAGGAGACCGGGCTGATCCTGGGGCGCCCCGCCCCGACCACTTCGGTGGTCGGACCTTGGCGGGAATTTCGCCAGGCGGGCGCCCTGCCGGACCTGATCGCCCTCCGTTACATCGCTCGGGCGGTGACGCCTCCGGGACGAACCCGCCGGTTCGATGCACGCTTCTTCATGGCCGACGCGCGGACCCTGTTGCATCCGGAGCCCACGACGGGCTCAGGCGAGTTGGACGAGATCGCCTGGTTCAGCCTGGACGAGGCCCAGAAGCTGGACCTTCCGGCCATCACTCGCTTCGTCCTGGCCGAGACCAGGCGGCGACTGGAAACGCCCGACGCTCCCCTGCCCTTCGTCCGCATGGTTCGCGGCCGCCACAGGATCGACCACCTCGACTGAGGTCAGGGCTGGACCGGCCGGGTCAGGTCGAACTCGACGCGCATGAAGCGTCCCTCGGGACGGCGCAGCTCATAGGCGAACATTCGACCGGGATGGACTTCCATCGCCCAGATATTCGTCGTCGAGACCTGTGCGCCGCCCGCGATGAACTGGTCGATCGACTCCCGGTCGACCGGAAACTCCTGGCGCCCAGCCGTGCCCGGCGAGACCGTGTCGCCGCCGTACATGTGATAGCCGTGGATCACCCCCTGCTCGTCCCGATGATCGTGCTTGAGCCTCAGGCCATCAGGGGTTCGGGTGACGATCCATCTCCTGGACCGATCCTCACCGACCGCGAAGGGGATGCCGACCTCGTCCGAAGCGCAGTCCCGGACCTGCATGACAAGGCGATTGGACCGAAAGTCCGCATCCGCGGGATCGTCGGTGACCACGCGCCCCTCGAAGGCCTGGCCGCACAGGGCGTTCAGGCGGGCCAGGAACTCGTCCTGGGGTCCATTCGCCGCGGGAACGGTCGCGCAACCGGCGGCCAGCGCGAAAAGTGCAAGCGGGAGAACTTTCATCAGGCCAGCCTAGGCCTTATTTCCCTGTCCTCAATGCGACCCCGGCGCCGGTTGACTTTGAGGCGCCCCTGAGTATGTTCCGCGCCTTCGTTTTCAGCGGCTTTCGCCGTCGCAGAGGTAATTCCCGATGGCCAAACCGGCTTCGATCAAGATCCGCCTGAACTCCACGGCCGACACCGGCTTCTTCTACGTCACCAAGAAGAACGCCCGGACCATGACCGAGAAGATGGTCGTCAAGAAGTACGACCCGGTCGTGAAGAAGCACGTCGAGTTCAAGGAAGGCAAGATCAAGTAAGGCTCTCGTCAGCCCGATCTTCGTGACGCCCGGCTGGTTCAGCCGGGCGTTTTCGTTTGGCCGGACGGCTCAGCCGGCCCGCGCGACCACCCGATTCCGGCCCGAGCTCTTGGCCTCGTAAAGCCCTTCGTCCGCCCGCTTGAGCAAGGCGTCGGGGGTGTCGCCGGTGCCCCGGGTCGCGGCGACGCCGACGGACACGGTCACCGTCAGCAGCTCCGCTCCGCCCATCACCCGGAAGGGGGCCGAGCCGATGTCGCGGCGAATCCGATCGGCGATTCGGTGCGCGTCCTCGATCGCGGTATCCGGCATCACGACCACGAACTCCTCACCGCCCATCCGGCATGGCAGGTCCACGGCGCGCACATTCGTGGCCAGGCGGACGGCGAACTCGCGCAGCACCTCGTCGCCCGCATCGTGGCCGAAGCTGTCGTTCACGGACTTGAAGTGATCGATGTCGAGCACCAGCACCGAGGTCGGCGCGCCGCCCATGCTGGCGCGGGCCACCATGGCCTGCAGCTGTCCGGCCATGTAGCGGCGGTTGTGCAGCCCCGTCAGGGCGTCGGTGACCGCCATCTCGAGGCTGTAGTCCAGCTTCTCGCGCAGGAAGTCGGAATAGCGCTTGCGCCGCACCTGGGTGCGAACCCGGGCCGCGAGCTCCTGCGCGTCGACCGGCCGCGGCAGGATGTCGTTGACGCCCAACTCCAGCGCCTTGACCAGCCGGGCCCGTTCCATCGGATCGACCACCGCCAGGATCGGCAGATGCCGCGTGGGGTCGGCCGACCTCGCCTGGGCGATCAGACGCAGCCCGTCGAAGGACTCAGCCCCGACGTTGACGATCATCAGGTCGACGCTTCCTCGCGCCGCATCCAGCGCCGCCTGCGGCTCGGTGAACAGGGACGGCCGATGCTCGCAGGCGAGCTCCTGCATGATCTTGTCGCCCTGGCGGCTGTTGTCGTCCGCGACCAGCACCCGACCGCCGGACCCCCTGAGCCGTCCGGCGCCGTCGGTGGTCACACCCAGCCGACGCCCGCTTTCCTCCCGGGCCCTCAGTTCGTCCATCACCAGCTTCAGCCGGATCAGCGACTTGACGCGGGCGAACAGGATGACGTCGTCGAGCGGCTTGGTCAGGAAGTCGTCGGCCCCGGCCTCCAACCCCTTGATCCGGTCCTCGCGTCCGTCCAGCGCGGTGACGAGGACCACGGGGATGTGCTTCGTGGCCGGCTCGGCCTTGAGCCGCCGGCACGTCTCGAACCCGTCCATCCCCGGCATCATCACGTCCAGCAGGATGATGTCCGGCGTCTCCGCCTCCGCGAGCGCGATGGCGCTGGGGCCGTCCGAACAGGTCAGGACGTCATAGTATTCCAGCGTCAGCTTCGCTTCGAGCAGCCGGACGTTGGCTTCGACATCGTCGACGACAAGGATACGCGCCGTCATCGCGAACTACCCCAGGTGTTTCCGCACGACATCGAGGAAATGCATCACCGAGATCGGCTTGGAGATATAGGCCTCGCAGCCGCCGCGCCGGATTCTCTCCTCGTCGCCCTTCATGGCGAAGGCGGTGACGGCGACCACCGGGATGTGGCTCAGCTCCTCATCGTCCTTCAGCCACTTGGTGACCTCCAGCCCGGAGATCTCCGGCAGCTGGATGTCCATCAGGATCAGGTCGGGCCGATGCTGGCGCGCGAGGGCCAGCGCCTGCAGCCCTTCCCGGGTCTGAAGCGTCTCGTAGCCCTGGGAGTCGAGCAGATCATGAAAGAGCTTCATGTTCAGCTCGTTATCCTCGACTATGAGGACCTTCTTCGCCATCATCACCCGGTCCTGTCGCCTTGTCGGCCGCTACGTCGGGAGGCTTCGCGCCTTCTTCGGATGCACCCTGCCCCAGCGGGTCTTAAGTTGGCGTGAAGCGGCGCGCCGGTCGCCGTCGGAGAACCTGAGCCTTGGCCATCACGGCCCTCTGTCGCGACTGCTTCTGGACGGGCGAGGTCGCGCCCCAGCGTTGCCCCGATTGCGGCTCGCTGCGACTGCTGGCTGATCCGGAACTGAGCGCCCTCTCGATCGCCCACCTGGACTGCGACGCCTTCTACGCCTCGGTCGAGAAGCGCGACCGTCCCGAGCTGCGCGACAAGCCCGTGATCGTGGGCGGCGGGGTCAGGGGCGTCGTCACCACCGCCTGCTACATCGCCCGGCTGTATGGCGTCGGCTCGGCCCAGCCGATGTTCAAGGCCCTGAAGGCGTGCCCCGACGCGGTGGTGATCAAGCCGTCGTTCGAGAAGTACAAGTTCGAGAGCGCCCGCATTTTCGCCGCGGTGCGTGAGCTGACGCCGCTCGTCCAGACCCTGTCGCTTGACGAGGCCTGGATCGACCTGACCGGCACCGAGCGGCTGAACGGGGGCCCGCCAGCGCTGCAGCTGGCGCGGCTGCAGAAGCGGATCGAGGACGAGACCGGCCTGACCGTCTCCATCGGCCTGGCGCCCAACCGCTTCCTCGCCAAGATCGCATCGGAGCTGGACAAGCCACGAGGCTTCTCCGTCATCGGTGCGGCCAACGCCCGAGGCTTGCTGGCGCCGCGCCCCGCCTCGATCCTGCCGGGCGTTGGGCCTGTCTTCTACAAGACGCTCAGAAGCGACGGCTTCGTCACGGTAGGCGACCTGGCGAAGGCCGATCCGCGCGATCTGGTGACGCGCTACGGCGAATGGGGTCTGCGGCTGCATGATCTGGCGAACGGTCGCGACGCCCGGAGGGTCGATCCCGAGCACGATCGAAAGGGCATGAGCGCCGAAACGACGTTCGACACCGACCTGTCGGACGCGGCGGCCCTGGAGGCCGAGTTGTGGCCGCTGTGCGAGAAGCTGGCCGCCAAGGCCCGCCGTACGGGCGTGGCCAGCCGGGTGGTCGTGCTGAAGCTCCGCCGCACGGACTTCAAGATCGTCACCCGCCGCACCACCCTGCCCGAAGCCGTGCAGACGGCGCGCGCCCTGTTCGCGACCGGGCGTGAGCTGCTGGAGCCGGAGCTTGGCCGGCCCTACCGGCTGATCGGCATCGGAATGGCCGACATCTTGGACGCCCAGGACGCCCCGCCCGGCCTGTTCGAGAGCTCGGAGGCCCGGGCCCTGAAGGCCGAGACCACGATCGACGCCCTGCGGGCCCGCTTCGGAGCCCAGGCCGTGGTCGCCGGGCGCGCCCTGAAGCCGCCGAAGCCCTGATCGCGTCGCGATTCAACCGGTCTTAAGCCCGCCCGAGTACAGTCATCCCATGCAGGCGTTGATGGACAAGGTCAGGCGGGGCGTCGGCCGAAAGCTGGGCGTCGAGCCGGTCGCGCTGAAGCCTTCGCGGGGCGTTCTGAGCTTGAGTTTCGACGACATTCCCGCTTCCGCCTGGACGGAGGCCGGGCCGGTGCTGGCCGAGCATGGCGTGAAGGCGACCTACTATGTCTGCGGCGGCCTGTCGGGGCGCACCAACCTCAACTTGCCCCAGTTCGAGACCGAGCATCTCCAGGCGCTGCACGCGGCGGGGCACGAGGTCGGCTGCCATACCTTCGAACACGCCAGCACGCTTCGTCTGTCGCCTTCGGACCTGGGCCGCAGCCTGGCGCGGAACGCCGCCTGGGTGCGCGAGCGCCTCGGCGGCTACAGGATGATGACCTTCGCCTATCCGTTCGGCGACGTGGCCCTGGGGTCCAAGCCCATCGTCGGGGCCCGGTTCCTGTGCGGCCGAGGAGTCCGGGACGGGATCAACAGCGGCCGGGCGGACCGCAACAACCTCGCCGCCATCGGCCTGGAGAGCCGCCGTCTGCCCAGCTACGACTTTGAGGCCCTGGTCCAGCGCACGGCCGACGATCGCGGCTGGCTGGTCGCCTATGGTCACGACGTCAGCGACCGACCGACGCCCTATGGGTGCACCCCGACCGACCTCGACCGGCTGATCCGGCTGGCCAGGACTGCGGGGCTGGACGTGCTGCCCGTCGCGGAGGCGTGGAAACGGGTCGCCACCTAGGCTCGCCGATCCTGAAGCCTCGCCGCTAGGCTCGAGGTGTCCCAGCGCCCGCCGCCCATCGCCTGGACCTCCGAATAGAACTGGTCGACCAGGGCGGTCAGGGCCAGATGGCTGCCGTTACGGCGGGCCTCGTCGAGCACCAGCCCCAGATCCTTGCGCATCCAGTCGACCGCGAAGCCGAAGTCGAACCGGCCCTCGGCCATGGTCTTCCAGCGATTGTCCATCTGCCAGGACTGGGCCGCGCCCTTGGAGACGGCGTCGAGCACCGCCTCCGGATCGAGCCCCGCGTTGGCGGCGAAGGTCACGGCCTCGGCCAGCCCCTGCACCACGCCAGCGATGCAGATCTGGTTGACCATCTTCGTCAACTGGCCGGCGCCCGGCCCGCCCATGTGCTTGATCGCCTTGGAATAGGCCATGACGGCCGGCTCCACTCGGGCCAGGGCCGCGGCGTCCCCGCCGGCCATGACGCTGAGCTGGCCGTTCTCCGCCCCCGCCTGACCGCCTGACACCGGTGCATCAATGAAGGCGCGGCCCGAGGCCTCAACCAGCCGCGCCATCTCGCGCGCCACCGTGGCCGAGGTCGTGGTGTGATCCACGATCACCGCTTCGGATCCGAGATGCGGCAAGCCCTCCGTCACCACCTGGCGGACGTCGTCGTCGTTGCCCACGCAGAGGATCAGCGCCTCCGCGTCCCGCGCGGCCTCGGCCACGCTCTCGGCCGCCGTGCCGCCGGTCGCCTCGGCCCAGGCCTTCGCCTTGGCGAACGAACGGTTGAAGCCGGTCACCTGATGGCCCGCGCGGACCAGGTGGCCGGCCATCGGCGCGCCCATGACCCCCAGACCGATGAAGCCGACCCTCATGCTTGCGTCTCCGTCGTTCCGTAGCGGCCGCGGAAGAAGGTCAGACCCTCGCCCTCCTCCGCCTCGAAGGCCTCGACCCGGCCGATGATCAGCAGATGGTCGCCGACCTGGCGGCGGTCGAAGGTCGCACAGTCGAACCGGGCCAGCACATCGGGCAGGACGGGGGCGGTGTCTCCCGCCCTGTAGTCCTCCGCCTCTAGCCGCCATACCCCCTTGGCGAAGCGGGCCGCGCGGACCTCGTCATCCGCTCTCAGCACATGGACGGAGAAGTGATCGGTCGCGGCGAAGGCGTCCCAGCGGAGGGACCGCTCATCCAGGCTCCAGACCACCAGCCGAGGCTCCAGCGACACCGAGGCGAAGGAGTTGATCGTCAGGCCCAGCGGCCCCTCGGCGCTATTGGCGGTGACCACGCACACCCCGGTGCAGAAGGCGCCGAGGGCCCGGCGGTAGGCCAGGGTCTCCTCGGCCAGCCGGTCGGGAAGGGCTTCGAGCGTCACCCCCCGCACCTAGGGGCCGCCGCCGCCGGGGGCAAGCCGGGTCGGTCGCAAACCGCTTCTTAACGCCGAGGCCGGAGAACAAGGCTAACGAAGCCTTAGCCATGAGCCCGCCCGCATGTCCGTCAGCGATCGCCCGATCCTGATCAAAAAGGTCAAGAAGGTCGCGGGCCACGGCCACCACGGCGGCGCCTGGAAGGTGGCCTACGCCGACTTCGTCACCGCCATGATGGCCTTCTTCCTGCTGATGTGGCTGATCAACACCACCGATCCGGAGCAGAAGCGCGGCATCGCCGAATATTTCGCCCCGGCCAGCGTATCCCAGACGACCTCGGGCTCGGGCGGCATCCTGGGCGGCACGTCGCTCGGCGACGACGGGGCCAAGGGTTCGGGCTCGCGCTCCGTGGTCGAACAGCTGGCCCCCGAGGCCCCGCCGGACGCCCCGCAGGAGGCTGGCCAGAGCCAGAACCTGGCCGCGGCCTCCGAAGAAGCGCTGCGCGAGGAGATCGCCCGACGCGAGGCCGCGCAGTTCGCTTCGGCCGCCGAAAGCCTTCGCCAGGCCATGCAGCGGATGCCCGAACTGGCGGAACTGTCCAAACAGCTGATCATCGACCAGACCCCGGAGGGCCTCCGCATCCAGCTGGTCGATCAGGAAGGCCGCTCGATGTTCGAGCAGAACTCGGCCCGGCCGAATCCACGCGCCCAGGTGCTGCTGCGGGCCATCGCCCAGGTCATCAACCGTCTGCCGAACCGCATCTCCATCACCGGCCACACCTCGGCGGCGGCAGGATCGGGCCGGGCCTCGAGCCCTGGCGACTGGCCCCTGTCTTCGGGACGCGCCGACGCCTCGCGGCAGATTCTTCAGACGGCCGGGGTGGATCCGGACCGGGTCTACTCGGTGGCGGGCAAGGCCGGCTCCGATCCACTCTATCCGGACGATCCGTCACTCGCCGGCAACCGCCGGATCGCGATCGTCCTGCTCCGGGAGGCCCCGGTTCTGCCTCAGGACACCAGCCTGTGAGGCGCAAGCCCGAGGGGAAGGCGGTTGCGACGCGGAGCGGAAGCCCGTCTGATCGGTTGAGGAAGACAAGCCGGCCAAAATGCTGGCGAAATCCCGTGCGGACCTGAGGCGTGACCAAGCACATCCCGACCCGGCAGCTGCGCTTCTACATGACGGCCACCGCGCCATGCCCCTACCTGCCGGGCCAGGTCGAGCGGAAGGTGTTCGCGAACCTGCCCTTTTCGGACGGCGCCCACGTCAATGACGAACTGACCCACGCCGGCTTTCGGCGAAGCCAGAACATCGCCTATCGCCCGGCGTGCGAGACCTGCGACGCCTGCGTGTCGGTGCGCATCCCGGCGTCGGAGTTCGCCTTCTCCCGCAACCAGCGCAAGGTGCTAGCGCGAAACGCCGACCTCTCGCGCGGCCTGGTCGAGGCCGAGGCGACGATGGAGCAGTTCGACCTGCTGCGCCTCTATCTCGGCTCGCGCCATCCGGGCGGAGGGATGAGCGAGATGACCTGGGCCGACTATGTCTCGATGGTCGAGGACACGGCCGTCCGCACCCATGTGATCGAATACCGCCTGCCCTCGGAAGACGGCGGCCCGGGCGATCTGATCGGCGTGGTCCTGGCCGACCTGCTCTCCGACGGGCTGTCGATGGTCTACAGCTTCTTCGACCCACGGCTGGAGAAGCGCAGCCTGGGGGTGTTCGCCATCCTCGACCACCTGCGTCAGGCCCAGGCCGTCCGCCTGCCCTTCGTCTACCTTGGCTACTGGGTCCAGGGATCCGCCAAGATGGACTACAAGGCCCGCTTCCGTCCCATGGAGGTGCTGCGGCCGCTGGGATGGACGCGGCTGGAAAATTAGACGCGCGCCCGCATTCCAATCCTTCTCTTGGGGCTGGGCGCCTGTCAGGTCGCCGGCACGGCCGTGGCCGGCGTTTCATCGCCGTTCCACGGACCTGGATCGCGGCCGCCGCCGAACTTGATCAGGGCGGCGATGCGCTTGTCGATCGAGGGGTGGGTGGCGAACAGGCCGTCGATGAATCCCTCGCGTTCGTTGTCCAGGAACATCGCCTGGACGTCGTCTGGTGCTTGAAGCTTTGAGCGACCCGAGACCTTGCGCAGCGCCGAGATCATGGCGTCGGGGTTCTTGGTCAGCTCGACCGCGCCGGCGTCGGCGACGTACTCACGGGTGCGTGACAACATCAGCCGGATGACGATGGCGAACAGGTAGCCGACCGCCGCGATCCCGAAGCCAAT
Source organism: Pseudomonadota bacterium (assembly GCA_023386645.1). Classification (GTDB taxonomy): domain Bacteria; phylum Pseudomonadota; class Alphaproteobacteria; order Caulobacterales; family Caulobacteraceae; genus Brevundimonas. Next base: position 16,012 of record JAEWJI010000011.1, read on the forward strand.
CAGGATCAGCGGCCCGGAGTTCTTGTTGCCCTTGCCTCCGCGCACATAGAACATCCCGCGCAGGACAAGCTGGCAGATCACGCTGATGATGCCGGCGAAGATCGAGGCGATGACCATGGTCCGCACGTCCTTGTTGATGACGTGGGTCAGTTCGTGGGCCAGAACCGCCTCCATCTCGTCGCGATCCAGGGCGGCGATCAGGCCCCGTGTGACGGTGACGCTGTAGCGGCCTTCGCGGATACCGGAGGCGAAGGCGTTCAGACTGTCGCTTTCGATCACCCGCAGGGTGGGCGTGCGCAGCCCGCGCGAAATCGCCAGGTTTTCGAGCAGGTTGTAGAGCTCCGGCATGTCGCGGCGCTCGACCTTCCGGGCGCCGGTCATGGCGTCCATCAGGGCCTGGTTGCCGAACCAGGCGATAGCGAACCAGATCAGCGCGACGACGATGGCGAACGGGATCGTCGCGCTCAGCATACCCAGCGCATAATGGATGTCGTCTCCCAGCGTCCCGCCGGAGTTGGGCAGAAAGCCGAAACCCATCAGCACCAGCTGGAGCCCGAACACCACGACCATCAGCATGATCGGGAACCCGATCAGCAGCAGCGTCGAGCGCGCGTTGTTCGCCCAGATGTGGGTCTTGAGACCGACAGCGCCCACGGATCAGAGTCCCGCCCGGGCGGTCAGAACGAGACCTTGGGCGGAGCGGCGGACATGCTGGCGCGCTCGGCCTCGCCCACGTCGAAGAACGGCTTGTCCGAGCCGAAGCCGAACATGCCGGCGAACAGGACCGTCGGGAACTGGCGGCGGACCGCGTTGAACTCGGCCACCGCGTTGTTGAAGAAGCGGCGCGCTGCGGCGAGCTTGTTCTCGATGTCCGACAGCTCGCGCTGGAGCTCCAGGAAGTTGGTGTTGGCCTTGAGGTCCGGATAAGCCTCGGCGACGGCGAACAGACGGCCGAGCGCGGCGGTCAGCATGTTCTCCGACTGGACCTTGTCGTTGATCGAACCGGCCGAGGCGGCGGCGGCGCGAGCCTGGGTGACGGCGTCCAGCGTCTCCCGCTCGTGGGTCGCATAGCCCTTCACCGTCTCGACCAGGTTCGGGACCAGGTCCTGCCGCTGCTTCAGCTGCACGTCGATGTCGGCGAACGACTGGTCGGCGGCCTGATCCAGTGCGACGAGCTTGTTGTAGGCGCCGATGATCACGAAGGCGATCACGGCGATGATGACGACGATGACGATGACGGCGGTCATGCTGGTCTCCCCTGAAGCGGGGCATTATCGCCCGATCGGCCGCGCGGCCCTAGCGAAATCGGAAGCAGTGTCAGGGGCCGTCATGCGCGGGGCGCGGTTCACTGGACTAGGATCGGCCGATGATCGCCCTCCTCGCCCTCTCCTCGTTGATGATCACCCAGGACATCGCGCCCGACCGCATCACCTATGACCAGATGGTCGACTGCGCGGCCACCTTTCGCGTCGCGGCGGCGGTGGCGGACATGGACGGAGAGCGCGACCTGGTGGAGCCCGCCCTCGCGGGCGCGGTCGGCTATGTGCATCTCGCCTATCTGTACGGGGAGCCGCTGGGCGAGACGCGCGAGGCCACCGACGCAGCCGTGGAGGCCGAGGTCAGCGACCAGATCGCGCGCTACGGCCCCGCGCTCGACGGACCGGCGCCGCAGCTGGCCCGCCAGGTGATGAGCACGGACCAGCAGGTTTGCCAGACGGTGCTGATGCGACTGGTGAGGGAGACGGGGGAGGAATAGCCCCTATCCGCTCATCCCCTCCCGGCTCTCCGCTTCGCTCGGCTGAGATGACAAGTCCCTAAACCCCAACCTTACCTGAACTTCCGCAGGCCTCTCGGTCCCATGCGGCCCGCGCCGGCGCGCTTGCCCAGCCAGTCCTTCCAGTCCGGCCAGTTGCGGCGGCGGCCGCCGCCGTCGACCCATTCCGGGCCAGCTTCGCCGGAGAAGCTGGCGATGTCGGCCAGGCCGCCGCCCTTGTAGGACTGCAGCTTGACGCCCTTGCCCCGGCCCATTTCCGGCAGCTCCTCCGCCTTGAAGATCAGGGTCTTGAGGTTGTCGCCGATGGTGACGACGTGGTCGCCGGTAAGGCGCAGGGCGGCCTTCATCTCGCCGTTCAGCACCTGCTTGCCGCCCCGTTTCTGGGCCAGCATCTCGGCTTCGGGCGCGATGAAGCCGTAGCCGGCCTTCGACGCGATCAGCAGCTTGCCGCTCGGCTGGTGCGCCAGCAGGTTCACGATTTCGGCCTTCTCGTCGAGGTCGATCATCAGGCGCAGGGGCTCGCCATGGCCCCGGCCGGACGCCAGCTTGTCCGCCCCGATCGTGAAGATGCGGCCGTCCGACGCCGCGACCAGCAGCTTGTCGGTCGTGAAGGCCGGGACCAGGAAGGCCGGGCTGTCGCCCTCCTTGAACTTAAGCTCGGACGGATCCTCGACCTTCCCCTTGGCCGCGCGGATCCAGCCCCGTTCCGACAGGATGACGGTGATCGCCTCGCGCGGGACGAAGGCCTCGGGCGCCACGAAGGCCGAGGTGTCGACCGCCTCTGAGATGGTGGTGCGGCGCGGCGAGATCAGGGCCTTGCGGACCGCCTCCAGCTCCTTGCCGATGGCCTTCCACTGGCGCGCCGGAGAGCCAACCAGGGCGCGAAGCCCGGCGAGCTCATCCGACAGTTCGGTGAACTCCTTCTCGATGGTCATCTCCTCGAGCCGCGCCAGCTGACGCAGGCGGGTGTCGAGGATGAAGTCGGCCTGGAGCTCCGACAGGCCGAAGCGGGCGATCAGGACGGCCTTGGGCTGCTCCTCCTCGCGCACGATGCGGATCACTTCGTCGAGGTTGAGGAAGACGAGCCGCAGGCCCTCCAGCAGGTGCAGTCGTTTCTCGATCCGCTCGATCCGCCACTGGGAGCGACGGTTCAGCACCTCGCGGCGGTGATCGAGGAAGGCCTGCAGGCAGGACTTCAGGCCCAGGACGCGCGGCGTGCCGGTGGCGTCCAGCACCGTCATGTTGATGGGGAAGCGGATCTCCAGGTCGGAGAGTCGGAACAGGCTCTCCATCAGGACTTCCGGCTCGATGGTGCGGCTCTTGGGCTCGAGCACCAGGCGGATGTCCTCGGCCGACTCGTCGCGCACGTCGGCCAGCAGGGGGGCCTTCTTGTTCTCGATCAGGTCGGCGAGCTGTTCGATCAGCTTACTCTTCTGGACCTGGTACGGCATCTCGGTGACGACGACGCGCCACATGCCCCGGCCCAGGTCCTCGGCCTCCCAGCGGGCCCGCAGGCGGACCCCGCCTCGACCAGTCTCATAGGCCTCCAGGATCGAGGCGTGGCCCTCGACCGCCATCCCCCCGGTGGGGAAGTCCGGGCCGGGCACCAGGGTCGCCAGCTCCTCGGTGGTGGCCTCGGGCCGCTCCAGCAGCAGCTGGCAGGCGGCGATCAACTCGCCGACGTTGTGGGGCGGGATGGAGGTCGCCATGCCGACCGCGATGCCCGACGAGCCGTTGGCCAGCAGGTTGGGGAAGCCGGCCGGGAGCACCACCGGCTCCTCGTCCTGGTCGTCGTAGGTGGGACGGAAGTCGACGGCGTCCTGGTCGATGCCTTCCAGCAGCAGCACGGCCGCGGGCGTCAGCTTGCACTCGGTGTAGCGCATGGCGGCGGCGCTATCACCGTCGATGTTGCCGAAGTTCCCCTGCCCGTCGACCAGCGGATAGCGCTGGGCGAAGTCCTGGGCCAGGCGCACCAGGGCCTCATAGATCGAGGCGTCGCCGTGGGGGTGGAAGCCGCCCATCACCTCACCCACCACCTTGGCGCATTTCCGCGCCGCCGCCTGGGGGTTAAGGCGCATCTGGTGCATGGCGTAGAGGATGCGTCGGTGCACGGGCTTGAAGCCGTCGCGCACGTCCGGCAGCGCCCGGTTGGTGATGGTCGACAGCGCATAGGCGAGATAGCGGCGTGACAGCGCCTCGCCCATCGGTTCCTCGACGATGCGACCGCCTTCCGGCGGCGGGGTGTGAATGGTCATGCGGGTGCGAATCGTCCGGTCAGGGCCGGAAGTCTAGCGGCAGATCAATCGATCCTCAGGATTCGAACTTCGAGCGCGGGCGGGTCCGGTGTTCGAGGCGCCATTTGCGGACAGCCTGGATGCAGATAACGGCGAGGAGCAGGACTCCGCCGACAAGCCACAGGTCGCGCCAGCGACCGGTCCAGTCGCCGTTAAAGCCGACGATCCCGAGGAGCACCAACGCGCCGGCGACCCCGAGCGCCACCTGGCTCCAGCTCAAGCGTGACAATACCTGGTCGCCCCGCTCGGCGCCGTTCAGGGGACGACGGACCACCGGCCGGCCTCGCAGGGCTCGAGCGGGCGCGTTCCACAGGTGGCGGACGGTGAGGATGACTCCACCGACCACCGCCGCCATTCCAGCGTAGACCAGCCAGCCGTCGCTCGATCCGGCCACGGTCACGATGACCCCCGAGACCAGCATGGCCAGCGCGATAGAACCGAGGCGCGTCCGATCGAGCATTCGATCGAAATCGGCGACCATCTCGGCATGCTCCGCCGCCGTGACGCGGATCGCCTCGCCAGAGCTGTTCTGGCGATAGAGGTAGCCGTCGCCGTCCGGCTGGAACTGGCGGCGGAAGGGCTGGCGCAGGCGCTCCTTGGCCTGGTTCTCGAACACGGTCGCCTCCCTCCGCCCTACAGTCGCCCGGCCTCCCCCAGCTTGTCCACCAGCCACACCCGCGCCGGCGGGATCGGCTTGTTCTGAGGGTGGAAGACGAACTGTTCGAGGAAATGGGCCGTCAGCGCCAGGCCGGAGGCGACGTCGCCGGCGGCGAGGCCGGCCTGGGCGCCGAGCATGAAGGGCGGCAGGTTCAGGAGCTTGTCGGCGTAAGGGGCGCCGGCCTCGCGGCTGACCGCGCGGCCGGTGCGTGGGCTGACCCAGACGAGGTCGTCGGCCGAGCCGCTGACGGCGCAGCTGGAGAGGTCCAGGCCGAAGCCGAGGTCTTCCAGCAGCCCGGCCTCGAAGCGCACGAAGATGGCGGGCCAGACGTCGGGCACGGCGAAGGCGCCCATCAAGGCCTCGAACGCGAAGAAGGCGCCGGGATGGGGCTCGCGCTCCGGCAGGGCCCCTTGAGCGACGGCGGCGGCGGCGCTGAGGCCGGTCAGGGCCAGCGGATCATCGAACAGGGCGGCGGGCCCCTCCCCCACCGGCTCCAGCCGCGCGGAGCCCAGGTGGTCGGAGGTGCGGGCGCGGAGTTCCGCCGTCACCCGCGCGCCGGGCTGAAGATACGGCCGCATCTTGCGCGACGCGCCTCCCGCCACATAGGCGGCGCGCCGGCCATGGCCCAGCGTCAGGAGCTCGACCACCGCGCCGGTGTCGCCATGTGCCCGCGCGGACAGGACGAAGGCGTCCTCGAGCGTCTCCATCAGTCGGCGTCTGAGCCCCGGATGGCCGCGACGACCGCGTCCGAGCGGTCGTTAGGGACGGCGAACGACAGGACGTACTGCTCGATCCTCCACTCGCCGTCGACAAGACGCAACACGCCGGAGCCGCGCGTCTCGCCATAGCTGCTGTTGGTCAGCCGCTCCTCGAACCAGGCGATGCAGCGGCAATCGATCGGAGCGATCGTGACGTGACGCCAGGTCTCCGGATAGGACCACCCCCGGCCCCGCGCGAAATAGGGTTCGACGAAGGCTCGGAACTGATCCAGCGACCAGTGCTCGGTCGCATCGGTGCCCACGAAGCGGGCGTCTGGGGTGAAGAGGGCGAAATAGGCCGGACCGTCGGCGGCCGAGGCGGCCGCGTCCATTCGCTCCAACACCGCCTCGACCCGGGCGACCTCCGGATCAGGCGCAGGCTGGGCCTGAAGAGCGGCGGCGAGGGCCAGGGCGGCGAGGCTTGTCATGGAAACTCTCTTAGCGCCTTATGCGCCCTGAACGAAGCACGAACGACGGGGAGGTCGTTCCATGAAGATCGTGACCAGCCTGAGCTTTCAGGGTCAATGCCGCGAAGCCTTCGAGTTCTACGCCGATGTCCTGGGCGGCAAGGTCACCGCCGCCTATCCCTACGGCGACGGGCCGCCGGGGATGGAGACGCCGCCGGAGATGCGCGACTGGCTGATGCACGCCTGGCTGGAGGTCGACGACCAGGCGATCATGGGCGCGGACATGGCGCCGCAATGGGCGCCGAACATCGACAAGCCCAAGAACGGCTTCGACGTCACCTACCACACCGAGGACCCGGCCAAGGCGCGCGAGGTGTTCGACCGTCTGGCGGAAGGCGGTCGGGTGGTGATGCCGTTCGGCGAGACCTTCTGGTCGCCGGGCTATGGTAATCTCACGGATCGGTTCGGCATTCCCTGGATGATCAACGTCATCCCGGCTCCTGACTGGCGGCCGCAGGCGCCCGAGAACGCCTACCAGAGCTAGGCAGGGAGTCTCGCGGGGCCGTTGTCGGGGGCGCGTCCCTTCATTCGTCGTCCCCTTGCCTGAACCGACAGGAGGAAACCATGAGACGTCTTCGAGCCGCGACCTTCATCTCTCTGGACGGCGTGATGCAGGGGCCGGGCGGACCGAACGAGGACCTGCGCGACGGCTTCCGGTTCGGCGGCTGGGTCGCGCCGCACTTCGATGAGAAGGGCGGCCGCCTGATGGGCCAGGCGATGGGCGAAGACTACGACCTGCTTCTCGGCCGCAGGACCTATGAGATCTTCGCCGCCCACTGGCCGCACTACGACGACGAGATCGGACGCAGGTTCAACGCGATCAACAAGTACGTCGTGGCCGGACCCGGCACGCAGCTAGGCTGGGCCAACAGCCATCGGTTGGAGGGTGATGCCGCCGATGCTGTGCGGAGCCTGAAGGCGACCGAGGGGCGCGATCTGCTGCTGCAGGGAAGCGGACGACTGATCCAGACGCTCCTGGGCGCGGGGCTGATCGACGAGATGACGCTGCTGATCCACCCGGTCGTCTTGGGCCAGGGCCGGCGGCTGTTCGAACCGGGCGCGATCTCCGGCGGCTGGAACCTGGTCTCGACCGATCACACAGGGACCGGAATGGTGGTCAGCCGCTATCGCTTCGCCGGGCGTGAGGTCGCGACCGGGACCTTCGAGAGCCAACCGCCGCATCCAGACGAACTGGCCCGCCGGGAGCGATGGGCGAAGGAGCGTTAGCGCCTATTCGGCGTCGCCCAGGCCGGTCGGGAACGGATGGCCAAGCGCCTCGGCCATGGCCTGCTGAGTGATCAGGAAGACCTCCGCGCGCTGGTGGTAGTTGTTCGACAGGACCACCACGGCCACCTCCTCGTCCGGCTGCCAGATCGCCAGGTTGCGGAACCCCGACCAGCTCCCGGTGTGGTAGATTTGGCGGCCGCCGAATGGCGGATCGACCCGCTCGCCCAGGACATTGGTCATCAGGCCGTAGCCCCAGTCGCGCCGGCGGTATCGCGACGGCCGTTCGGACGAGCGCGGCGGCGCGTGATCCGCGATCATCGCGGCGTAGGCCGCCTGGCTGAGCACATGACCGCCGTGCAGCGCACGCTGCCACACCAGCATGTCGTCCAGCGTCGAATAGATGGCGCCTGCGCCGACCACGATCGAGACGTTGGGCTGGCGCTGGGCCGTCAGGCCGGCGGGGAAGTCCGCGTGACCGGTGACGATCTCCTGGCCCGAGCCGTCCTCCAGTCCGGTATCGGCCATGCCGAGGGGCGCGAAGAACTCGGTGCGGAGGAAGTCGCCGAAGGTCTGGCCGCTGGCGTGCTCGACGATGTCGGCGGCCAGGTTGAATCCGGCGTTGTTGTACCGGAGGTCCGTCCCCGGCTCGAATGACAGGCGGTATCGCGCCGAGTCCTCGGTCAGTTCAGCCATAGTCGCCGGCGTGACCCGGCGCAGACCCCACGCCGGCCGCTGCATCAGGTCGGGAATGCCCGAGGTGTGGGAAATCAGGTGCCCGATGCGCAGAGGCGCCCAGGCGGCGGGGCATGGCTGGATCCAGCGACAGACGGGGTCCTCGACGCTGAGCTTGCCCTGATCCTGGAGGCGCAGGACGGCGGCGGCGGTGAACTGCTTGCTGATCGAGGCCAGGCGGAATCGCGAGTTCAGCTCCAGCGGGCGGCCGGCGTCGACGTCGGCCGTGCCGTAGACCTGACGGAACAGAACCTGGTCGCCGCGCGCGACGATGATCCCGCCCATGAAGCGCGGGCTGGCCTGCATTCGGGCGGCGAGGCGCGGCAGTCCCTCCACGACCTCGACCGGCGGGCGGGGCGGCAGGGCGATCTCGGCGGCGGCCGATGCTGAAACCGGGGGACGGCTGGTCAGCGCCCCCGCCAGCCCGGCGCCGCCCACCGCCACGACGGCGGCGATCAGGCCGAGGAAGAGCCGGGGATGGTTCCCGGCGGTACGCGGTACATGAAACATGCGGCTTGGTAGCGGGTCCGGACGATTCGTCAGCGGCGAGTGTCGCGGGACGGGTCACATCCGCGCGATGTGAGCGACCTTAGCGCTCGCCGATCACACGTCGTATTCCAACCCGAACTGGGCGTAGAGCACCTTGGAGTCCTGCCAGCGCGGATCGACCTTGACGGTCAGGAACAGGTGAACCGGCCGGTCCAGCAGTTCGGTCAGCTCCTCGCGCGCCTTCTGGCCGATCCATTTCAGCGTCTGGCCGCCCTTGCCGAGCACGATCGGCCGCTGGCTCTCGCGCTCGACATAGACCGTCTGCTCGATGCGGGCCGAGCCATCCGGCTTCTCGTCGAACGCCGTGGTCTCCACGGCGGCTGAGTAGGGCAGCTCCTCGTGGACCCGGAGATACAGCTTCTCGCGGGTGATCTCGGCGGCCAGGACCCGGATCGGCACGTCCGCCGACTGGTCCTCGGGATAGAGCCAGGGCCCCTCGGGCATCGCCATGGCCAGGCGCGCCTTCAGGTCGTCGACGCCGTCTCCATTGGCGGCCGAGATCATATAGACCTCGGAATAGACTCCGCTCTCGAAAAGCCGCTGGGAGAGGGCCAGCAGGGTGTCCCGGCGCATGCCGTCGATCTTGTTCAACGCTAGGATGACCCGGGTCCCGGAGGCCTTCAGGTTGTCGATGATCGTCTGGGTGTCCTCGGCCCCGCGCCGGTCGGCAGCGGTCCCGTCCCGGCCCTCCGAGGCGATGTGCGACGGCGCATCGACCAGGTGCACCACCACATCCGCGTCCTCGGCTCCGCCCCAGGCGGAGGCGACCATGGCGCGATCCAGCCGGCGGCGCGGATTGAAGATACCGGGCGTGTCGACCAGCACGATCTGCGCATCGCCCTTGATCGCGATGCCGCGTACGGGAAACCGCGTGGTCTGGACCTTCTGGGTCACGATCGACACCTTGGTCCCGGTCAGCCGATTGACCAGGGTGGACTTGCCGGCGTTCGGGGCCCCGATGATGGCGGCGAAGCCCGCGCGCTGGTTGGTCGGGGCTCCGGGGGAGGTATCGGTCAAGTCACGCCTTCTCGTTTCAACATGGCGGCGGCGGCCGCCTTCTCCGCGTCCTGACGGGAACGGCCTTGGGCGGTCAAGGGTTCGACGCCATCCACCGACACCCGCACGGTGAAGATCGGCGCATGGTCGGAGCCCTTGCGGTCGACGATCTCGTAGGTGGGGAGTGATCGCCGCCCGGCCAGCGCCCATTCCTGAAGCGCGGATTTCGGATTTGTGGTCGTCCGCGACGGGGGGGCGGCCAGTTCGGCGGCCCAGGCCCGGTCGAAGACAGCGCGGGCGGCGTCGATGCCGCCGTCCAGCCAGACCGCGGCCAGTATCGCCTCCATCGCGTCGCCCAGCGCCCCCTCTCGGCGCCGGCCGCCCTGTCTGGCCTCGCCTGGCGACAGCCGCATGGCCGGGCCGACATCGAGCGCCTCGGCCACCCGCGCGCATGCGGGCTTGTCGACGAGCGCGTGCAGGCGGGACGACATCTCGCCCTCGTCGGCCTCGGGGAAGTCGCGCATCAGCCGGTCGGCGACGAGCAGGCCCAGCACCCGGTCGCCCAGGAACTCCAGCCGCTGATTGTCGCGGATGGGACGACCGCGCGCGTCCTTGTCCGCTCCCTCCCCAACCGAGGGATGGGTCAGGGCCTGTTCGAGCAGGCCTAGGTCCCGGAAGGCGTGACCCAGACGATCCTGAAGGGCCGCGACGGCCTCGGCCCTACGATCCGCCATCAGTCTAGGATGGTGAAGAACCGGCCCAGGCGGATCTTGGAGAACCAGCTCACCGGATTGAACAGCGACGCCCCCGGCTCCCACGAGAACATGATGATCTCGGCCTTGCCGACCAGGTTCTGCTCCGGCACCAGGCCGACGCCGTATGTCTGGTCCACGCGGCTGTCGATCGAGTTGTCGCGGTTGTCGCCCATCATGAAGTAGTGCCCCTGGGGCACCAGATAGACGCCTGTGTCGTCCAGGTTGTTGCCAGGGCCGTAGTCCTGGATCACGAAGCTGCGGCCGCCCGGCAGGGTTTCGCGCAGGTGGGTGACGCGGCCCGGGCCGAACAGGTCGTTGAAGTGCTGGCGATCCAGCACCACGTCCTGGACGGGCTGGCCGTTGATATAGAGCTTGTTGGCCCGCATCTGCACCTGATCGCCCGGCAGGCCGATCACGCGTTTGATGTAATCGGTGCGGTTGTCGCGGGGCAGCTTGAAGACCGCGATATCGCCCCGTTCGGGAGCGCGGCCGAGGACGCGACCCTCGCCCAGCGGCAGGTTGATCGGCAGACCGCTGGAGTATTTCGAATAGCCGTACGCCCACTTGGAGACGACGATGTAGTCGCCCTCGTAGAGGTTCGGTTCCATCGAGGCCGAGGGGATGGTGAAGGGCTGGAACAGCAGGACCCTGAGCACGAACGCGATCAGCAGGGCCACGACGACCGTCTTGATGATCTCCAGCCCCTCGCTGGCGGCCGACCTGTCCCCGCCGTCCGAGTCCTTGGCCGTCTTCTTGCGGTCGCGTTCGGCGCGGGGCGTCGGCGGCCGGTCGCCTCGCGTGTTCACGCCGGAATCGTCGAATGGCGCGTCGCCGTCGTCGCTCCAGATGCGCTGGCGTTTCGCGCCCCGGGCGGCCTCGGGCTGGTCCGCCTCGGAAGCGGCGAATTCCGCCTCGGGGCTGTCGGGCGCGGCCGGGGCCGCTTGCCGGGGCTGGTCATCCGGACCCTGGTCCGCAGTTTCCTGCGGCGCGACCTCGGGGTCGCGGGGCTTGTTGTCGTCGTCCATGGATGTCCTGTCCCGCCCGCGCTGACGCGGCTGTAAGTCGGCCTCGGGTATAACCTGATTACGTCGCGGGCAAGACTTCGATCACCACGAAGGCGAGTGCGTAAGGGTGCTCGTCGGACAGGGTCAGGTGGATGCGGGGCGTCATGCCGGGCGGGGTCATCCGGGCCAGGTGCTCGGCAGCGTGGCCGGTCAGGGCCAGCGTCGGCTGGCCGCTGGACAGGTTCACCACCCCCATGTCGCGCCAGTAGACGTCGCGCCGCATGCCGGTGCCCAGCGCCTTGGCGCACGCCTCCTTGGCCGCGAACCGCTTGGCGTAGCTCCAGGCCGCGTCGGGCTTCCGGTCGGAGCGCGTACGCTCCAGCTCGGTGAAGCAGCGTTGCTTGAACCGGTCGCCGAAGCGATCCAGCGAAGCCTGAATGCGCCGGATGTCGCACAGATCCGCGCCGACGCCGACGATCATCGGACCGCCTCGTCCATCGCCTGGCGCATGCGGTGGATCGCGGCGCCGAGACCCACGAACACCGCCTCGCCGATCAGGAAGTGGCCGATGTTGAGCTCGACGACCTCCGGAATGGCCAGGACTTCGGCCGCCGTGTCGTAGTCCAGGCCGTGACCGGCGTGGACCTCCAGGCCCAGCGCGGCTGCTCGGGCGGCGGCGGCCCGCAAGCGCTCGAATTCCGGCGACCGTTCGCCGGCCGGCAGGTGGCAGTACCTGCCGGTGTGGAACTCCACGACCTGGGCGCCGACGGCGTGGGCTGCCTCGACCTGATCCAGCGCCGGCTCGATGAACAGACTGACGCGAACGCCCGCCCCGGCCAGGGCTCGGACGACCGGCGCGATACGCGCCTCGTGGCCCGCGACGGCCAGCCCGCCCTCGGTGGTCACCTCTTCGCGCCTCTCGGGCACCAGGCAGGCGGCGTGCGGACGGTGACGCAGGGCGATGGTCAGCATCTCGTCCGTGACCGCCATCTCAAGGTTTAGCGGCCGGTCGAAGCGTCGGCACAGCGCGGTCAGGGCGTCGATGTCCTCGTCGGTGATATGGCGGCGATCCTCGCGGAGGTGGGCGGTGATGCCGTCGGCTCCGGCTCCGATGGCCTCCTCGGCCGCCCGCACGGGATCAGGGTGGACCCCGCCCCGCGCGTTCCGCACCGTGGCGACGTGATCGATGTTGACGCCGAGGCGGACCCTTCTCATCGCCGCTCCACTTTCCGCTCACCCCCGCGAAGGCGGGGGCCCAGGGGCCGCGCGCGCTGAGCGTGGGATCGACTGCCTGAGCATGCTTCACCGCTGCGTGGCCCAAAGGACTGGATCCCCGCCTTCGCGGAGATGAGCGGAAAAGGAGAGCTCACGCCCCCAACCGCCGACTGCCCGGGTCCTCGACTGGCAGGGCCGCGAGTTCCGGGGGTAGCTGGTCCGCCGCGTAGGCAGGCGCGTCCAGGGTCGCCAGCGCCACCAGAGGCACGCCGACGTCCGCCCGCCCCCCGGAGCGATCGACGATGCAGGCGGCCGCCACCACATCTCCCCCCGCCTGACGGATCGCCGCGATGCATTCACGGGACGAAAGTCCGGTGGTGACGATGTCCTCGACCATGACCACCCGTTCGCCCGGCTCGACGGCAAAACCGCGCCGCAGCTTGAACTCGCCGCCCTCGCGCTCGACGTACAGCGAGCGGACGCCCAGGTGGCGCGCGGTCTCATAGCCCGGAATGATCCCACCGACGGCCGGCGAGATGGCGACATCGACGTGGCCCACCGTCGCCGTGATCTTCGCCGCCAGGGCCTTGCACAGGCGCTCGCAGCGGCGGGCGTCCATGAAGACCAGATTCTTCTGCAGGAAGACCGGACTGTGCAGGCCCGACGACAGGACGAAATGCCCTTCGCGCAGGGCGCCCGCGTCGCGGAACTCGTTCAGCACGTCATCGGAAGTCATGACAGCGACCTATGCCGGAGCGCGCGCGGCGGCAAGATCAGGCGAAGGCGGCGGCGTAAACCTCCGGCTTGAAGCCGACGATGCGGCGGTCGCCGAGGTCCAGCACCGGCCGCTTGATCATCGACGGCTGGGCCAGCATCAGGGCGATGGCGCGGTCGGCGTCCAGGTCGACCCTGTCGGCGTCTGGGAGCGCGCGGAAGGTCGTGCCCGACCGGTTCAGCACCACCTCCCAGCCGTGCTCGGCAACCCATTGTTCGAGACCGGCGCGATCAACGCCCTGCTTCTTGTAGTCATGGAAAACGTAGTCGACGCGGTGCTGCTCGAGCCAGACGCGGGCCTTCTTCACCGTGTCGCAGTTGGGGATGCCGTAGAGGGTGGGACTCATGAAGGGTTGTTAGACGGCCTGCCCACACGAGAGAAGTTCGTTCTTACGGCCTGACTGAATCTGACACGCGCGGGCGCTACCAATAAGCCTTTGGGAAAAATGAGTTTTTCCCCTATTCGTAGCGTTGACCGCTGTTATGCAATGTGAAACCGTCGTGTCGTGCGTGGCTCGGTCCGCGCGTTCTTCGAGGGGCTGGCGTGTCTGTTTCATATGGAATCGATCGCGGTTCGACCGTCCGATCGAAACTTGGGTTCGCGAGGGCGGGTCTGAGGACGCTGGCTGCGATCGCCGTGGGGATCATTGCGCTGACCTGGTCCGAAGACTCGGCGGCCCAGACGGCCTACATTTCGAACTTCGACAGCGGCACCGTATCGGTAGTCGACGTCGCCACAAACACCGTCTCCACCACCATCCCGGTCGGATTCGGCCCCCTCGGCGTAGCGGTGAGCGCCGACGGAACGCGCGTTTATGTGGGGAATGAAGCCGCTGACTCCGTTTCCGTGATCGACGCCGCCACCGATACCGTTGTCGACACCATCTCGGTCGGGGACAGCCCCCGGGCCGTGGCTGTGAGCCCCGACGGTTCGCGCGTCTATGTCACCAACAACAGTGACAACAGCGTCTCGGTCATCGACACCACATCAAACACCGTCGTCGACACGATCGCGGTTGGCAACGGCGCGCGGGGCGTCGCGGTGACCGCTGACGGCGCCTTCGTCTATGTCATAAACAGCTCGGACAACGACCTCGACGTCATAGACACGGCGACGAACACCATCGTCGACACGATCACGTTCGTGAACAGTCCTTTCGGCGTCACCGTGAGCCCGGTCGGCGACAGGGCCTACGTTTCGCTCTCGAATTCCGGCGAAGTCGCGGTCATCGACACGACGACCCACACCGTCCTCACCCTCGTCGACACCTTCCTCGAGTCATACGGCATCGCGGTGAGCCCGGACGGGAGCACCGTCTACCTGGCGAACTTCGTCGCCGACAGCGTCACGGTGATCGACACCGCGACCAATACCGTCGTGACGGCCGTCGGAGTGGGCGACGCCCCGTTCGGCATATCGGTGAGCCCTAGCGGCGATGTCGTCTATGTCGCGAACCGCCTATCGGACAACGTCTCGGTCATCGACACGGCCACCAACACGGTCGCCGACACCGTGACCGTGGGCGACAATCCCGGCGCCTATGGCCAGTTCATCGGCGGCGCGGCGGCGCCCCCACCGCCTCCCCCGCCGGCCGTGGTGCCGACCATGACCGAGTGGGCGATGATCCTGCTCGGGCTGGCTCTGGCCGGTGGGGCGACCCTCACCATCCGCAGGCGACGGTTCGTGCCTTAAGCGTCCAGGATCGAAGACAGGGCCCCGATCAACGATCGGGGCCTTTTCGTACGGGGTAAGCGCACGGCGACACGTCTCGGGACTACCCCTTCGACCGCTCCACCGTATCCACGCTTGGATTGGCCCTCAGCGCGGCCATGATGGTGGTGGCGTGTTTCGCGTCGGTGACCTCGACGTCGATCAGGACGTCGAAGAAGTCCGACTGACGGCGCGCCATCGACAGGTTCAGGATGTTGCCGCCCGCGTCGCCGATCTGGGTCGCGACCTGGCCGAGCACACCGGGCGCGTTCCGCATGGTGGCGATCAGGCGGGCGGACGCGACGGCGCCGTGCTCGGCCTGGGCGGTCCACTGAAGGTCATTCCAGACCGTGTCGTCGTCGGCGAACTCGGCCAGCTGCTGGCAGTCGATGGTGTGGACGGTGAGGCCCTTGTCCGGCTCCAAGATGCCGACGATGCGGTCGCCCGGCAGCGGCGTGCAGCACTGGCCGAAATGGACGCTGACCCCGGGCGTCAGCCCGCCGCCGCGCACGAACAGCCGGGCCCGGTCGTCCTGGATGCGCTTCTTGTTGGAGACCGACTTGAGCTTGCCCTGGAGCGAGGGGAACAGGGTCTCCGCCACGCGGACGGTCGACAGACGGCCGCGACCCAGGGCCTCGTACAGCTCCGCCTCGCCGCCGACGGCCAGGACCTCCAGCGCGGGGGCCAGCGACACCTCATCCAGCGACTTGCCGGCCCGAGACAGCGTCTGCTCCAGCGCCGCGCGGCCCAGGCGGGTGAACTCCTCGCGCTCCGCCCCGCGGATATGTCGGCGAATGGCGGAGCGGGCGCGGCCGGTGACGGTCAGGGATCGCCAGTCGACGTGGGCTTCCGCCTTGGCGGAACGGACGATGTCGACCACGTCGCCGTTCTGGAGCTGGGTGCGCATCGGCTTCAGCTCGCCGTTGATCTTCACTCCCACGGCGGTGTCGCCGACCTCGGTGTGGACGGCGTAGGCGAAATCCAGCGGCATGGCGCCGCGCGGCAGGGTGATCAGCGCCCCCTTGGGCGTGAAGACGAAAACCTGGTCGAGGTACATCTCGAGCTTGGCGTGCTCGACCCAGTCCTCGCCGCCCTCCCCATGCTCGATCACCTGGACGAGATGGCGCAGGTTCTGGAGCGGATCGCGCCCGCCGTCGGCGGCCATGGCCTCCCGGTCGAAGCCGTAGGTGGCGTTCTTGTAGCGCCAGTGGGCGGCGACCCCGTCCTCGGCGACCCGGTCCATGGCCTCGGTCCGGATCTGCATCTCGACGCGCAGACCGCCCGGCCCGACGACCGTGGTGTGCAAGGATCGGTAGTTGTTGGATTTCGGGGTGGAGATGTAGTCCTTGAACCGCTCCGGCACCATCGGCCAGGCGCGGTGGATGACGCCAAGCGCGCGATAGCAATCGTCCTCCGCCTCGACCACGACCCGGAAGCCGTAGATGTCGGACAGGGACGAGAATCCCACCGACTTGCGCTGGAGCTTTCGCCAGATCGAATAGGGCGTCTTCTGGCGGCCGAAGACCTCGGCCTTGATGCCGGCCTCGCTCAGGGTGCGGGCAACGGCCTTGGCGACGCCCTCGATGGCCTGGCCCTGCTCCAGCTTAAGCGCCTCCAGCCTGCGCGAGATGGCGGTGCGGGCCGTCGGATTCAGATGCTCGAACGCGAGCTCCTCCAGCTCCGACGCTATGGAGTGGATGCCGATCGAGCGGCCGAGCGGGGCGTAGACCTCCAGCGTCTCGCGCGCGATCCGTTCCCGCTTCTCCGGCTTGACGAAGTGCAGGGTGCGCATGTTGTGCAGCCGGTCGGCCAGCTTGACCAGCAGCACCCGCACGTCGCGCGAGATGGCGAGGATGAATTTGCGCAGGTTCTCGGCCTGGCGCGTGTGTTCCGCCTGAAGCTCCAGGCGCGAGAGCTTGGTCACCCCCTCCACCAGCTCGGCGATCTCGTCGCCGAACATGGACGCGATGTCGGCCTTGGTGGCCGAGGTGTCCTCGACCACGTCGTGCAGCAGGGCCGTGACGATGGTCGCCGTGTCCAGCCGGTAGTGGGTCAGGATGCCCGCGACCTGGATCGGGTGGGCGAAATAGGGATCGCCTGAAGCCCGCTGCTGCGAGCCGTGCATCTTCACCGCATAGACATAGGCGCGGTTGAGCAGGTCCTCGTCGGCGGTGGGATCATAGGCGCGGACCGCCTCGACCAGTTCGAACTGACGCAGCACGGGGCCGCGCCGCTCTGGGGCCGCGCCTTCCGGCGCGACACCCTGCGGAGCAGTGGGCTCGGGAGCGTGTTCGGCTGGCGGCGGGGACTGGCCGGCCCGCGCCGGGAAGGGAATGACGTCGCTGACGACCGGGGCCGTCAGTAGCGCTCTTCCTGGCCGCCGTCGCGGTCGCTCTGCAGCGCACGGATCAGCTCGGCCTCGGCCATGTTCATGTGCTGCGGCTCGGCCAGCAGCTTGACGGTCTCGGCCTCGTCCTCGGCCTCCGTGCGTTCGTCGACGCGCTGGAGGGTGGTGATCAGGTTTTCCTGAAGGTCGTCCGGGATCGCCTTGTCCTCGGCCAGTTCGCGCAGCGCCACGACCGGGTTCTTGTCATTGTCGCGGTCCAGCATCAGGGGCGCGCCGTTGGCGATGTTGCGGGCGCGGTGACCGGCCAGCAGAACCAGGCCGAACCGGTTCGGCACCTTCTCGATGCAGTCTTCGACAGTGACGCGAGCCATGGTGATCCTTGGACGGGCGGAAACGCCTCAGGCGAGGGGGAGAACCGCACAAAATATAGGTCTGCGGCGATTTGTGCAACGCCACATGGACGGAAATGCGGCGTCACTCCAATGGACAGGCGTCCTGGCCCACCGTCGCGCGAGCCGCGAGTTCCCCCGCCCGACCGCCCCCGGGATGCCGCCACTCCGGCGCGATCTCCGCCAGAGGCCCCATGACGAAGCGGCGCTCGGCCGCGCGGGGATGGGGCAGGATCAGGCCATCCAGATCGCCGGTCAGCCGGCCATAGGCGATCAGGTCCAGGTCCAGGGTGCGCGGAGCATTTCGCTGGCTCCGAATCCGCCCGAACGCGTCCTCGATGCGGCCGAGCGCCCGCATCAGAGCATGCGGGTCGTGGTTCGTGCGGATGATGACCACGCCGTTCAGGAACGGCGGATCGTCCGGGTCCGGCCAGGCCTGGGAACGCCACCAGGACGACTGCGCCACCACGTCCAGCCCCTCGGCGCGGAAGCGGGCGACGGCCGCCTCCAGCGCCTGCCGGCAAGAGGCCCAGGCACCCTTGTCATTGCAGCCGAGCGCGACGATGACAGCCGCGTCCAGGGCGATCGGCTCGCCGAGCTCGACCGTCTTCGCCGCTTCAGTCTGGGAGCCCTCGGCCATGCATCTCCATCCGGACGACCGCACCGCCCTCTTCATCGACGGCGCCAATCTGTACTCGGCCGCCCGGTCCCTGAACGTCGAAATGGACTTCAAGCGGATGCTCGACTGGTTCCGGGAGCGATCGAACCTCGTTCGCGCATACTACTACACCGCCGTGGTCGAGGGCGAGGAGTTCTCGGCCGTCCGGCCCCTGGTCGACTGGCTGGGCTACAACGGCTTCTCGGTCGTTACCAAGCCGATCAAGCGGTTTACCGACGCGTCCGGCCAGTCGCGGATCAAGGGCAACATGGACATCGAGATCGCTGTGGACATGCTGGAGCTCGCGCCCCGGCTGGACCATGCCGTCCTGTTCTCCGGCGACGGCGACTTCCGCAGACTGGTCGCGGCGGTGCAAGCCAAGGGCGTGCGCGGGACGGTCGTCTCGACCTTGAAATCTCAGCCGCCGATGGCCGCCGATGAGCTCCGTCGTCAGGCGGACAACTTCGTCGATCTGAACGATCTCATGGACGCCTTTGTACGGCCGAAGCCCCAACGGGATGAGCGGGCGTAATACCCTGCCCTTTCGGGCTTCAGGTCGTGCGCTAGCGGCGTTCAATCATCCGGTCGGCATCGTCTCGGTGTGACGGATGAAGCACAGCAAATCTCGCCCCGCCACATTCTCGCCATTTCGCCGGAACCGGCCGAACGAGCTCGCATTCCACTCTCGTCTGGAGGGTATGATGCGCAAGGAAAAACTCTTCACGCGGGCGGAGCGGAAGGCGGCGATGTGGGCGCTGCTCGCGGCGGTCGCGGTGACCTCGGTCGGCCTTGCTATCGAGCAGGTCTGGGGTCGCCCACCGCTAGGCCTCTATGGGGCCATGAGCGGCGGCCCGTCGCTGCCCGGCGTGATCGACGCCCAGCCGCTGGCCTAAGGGGCCGCGCCAGCAGCCCCTCTTTCCCGCCAATAAGACTGCCCTCAGCCCTTGTCGCGCAGCAGTCGCGCCTTGTCGCGTTGCCAGTCGCGATCAGCCGTGGCCTGGCGCTTGTCGTGCAGCTTCTTGCCCTTGGCCAGCGCGATCTCGAGCTTGGCCTTGCCGGCCTCGTTCAGGTAGAGCCGCAACGGGATGATCGTCTGGCCGTCGCGCTGGACGGCGCCGATGAAGCGGTCGATCTGCTTGCGGTGCAGCAGCAGCTTCCGGGGCCGGCGTGGCTCGTGGTTGAAGCGGTTGGCCTGTTTGTAGGGCGGGATGTCGGCGTTGATCAGCACGATCTCCCGGCCTTCGACGGCGGCGTAGGACTCCGCGATGTTGGCCCGTCCATCGCGCAGGGCCTTGATCTCCGTGCCCAACAGCTGGATTCCGGCCTCGACATTGTCTTCCAGGAAGTAGTCGAAGCGCGCGCGGCGGTTCTCCGCGATGGTCTTCGCCTTCGACGGCTTGTCCGCCATCAGATGAGGCCCGCCGTGCTCAGGGCCGCGTCGAGGCCCGGCTTGGCGTCTTCCCGCGTCGGGACCAGCGGCAGACGCACCTCCTCGGTACACAGGCCGAGGCGCGCCAGGCAGTATTTGGCCGGCGAAGGCGACGAGTCGGAGAACAGGTTCCGGTGCAGCCCGATCAGGCGATCCTGCCAGGAGCGGGCGGTCGCCAGATCGCCGGCCATGACCGCGTCGTACAGAGCGACCATCCCTTCCGGCGCGATGTTGGACGTGACCGAAATGACCCCCTGCCCGCCCGCCGCGAGATAGGCCAGGAAGCTGCCGTCGTCGCCCGAGATCAGGTCGAACTGGCCGGAGATGTTGGCCCGCATCCACCCCAGGCGGCTCATGTCGCCCGTGGAGTCCTTGATACCGACGATGTTCGGGTGGGCCGCCAGTTCGGCGGTGACGGCGTCCGACAGGTCCACGCCCGTGCGGCCGGGCACGTTGTACAGAACGATCGGCAGCTGGACCGCCTCGGCCACCGCCTCATAGTGCGCCTTCAGCCCCGCCTGGGAGGGACGGTTGTAGTAGGGGGTGACCACCAGGGCGCCGTCCGCGCCTATGGTCTTCGCATGGCGGACCAGGTCGATGACCTTGTCGGTGGACGATCCGCCACAGCCGGCGATGACCCGGATTCGACCGGCCACCCGCTCCACGCAGCGCTCAATCACCGCCCGGGATTCCTCGGCCGTCAGCGAGGCGCTTTCGCCCGTCGTGCCCATGGGCACGACGCCGTGGACCCCGGCCGCGATCTGACGCTCTAGGAGGGCGTCGAAGGCGGCCATGTCCACCTTTCCGTCACGAAGTGGTGTGATCAGGGCGGTGATCACGCCCTTGAACAAGGGGGCGGTCATGGAAACTATTGCCTGTGTCGAGGTTTAGGAGCGGCTGGCGCCGGTCTTGAATGAGGCGCGCAAGGGTAGGTCGCCAGCCCGGGCATCGCAACTGGCGGCGGCGAAAGAACGATGGGGTTCGGACACATCATGCTGGCGACGACGCTCGCGGCCGCCCTGGCCGCCCTGGTTCCCATTCCGCAGGACCTGGGAGGCGGCCCGGCGCCCTATGCCATGACGTCCAGCGCCCAGCCCCGAGTGTTGAACGAGAGCGACGCCGCCCTGGTCCGCCAGGGACTGGCCTCAGCTCGGGAGCGTAACGTCACGGCCACCCGCGACACCGTCGCGCGGATCGGCGATCCGGTGGCCCGACGTCTGGTGGAGTGGGCGCTGGTCGACACCTCCGCGACGCAGATGGCCTATTCCGACCTCGCTCAGGCGAACGCCACCCTGGCCGCCTGGCCGCGAGGCGAAAGCCGCCGGACCGCCGGCGAACGCGCGCTGGAGATGGCTGGCCTGGGACCGGACGCGGCCATCGCCTTCTTCCAGGGCTCGGAGCCGACGACGGCCGAGGGCGCCTACGCCCTGGCGGACGCCCTGGACCAGCGCGGCCGCACGGGCGAGGCCCAGTCCCTGGTCCGCGACTGGTGGCGCACCCGCTCGTTCGAGCAGGCGATCCAGAACCGAATGCTGAACCGCTTCGGTTCATGGCTGACCCAGGACGATCACACCGCGCGGCTGAACATGCTGCTCCTGGGACCGCACGGCCCCGCGACGCGCCAGATGGTGGGGCTGGTGAGCGCCGACCGGCAGGCGATCGCTAATGCGGTGCTGAGCCTGCGGACATCCTATGCCGCCGATGGCGTGCTGGCCGGGCTTTCCCCCAACCAGGCCATGGACCCCAACGTGGTGTTCGAGCGCGTGCGCATCCTGCGCGCCGCCGGCCGCCAGCGGGAGGCTTTCCCACTCCTGTCCGCCCTGCCGCCCGCGCCGTCCCACCAGGATGGTCAGGACGCCTTGTGGTCGGAGCGCCGCAATCTGTTCCTGGACGCCCTGGTCGCGGGCGACAACTACGGCGCCTATCACGCCATGGCCGGTCACGGCTTTCCGGCGGGGGAGCGCAAGGTTGACGCCGAGTTCTTCGCTGGCTGGGCGGCCCTGAGGAAGCTGAACGATCCGACGACGGCGGGCCGCCATTTCGAGACTCTGCGTCAGGCCTCGCAGACGCCGATCACTCAGGGCCGGGCCCTCTACTGGCTGGGTCGCGCCGCCGAGGCGCGCGGAGATGCGGCGGGAGCCCAGGCCTATTACCGCGAGGGCGCCCAGCACATTCAGACCTTCTACGGTCAGCTGGCCGCCGAGAAGGCCGGCATCACTACCTTGACCCTGCCCGGCGACCCCGCGCCTACCTCGGCCGATGTCGCTGCCTTCGAAGGCGACGAGGTTGTGCGCGCGGCCCGCATCCTGGGCGAAATCGGTGAACTGAGCCTGTTCCGGGTGTTCGCCTATCACCTGGACGACCGCCTGCCGACGGCATCCGCGCTGGCTCAGTTGATGGACATGAGCTGGGCCTACGGCGACGGATTCGGCGCCATGATGGTCGGCCGCGCCGCCAGCCAGCGCGGCTTCCTGATGCCTGAGCGCCAGTACCCGATCCGCATCCCGCCCCAGGTGGCTGGCGCAGCCCCTCTGGAGTTCACCCTGGCCATCACCCGTCAGGAATCGAGCTTCGATCCCCGCGCCCGGTCTCATGCCGACGCGCGCGGCATGATGCAGTTCCTGCCGTCCACGGCCTCGGGCGTCGCCCGGCGGCTCGGCATGTCCTATTCGGCCGAGCGCTTGTGGGACCCGGACTACAACATGACCCTCGGCAGCTATCATCTGGGCGAGTTGATGAACCAGTTCGGCGGGTCGATGCTGCTGACCACGGTGGGCTACAACGCCGGGCCGGCGCGTCCGCCGCAATGGATCGCGCGATGCGGCGACCCGCGCGGCGGCCAGGTGGACCCCGTGGACTTCATCGAGTGCGCGCCCTTCACCGAGACGCGGAACTACATGATGCGGGTGATGGAGAACCTGGCGGTCTACAAGGCCCGGCTGAACAATGGCTCGGCGCCCCTGACTCCGTCCGCCGATATCGCCCGGGGCGCGCCCGCCGGACCTCGGCCGTATGCCGGGGGACTGTAGTCAGGATCTGATCAGACTGGCGAACAGGCCGTCCAGCATGGTCGCCACCAGCACGTCCCTGTCCGCCCAGTCGAAATAGGGCTTCGTGATCATCAGCGAGACCACCCCGTGGCCCCCGGCCCAGACGGTCTGAGCCGCGACGGACGCATCGACCTTCAGTCGTCCAGCCGCCTCCAACTGCCGGATCGGACCCATGAAGCCCTGGAACAGTTCCGCCCCCACCAACTGCGCGGCGGATTCCGCGCCCTCTCGCGCCTCGGCCGGTCGGGTGAGGTAGATCAGGCGGTAGGCGTTGGGATTGTCGAAGCCGAAGTCGATGTAGGCCTCGATCATCCGGCGCAGGCGCACCTCCGCAGGCGCGTCGTCCTCGGCAAGCGTGAGGTTGGCGCTGCGGAGGGCGTCGAAGGCGCTCACGCAGATTTCGTGCAGGATCGCCCCCTTGTCGGGGAAGTGCATATACAGCGCCGTCGACGACAGGCCGACCTCGTCGGCGATCTTGCGGATCGTCGCGCCCTCATAGCCGTGCTCGACGAAGATGCGTTCGGCGGCGGCCAGTATCTCGGCCCGGCGGACATGCCCCTCCCCCTTGGGCTTCCGTGTCGCGCGTCGCGCCTTGGCCGGGGTCGGAGGGGGAGAAGACAAGCCGGACCGCTCCTTCGCCGGCGGGCGGCCGGCCACGCGGTCTGATAAACTCGATCCAGTTCGCGCGCCAATGTATTGCCGGTTTCCCGCACAACCGTTAGCGGTGCTGTATGGCGGGGGCCGAGGGGAATTTGGAGTTCGGCCGCCGGCTGGCCGGAAGGGTCGGGCCGACACCTGGACAGGCGATCGCCTGGCTGGGGGCGTTCCTGGCGATCGTCCTGTGGGTCTGGATGGCGGCGGACGCGGCGGGAATGGCTCTGGTCATCGCCGTGCAGGTCGCCTTCGTCGTGGTCGCCCTCTGGCGCGTGGCCCTGGCCGTCGCCAGCCTCGGCCCCAAACCCGTGGTTGAACTGCCTGACAGGTTGCCGCGGTACACGATCCTCGCCGCCCTGCACGACGAACCGGCCGTCGCCGCTCAGCTGGTTCGCCGGCTCGAGGCCATCGATTACCCGCCGGACCGGCTCGAGGGCTATCTGCTGCTCGAGACGGGTGACGAGGCCACGCGCGCGGCGCTGGAGGCCGCCCGGCCTCCGCCCTGGCTCAGGATCCTGATCGTTCCGCCTGGCGCGCCGAAGACGAAGCCGCGGGCGCTCAACGTCGGCCTGGCGCTGGCGACCGGTCAGTTGGCCACCGTCTACGACGCGGAGGACGAGCCGCACCCTCAGCAGCTCAAGGAAGCGGCCGCGCGCTTCGCGGCCGACCGCGAGAGCCGGCTGGGATGCCTTCAGGCGCCCTTGCGTATCCGGCCCGCCATCGGCGCCCCGCATGGCTTCCTCGGGCGGCAGTTCGCGGTCGAGTACGCCTCTCTGTTCGAGGTGGTTCTGCCGGGCCTCGCGCGCCTTCACCTCCCCTTCCCCCTGGGCGGCACCAGCAATCACTTCAGGGTGGAGGCCTTGAGAGGGATCGGCGGGTGGGATCCCTGGAACGTCACGGAAGACGCCGACATGGGCTTTCGCCTGTGGCGCGCCGGATGGCGGCTCGGAGTCCTGAACTCACCGACCTGGGAGGCGCCGCCCCGCGACCTCCACGACTGGCTGCCCCAGCGGACGCGCTGGCTGAAGGGCTTCATGCAGACCTGGGGCGTCCACACGCGCGAGCCCTGGCGGCTCGGCCCGCGCGGTTTCTTCGCCCTGGTCATGACGCTGGGCGTGTCGTTGGGATCGGCCGCGGTGCACGCGCCATCGCTCGCCCTGGTCATCAGCGCGGTCCTGGTCGCCGTCCACGCCCGCGTCGCCCCGGCCACGCCCCTGTTCGCCATGAGCGTGCTGGTCCTCGGCGTCGCGGCCGCCTGGCTGTCGGGCGCGATCGGGGCCCAGCGGGCGAAGACGGCCTACACCGCGACGGACATGCTGTGTTCCCCCGCCTACTGGTCCCTGCTCAGCCTCGCCTGTCTTCACGCGATCTGGGCCCTGATTCAGGAGCCGTTCCACTGGGACAAGACAAGGCATGAGCCGGATGCGCATCAGGGCCATGTCCCGGATGAGGCTGGACGCCGCGCCGCCTGAACGCCTAAGCAGCCGCGATGACGCACCCCCGCCCATCAGCGTCCACGCCCGTCTCCGCGAACCCGGAAACCCTGATCACCCGGGGCTGGGACGACTACGCCCTGCTGGACAGCGGCGACGGCCGCAAGCTTGAGCGATACGGCCGCTACACCATCATCCGCCCGGAACCCCAGTG
The DNA here is from genome assembly GCA_023386645.1 of Pseudomonadota bacterium. Lineage (GTDB taxonomy): Bacteria > Pseudomonadota > Alphaproteobacteria > Caulobacterales > Caulobacteraceae > Brevundimonas. The sequence continues at coordinate 41,100 of JAEWJI010000011.1, forward strand.
CCTCTGGTCGCCGCGCCAGCCCCACCTGTGGGATGAGGCGGACGCGACGTTCGATCCGGAGGATGAGGACGAGGCGGGGCGCTGGCGTTTCGCGCGCGGGCCGATCGATCCGTTTCCTCTGACCTGGGGCCAGGTCCGGTTCACCAGCCGCCTGACGTCGTTCCGACACCTCGCCTTCTTCCCCGAGCAGGCGGCGAATTGGGAATGGCTGGACAAGCGGGTTCGGGCGGTGCGGCGGCCGCGTATCCTGAACCTGTTCGGCTACACCGGGGTGGCGAGCCTGGCCGCCGCCGCCGCCGGCGCCGAGGTCACCCATGTCGACGCCTCCAAGAAGTCCGTGGCCTGGGCGCGCGAGAACGCCGAGCTGTCCGGCCTCGCCGACCGCCCGATCCGCTGGATCGTCGACGACGCCCGCAAATACGTGGCCCGCGAGGTTCGGCGCGGTTCGAAGTACCACGGGATCATCCTTGATCCGCCGAAGTATGGGCGCGGACCAACGGGGGAGGTGTGGCGATTGTTCGAGGACCTGCCCGGCCTGCTTAGGGACTGTGCGGCCCTGCTAGGCGAGGACGCGGACCTCCTTCTGGTGAACGCCTATGCCGCCCGGATTTCCGGCCTGTCGCTGGCCCACCTGACGGCGGAGGCGACGGCGGGGCGCGGCGGGATGGTGGACTGGGGCGAACTGGCCCTGGCCGAGGGCGGTGACGGCGGCCGCTCGCTGGGGCTCAGCTTCTTCGCGCGCTGGCGAGCGGCATGAACGAGCGCGTCGTCACCTCGCTGACCAACGACACGGTCAAGGCCGTGCGGGCCCTTCACATGCGCAAGGAGCGGGAGGCGACCGGCCAGTTCCTGGCCGAGGGCCTGAAGTTCATCGGCGAGGCGCTGGACCAGGGCCGCACGCCGCGCCTGCTGCTGGTCGGGATGGAGGCCCGGCCCCACGCCCTGCTCGACCGCGCCCGCGCCGAGACCCTGGCGGCAGGCGGCGAGGTAGTGACCGTCACCCACCCCATCCTGGAGAAGATCAGCCGCCGCGAGAACCCGCAGACGGTCTTGGGCGTCTTCGACCAGTCCTATGAGGCTCTGAGCGCCCTCCAGCCGGCCAGCGCGCCCGCGTGGATCGCGCTGGAGCAGGTGCGCGATCCGGGCAACCTGGGCACTATCATCCGGACGGCGGACTCCGCCGGCTGCGGCGGGGTTATCCTGATCGGCGACTGCGTCGACCCCTTCTCGGTCGAGGCCGTCCGCGCCACTATGGGCTCGGTGTTCGCGGTCAAGATCGCGCGAACGACGGCCGCGGAGTTTCTGGCCTGGCGCCAGTCCTGGCCCGGCAGCGTGGTCGGCACCCGCCTGGACGCCAGGGTCAGCCACCGGGACGCCGCCTATCAGCGACCCACCCTGATCCTCATGGGCAACGAACAGGCGGGCCTGACTGACGCCCTGGCCGCCGCCTGCGACGTCAACGTCAAAATTCCCATGCGCGGCCGGGCGGACAGTCTGAACCTCGCCGTCGCCACAGGGATCATGGCATACGCGGTGACGGACGCCGTTGATATGACTTCCTGACCAGTCTATATGACCAGTCATGAACATTAGCGCGACCGAGTTCAAGGCGAGATGCCTCGACATCTTTGACCAATTGGCGGAGCACCGCGTCGATAGGGTCGTCGTCACCAAGCGGGGTCGACCTGTAGCGGTCCTCACCCCTCCCCCCGGCGGCCGACGCCATCCTGGAGATGGCTTGTTCGGCTTCATGAAGGGCCGCGCGATCATTCCGGAAGGCCTGGATTTGGTCGAGAGCCCGTTTGCAGAGCCGCTCGATGCTGGGTCTGGCGTCCTGCACAGGTGACGCGGTTCTTGCTGGACACCCACGCTCTCATCTGGCTCGTCGAGGGGGTGAGAATGACGGCTTCGGCGCGAAGCCGTCTGGAAAATGCAGCGGCTGAAGCGCCCCTCCTGATTTCCCCCATCTCGGCATGGGAAATCGGATTGCTCGCCCATCCCCGAGGCGGCCGTCAGCCGATGAGCTTCGTTCCAGACGTCAAGGGCTGGTTCGCCGATGCTATGGGCTCGCCGGCCCTCATCGAGGCTCCGTTCGACGCGGAGATCGCGCTAAAAGCGTCTCTCCTGCCGGGAGAACTACATGGCGATCCGGCCGATCGGCTACTCGCCGCGACCGCGCGGAAGCTGAACCTTACGCTGGTGACGCGTGACCGTGCTTTGCGCGCCTATGCCGATCAGGGTCACCTGTCGGTCCTTCCCTGCTGACGTCAGGTCCCGCGCGGCTTGGCGCGGGTGGTGGGCTCCGCTTCGGCGGGGTTCTCCGGCCAGGGATGGCGAGGGTAGCGGCCGCGCATCTCTGAGCGCACGGCGGCCCATGACCCCTTCCAGAAACCCGGCAGGTCGCGGGTCACCTGGATCGGCCTGCGCGCCGGCGACAGCAGGGCGAGCGTCAGGGGGACGCGGCCCCCACCAACGGCGGCGTGAACCTTCACGCCGAACAGCTCCTGAACCCTGATTTCGACGCGCGGTCCGCCTTCGGCCCCATAGTCGATGGCGGCGCTGCCCAGCGGGGTGGTCAGGCGGGCGGGGGCCAGTTCGTCCAGCGCCCGGTGGCGGTCCCACGGGATCAGGGTGCGCAGGGCGTCCGCCAGGCGGGCGTCGGTCAGCCGGTCCAGCGCGTCCAGACCCTCCAGAACGGGCCATAGCCAGTCCTCGGCCGTGGCGGTCAGGGCCGCGTCGGACACATCGGGCCAGCCTTCCTCCAGCCCATGCAGGAAGGCCAGTCGCGCACGCAGACCCAGGGCCTGCTCGCCCCAGGGCAGCACGCCGACCCCGGCGCCGGCCACTTCGTCGCGCAAGGCGCGCGTTAAGGCTTCGCGATCGGCCGGCCCCACCACCACGTCGTCGACGACGATCGCGCCCAGCTTCCGCAGGCGACGAACCATGCGGCGTCCCGACGGCTCCCGGACCACGCGTTCCTCGATGGTGAAGCGGCCAGGCGGAAGGTCGGCCGGTTCGAGGGGCGCCGCCAGGCGGATGCGATCGCGCTGGTCGCCTCCGCCCAGGTCCGCGACCGCGAGCCACGGCTCTCGCGCCAGGGCTTCGGTCGGCTCGATGAAGACGCCGCGTCCCGAGGCCAGCAGGTATTCCCCGGGCTTGCCGCGCGCCTTGGCGACACGCTCCGGGAAGGCTTCGGCCAGGATCAGGCCAGGCTCCACCTCCCCATCCCGCCCGCCGCCGGCCGCGCGCGCCCAGCGGTCCGCCAGGGTCATGGCGTCGCGGGCGCGCGGCGAGCGATCTCGGGCGATAGCCTCCAGGCGGTCCGCCAGCGACGCACTGGCGCCGCCCAGCCCGGGCTCGCTCAGCACCGCCGCGACGCGGGCGCCCATGACCGCGTCGCCGGCGTCCGACGCCATCGCCAGCAGGTGGGCGAGCCGCGGCGACAGAGGCAGGGAGGCCAGTCGCCGGCCATGCCGGCTCAGACTCCCGTCCGCATCCAGCGCGCCCAGGCGTGCGAGCACCGCGCGCGCCTCCGCGAAGGCGCCGGCGGGCGGCGGATCGAGCAGGGCCAGGCCCTCCGCCGACCGCGCGCCCCAGCGGGCGAGGTCGAGCGCGAGGCCAGTCAGGTCGGCTTCGCGGATTTCCGGCGCCTGATGCGGTAGCAGGCCGCGCGTCTGCTCCTCGTCCCAAAGGCGATAGCAGACGCCAGGCTCGGTGCGCCCTGCCCGACCCCGCCGCTGTTCCGCCGAGGACCGGCTGACGCGGACCGTCGCCAGCCGGGTCAGGCCGCTGGAGGGCTCGAAGCGCGGCACGCGCGACAGGCCGCCGTCGATGACCACCCGCACGCCCTCGATGGTCAGGCTGGTCTCCGCCACCGAGGTGGCCAGGACCACCTTTCGCCGCCCGGTCGGCGAAGGATTCAGCGCCCGATCCTGCTCCGCCTTGTCGAGGGCGCCATAGAGGGGCGCGATATCGACCGAGGGATCCCGCAGCAGCTCCCGGAGCCGCTGCGCCGTGCGGTGAATCTCGCCCTGGCCGGGTAGGAAGGCCAGGATGGAGCCGGTCTGCTCTCCGAGCGCCTGGAGGACGGCGCGCACCATGGCGTCCTCGAAACGCTGCGCGGGATCACGGCCGAGATAACGCGTCTCGACCGGGAACATCCGGCCCTGAGCCTCGATGACCGGCGCATCGTCCAGCAGGCGAGAGACGCCGACCGTGTCGAGGGTGGCGGACATGATCAGCAGGCGCAGGTCCGGACGCAGGGCGGACTGGCTGTCGCGCGCCAGGGCCAGGCCCAGGTCGGCGTCCAGGCTACGCTCGTGGAACTCGTCGAACAGGACCGCCCCGACCCCATCCAGCCCCGGATCGTCGAGAATCATGCGGGTGAAGACGCCTTCGGTCACCACCTCGATCCGAGTGGTCGGTCCGACGCGGGTCTCCAGCCGGGTGCGGACCCCGACCGTTCGGCCCACCGCCTCGCCGAGCGTCTCGGCCATCCGCCCCGCTGCCGCCCGCGCGGCCAGACGCCGAGGCTCCAGCACCAGCACCCTGCCTTCAAGCCAGGGCTGTTCGAGCAAGGTCAGGGGCACGACCGTGGTCTTGCCCGCTCCCGGGGGCGCGGCCAGAACGGCGGTGTTTCCGGCGGCCAGCGCCTCCATCAAGCGCGGCAGAACCGCATGGATAGGCAGGACGGCGGGGGCGGTGGAGGGCGCGCTCACCCCCGGCTTCTGCCGCAACCACCGGCGTCGCGGAAGCGCCACGCCGCCTTCACCATGCGGAAACCGCGTTGCGCCGGGCCGAAACGGTCGCTAGCGTCCGCACCGATTGTGACTGCGAGGCAGTCGGAGGGGAAATATTCATGTGGCGCGTTAAGTCGCTCGACGCCATCTTGGCCACGGCCGAGAAGAAGTCGCTTCACCGCTCGCTAGGCCCGGTTCAACTGACGCTTCTGGGCGTCGGCGCGATCATCGGCACCGGCATCTTCGTCCTGACCGCCGCCGCCGCCCAGAAGGCCGGCCCCGGCATGATGTGGTCCTTCGTGATCGCCGGCGCGGTCTGTGCGGTCGCCGCGCTCTGCTACTCGGAACTGGCCTCGATGGCCCCGGTGTCGGGCTCGGCCTACACCTACACCTACGCGGTGATGGGCGAGCTGCTGGCCTGGTGCGTCGGCTGGGCGCTGATCCTCGAATACGCCGTCGCGGCCTCGGCCGTGTCGGTGGGCTGGTCCGGCTATGTCCTGGGGCTCATAGAAAACGCGCTCGGATTCGACTGGCCTGACGCATTCCAGGCCGGACCGGCGTGGAGCATGAACGGCTTCATCCCCTCGCCCAGCTTCACGGCCGAGGGCGCCGGCTTCATCAATGTGCCCGCGATCATCGTGGCCCTGGCGGTGACCCTGCTGCTGATGGTCGGCACGACCGAGAGCGCCCGGGTCAACGCCGTGCTGGTGGTCATCAAGGTGACGGCCCTGACGGCCTTCATCGTCCTGACCCTGCCGGTGTTGCAGGCCGACAACCTGACGCCCTTCGCGCCTAACGGAATGTTCGGTTCGTCGTCGGGCATGGGCATCGTCGGAGCCGCCGCCTCGATCTTCTTCGCCTACGTCGGCTTCGACGCGGTCTCCACCGCCGCCGAGGAGACCAAGAACCCGCAGCGCAACGTGCCCATCGGCCTGATCGGCTCGCTGGCGCTCTGCACCGTCTTCTACCTGCTGGTCGCGGTCGGCGCGGTCGGCGCGATCGGCGCCCAGCCGGTCGTCGGTCCGGCCGGCGAGGCGGTCCAGCCGGGTTCGCCCGCCTTCACCGCCGCCTGCGCCATGGCCGAGAACGCCGGACGACTGGTCTGCTCCAACGAGGCCCTGGCCCACGTCCTGCGTGAGATCAACTATCCCGCCATTGGGAACATGCTGGGCACGGCGGCGATGATCGCCCTGCCGTCGGTCATCCTGATGATGATCTTCGGCCAGACGCGCATCTTCTTCGTCATGGCCCGCGACGGCCTGCTGCCGGAGAGCTTCGCCAAGGTCCACCCGAAGTGGAAGACGCCCTACATCGTGACCCTGTTCACCGGGGTCGCGGTGGCCATCGCGGCGGCCCTGTTCCCCGTCGGCCAGCTGGCGGACATCTCCAACTCGGGTACCCTGTTCGCCTTCTTCATGGTGTCGATCGCAGTGCTGATGCTGCGGATCAAGGACCCGAACCGCCGCCGTCCGTTCCGGACGCCGATGGTCTGGATCATCGCGCCCCTGTCGGCTGCCGGCTGCGCCTTCCTGTTCTGGAACCTGCCGCACGACGCCAAGATGGTGCTGCCGATCTGGGGCGGCATCGGCCTGGTGGTCTATCTGCTCTACGGCATGCGCAAGAGCCACGTCGGCCGCGGGCTGGTCGAGGTGCCGGAGCTCGACCCGAACGCGCCGCAGGTGCCGGTGCCCCCGATGCCGGGCGCCCCGACCCCGGGCGAGGACAACGGCTGATCCGTCGTCCATCGGAAACGAAAGGAAAGGCCCGGGAGCGATCCCGGGCCTTTCTCTTTGGGACGGGGCGCCCTATCCCCTGCGGCGAACCTATGCGGATGTGGCGGAACTGGTAGACGCACTGGATTTAGGTTCCAGCGCCGCGAGGCGTGGAGGTTCGAGTCCTCTCATCCGCACCATTTCCTCGCCAGCGCGCCCCGCACCGCCTTGGCCCGGCGCCGCGCTTGCGCCTATATGATCCGCGAAACGGAACACGCCCGATGCGGGCGAATGAGGAGACTGCGCCATGGGCGCCATGAGCATCTGGCACTGGGTCATCCTGGGTCTCGTCGTGCTTCTGCTGTTCGGCGGGCGCGGCAAGCTGTCGAGCCTGATGGGCGACGCGGCCAAGGGCATCCGCGCCTTCAAGGACGGCCTGAAGAACGACGACGAGAAGGGCCCGGAAGCTGGCGTCAGCTCCCTGCCCCGCACCGACGCCGAGAAGGAAGAGCTGAAGCGCTGATCGCCTGAACGCAGCAGGGTCTGAACGCGCATGGGCGGCCTGGGCCCCGGCATCGGGGGCATGGAACTTCTGGTCATCGGACTGGTGGCCTTGCTTGTGGTGGGTCCAAAGGACCTGCCCGTCCTGCTGCGCCGCGTCGGCCAGCTGGTCGCCAAGGCGCGCGGGATGGCGGCCGACTTCCGCGCCAGCTTCGACGAGATGGCGCGCCAGACGGAGCTCGACGAACTGCGCAAGGAGGTCGAGGCCCTGCGCAAGGACCAGGGTCTGCACCGGCTGAGCGCCGACGCGGACGCCGCCTTCCGAGACATCCGCACCGAGCTTGAGCGGCCCGCGCCCGTGTCGCCGACCCTGACTCCGCCGGAGCCTCTGCCCGTGATCGGTCCCGTGGACGAATGGCCCGACGCGACCATCGAGGCCCCCCCGGCGTCGGTTGCCGCCGCCGCTCCGGAGCTGGAAGCCCCCAAACCCAAGGCTCCGCGAAAGCCGCGCGCGCCGAAAGCAATTTCACAATCCGGCGAGGCGGCGTCGAAGCCCGCCCGCGCCGCTTCGAAGCCTAGGGCTTCTTTCGGAACGAAATCGCCGGCCCGCCGCCGCAAGGCCCCCGAGCTATGAGCCTCGAACGGGACGAAGCCGAGATCGAGGCGTCGCGCGCGCCCCTGATGGACCATCTGGTGGAGCTGCGCGGGCGGCTGCTGGTCTGCGTCGTCGCCTTCGTGCTCGCCTTCATCGGCTGCTTCTTCTTCGCGGCCGATATCCAGATTTTCCTCATCAAGCCGTTCCAGGCCGCCTATGCGATGCACGAGGCCGCGCGGCTCAGCGGCGCGCACGGGACCAACCCCTTCGTCCTGGTCGCCGTGACCGCGGGCCTGCACCCGATGCCGGAGGGTGTGGCCACCACCGTGGCGCTCCAGGCGACCGGCCCGCTGGAACAGCTCTTCACCAAGATGAAGGTCGCCGGTTTCGGCGCCGTCATCGTCGCCTTCCCGGTGCTGGCTTACCAGCTCTACCGGTTCGTGGCCCCCGGCCTGTATCGCAACGAGCGCGGGGCCTTCCTGCCCTTCCTGATCGTCGCCCCGGTCCTGTTCCTGGTCGGAGCGGCGCTCGTCTATTTCGTGATGCTGCCGTTCGTGATGTGGTTCTCCCTGAGCCAGCAGATCGCCGCCGAGGGCATCACGGTCGAACTGAACACCAAGATCTCGGAATACCTCAGCCTGGTCACGGCCCTGATCCTCGCCTTCGGCCTGTGCTTCCAGCTGCCGGTGGTGACCACCCTGCTGGGTCTGGCGGGCATCATCGATTCCGAGACCATGGCCAAGGGCCGGCGCTACGCCATCGTGGCCATCGTGGCGGTCGCGGCGGTGGTCACCCCGCCCGATCCTATCAGCCAGCTGATGCTCGCCGTGCCCCTGGTGCTGCTCTACGAGATATCGATCTGGTGCGTGCGCCTGATCGAGCTTCGGCGACGCTCCTCGGAGGCTGCGACGGCCACATAGGCGGGCGGCCCGAGCCGCCGTTGTGCACAATCGCTTGCGGCTTGCTGAAAATTTTAGTTTCTAGACGGCGGGGCGTCAGACCGCGTGGCCAGGCGCGGCGGGGGCGCCGTGCGTCCATGCCTGGCCAGTCGAGTCTCCCAATGAAAATCCTTCTGCGAACCGCCGTCGCCGCCGCCGTTCTGGCCATGGGCGCGCCTGCTCTGGCCCAGGATGCGTCCCTGGAACCGAACTTCGGCGAAGTCACCCTGCGCGTCGGCTTCACCCCCGATCCCCACGATGTGCGCATGGTCGCCGGCGGAACCATCGATGCCTCGGACCTCGGCAACGGCTGTGTCGGGATGATCAGCGAGGCGCCCGACTATCGGGTCCATTACACCGCTGGCAAGGGCACGAAGCTGACCTTCCGCGCCTCCTCCGATTCGGATGTCACCCTGGTGATCAACGGTCCGAACGGCCGCTTCTCCTGCAACGACGACGCAGGCTCCAGCACCAACGCCGGCATTGTCTATCGCACGCCGCTCAGCGGCCAGTACGACGTGTGGGTCGGCACCTTCGGCCGCGACACCGCCAGCACGCGGCTGCGCATCACCGAGATGGAATAGAAGCCAGGTTCATGGCCCGGGACCGAGACTGGTCCCGGGTTACTGGCTCAGGCGCCGCTCATAGGCGTCCAGGCTCATCGGCCGTTCGAGGAAGTCCTCGACCAGCTGCGCCGCCGGCTTGGACGAGCCCGGCGCCAGGATCATCTCGCGATAGCGCCGCGCGGTCTCGGTGTCCCGCAGGCCTTCGGCCTCGAACCGGGTGAACAGATCGCTCGAGATCGCCTTGGACCACAGGTAGGTGTAGTAGGCCGCGCCGTAGCTGCTCAGGTGTCCAAAGCTGGCCTGGGGGTGCACCTCAATCCCTTCCATCGGCGACATCGAATAGCGATTGTTGGCCGTTAGATACGCCTGGGTCAGATCCGCTGGCGGCTCGCCGTCGTAGAGGTCCAGCGATACAGCCGCCAAGCCCATCTGACGCCGATCGAAATAGGCCTCGGCGAAGCCGCGCGCGCGGTTCATGCGGGCGACCAGATCCTCAGGTATCGTTTCGCCCTCGGCGTTCCGCGCGAAGCGGCTGAGGGTCTCGTAGTCCCACACCCAGTTCTCGAGCATCGTCGAGGGCGCCTCGCCGAAGTCGGCTTCCAGGCCCAGGAAGGGGTTCTGCTGAATATAGTCCTGCTTGCCGGAAAACAGCACGTGCAGCAGGTGACCGAACTCGTGCAGGAAGGTCTCGACGTCGCCATGCTCCATCAGGCCGGTCGAGTGATCGCCCGCGGGGAAATTGCAGATCAGGCTGGCGACCGGCACGGCGCGGCCCTCGATCCCGGTGCGGATAATCGACACGCGCGCATGGTTGAACTTGCCCTCGCGCGGGTGGTTGTCGAGGTAGAACTGCCCGATCAGCTCCCCGTTCTCGTACATCTCGAAGGCCTGGACGCCATCGGCCCAGACCTCGGTTTCCCAGGGGCGGATCTCGACGCCGAACAGATCCTCGGTCAGCTGGAAGATGCCGTCCCGGACGTTGTTGTAGGCGAAGTACTGACGCACCTCTTGAGGATCGACGTCATAGACCTCCTTGCGCAGCAGTTGCTCCGCGTGGACGGCGCTCCACGGAGGCACGCCCTCGACCGCCGGATCGTCTCGTCGCAGGCGCTCGCTCATCAGCTCCAGATCGCGGCGGCCTGAAGCCTCGGCCGAGCGGCTCAGGCCGTCGATGAAGGCCCAGGCCTTCTCGGGGGTGTTCACCATTCGGGTCGAGAGGTCGACGTGTGCGAAGGAGGGCCGGCCCAGGGTCTGGGCCAGCGCGTGGCGCGCGCGGACGATGCGGCCGAGCGCCTCGTCGTTTTCAGGCCAGGCGCGGTTGAGGTTCATCTCGAACAGGCGGCGACGCAGGTCGGCGTTGTTCGAGTAGGTCATGACCGGGATCAGGTCGGGATAGTCCGTGGAGATCTCCACCATCCCGTCATCGCCGACCGGGTGGGCCGCCAGCCAGTCGACGGGGACGCCTTCCAGTTCGGCGGGCGATGCCTTCAGGGTGCGGCGGCCGTTCGCGATGTTCTGCTCGAACGCGAGGGACGCGGCGGTGATCTCCCGCTGAAGCTCCAGGATGCGGCGGCGGGTGGCTTCGTCCCGGTCGGTGCCGGCCAGTTCCGCGTCTCGGATGGCGCGGGCCAGCAGATGCCTCTGCTGAGAGTCGCCGTTGGCGGGGTCGATGGCCTTCAGCCGGTCGTACAGCGGCCGCGACAGGATGATTTCCGAGACCGCGTCGTTGGTGCGCTGGGCGCAGGCGCCGGCCGCCTGCCGCACCTCGGCCGCCACCGCCGTGTTCATCACCAGGTCGGCCTGGGTCAGGCCCGAGAACACCACCAGATACAGGTCGTCCATGGCCTGGAACGTCGAATCGAACGTCGCCGGTCCGTCCCCGCCTTCGGCCAGCGCCTTCAGCTCCGCCGCCTTGGCCAGATAGGCGTCGCACGAGGCCTGCACCGCGTCCGGCGTGGTCGCCAGGATCGACGATTGGGCCACGAAGGCGTCGACGGGTCGCGGCGCCAGCGTCTGAGCGGCGGCCGGCGTGACCAGGGCCGAGGTGGCCAGCAGGGCGGCGAGGCCCGTCGCGATGCGCTTCATGTCTCAATCCCTCCCAGGGGCGCGGCCCTCAGCGCCCTCACGCCCGACCGCCACGGCGGACGAGCCCCGCGCAAGGTCCAGGGAAAGCCGGGTCCCGTCAAGCGCGAGCGCCTAGGAATAAATTGCTAGACACCTCTTGCAGGACCTTCGCCCTGCGGCCATCTCGCGCCTGGGTCTTTGACAACTCAGGATGCTCGACCAGAAGCGACCGCCGGTCCGATCCGGACTCTCCGGACTCTAGTTCTAGTCCGGCCCTCGAAGAGCCCAGGCCGGCGCAAGAAAAAGGCGCGGACCTCTCAATCCGCGCCTTCCCTGTCAGGACGGAAACCGCCTAGCAGCTGTAATACATGTCGAATTCCACCGGGTGCGGGTGGAGTTGGAGGCGCATGACCTCCTCCATTTTCAGCTCGATGTAGCTGTCGATGAAGTCGTCATCCATGACACCACCCTTCTTGAGGAAGGCCCGGTCCTTATCGAGACTTTCGAGCGCCTCCCTCAGCGAACCGCAGACCTCCGGGATGTTCCCCCGCTCTTCCGGCGGCAGGTCGTAGAGGTTCTTGTCGGCGGCCGGGCCCGGATCGATGCGGTTCTCGATGCCGTCCAGGCCCGCCATCAGCAGGGCCACGAAGGTCAGATAGGGATTGCCCATCGGGTCGGGGAAGCGCGCCTCGATCCGCTTGGCCTTGGGGCTGGTCACGTGCGGGATGCGGATGGACGCCGACCGGTTGCGCGCCGAATAGGCCAGCTTCACCGGGGCCTCGTAGCCCGGCACCAGTCGCTTGTAGGAGTTGGTGGTCGAGTTGGCGAAGGCGTTGATCGCCTTGGCGTGCTTGATGATCCCGCCGATGTACCACAGGCACATGTCCGACAGGCCGGCGTACTTGTCCCCGGCGAACAGGGGCTTGCCGTTGTTCCAGATCGACTGGTGCACGTGCATGCCCGAGCCGTTGTCCGCGAACATCGGCTTGGCCATGAAGGTCGCCGACTTGCCGTAGGCCGCCGCCACATTGTGGATGACGTACTTATACAGCTGCAGCCGGTCGGCCATGGTCAGCAGGTCCGAAAACTTCAGCCCCAGTTCGTGCTGGGCCGGCGCCACCTCGTGGTGATGCTTCTCGGGCTCGAGCCCCAGGTCCTTCATGACCGACAGCATCTCGCCGCGCAGGTCCTGAGCCGAATCGACCGGATTGACCGGGAAATAGCCGCCCTTGGGCCCCGGGCGATGGCCCATGTTGCCCTCGGAATACTCCGCGCCCGTATTGGCCGGAAGCTCGATCGAATCGAAGGCGTAGCCGGTCTCGTGCGCCGCCGTGCTCCAGCGCACGTCGTCGAAGATGAAGAACTCGGCTTCCGGCCCGAAATAAACGGAGTCCCCGACCCCCGAGGACTGCACATAGGCCAGCGCCTTCTTGGCCATCGAGCGGCTGTCGCGGTTGTAGGGTTCGTTGGTGTCCGGGTTCAGCACGTCGCAGAACAGGAACATCGTCGTCTGCTGGTAAAAGGGATCGATGTAGGCCGTCGACAGATCCGGCTTTAGCAGCATGTCCGACTCGTTGATCGCCTTCCATCCGGCGATGGAGGAACCGTCGAACATGGTCCCCTCCTCCAGGAAGTCCTCGTCCACCAGGTCGATGTCGAAGGTGACGTGCTGGAGCCGTCCGCGCGTGTCGGTGAAGCGGAGGTCGACGTAGCGAACCTCCTTGTCCTTGATGTCCTTGAGGATCTTCGAAGCGCTCATTGAGGATGTCCGTTTCTTCTGGGGAGGAAGGTGGTGTGAACGAAAAAGCCGCTCCCAAGGGAGCGGCGGGTTTAGACGGCCTGGGGACCGGTCTCTCCGGTCCGGATGCGGATGACGTCGAGCACGTCGGAGACGAAGATCTTGCCGTCGCCGATCTTGCCGGTCCGGGCCGAGGTCTGGATCGCCTCGATCACCGCCGGCGCCAGGTCGTCGGCGACCACGATCTCGAGTTTGATCTTCGGCAGGAAGTCGATGACGTATTCGGCCCCGCGGTACAGTTCCGAATGACCCTTCTGGCGGCCGTATCCCTTGGCCTCCAGGACGGTCATCCCCTGGACGCCGATGTCCTGAAGCGCCTCTTTGACCTCGTCCAGCTTGAACGGCTTGATGACGGCTTCGATCTTCTTCATGGCGTGTCCCGAGGCGGCGCGGGTGCGATCCTGCGCTCGGGGGTGCAGGTGACATTGCATCGCAGCATAAGGCAAGCGGACATTTGCGAAAATCCGAGGCCGGACGATGATCGAGACGAATGATCCCCGACTGTGGCGCGATCGCCTGCCATTGCTGCAGCCGGACACGCACAAGCATCAGCGCGGACGGCTGGGCGTGGTCGCCGGCGCGGCGACCCGAACCGGCGCGGCGCGGCTCGCGGCTCGTGCCGGGCTCAGGATCGGGGCCGGGATCGTCCGCATCCTCTGCCCGCCCGACGCCACCCCGATCATCGCCCCGACGATCGAGGCCATCATGCTTTTCGAGTACGGCGGTCCCGAAACCCTGGCGCGGCTGGCCGAGCCGCTGGACGCGGTGGTGATCGGTCCGGGCGCCGGCCTGGACGAGGGCACGGTCCGGAACCTGGAAGCCCTGGCCGGCACCGGGGCGGTCATGGTCGTCGACGCCGACGCGCTGACCCTGTTCCGCGACCGGCAGGACGAGCTGTGGGCCCACCTGGATCGCGACGACGTCCTGACGCCCCACGAAGGGGAGTTCGAACGCCTGTTCCCGGGCCTGCTGGCCGAAGGTCGCGAGACGGCGGCGCGGACGGCCGCGGAACGGGCGGGCGCCGTCGTGGTCCTGAAGGGAAACCGCACCCTGATCGCGGCCCCGGACGGCCGAATGCGGATCAACGAGAACGGCACACCGCTCCTCGCCACCGCCGGATCCGGCGACGTCCTGGCGGGCATGGTCGGTGGGCTGGTGGCCCAGCGCATGGACAGCTTCGAGGCGGCCTCGGCCGCCGTGTGGATGCACGCGGACGCCGCCCGCCGCTTCGGCCCCGGCCTGATCGCCGAGGATCTGCACGCGGGCCTGCCCGCTACGCTTCGACACCTGCTGGATCAGGACTGAGGAACACCGCCTCGACCGCTTCCGACAAGGCTTCTGGATAGATGTCCCGGCCGTCCGCCAACACACGCCGGAGGACGGGCAGAATCCTCGCCCGGCAATGCACGGGTATGACCTCGATGCCGGGCCGAAACTCACGCCGGGCGACGGAGGACGGCGTGCGCCCGACGCCCACCGGCGCGCGCGTCCAGCCCTCCAGAGCGGCCTCTATCCGAGCCATACGCGCATCGCCCTCGGCGATCTGATCTTCCGTCAGGTAGGCGCCGCGCGCTTCGGTCAGGCCCTCATCGGCCAGGGCTCGGATCACCGCGTCCCGGAATCGGGTGTTGAGGGGCGCCTCGATCGCGGGCGACGTCGGCGCGATGGGACCTGAGGCGGCGCGGGTGAAGATCGCCCGCAGGACCTCGACGGCCCTCCAGCCAGGATCCACGTTGCTGCGGGTCGCCAGAGGCTCGAGATGGCCGATGTCCACGCCCGCCAGGCCCGCGATCTCGATCGCCAGGGCTTCGCCAGTCCGGTCCGAGACCACGAGGTTCCCAGCGCCCCAGGTTTTCGACCAGCCTTGAAGTTCACCTATGACCCGATCCGCGAAAGCGTCGAGCTCAGCTTCGAAATAGGCGTCGAAGTCGAGGCCGTTCCGTCCCGACTTCGACGTCTGGGTGTATCGCGAGACTTGCCATTCAGGATACCGCCGCAGGCTGGCGACGACCCGAACCGGGACACCGTCCATCGCGTCCCTGAGAGCCCACAGCGCGGCCTCGCTCAGGCCCGAAAGCCGCTCGCTGCTGACCACCACCGCCGGCTGCGACCGGGCGAGAGCCAGCACCGCAGTCCAGTCGCCCAGGTGAAAACGCCCATCGGGTTGGCGCTCCGCCAGGCGGTGATGCGCCCCGCCTTGTCGCGCCGCCGACGGGTAGTACAGGCCAGAGGCGGCCAGACGCTCGGCATTCAACGCCAGTAGGTCCTGCAGGGACGTGGTGCCGGTTTTTGCAAAGCCGATGTGGATCACTAGCATCCGTCGCTCCTGCCCAACTCTGGGTGCGGCGCCAAGCGATGCGTCTGACAAGCGTACGACGGCGGCCGATCGCAGCCGGAGGCAATCCGGGTCTGGCTCTGAACTTCGACGCGGACTAAGGGCGGCGCGTGCCCGCTTCTCATGTCATCATCCACACCGACGGCGCCTGTCGCGGCAACCCTGGTCCCGGCGGTTGGGGCGCGGTTCTGCAGACCGGACGCGGGCATGAGAAGGAACTGTGGGGCGGCGAGGCCCAGACCACCAACAATCGCATGGAACTGATGGCCGCGATCCAGGCGCTGGAGGCCCTGAATCGACCCTGTCGGGTCGATCTGCACACCGACAGCCGGTACGTCATGGACGGCATCGACAAGTGGATCCACGGCTGGAAGGCGCGCGGCTGGAAGACCGCCGACAAGAAGCCGGTCAAGAATGAGGACTTGTGGAAACGCCTCGACGCCGCCCGGTCACGCCACGAGGTTCATTGGCGATGGGTCAAGGGTCACGCCGGCCACGAGTTGAACGAGAGGGCCGACGGCCTGGCCAACCGGGGCATCGACGAGATGCTCGCCGCCCGCTGAAAGCCGCCCAGGACGAGATCAGGCTGTCCGAACCCGCAACGTTGGCCCCGCGACGGCGGCGACGACGACGCTTTGCCCCACCGGTGGCGCATCCCCCTCGATCTCTGCGGCCCATTCTGCGCCGGAGACGAAGACCCTGCCGCGGCCGTCCACGAATGGCGCGACCACCCGGGCGCGCTGGCCGACCAGCCGCAGGTCGCGGTCGTTGATATCGGGCTGATCGGCCGGATTGACCCGCTGGATCAGACGGCGCGACAGCAGGGTGGCGGCGACGGTCAGGGCCGCGAACAGCGCGACCTCTCCACCGACGCCAAGACGGAGGCCCAGTGCGGTCGCAACAGCCACCACGCCCGCCGCCACCGCCGGCCACAGCAGCCATTCGGTGGAAAGGGCGGCCTCGATGGCCAGCAGCAGCAGGCCGAGCGCCAGCCATAGCCAGAAAGGCTGGCTGGCGTAGAGGGCGGTCAGCGTCTCCATGGCTTACTCCGTGGTCGGAACCGAGCCGCCCCGGGGCCGCGACGGCCGGGCGACCGGCGGCGGGGCCGAGCTGGACGTCACCTGAGCGGTCCGCCCAGCCTGGCGCTGCTCGGTGCGCGAATGCTGTTGCTCCTTGGCCAGGCCGACAAGCTCGCCCACCCCAGCGATCGTGCCCACCAAAGCGCTCATTTCCGAAGGGACGATGACAGTCTTCTGCTGCGGACTGCGGGCCAATTCGGCGAAGGCCTCGACGTATTTCTGAGCCACGAAGTAGTTGATGGCGTTGACGTCGCCGCGCGCAATAGCCTCCGACACCATGGCGGTGGCGCGGGCCTCGGCCTCAGCCTCGCGCTCACGGGCCTCGGCGTCGCGGAAGGCGGCTTCCTTTCGGCCCTCGGCCTCCAGGATGGCGGCCTGTTTGGCGCCCTCCGCGCGGGCGATCGCGGCCTGTTTCTCGCCGTCGGCTTCGGTGATGACCGCTCGACGTTCACGCTCGGCCTTCATCTGGCGCGCCATGGCGTTGGTGATGTCGGCTGGCGGCGTGAGGTCCTTGATCTCGATCCGGTTGGCCTTGACGCCCCACGGCTCCGTGGCGGCGTCAATCACCTGCAGCAGGCGGGTGTTGATGCTGTCGCGCTGACTCAGCACCTCGTCCAATTCCATGGAGCCGACCACGGTCCGGAGGTTGGTCATACAGAGCTGGGCGATCGCGTACTGTAGATCATCGACCCGATAGGCGGCGGCTGCAGCGTTCATCACCTGGATGAAGACGATGCCGTCAACCTTCACCATCGCGTTGTCGCGGGTGATGACCTCCTGCTGGGGCACGTCCAGAACCTGCTCCATCATATTCATTCGCCGCCCGACGCGTTCGACGAACGGGGTCAGCAGGTGAATGCCGGGCGACAGGGTCTTGGTGTACTTGCCGAAGCGTTCGACCGTGAACTCGCGCCCCTGCGGCACGATCTTGACCACGCTGAACAGCAGGACGATCGCCAGGACCAGTAGGGCGACCGCGAAAAGATTTGTGAATTCCATGACGCTTCCTCGTTCAGGCGAGGATAGCGCCAGGGGTCCGCAAGCGCCAACTCATCCCGACATTGGATACGAAAACGGCGGCCCTAGAGGCCGCCGTTCCCTGGAAATCGAAGCGGGACGGGAGAATCACTCCTCCTCTTCGTCGCCCTCTTCCTCGTCGCCTTCTTCCCCGTCGTCGTCCTCGTCGACGATGGTGAACTCCTCGCCGTCCAGAGCGCAAAGATCGATATCATCGTCCTGCTGGGTGTCACCGTCGTCATAGACGGCCTGGATGTCCCAGTTGCAGGATTCCGGATCGACCGAAATCGTGACGGAATCGCCTGGGCCGACTTCCTCGTCGAGGATGTTGGCTTCCCACTCCTCAGCGCCGGGTTCCGAGATATTGATCTCGGTCAGGGTCGAAGAGGACTCGTTGTTGACGGTGAACTCGGCGTGCTCCTGCGCCAGGGCCGGCGCCCCGCACAGGGCGGCGACGGACACGGCGGCAAGCGCCAGCGAACGGATGGTCATTTTAGGTCGTCCCCCGAGTGCCGGCGCGCGGCCGGCGAATCCACCGGACAAGCTCCGGCGTTCGACAGTTTGCACGTCGCATACGCCCCGTCACCTTAAAAAATCAGCGTTCAGCAACCGACGTGCGCGGTGGATCACGCGCACGGTCTCTTGCCAAAGGCCTAGACCGTCCAGCGCCGGGGCACGGTGAAAAGCGGCCTCCATGGCGTCGTCCCCGGCCCGGGGTTCGCCGGCGGTCCAGCGAGCGACGTAGTCGATCAACACAAAGTGTCGTCCGTCGTCGTGAAAAATGCCGTCGACCACATCCACCAGGGCGACGATCTCCGCCTCGACCCCCGTCTCCTCCCGCAGTTCCCGCATGGCGGCATCCACCACGCGCTCGCCCGGCTCAATGCGACCTCCCGGCAAGCTCCACTCGCCCAGCCTGGGTGGCCGCCCGCGCCGGATGAGCAGGACCTCGTCTTGCCGCAGGCAGACCACCCCCACGGCCGGGATAGGACCCGACAGCCTGCGCGGAGTTGCATTTTCAGTAAGCTTCATTTCTAAACCCCGCAGTTTATTTTTTGGGGGTCTATCATGAGGATTCAACGCGGGCTCGCAGCCTTGACCGTCGTCGCCGGGCTCACCTTGGCGGCGCCGGCCGCAGCCCAGGCTGTCTACAGCATCCAGAGCGGAACCTACTCCGCAGTGAACAACTCCGGCCCCTGCGTAATCGGCCCATGCTCCTCCTACGCGATGAGCGATACAGTATCGGGGACGTTCACTGTCACCGCGCCTTTCGCCCCGAACCTGACGAACTTCGACATCGGACCCGACATCCAGGCGTTCTCGTTCGATGACGGAGCGGTTGCCTATGAGTCGTCCAATCCTCGAGCCCGGATCGCCAACGCCCTGATCTCCACGGACGCGACCGGAGCCATCACTGATTATCGGCTGGTGTTCCAGGTCCTGCACGGCACAGGCTCGACCTATCCGGTCGCAACCGACAGCGACGTCGAGGCGCGCTTTTCGTACTTCCTCTACGAAGGCGGGTTCGCGGCAGCGGGGCGCAACAACTACGTCTGCCTGATCCGGCGAGGCGACAGCGCAGCATCCGGACCCGGAACCTGCGGATCGGACAACAGCGTCGTCGACTCATATCCTGACGGAAGCAGCCGGTGGACGAGCGGCGCGACGCCGACCACCCCGGTCCTGGTCTCCTATACCCCGCCGCCGGTCCCGACCCTGACCGAATGGGCGATGATCGGCCTTACGGGCCTGATGGCCCTGGGCGGCGCCGTGTTCGTTCAACGTCGACGCCACACGGTCTGACGGTCTGGCGCGGCGGGTCGGGCCTTGGCACAACAGGCCAATGGCCCACTCCCCCGCACTGGACGCACTCAAGGCCGCCCTCGGGCCTGATCAGTGGACCGAGGACGCGGACGCGATCCGGCCGTGGCTGAGGGAGTGGCGGGATCGGTGGGCCGGCTCCACGCCCCTGCTGCTGTTGCCCCGCGACACCGAGGCCGTCGCGACCGCCGTGCGCATCTGCGCCGAGCATCGTGCGGCCATCACGACCCAGGGGGGCAACACCGGCTTGGTCGGCGGTCAAATCCCGCTGGGCGAGGTGCTGCTGTCCACGCGTCGGCTACGGACCGTGCGCGACGTCACGCCGCTTGATGACGCCATGACGGTGGAGGCCGGCGTCACGCTAGCGGAGGCGCAACAGGCCGCGCAGACCGCAGGGCGGGCGTTTCCACTAAGCCTCGCGGCGGAGGGCACAGCGACAATCGGAGGCCTGATCTCGACCAATGCGGGAGGGACGGCGGTCCTGCGCTATGGCGTCATGCGCGATCTTGTCCTGGGGATCGAGGCGGTCCTTCCCGATGGCCGCATTTTCCATGGCCTCAAGCGGCTGAGGAAGGACAACACCGGCTATGACCTCAAACAGCTGCTGATTGGCGCGGAAGGAACGCTCGGCGTCGTGACTGCGGCGACCCTGAAACTGTTCCCTATCCTGCGCAGCCGGGCGACGGCGGTGGTGGCGCTGGACAGTCCCCACGCCGCTATCGAGCTCCTGGCCCTGGCGAAATCCGAGACCGGCGGCGGGGTCGAGGCCTTCGAGCTGATGAAGCGGATCGGGGTCGAGTTCGTGCTCAGGAACATCCCCGACACGCGCGAGCTGCTGGATGCCCCCTCGCCCTGGTACGTTCTGGTCGAAATCGCCGCCGCGGAGCCCGGCGCGGCCGAGCAGGGGCTGGAGCGGCTGCTCGAAGCGGCGTTCGAAACCGGACTGATCACGGACGCATCGGTGGCCCAGAACCAGACCCAGGCCCGCGCCTTCTGGAGAGTCCGGGAGGAACATTCGGCGGCCCAGAAACCGGAGGGCGGCGGCTGGAAGCATGACGTCTCGGTGCCGGTCTCCCGGATCGCGGACTTCCTGGAAGAGGCGACGGCGGCGGTCGAGCGCTTCCACCCCGGAGCCCGGGTTTCGGCGTTCGGCCATGTGGGCGACGGCAATCTGCACTACGACGTACTGAGGCCGGAGGGGGAAGATAGCGCCGTCTTCCTGTCCCGCTGGAGCGAGGGCTCACGCATCGTCCACGACATCGTCGACCGGTACGACGGCTCGATCAGCGCCGAGCATGGCCTGGGCCGGCTGAAGACCGAAGAAGCGCGGCGCTACAAGTCGGACGCGGAAATCACGGCTATGGGGGCGATCCGCGACGCGCTGGATCCCAGGCGGATCATGAACCCCGGCGTCCTGTTCTGAAGGCTGACGACGGCTGCAATCGCGCACGAACCGGGCTAGGCAGCACCCATGCTGATGGTCCTCTCTCCCGCCAAGCGCCTCGACTTCTCCCCCGCGCCCACGGGCCTGCCCGTCACAACGCCGCGCTTTGGCAAGGACACGGCCAGTCTCGCCGTGACGGCGCGGCGCCAGACACAAGCAGACCTCCGGCGACTGATGGGCATTTCGGCCGACCTCGCGAAGCTCAATCAAGCGCGGTTCAAGGCCTTCACCCCGGACGGGACAGACGACGACGTCCAGGCGGCTCTCGCCTTCGCCGGCGACGTCTATCAGGGCCTCGACGCCCGCGCGCTCGATCGCACGGCGCTGGAGTGGGCGCAGGATCGGCTCCGCATCCTGTCGGGCCTTTATGGCCTGCTGCGCCCGCTCGATCGCATCCAGCCCTATCGCCTGGAGATGGGCGTCAAACTTCACACCCGCCGGGGCGAGAGCCTCTACAATTTTTGGGGCGACCGCATCTCGAAGCAGCTGAACGCCGACGCCGAAGGCCATGCGGACCCGACCCTGATCAACCTCGCGAGCCAGGAGTATTTCGGCGCCGTCGATCGCAAGGCGCTGAAGCTGCCGGTCGTGATGTGTCAGTTCAAGGAGGTGAAGGACGGCGAGGCGCGCATCCTGTCCTTCTTCGCCAAGAAGGCGCGCGGTCTGATGGCCCGCTACGCCATCGACCAGCGGATCGACCGGGCCGAGGGGCTGAAGGACTTCAACCGCGAGGGCTACGGCTTCGACGCTCGCGCCTCTACGACAGAAGAGTGGATATTCACCCGCACGGGAATATCGTGAAGCCGGGTCGCCACGGCGCCAACGAGAAGCTAGTTTGCGGCCACACCCGACCAGAGTGAAAGAGACCCCATGCTGAAGTGGCCCAAGCGCAACGAGAGCGGCGAAGAGACCCGCCCGGAGCCGCGTGACATGAACGACCTGTCGGGCCAGGTGGCGGTGATCTCGGGCTCCACCTCGGGCATCGGCCTGGCGCTGGCGCGCGCGGTGGCTTCACGAGGCGGCGACGTGGTCCTGAACGGCCTGGGCGACCCTTCGGAGATCGAGCGGACCCGCGCGGAGATGGAAGCCAGCTGCGGCGTGAGGGTGCGATATCACGGCGCCGACATGCGCAAAGGCGACGAGGTGGCGGACATGGTCGCCTACGCCAAGCACCAGCTTGGCCGCCTGGACATCCTGGTCAACAACGCGGGCATCCAGCATGTCGAGGCGGTGGAGAAGTTCCCGACCGACAAGTGGGAGCAGATCATCGCGATCAACCTGTCGTCCTGCTTTTATGCGATCCGCGCGGCGGTCCCGATCATGAAGGCGCAAGGGAGAGGCCGGATCGTCAACATCGCCTCGGCGCACGGCCTGGTCGCCAGCCCTTTCAAGTCGGCCTATGTGGCGGCGAAGCACGGGGTGGTCGGGCTGACCAAGAGCGTCGCCCTGGAGCTGGCCAAGGACAACATCACCTGCAACGCCATCTGCCCGGGCTTTGTAGAGACGCCGATCGTGGAGAAGCAGATCGCCGACCAGGCGCGGATGAGCGGCATCTCGCGCGAGCGGGTGCTGGACGAGGTCATCCTGGCCAAGCAGCCATCCAAGAAGTTCATCAAGACCGAGGAACTGGTTGGGGCCTTCCTCTATCTGGTCTCGGACGCCGGCGCCGGGGCGAACGGGGCCAGCTTCTCCATCGACGGGGGCTGGACCGCGCAGTAGCCGCGGCCTCAGCCCACAAACCCGGCCGCGCGCTTCAACCGGTCATTGATGGCCTCCCCCAGGCCGCCCTGCGGAATCGGAGACACGGCGATCCCGACCGGCCTCTCGCGGTCGGCTTCACGCAGCAGACGGAAAAGCCTGGCGGCGGCCTCGCGAAGTTCGCCGGTCGGGCTGAGACTCCAGCGCAGATCGCCGACGCCAGGGCCGAAGCCCAGCAGGATTTCGCCCGGGCGAGCCGCCTCCGCCTCGATCCGCACGGGCGCCTCGGGCGCGTAGTGGAGCGCGACCCGACCGGGCGAACGATGTCCCTCCCCAGCCTCGGCCAGCGGCCCGACCACCGCCTCGATCTCCGCGCGTGTGACCGACCCTGGCCGCAAAAGCGCGACCTGGTCGCCCAGCACCGACACCACCGTGCTTTCGACGCCAACCGCGCAGTCTCCGCCGTCCAGGGAGGCGGCGGCGGAGGGGCCTGTTTCCTCGACCGCGTCGGCGAATGTCGTCGGGCTGGGCCGACCCGACCGGTTGGCGGAAGGCGCCACGACGGGGCCGCCAAAGACCTCGAGCACCCGCCGCGCCAGAGGGTGTCCCGGGACGCGCAGCGCGACCGTGTTCAGCCCCGCGCGGGCAAGGTCGCTGACCTCGCCCCGGAACGGCAAGACCAGGGTCATCGGGCCGGGCCAAAACGCTGCGGCCAACGCCGCCGCGCGATCGTCGAACCGCCCTAGCCGCTCGGCGGCCTCGGTGTCGGCGACGTGAGAAATCAGCGGATTGAAGCGGGGACGGCTCTTGGCCTCGAAAATGCGCGCGACGGCACCAGCGTTGGTGGCGTCGGCAGCCAGTCCGTAAACCGTCTCGGTCGGCAGGATGATCAGGTCGCCGCGCCGCAGGGCCTCCGCCGCAGCCTCGACGGTATCGCCCGATCTCACGGTCGTCGGGGGATGAGCGGGATCATCCGGTGCAGCACATTGTCCCGATCGATGAAGTGATGCTTCAGCGCGCCGACGACGTGCAGGGCGATCAGCACGTACATCGCCTTCACCGCCGTGCGGTGAGCGTCCATGAAGGCGCCCGCCGCTTCGCGTCCACCGCCGATCGGGAGCAGCGGCCAGTCGAACAGGCCGAAGAATTCGATGTCTCGACCGGCGGCGGAAGATGCCGACCAGCCCAACAGAGGCAACGCCAGGAGCAAGATATAGAAACCCACATGGGTCGCTCGCGCCGCCAGCTTCTGCCAGGCCGGCGTGCCGGGCGGCAGCGGAATTGCCGGATTGGCCATGCGCCACCCAAGGCGCGCCAGGGTCAGCACCAGGATGGTCAGGCCGACCGACTTGTGCAGATCGACGAAATCCCGCGAGTCTGTCGCATCATGCGCCATGATCAGCAGCACCTGCAGGACCACCAGGGCCGCGATGCCCCAGTGGAACAGCAGCGATACGGTCGAGTAGCGGTTCCGGGGCTCCGACATGGCGACTCCTGAGGATGGGTGGCTCACCTTGCTGGCGTTGGCGCTGGCTCGCAAGCCGCTTGCCTGACCCGAGGGCGCCGCGCGAAAGAGGACGCCCCGTGTCACCCGTGAGGCCCGCATGACCTACCGCGCCCCTGTCCGCGACATCGCCTTCGCACTGGAAGTCGCGGGCGCCGACCGCCTGGCCGCCACCGGGGCCTTTCCGGACTTCGACCGCGAATCGTCCGACGCCATCCTTCAGGCCGCCGGCCAGTTCTCCGAGGAAGTGCTGGCCCCGCTGAACCGCGTCGGGGACCAGAAGGGCGCGACCTACGCCAACGGCGCCGTCACCGCCGCGTCCGGTTTCGCTGAAGCCTATCGCCAGTTCGCCGAGGGCGGATGGACCAGCCTTACCGCATCGGCCGAGGCCGGCGGCCAGGCCCTGCCCAAGGCGTTGGAGCTCGCCGCCTACGAGACCGTGCACGCCGCCAACATGGCCTTCGGCCTGTGTCCCATGTTGTCGCTGGCGGCCATCGAGGCGCTGGAAGCGCATGGCACGGAGCGGCAGAAGGCGCTCTACCTGCCCCGCCTTGTTTCAGGCGAATGGACCGGGGCCATGGTTCTGACCGAACCACACGCGGGCACTGACCTAGGGGCGTTGACCGCCACCGCGACGCCGAACGGCGACGGGACCTACAGCCTGAGCGGCCAGAAGATCTTCATCACCTGGGGCGACCACGACGCGACGCCGAATATCGTCCACATGGTCCTGGCTCGTCTGCCCGACGCTCCGCCGGGCCCGAAGGGCATCAGCCTGTTTCTGGCGTCGAAGTTCGACGCCGCCGAGGACGGGACGCTGGGCGCGCGCAACAGCTTCCGGCCCGTGGGGGTGGAGCACAAGCTGGGCATCCACGCCTCGCCGACCTGCGTCATGGCCTACGAGGACGCGAAGGCGGAGCTGGTGGGGCAGCCCAACCAGGGCCTGTCGCACATGTTCGTCATGATGAACGCGGCGCGTCTGGCGGTCGGCATGGAGGGCGTCGGCATCGCCGAGCGGGCCTATCAGCAGGCGCTGGCCTATGCGGAGGAGCGGCGGCAGGGGCGCTCGGTCTGGAGCGGCGAGAACAACGCCCCGATCATCGACCATCCCGACGTGCGCCGCATGCTGTCGGTGATGAAGGCGAAGGTGGCGGCCGGCCGCGCAATCTGCCTGGCCACCGGCGTCGCCGCCGACATGGCGCGCAGTTCGGCCGACGAGGGCGAACGACGCCGCTGGAAGGGTCGCGAGGACCTGTTCACACCGCTGGCCAAGGCCTGGTCCACCGACATGGCGGTGGAGGTCGCCTCGATGGGCGTGCAGGTGCACGGCGGCATGGGCTTCATCGAGGAAACCGGAGCGGCTCAGCATTATCGGGATGCGCGGATCACGCCGATCTACGAAGGGACCAACGGCGTCCAGGCGATGGATCTGGTCGGTCGCAAACTGTCGCAGGACGGCGGCGAGGCGGCCAAGGTGCTGATCGCCGAGATGCGCGAGGTCCTGCCCGCTCTTTCCCGGCTACTGCCCGGCAAGCCTTCGGAGCGGCTGACGGCGGCCATCGAGGCCGCAGAGGACGCCACCCTGTGGATCCTTGACCGCAAGAAGGAAGCCGAAGCCGCCGACGACGTGCTGGCCGGCGCGGAACCCTACCTCAAGCTGATGGGCGACGTCGTCGGAGGATGGCTGCTCGCCAAGGGGGCGTTGCTGGCCTCAGAGCGGGCCGACACGACGGCGGATCCCTGGCTGGACGGCCGGGTCGCCATTTACGAGGTGTACGCCGCCAACGTCCTCGGCCACGCCTCCAGCCGACTCGCCGCAATCGGCCAGGGCGGCGACCTGTTGAAGCGAATGACGCCCGAGGTCCTGGGAGTCTGAGCGACCTCCTTCTCCATCCACTTCGCGGATAGGGGGGACCCTAGTCCAACATCGCGATCGCTTCCCGCACGTGGGCCGCGTGGGTGACCACCCCGATGTCCAGCCGCTCGTCGGCGACCTGGACTTCCTGGGTCAGCACGCCTGCGATGAAGGGATGATCCGGCGGCTCGAGGCCGGGTCTGCGCCTAGCCGCCGCCGTCCAGAACACAGGCCCGCCGGAGTTGCCGGGGAAGACGGTGAAATCCAGCAGGAAGGTCGGAAAGGCCTCGACCGGCGACAGGGGCCAGGATGCGATCCGTCCGACACGCAGAATCGGGAACCCCGCCCGGTTGGCGGAGAGGCCGCGCGGAAAGCCCAGCGAGAACAGTTCGTCGCCAGGCCCCACCTCGAACGCTTCGAAGCTGTTCTCATCGGCCAGCCAGCCTAGCGGGATCGCCGCGCGGGCGAAGATTTCCGGGGCGGTGATCTCCATCACGGCGATGTCGCGGTCAGGATGTCGGGTCCACAGCGGCTCGCGCGTCGCCGGCTCGCGGATCAACAGGGGGCGTGGCTCGAATCGCCAGCCGCCCCCAGGCAGTTCGACACGCCAGCCGATACGCGCCTGCTCATCCTGCATCCTGTCCAGCACATGAGCGGCCGTGACCATGACGGTGCGCGGCGTGCCGTCCGGTTTCGGGGCCTCGACCAGGAAGGCGGCGCCGACCGTGCGCATCCCGTGGCCATCGGGCTGGTCGATCTGCACCGTCGCGGAGATCAGACCAACCGTCAGATCCCAACTGGGCGGGGCAGGCGCCGTTTGAGCGGGTTCGGGCGGCGGCGGCGCGTCCTGGGCGACGAGCATGGGATCCCTTGTCTGTCTCAGACTTCATTTGACGGCGCGTCCATCGCTCGCACAAGGTCGCGCCGCCATTTAAGGGGGCCAATGCCATGAACCGTCGAGAACTGATCGCTTCCGCCGGAGCCGCCGCCTGCGCGGTCGCCGCAGGCCCTGTTCTCGCCCAAGCCCGAGCCTCCATGCCCCAGCCTCCCGTCGCCAAGAAGATCCCCGTACGCATCGAACAGCTGGGCCGCGTCCGCGTCGACGACTACCAGTGGATGAAGGACGACAACTGGCAGGCGGTCCTGCGCGACCCGAGCCTGATCAAGGCGGACGTCCGCGAGCATCTGGAGGCGGAGAACGCCTATCGCGAGGCGATCATGGCTTCGACCGTTCCGCTCCAGAACCAGATGTTCGAGGAGATGAAAGGCCGCATCAAGGAGGACGACGCCTCCGTTCCCGCAAAGGACGGCCCCTGGGAATACTACACCCGCTTCCGCACCGGCGATCAGCACCCGCTGTTCTGCCGCCGCCCGGCGGGCCGGACGGACGGCGAGCAGATCCTGCTGGACGCCAACGAACTGGCGAAAGGCAAGGCCTATTCCCAAGTCTCAGCCGCCTCGGCGAGCCCCGATCACGCCCTCTACGCCTATGCCGAGGACGCCCAGGGCTCGGAGGTCCACCAGATCTTCGTCAAGGACCTGTCGACAGGGGAGGTCCTGCCCGACCCCATCGGCTCGGCCACCGGCGACTTCACCTTTTCGCCCGACAGCCAGTGGATCTTCTGGACCAACCGGGACGACAACGGCCGCCCCGACAAGATCTTCCGCCGTCCCGCTCGCGGCGGCGACGCGAGCCTGGTCTATGAAGAGACCGACGATGGCATGTTCATCGGCGTCGGCCGGACCGCGGACGACAAGTTCGTGGTCATCGCCATCGGCAACCAGGAGACGTCCGAGGCCCGCTACATTCCGGCCGGCGACATAACGGCCGAGCCGCGGGTGCTGGAGCCCCGCCATGTCGGCCGGCGCTATGACGCCGATCACTGGGGCGACCGCTGGGTGATCCGCACCAACGCCGACGACTCGGTCGACTTCCGCATCGTCGAGGCGCCGACCGACCGTCCGGGCAAGGCGAACTGGACGGATCTCGTGCCGCACACGCCAGGGCGGTACATCGAGAATGTCACCCTGGTGAAGGACTTCCTGGCCCGTCAGGAGCGCGCCGACGCCAACACCCGGATCGTCATCCGAGACCGGTCCGGAGACGAGCACGAGATCGCGGTGGACGAGCCGGCCTATGCCCTGTCGCTGCAGGGATCGTCGGAGTTCGAGACCAACTGGGTACGTTACGCCTACAACTCGCCGTCCACCCCGACCTCGACTTACGACTACGACCAGGCCAGCCGCCGACGCGAGCTCCGCAAGGTCCAGGAAGTGCCCTCCGGTCACGACCCGGCGGACTACGTGGTGGAACGTCTGAATGCGCCGGCGGCCGATGGCGAACTGGTTCCCGTCACCGTCCTGCGCCGGAAATCGACGCCAGTCGACGGCTCGGCGCCCCTGCTGCTCTACGGGTACGGCTCATACGGCATCCCGATGGCCGCCAGCTTCTCGACCAACCGGTTGTCATTGGTGGATCGCGGCTGGATCTACGCCATCGCCCACATTCGCGGCGGCTCCGACAAGGGCTGGAACTGGTTCCTGTCCGCGCGGCGAATGACCAAGAAGAACACCTTCACGGACTTCATCGCGGCGGCCGAACACCTGATCGAGCGGAACTACGCGCGCGCCGGGAACATCGTAGCCCAGGGTGGGTCGGCGGGCGGCATGCTGATGGGGGCCGTCAACAACATGCGTCCCGACCTGTGGGCCGGGATCATCGGCCAGGTGCCCTTCGTCGATGTGATCAACACCATGAGCGACACCTCCCTGCCGCTCACGCCGCCCGAGTGGCCCGAGTGGGGCAATCCGATCGAGGACGCCGAAGCCTACGACTACATGATGAGCTACAGCCCATACGATCAGATCTCGGCCCAGCCCTATCCGGCGGTGCTGGCCACCGGCGGCCTGTCGGATCCGCGTGTTACCTACTGGGAGCCGGAGAAGTGGGTGGCCAAGCTCCGGCCCGCTACCACCTCTGGGAAGCCGGTGCTGCTGAAGATCAACATGGAAGCGGGCCACGGCGGCGCGTCGGGGCGGTTCGACTATCTGAAAGAAGTCGCGCACGACTACGCCTTCGCCATCTGGGCGATCGACAAGGGATGGGAGGCCGCGTGACGGTCTCGGTCCGCGACACGCACGACGCGGACCTGCTCGCGATCTCAGCCCTCTATGGCCACGAAGTGCTGAGCGGCACGGCGACCTTCGAACTGGAGCCGCCTGGCGTCGAGCAGATGGCGGCGCGGCGCGCGGCCGTACTGGACAAGGGCCTGCCGTGGCTGACGGCGGAGGTCTACGGCCGCTTCGCCGGTTATGCCTATGCGTCGCCCTTTCGCCCTCGTCCCGCCTATCGTTACGGGGTTGAGGTCTCGATCTATGTCGAGGAGACGACGCGGGGTCTTGGCGTCGGGCAGGCCCTGCTGGGCGCCCTGATCCAGCGCGCCAGGGACTTGGGGCTGCGGCACCTGATCGGCGTCATCAGCGAAAGCGCGACCAGCGCCGCTTCCATCAGGCTGCACGAACGCCTGGGATTCCAGCGTGCCGGCGTATTCGCCCAGGTCGGGTGGAAGTTCGATCGGTGGCTCGATGTCACCCTGATGCAGCTGGACCTCGATCCGACAGGCGTCCCGCCGCGGACGGCCGCGCTGTACCTCGCCGGCGGCCTGGCCTGAGACGCAGCGAGGCTCAGTGCGGGGCGATGTCGCTCGGGGGGCGCTTCAGCCACGGCGCCAGACGGAAGCGTTTGGGCGGATCACCGATCGTCCGGTGCAGGATGAACTGCCGCGCGAAGGCCACCACCGCTCGGATGGTGACTTCGTCGAATGGCTTGGACACCGCACCCAGGGCCCCGGCGAAGCCATCGGGTATCTGTTCGGGGTTGGCGGTGAGGAATACCACCGCCGCCCCATAATCCTCGACCAGCCGTCGCGCCACCTGGGAGCCGGTCGCCCCGTCAAGCAGGTTGATGTCCACCAGCGCCAGTTCGGGCCGCTCTCGCTCGGCGATCTGAATGGCCCCGACGGCGTCCATGGCGGAGCCGACCACATCGCAGCCGGCGTCGCCCAGCACCATCTCAAGCTCCATCGCGAGGATGGCCTGATCTTCGACGATAAGGACCCGAAGGTCGGCTGTGGGCGCCAATGTTTCCCCCGAGGCCGCAGGCGGTTGCCGACAGGTTTACCCTCTTTTGTCGGCTACCGGACACGCAAACGCACGCTTGGCGAATTGGTTCGGGCTGGAGTATCTCCAGAGCGTCGCTTGTGGCGCGGGGGCCATGGACCAGAGTCTGCGTATCGCCGAGCTTGAGCGGCGCCTGTCAGGCAGCTTCCAGCTGCTGCAGGCGCTCCTTGGCATTCGCCTTCGGGCGGTCCAGGACCCCGAGAGCCGTCGGCATCTGGTCTGGCTGAGCGACGTCACGGCCGCGCTCGGTTTGCTGAACCGTCGGATGATGACGGGCGATCCCACGGACTTCGCCGGCTATCTGAAGGACACCGCCGCCTTTTGGCGGCGCGCCTGCGCCGAGCGGCCGATTCGCATCGAAGTCCGGGCATCGTCCACGCCCCTGCCCGAGTCGCATGCCGCCTCTCTGGCGCTCATCGTCCACGAGCTGGTGGTCAATGCAGTGCGCCACGCCTTTCCCGGCGACGCCCAGGGCGCCATCGCCATCGCCTATTCGCCGGCCTCGACCGGGGTCAGCATCGTGGTGCGCGATTCCGGCATCGGCTGCGATCCGCTGGTGAAGGGCGAAGGCCTGGCACTGGTCGAGGGACTGGTCGCGCATCTGGGCGGCGTGATGAGCATCGAGACCGCCCCTGGCGCGGGCCTGGGCGTGCGCATCCGCCTGCCGCTGCAGGCGCCCACCCACTGAACAGGGCGGGCCCCGGTCGTCGAGGAAGAGGGCGGTGGCTGGGGAACTAGGACTCGAACCTAGAATGACGGTACCAAAAACCGTAGTGTTACCATTACACCATTCCCCAGCAGGTCCGGCGTAGCCCGCGGGGTCGCCCCGGGGAGGCGGTCGAATACGCCAAGCCTGCGGGCGATGCAACATGGCTTTGGCGGGCTTTTTTGAAAGCGTGGCGAGCCCGAAAAAATAGGCCTGTGGCGGCGCTCGATCGCGCTTGCGGGCCCCGAACCCCGTCGCTATAAGCCCGCCTCCAAGTCGGAGTGTGGCTCAGTCTGGTAGAGCACTGCGTTCGGGACGCAGGGGTCGCAGGTTCGAATCCTGCCACTCCGACCATCTTCTTCCCGTCATCGTCATCGTGTGGTCGCCCCTTCGGGGGCCGGGTCGGCGGCTTGGGCGCCAAGGTCGCCAGGACGCCTGAGAACCAGGCCAGCGCCGATCAGTCGGCCGTCGACCAGCATCAGACGACCGAACTCCTCCGACGGCCCCCGATAGAGGACCACCTGACCGCCATCCACGCGCCAGTTGGTGAGGGTCGCCAGGCGGCGGGGGCAATCCTCGGTTCCCATCCCGCGCACGCCCAGAAAGGCCCGGTCGCGGAAGTGGATTCGGCAGTTGGCGCTGTCGCGGGCGCCGTCGTCGGCGAGCCAGTCGCCGAAGATGTCCTCTGGCCGCGCCGGCTCGGAGCGTCGACGAAGGTCGCGCATCTCGGGATCGAGCCGATCCGTGAGCGCTCCGGCCAGAGCCTCGCCCAAGGCCTCGGCGTCCACCGACACCTCGCCGCTCACGGTCGTGCTGCGCGTGACGGTGCGGGTGGTGTTCCCGTCCTGGGATGTTGTCGTGGTCGACCGAGTATGCTCGCGCGACACGGATTGGGCCGAAGCGACGTCCGCGAACGCCAGGGTGGTCGTGGCGAGAACGGCCGTGGCCGCGATGAACCTGAACATGAGAAAAGCCCCCTTACTGGAACCTCGACGCTAGAGAGCCCTCGCCCCGGCTTCAACCATGGGCAGCGTCGAGATGGAAAGTCGTTCCAAGAAGACCTAAGTCCGCCACATGAGCTCGGTCCCCTCCCCTTCAGACGTCGTCGCCTTCTGGGTGGAGGCGGGTTACGAGAAATGGTTCGCCAAGGACGAGGCCTTCGACGCGGAGTTCCGACGCCGCTTCGAAGAGGCGCATTTCGCTGCGGCCCGTCGCGAGCTGGACCACTGGGCTGAAAGCCCGTTCGGCTCCCTGGCTCTGCTGATCCTGCTGGACCAGTTCCCCAGGAACGTGTTTCGCGGCACGGCCCACGCCTTCGCGACCGATCCCCTCGCGCGTCATTTCTCCCGCCTGGCCCTGGACGACGGACACGACCACCTGGTCAAGAACGATCTTCGCCGGTTCTTCTATCTGCCGCTCCAGCATTCCGAGGACATGGGCGACCAGGAACGGCAGCTGGTCCTCTTCCAGGCGATGGAGCGGCCCGACGACGACCGCTGGGCGGAGCATCATCATGGGGTGATCGCGCGGTTCGGCCGTTTCCCGCACCGCAATCGCGCGCTCGGCCGCGAAACCACCCCGGAAGAGCAGACTTTCCTCGACGAGGACGGCTTTCGCGGCTGAGCCTCCAGGAGCTGCTTCGCCTTGCACCGCTGTCGAGAGTGCCACGTCCCGCTGCAGGAAGGCCGCAACTGGCACGCCTCCTACGCCGCGCGCACCTATCGCCACTGCATGGAGTGCGCGCGGGCCTATTCGCGCCTGCGCTACGGTCGGCTGAAGCCCGGGGTGAAGCGGCGCGCGTCGACCGTCGGGCCGGTGGCGACCGCGAGGGAGCGGGCGGTGCGGGATCGCGCCGTAATCGCCCGTCAGCGACGCAAGGACCGCGACGACCGGGACTGACCGACGCCGTCGCCAGGCCGCCTCCGGGGCGAGTTGGACAGGCGGAGTTGGACCCGGACATGTCCAACTGTCCAAGTCGGTTCAGAACAGGTCATCCTTGTTCGCCTCCTGTCTGAGGGTTCTGTAGATGCGCAGCCAGCTGTCGCTCTCCTGCACCCGTCCCGCCGCCAAGGCCTGCCCGAGCCGCGTGCGAGCCAGGCCCGCGAGGTCATTGGCGCTCGCGTCGTCAAGCGCGTCGCAGGATGTGGAAAGCTCCTCGATCGGCCGCTGGTCGGCGCGCCGCCAGCCTTCGGTCGAAGCGCGGGACCAGAAGGTGGACCGGCCGAGGCCATAGGTCCTGCAGACCTGACTGGCTGGGATGCCTGACAAATAGTCCTCACGCACCTGCTCCCACACCTGATCGTCAGTTCGGCCGACAGGCCGGTAAGAACCGTCCGCCATTGGATGCCTCCTTCAGCACCCGAAGGCGTATAGATGTCGCCTGCGTCAAAATCGGTCGCAGAGACCCTTCGTTTCGCCAGTTTCTGTGGGCAAGAGACGGCCCCGTCTGCCCCTCGAGCCGAATCGGCGACACTGTGCGGGTCATGAACGCCCAGGTCCTGATCGCCGACGTCCATAATCGCATCGGCGCAGCTCCCGCCGATCATCCCGAGTGGCAGTACCTCAACCTGCTGCGCGACATCCTGGACACCGGGGCGCGGCGGGAGGATCGGACGGGCACCGGGACGCTGGGCGTGTTCGGTCGGCAGATGCGGTTCGACCTGTCCAAGGGCTTCCCGCTGCTGACCACCAAGAAGCTGCACCTGCGCTCGATCATCGTGGAGCTGCTGTGGTTTCTGCGCGGCGAGACCAACATCCGCTTCCTGAAGGAGAACGGGGTCTCCATCTGGGACGAATGGGCCGACGCCGAGGGCGAGCTGGGGCCGGTGTACGGCAAGCAGTGGCGCAGCTGGAGCGCGCCCGACGGCCGGGTGATCGACCAGATCGAAAGGCTGGTCGAGGGGTTGAAGACCAATCCCAACAGTCGCCGGCACATCGTGTCGGCCTGGAATCCGGCCGACGTCGACGACATGGCCCTGCCGCCCTGCCACTGCCTGTTCCAGTTCTTCGTCGCCGACGGGAAGCTGAGCTGCCAGCTGTACCAGCGGAGCGCCGACGTGTTCCTGGGCGTGCCCTTCAACATCGCGAGCTATGCGCTGCTGACGATGATGATCGCCCAGGTGGTGGGTCTGAAACCTGGGGAGTTCGTGCATACGTTCGGCGATGCGCACCTGTATCTGAACCATCTCGAACAGGCCGAGACGCAGTTGGCCCGTGAGCCCCTGATCCTTCCGACCATGACCATCGCGCCGCGCGATGACCTGTTCGCCTACGAACTGTCGGACTTCGTCTTGAGCGACTACGCGCCGTGGCCGCACATCAAGGCCCCCGTGGCGATCTGATGGATTCCA
This sequence comes from Pseudomonadota bacterium, assembly GCA_023386645.1. Taxonomy (GTDB): domain Bacteria; phylum Pseudomonadota; class Alphaproteobacteria; order Caulobacterales; family Caulobacteraceae; genus Brevundimonas. The sequence continues at coordinate 75,001 of JAEWJI010000011.1, forward strand.
TCCGGCTGGCCGACCTGACGGCCGACATCCTGCGCATCTCCGACATGTACGCGGCCGAGCATGGAATCGAGCGGGATCGCGACTGGGCGCTGCTGAAGCTCCAGGAGGAGCTGGGGGAGCTGACGGCGGAGCATCTGCGACTGTCGGGGCGGGCGCGGGGGACGCCGGACGAGCAGGCGCGGGCGGATGAAGCGGCGGACGTGCTGGGGATGCTGCTGATCTATTGCGACCGGGCGGGGATCGACCTGGAGCAGGCGATGCGGCGCAAATGGCTGAGCTGGCTGGAGCCGAAGGCATGAGCGCCTCCATCGCCCTGGTGGTGGCACGGGGACGCAACGGCGTGATCGGGCGCGACGGCGACCTGCCCTGGCGGCTGCGGTCGGACCTGCAGCGGTTCAAGGCGGTGACGATCGGCAAGCCCTGCATCATGGGGCGCAAGACCTGGGATAGCCTGCCGCTGAAGCCCCTGCCGGGCCGGCTGAACCTGGTGCTGACGCGCGACCTGTCGTTCGAGGCCAAGGGCGCGGTCCCGGTGCACAGCGTGGACGAGGCGCTGGAGATCGCGCGGGAACAGGCGGCCGAAGACGGGGTGGACGAGATCGCCGTGATCGGCGGCGAGGCGATCTTCGCCGCCGTCCTGCCCCGCGCGCACAGGCTCTACATCACTGAGGTCGAGGCCTCGCCCGAGGGAGACGCGCGGTTCCCGCCATTCGACGAGACCCGCTTCACCGAGGTGCTGGCCGAACATCATCCGGCGGGCGATAAGGACGATCACGCCTTCACCTTTCGCGTGCTGGAACGCCGCTGAATCGAGGAGAGACCGTCATGCTCGTCGCCACCACCAACGACCTGCCCGGCCACCGCATCGTCCGCCACATCGGCCTGGTGCGGGGCATCACGGTGCGCAGCCGCAATGCGCTGAGCGATATGGTCGGCGGCGTCCAGTCGATGCTGGGCGGCCGGGTCGGCGCCTATGTGAAGCTGGCCGAGGCGGCGCGGGCCGAGGCGTACGACGAGCTGATCAAGCATGCGCGCTCCGAGGGGGCGAACGCCATCCTGGCCGTCCGCTACGACGCCAACGAGATCATGCCCGGCATCACCGAGGTGCTGGCCTATGGCACCGCCGTGGTGGTCGAGCCGGCCGCCTGAGGCGGATGGTTTCCGTCACTGGCGCGAGCTGATCGCCGGGCGCAGGGTCGCCCCATGCGCACCCTCGCCTCGCTCTTGATCGCCCTCGCGTTCGCCGGCGCGGCCCGGGCGGATGTCCACCCCCGCTATCATGAGGCGAACAAGGCGGCGGCGGCCGCGGTCGTGGTCCTCGCCGTGCGGGTCGTGATCCCCGAGATCGACGGCGACGGCATGGGCGAATGCCTGATCGAAGGAGCCGTGTCGCGCGTGGAGCGTGGACGGGCGGCGGCCATCGGCGACGACGTCGCCCTGACCGTTCCCTGTTTCACCGAGGACGCGCAGCTGCCGTCCAGCGGCATCCAGTGGCAGGAGATGCAGGCGCTGGTCGGCTCGAACCACGGCCGCGTCTGGCTGGACGGGCGGGGCGAGCAGATCGAAGGCCGGTACTACCAGATCATCGACTAGATCAGGCGCTCGGCGATGGAGGCGAACCGGCGGGCGAGCGCGCTCTCGGGCTGGTCCAGGACCAACGGGCGGCCAGCGTCCCCGGCCAGGCGCAGGGCGGGGTCCAGCGGCAGGTCACCGAGGTAGGGGACGCCCAGCCGCGCGGCTTCCGCCTCGGCGCCGCCGCGACCGAACACCTCGCCGGACATGTTCTCGATCAGGCCCAGGGTGGGCACGCCCACCTTCTGGAACAGGGTGTGGGCCCGACGGGCGTCGGCGAGGGCCACCTCCTGGGGCGTCGAGACGACCACCGCCCCGTCCAGCGGCGTCTTCTGGATCAGGGTCAGCTGCACGTCGCCCGTCCCGGGCGGCAGATCGACGACCAGCACGTCCAACGGCGCCTCAGCCGTTCCCCATCGCGTCTGGGTCAGCATCTGGGTCAGGGCCTGGGAGGCCATCGGCCCGCGCCAGACCATGGCGTCCCCGGTCCCGGTCAGCAGACCCACCGACATGGCCTTCAGCTCGTGCGCCTGGTGCGGCTCCATGGCTCCATCGCGGTATTCCGGCTTGCCGGACACGCCGAGCATGGTCGGCAGGGACGGGCCGTACACGTCGGCGTCCAGCACCCCCACGGACAATCCGCGCAGGGCCAGGGCCGCGGCCAGGTTCACCGCCACCGTCGACTTGCCCACCCCGCCCTTGCCGGAAGCGACGGCCAGGACTCGCTTCACATGGGCCGGACGGTCGGTCGGAACCGGCGCGCGCGGTCGCCCCTGGTCCACGGCCTGGGGCGACAGGGAGGCGGTGCGGCGCGGCGGCGGGGCCGGGGCCTCGGCGGTCAACACGACCGAGGTCCGAACGATGCCCGGCAGCGCCTTGAGCGCCGCTTCGGCCGCATCGCGCACCGGGGCGTAAAGCGACGCGTCGCCGGCAGTGGTCTCGAGCGCGAACCCGGCGCGGTCGGCGCCGATCGCAAGACCCTTGACCAGGCCAGCCTCGACCAGCCCCTTCCCCGTCTTCGGATCGGGGATGGCGTCCAGAACGGCGAGCACGGCGGCGCGGTCGGGCAATGCGGATATCCAGGCTTGCGAAGAGGTCCGGGCGCGTTCTATCGCCGCCGGCGGCGCCTTTCGACCCCCCGTCCGACCCAAGGAGGTCTCGTGCCCAACCGAACGACACGGCCGCTCATCACCTTGATCGGGGGCCCGACGGCCTCAGGCAAGTCGCGACTGGCCCTGAGGCTCGCGGAGGAAGGCGACGCTGTAATCGTCAACGCCGACAGCCAGCAACTCTACGCCGACCTGCAGATCCTGACCGCGCGTCCAAGCGGAGAGGACGAGGCGCGGGCCGAACATCGCCTGTATGGCGTCGCCGACGGGGCGGACCCATGGTCGGTCGGTCGATGGGTCCGTGCGGTCACGCCCCTGCTCGCTGAACTGACGGCCGAGGGTCGGGCCGCGGTTCTTGTTGGAGGCACGGGGCTCTACTTCAACGCCCTGGTTCGAGGCCTGGCGGACATCCCGCCGCCCCCTGTGGAAGTCCTGGCTGCGGTCAGGACCTTTTATGATGAGGCGGGCGAATCCGCGGTGCGGCGCCGGTTGGGTGAGGTGGACCCCCATTCGGCCCGGGCCATCGCGCCCGGCGACCGGCAGCGCCTCGTGCGAGCGCTCGCCGTGGCCGAGGCCACCGGCCGGCCATTGAGCGACTGGCGGGCGGAGACAAGGCCCATCCTTGCGGCGGGAACCTACGAGGCGCTGGTGATCGAGCCTGATCGCCAGAGCCTCTACGCGGCATGCGACGCCCGGGTCGGCACGATGATCGAAACCGGGGCCCTTGACGAAGTGCGGCGTTTAATGACGCGCGACCTGGATCCGAACCTGCCGATCATGAAGGCGGTCGGGGTTCCGCAGCTCGCCCAAGCCCTGACGGGAACAATCACGCTGGCCGACGCAGCAGCCGCTATGCGGCAGGCGACACGCAACTACGCCAAACGCCAGCTGACATGGTTCCGGAACCAGACGCCTGAGTGGATCCGAACCACTTTCCCCGAACCCTGATTATTGCTATGAGGCGAAAATCTAGGAGATTTCCAATGTTCAGCGCCCTGCTCCTCTCCGTCGCCCTGCAAGCCGCGCAGCCGGCTCAGCAAGCGACGGCCACCCAGGAAGATCCGCAACGGCTGGTCTGCCGCACGGAGTCCGTCGTGGGCTCTAACCGCCGCCGTCGCGTCTGCCTGACGGCGGCCGAGCGCGATGCGATGCGCAACCACTCGCGCGAGATCCGTGAGAACATGGACCGCCAGTACAACGAGGGCGCTGCCGGCGCGTCCGGTGGACCAGCCAACCCCTGGGCGGGTTGAACCTCCTCGGCTGAAGTCTTATATTCGGTCTGTCCGGGTTCGCCCGGACTATGGCGATAAACGCGCCTGTAATAAGCGGACCGGACCCGGGTGCGATTCCCGGCGGCTCCACCAAATCTCCTTCGCGTTATCGGCGGAGAGCTGCGGGGCCGACTAGCATCGACGGACGTGTAAAGAGGACTGCTTTCGCTCGTCCTGGCCCACCGTATCGGGCCTTTAAACTACCTGCGAACGATAACTTCGCTGAAGAAGTCCGCCTCGCCGCGTAATGCGGTTCGGTTGATTTCGACCTTTAAGTCCTAGGGGTTCAGATCCCTGGGCGGGGCCTGTCGGGAGCCTGGCAACAGAATCCCGGCGCTATTCCCGACATTACCGACTTTCGTTAGGGCGTGCGCGCCGCTATCAGTCCCGCTGGCCGAAAGCCTGAGGATACGATGGCCGTAGAAAAGCCCCCCGTCGACGAGATGCACTATGAGGCGCTGGCGCAGGACGCCCTGCGCGGCGTCGTGCGTTCGGCGCTGGAGCGGGCGGCCAGCCCAGGCGGCATCCCGGGCGCCCACCACTTCTACATCACCTTCAAGACCCGCGCCGCCGGGGTCTCGGTGCCTCCGGACATCCTCGCCAAGTATCCCGACGAGATGACCGTGGTGCTCCAGCACCAGTACTGGGACCTCGCCATCGAGCATGACCTGTTTTCGGTGATGCTGAAGTTCGGCGGCATGCCCAAGGTCCTGACCGTGCCCTACAAGGCCGTGACCCGCTTCTACGACCCGAGCGTGCAATTCCTGCTGCAGTTCGAACCGCCGGAGGTGCCGGCTGAGCCGGTCCCCGCCTTGCCCGCGGCGCCAGCTGAGGCGCCCGCAGCCGAGGCGGACGATACGCCCAAGGTCATCTCCCTGGATCAGTTCCGCAAGAAATAGGCGACTTCCGCATCGGTCCCTCCTGGGCTTATCCTCGCCTGAGGCGAAGGGCGGGGGCGCGACGCATGGGTATCGGACGGATCATCCTAGCGCTGTGGCTGGCGGTGCTCACTCCCGCCTCTGCGCAGCCCCGTCCTGGGGATGCGCCCGCCTCAAGCCGTTTCGACGGCTGGGCGTCGGCCGTGATCGCGGCGGACTGGCGCGACAGCCAGGGGCAGCCGATCGAAGCCTTCGACAACGCCCGGCGCGACCTGGCTGCGGCGTTCCGTGAAGCGGGACTGCCCGCCGAACACATGGTCGAGGCCAGCCTTCGACCGGATGCGGCCGAGCCGGCCGACGCCACTCGGACGGCGACGCGCTTCGCCGAGGCCGCGCAGCGGGCCCACCAGGGCTGTTTCTTCTACATCACCTCGCACGGCTCGCCCGAGGGAATCGTGTTCGGGCCCGACAGGGTGCTGACGCCGACCCTCGCCGCCACCCTGCTCCGCTCCGCCTGTGGAACCCGGCCGACGATCGTGGTGCTGTCCGCCTGTTTCTCAGGGGTCTTCGTCGATACGCTGTCCGCCCCAAACCGCATGATCCTCACCGCCGCGCGACGGGATCGCAGCTCTTTCGGCTGCGGCGCCGAGGCGACCTATCCTTATTTCGACGGCTGCGTGATCGAAGCCCTGAAGACCGCGAGCGACTTCCTCGCGCTCGCCGCCTCCGCCCGAACCTGCGTGTCCCGCCGCGAGACCGAAGAGAAGCTGGAGCCGCCTTCCGAGCCTCAGCTATTCGTCGGCGGCCAGATGCAGCTGCTGTTGCCGACCCTAAGGTTCAACCGCCCCGGCTAATCGCGGGGAAATACGCGGATCGCGATCCGTTCGCGTTCGCCCTCGTGCCGCTCGACCAGCAGACGCGCCACCTGGGCGTCATCGTGGAACAGGTAGCCCTTGATCGCGTCGAGCAAGGCCTTGGCCAGGTTATCCAGGTCGATGTGCGGCGGCTCGCCTACATGCTCCATGCGGATCTCGACGACGAAATCGCCCCAGGACGGCCGCGAGGTCCAATCCTTGCGCATGAACTCATAGACCAGGGGCTTGTAGTACTTGGCCTGGGTGGTCAGGCCCTCGATGGTGATCTCCACCGCTCCGCCGCTCTCTCGGGCCCTCACCTTGCCCGTTCCGATCCAGCTGGGAGTCACCGCCGCCTGCTCGCCTTGCTAGCCATCATCCGCGTGCTACACCCCCGCCCGTTCCTCCGCCACGCCTGAAGAGCCCGCCACAGCATGACCGTCCGCAGCGAAACCGACACCTTTGGCCCCATCGAGGTCGCCGCCGATCGCTATTGGGGTGCGCAAGCTCAACGCTCGCTCGGCAACTTCAAGATCGGCTGGGAGAAGCAACCGCTGCCGATCGTGCGGGCTCTGGGGATCGTGAAGCGGGCCGCGGCCGAGACTAACATGGCCCTGGGCCGGCTGGATCCGAAGCTGGGAGACGTCATCGTCGCCGCCGCCAATGAGGTGATCGAGGGCAAGCTGAACGACCACTTCCCGCTGGTCGTCTGGCAGACGGGATCGGGCACCCAGTCTAACATGAACGCCAACGAGGTGATCTCGAACCGCGCGATCGAGATGCTGGGCGGCGAAATGGGCTCCAAGACGCCGGTCCACCCCAACGACCACGTCAACATGAGCCAGTCGTCCAACGACACCTACCCCACGGCCATGCACATCGCCTGCGCCGAGGAGGTGGTGCACCGCCTGCTGCCGGCTCTGCGCACGCTCGGGAACGCGCTGAACGACAAGGCCGAGGCCTGGAAGGGCATCATCAAGATCGGTCGCACCCACACCCAGGACGCCACGCCCCTGACGCTCGGCCAGGAGTTCTCGGGCTACGTCCAGCAGGTGACCAAGGGGATAGAGCGGATCGAGGCCACCCTGCCTGATCTAATGCAGCTGGCCCAGGGCGGCACCGCGGTGGGCACGGGCCTCAATGCGCCGGTCGGCTTCGCGGAAGGCGTGGCGGACAAGATCGCCCAGATCACCGGCCTGCCCTTCACCAGCGCGCCCAACAAGTTCGAGGCCCTGGCCGCCCACGACGCCATGGTCATGAGCCACGGCGCGATCAACACGGTGGCGGCGAGCCTGTTCAAGATCGCCAACGACATCCGCTTCCTGGGCTCGGGCCCTCGCGCGGGCCTGGGCGAACTGGCGCTGCCGGAGAACGAGCCGGGGAGCTCGATCATGCCGGGCAAGGTCAATCCGACCCAGGTCGAGGCCCTGACCCAGGTGTGCGTCCAGGTGTTCGGCAACCACGCGGCCATCACGTTCGCCGGCAGCCAAGGCCATTTCGAGCTGAACGTCTACAACCCGGTGATGGCCTACAACTTCCTGCAATCCGTGCGGCTGATGGCCGACGCGGCGATCAGCTTCACCGACAACTGCGTCGTCGGCATCGAGCCGCGTGAGGACAACATCAAGCGGGGGTTGGAGAACTCCCTGATGCTGGTCACCGCCCTGAACGGACGCCTCGGCTACGACGCATGCGCCAAGATCGCCAAGACCGCGCACAAGAAGGGCACCACCCTGCGCGAGGAAGCGGTGGGCGGCGGCTACCTGACGAACGATGAGTTCGATCAGTTCGTACGGCCCGAAAAGATGATCTCCCCGAACTGACGGCCGCCGCTGTTCCGATCAGGCGTTCTCGGAGACGGTGAGCGTCTTGCCCTCGAACTCGCAGACGTTCACGCCCCGCACGTCCATGTGCTGGCCGTTCGAGAACTGGGCGCGGAAGTCGTACATGCAGCTTTCGACTCCGTCGTCGATGCTGACGTCGATGGTGGCCCCGGACGGGGCGGTCTGATCACCCAGAATGTCCCGGTTCCAGGAGTTGGACTCGGCCGGCGAGATGTAGAGGTGGGTCAGGACATAGGGCGTCGCATTCTCCAGTTTGAACGCCACCTCGGCCACCCCTTCCTCTCCCGCGGCCGGAGCGGCGGCGTCGGCGGCTGGCGCGGCCGCATCGGAAGCAGCGGCATCAGGGGTCGGAGCCTGGGCGTCTTCGCCGGAGCCACAGGCCGTCAGGAGCGCGGCGGCGGCGCCGACGAGAATCAGTTGCTTGATCATGGATTTTCCCCGATCGGCAGAGCGCCGACAGCCAACGCTAGAACCAAAACAGTGTTACGTCGAGAACAACGTTAGGTGGGCGATTGGCCGCGGGTTTCGGCGACGTGGCGGCTCTGGCAAGATCGATCGATGGCCGAGATCGTGAACCTAAATCAGCGACGCAAGGCGCGGGCTAAGGCCGAGGCCCAGGACAGGGCGGCGTCGAACCGCGCCGTGCATGGCCGCACCCGGGCCGAACGCGAGCAGGCGGAGGCGGAACGCCGGCGCGCCTCGCGCCTTCTGGACGGAGCCCGCCTGGACAAGGATTCGCCCGAGGATTGACGCCATGCCCGCCCGCTTCACCGGCTCTGTTCACGACACCCCGCAGACGCGCCACGGCCTGATCGCCCTGCTCGTCGCCCGCCGGGTCCAGGCCGAGCGCAAGCGCCGCCAGATGGCCGCCCGGGCGGTGGAGCAAGGCCATCCCGAAAAGGCTCCCAGGAAGCCGAAACACCGCTGGTGGTTCTAGGGCGTCGGCTTCCGGTTGGCGCGTATCAGCAGGCCCTGTCCGCCCAGCACCAGCAGCAGCCCAAGCAGCGCCGCGAGCCCGAACCGCGCGTCCTCGAACAGCACCGACACCAGCATGGCGATGGGCGGCGTCAGGGCCGAGATGTAGCTGGCCAGCGCATAGCCGGCGTTCCGCGCCACCCAGAAGTAGATCACGAAGGCCACCACCGAGCCCATGATCGAGAGATAGATCAGCGACCACAGATACTGAGGCGTCAGCTCCAGCCGCCATTCCACCCCGGTCATGAGCCCGTACAGCACCAGGAAACCCGTGCCGTAGGCCATGGCCCAGGCCGTCGCCGGCAGGATCTTCATGCCCATCTGCTGGCCCTTCCAGGCGAACACATTGCCGATGGCTGCCCCGCCCACTCCGATCATGGCGAAGGCGACACCCGTCACCGCCGCCGGGTCCAGGTCGGCGCGCAGCAGTTCGGCGCCCGACAGGACGAACACGCCCAGGAGCCCGAGCGCCGCGCCCATCCAGGCTCCATGCGCCGCCTTCTGGCCGATCGCGAACCGGAACAGCAGCAGGTTCACGAGCGCCAGGGCCGCGAAGATCACCGCCACCACCGCCGAGGCGACCCTCTGCTCGGCCCAGTAGACGAAGGCGTAGTCGATCGCGAAGGTGAACAGCCCCTGCCCCGCGAACATCACGTGGGCCCGCCACGGCGCCTTGAGCGACCGGCGCGTCAGGAGGCAGCCGACGAACAGCACCGCGGCCGCCAGGCCGAACCGTGCGCTGATCGAGACGATGGGATCGACCACCCCGAGTTGCAGGGTGATGGCGAACCAGGTCGTGCCCCAGATCACGGCGCAGGCCACGACCCCGAGCGGGGCCAGAAGCCCGGGCGCCAGCCGAAGCCGCCTGGGCTGGGTCGACGGCGGCGGAGGCGGAGCGGCTTCGGTCATCGAGAGGGCCTCTGGACCGCGTCGCGGATCGACGCAACAGCCCTTCGCCAATCGGCGGACTGGACCGCGCCGCGAGGCCCGTTACCCTGCCGTCCATGCTGAAAAAGCGCTCGGTCGTCCTTTCCGGTCACGCCACCTCCGTCGCGCTCGAGCCCGAGTTCTGGGCGGTGCTGGACGAGGTTGCTCGGGCGCGCGGCCTCAGCCAGGCAGGCCTCCTGGTCGCCATAGACGCCGGGCGCGGCCGGCGATCCCTCGCCTCCGCCTGTCGGCTGCTGGCCCTGGAGTGGGCGGCGGGCAAGCGGAGCCATTGACTCCTGTTACCGGAGGCGCAGTCTCCGCATCGTCTTCGGGGGGACCAACCATGACCGACAATCGCATCGTACCGGCGGCCGTGTTCGGCTCACTGCTCGCGCTCGGCTTCATCGGCGGCGGCGCCCTGATTGGCCAGGGGGTGGTCAACGCCCGGGTCGGCGACCGCGCCGTCACCGTGCGCGGGGTGGCCGAGCGCAACGTCAAGGCCGACCTGGCCGTCTTGCCCATCCGCTTCACCGCGTCCGGCGATGTGCTGGCCGACGTCCAGGCCCGGATCGACGGCGACCTGGCCATCGTGCGCCAGTTCCTGACCGCCCAGGGCTATCCGGCCGAGGCCGTGTCGCTGGGCCGGCTGGAGGTCGCCGACACCCGCTCGCGGGAATACGCCAGCCAGACCGGCGGCCCGCGCTTCATCCTGGCCCAGACGGTGGTGGTGCGCACCAACGACGTCGACCGCGTCCAGGCGACCACCCGCGCGCTCAATGAACTGGTTCGCCAGGGCGTGGTCCTGCAGGACTTCTCCGGCGCCAGCTACGTGTTCACCAAGCTGAACGAGGTCCGCCCGGCCATGATCGCCGAGGCCACCGCCGCCGCGCGTACCGGCGCGGAGCAGTTCGCCAAGGATTCCGGCACGGGCCTCGGGCCCATCCACCAGGCGACCCAGGGCTCCTTCGAGATTCTGGCGCGCGACGAGGTTGATGCGGAGACCAGCTCCCTGGACAAGAAGGTCCGGGTGGTCACCACCATCAGCTACCGCCTACGCTGAGACGCAGCGGGTCCGCCCACCCCCGCGCACGCGGGGATGGACGGAGCGTTCAACGGCGTGAGATCAACCCTTCGGCGCCGGCGCGTCGCCCGGCGTCGGGATCGTAGGCGGCTCGATGTCCGGCAGGTCCGGCATTTTGGGCGCGTCCGGCAGGGTCGGGGTCGGCACGTCGATATCGACATCCACGTCTGTCTTGTCGCCCAGACCGCCCAGGCCACCGCCCTGAGACCACAGGACGATGGCGATGATGGCGACCAGCACCACCAGGCCGCCGATGACGAAGGCCATCCCGCCTCCGCCGCCCCGGCGCTCAGGCTCGACATGAATGTTGGTGGTGTGGCGCGCCTCGGGCTCGCGCGGCGGCGGAGGCGTCACGTTCGGATCGGTCATGTCAGGTCCTCAGCCGCCGGTTCCGGGAACGGCGGGGGCGCTGACCTCAGGCAGGTCCACGTCCACATCGACCGACTTGGTCTCGGGCGCGACGCCTCCGCGCATGAAGACGAAATAGGCGATGATCAGCACGACGACGACCAGGCCGCCGACGATGAAGGCCATGCCGCTGTTGCCGCCGCCGCGATTGCCGCCGGTGTTCGATGTATCGCTCATGAAATCCCTCCTAAACTGTACGTTCGAGCGAAGTAACGACGGCCACGCTTGGCGGTTCCTGTCGAGGTGAGCGCGCTCGCTGTGTAAACGCGCGGGCCGCGACGCATCGGGACCGGCCCTTCCGGGGATCACAGGGCCTGACTTTGGCCTACGTGCCCCTTATGTTCCGGCGGTTCATGACCGAGTCCGCCCCCCGCATCTCCGACCTCGCCCGCGCCCGTCCCCCTCAGGACCTGGCCAGCGCCGCGCCCGATTACCTGTCCGGTCTCAATGACCAGCAGCGCGAGGCGGTCGAGGCGACGGAGGGGCCGGTGCTGGTCCTGGCCGGCGCCGGCACCGGCAAGACCCGCGTCCTGACCACGCGTCTAGCCCACATCCTGGCGACGGGCCGCGCCCGGCCGTGGGAGCTGCTGGTCGTCACCTTCACCAACAAGGCCGCGCGCGAGATGCGCGAGCGGATCACCCACCTGATCGGGCCCTCTGCCGAGGGCCTGCGCTGGCTGGGGACCTTCCACTCGGTCGCGGCCCAGATCCTGCGCCGCCATGCGGAGCTGGTCGGGCTGAAGTCGACTTTCACCATCCTGGACACGGACGACCAGGAGCGGCTGCTGAAGCAGCTGCTGGAAGCGGCCAACATCGACACCAAGCGGTGGACGCCGCGCTCGCTGGCCGGGTTGATCGACCACTGGAAGAACCGGGGCTGGACGCCGGACAAGCTGCCGCCCACCGAGGACTTCGCCAACGGCAAGGGCCAGACACTCTACGCCGCCTACCAACAGCGGCTCGTCGCGCTGAACGCCTGCGATTTCGGCGATCTGCTTCTCCATAACCTAACGATCCTCTCGAAACACACGGATCTGGCTGAAGAATATCGCCGTCGCTTCCGCTACATCCTGGTCGACGAATACCAGGACACCAACGTGGCCCAGTACCTGTGGCTGCGGCTGCTGACCTCCTCGACCGGCAACGTCTGCTGCGTGGGGGACGACGACCAGTCGATCTACGGCTGGCGGGGCGCGGAGGTGGACAACATCCTGCGCTTCGAACGCGATTTCCCCGGCGCCAAGGTCATAAGACTGGAGCGCAACTATCGGTCCACGCGGCACATTCTGGGCGCGGCATCCGGCCTGATCGCGGCCAACAAGGGCCGGCTGGGCAAGACCCTGTGGACCGAGGATCAGAGCGGCGACAAGGTCCGCGTTCGGGGCGTCTGGGATGGCGAGGCCGAAAGCCGGCTGATCGCCGACGAAATCGAGACCGCCAGACGTTCCGGCATCAAATACAGCGACATGGCCGTGCTGGTTCGCGCATCGTTTCAGATGCGGGCGTTCGAGGAGCGGTTCGTCCTCCTGGCCATCCCCTATGTCGTCATCGGCGGCCCGCGCTTCTTCGAGCGCGCCGAGATCCGCGACGCCCACGCCTATCTCCGCCTGATCCAGTCCGAGGACGACGACCTGGCCTTCGAGCGGATCGTCAACACGCCCAAGCGCGGCGTCGGCGACACCTCGGTGCAGAAGGTGCTGACCATCGCCCGGGCCCAGGGGGTATCGGCGATGACGGCGGTGCGCGCCTTGATCACGTCCGACGAGCTCCAGGCCCGCACCCGCACGGCCCTGTCGAACTTCGTGCGCGACCTGGACCGCTGGCGGGCGCTCGCGGGTCAGGTGAAGCATTGGGAGCTGACCGAGACGGTGCTGGAGGAGAGCGGCTACACGGACATGCAGCGCGCCGACCGCGCCACCGGCCAGACCCGTCTCGACAACCTCAAGGAGCTGACCCAGTCGATGCAGCAGTTCGAGACGCTGGGGGCCTATCTCGAGCACGTCTCCTTGGTCATGGATCTGGATCGCGGCGCGGGAGACGACGCTGTTCAGATCATGACGCTGCACGGGGCCAAGGGGCTGGAGTTCCCGTTGGTGTTCCTGCCCGGCTGGGAGGAAGGCGTCTTCCCCAGCCAGCGCAGCATCGACGAGAAGGGCGAGAAGGGTCTCGAGGAGGAGCGCCGCCTCGCCTACGTCGGCGTCACCCGGGCCAAGTCCGACGCCCGCATCTCCTTCGCCGCCAACCGCCAGGTCTACGGCCGCTGGACCAGCCAGCTGCCGAGTCGCTTCGTCGACGAACTGCCCATCGACCATGTCGAGGCTCAGTCGGACACGGGCTATTATGGCGCGGGGCCGGGTCTGAAGGACGCGAAGTCGCGCTGGGACGAGACCCCCAGCTTCGGCGCGGGCTATTCCTCGCCGGGCTGGAAGCGGGGCCAGGCCTTCGCCGCCGCCCAGGCCCCCTCCTCCCGCCCAGCGCGTCACACCCTGATCGAAGGCGACGGCCGGCTGATCGCTACCGCCGACCCCAAGGCGTCCGGCGCCTGGTCGAAGGGCGACCGCGTCTTCCACCAGAAGTTCGGTTACGGCTCGGTCCGCCAGATCGAGGGCAACAAGCTGGTCGTGGCCTTCGAGAAGGCCGGCGAGAAGAAGGTTATCGACACCTTCGTGGAGAAGGCCTGACCCGCCATTGCGGCCCACCGTAACAATGTTAGGCTCGCGCTTTGAAGGGGATTTCGATGAAGCTGGTCTATCTGATCCTACCGACGGCCCTCACCCTTGGGGCCTGCCAGCAACAGGCGTCGGAGCCCGCTTCGGCTCCCGCCGCCCCGGCTGGGGCCGCTCCAGCCGCAGTCGATCCCGCCCCGGCGTCGGCCAACAACGCCGAGCTCTTCATCACCCGCGCGGAAACCTGTCTGCACCTCGCCGGAGAGATGGGCGACCAAACCCCTGAAAGAACGGCTCAACTGGACCGCTCTTACGAAGAACAGCGTTGCGGCGATCCGCTGGCGGCCGACGCCCGCGCCCTGGTCGCCGCGAACACCGCCACGCCCGAGCAGACCGCGCGCATTCGCGACATCATGTCGGGCCTCGGCGAGACGCTTTAGGACGCTCGTCCAGTCTCAGACGTCGAGATCGGCCTGGGCGAAGCGGGCATTGTCCTGGATGAACCGGAAGCGGCTCTCGGCCTTCTTGCCCATCAGGCGCTCGACCAGGTCCTGAATCTCATCCTCTGACGACGGCAGGGCTATGCGGGCCAGGGTGCGCTTCTTCGGGTCCATGGTCGTCTCCTTGAGCTGGGAGGCCATCATCTCGCCAAGGCCCTTGAAGCGGCCGATCTCGGTCTTCTTGCCCTTGAAGACGGTGGCCAGCAGCTCGTCACGGTGTGCGTCGTCGCGGGCGTATTCGCTCAAGGGGCCCGCTGAGATCCGGTAAAGCGGCGGCAGGGCCATGAACAGCCGGCCCTGGCGGATCACCTCGGGCATGGACCGGTAGAAGAAGGTGATCAGCAGCGCCGCGATGTGCGCCCCATCGACGTCGGCGTCGGTCATGATGACGATCCGCTCGTAGCGCAGGTCGTCGATGTTGAACCGCGGGCCCGGGGTGACGCCCAGCGCCAGGGTCAGGTCCGACAACTCCTTGTTGTCCCGCAGCTTGTCGGCCGAGTTCGAGGCCACGTTCAGGATCTTGCCGCGCAGGGGCAGTATGGCCTGAGTGTTGCGGTCGCGCGCCTGCTTGGCCGAGCCGCCGGCCGAGTCGCCCTCGACGATGAACAGTTCGGTCCCGTCGGCGCCCTGGCGCGAGCAGTCCGCCAGCTTGCCGGGCAGGCGCAGCTTACGGGTGGCGGAGGCCCGCTGGACCTCCTTGTCCTTGCGCTTGCGCAGCCGGTCCTCGGCCCGCTCGATGATGAAGCCCAGCAGGGTGTTGGCCTGCTTCGGGCTCTCGGTCAGCCAGTGATCCAGCGGGTCGCGCAGCAGCTGCTCGACCAGTCGCGCCCCCTCCGGCGACGACAGCCGGTCCTTGGTTTGGCCCTGGAACTCTGGATTGCGCAGGAAAACCGAGATCAAAGCGCCGGCGTTGGCGATCACGTCCTCGGCGGTGATCAGGCCCGCGCGTTTCTCGTTGGTCAGCTCGCCATAGGCCTTCAGGCCCTTGACCAGGGCCGCGCGGAAGCCCGCCTCATGGGTCCCGCCGTCCGGAGTGGAGACGGTATTGCAATAGGAGGAGACGAAGCCGTCCGCCTCCCCAAAGCCCGCCGGCGACCAGGTGACGGCCCACTCGACCGCGCCCGCCTCGCCTTTTCGTTCCACCCGACCCGCGAAGGTCGGGGTGACGGTCTCGATCTCGCCGATTCGGTCGGCCAGCGCATCGGCCAGGCCGCCGGGGAAGTGCAGCGTCGCCTGCGCGGGCGTGGCGTCCGTGATCCGTTCAGGCGCACAGGTCCATTTGATCTCCACGCCCCGGAACAGATAGGCCTTCGATCGGGCCATGCGGAACAGCCGCGCGGGCTTGAAGGCCGCGCCGATCCCGAAGATTTCCTCGTCCGGCCTGAAGCGGATCAGGGTCCCGTGCTTCTTCGACGGGCCGACCTGCTGGATCGGCGCCAGGACATGGCCGCGCGAGAACGACTGCCGCCACTCATGCCCGTCGCGCCACACCGTGACGTCCAAGGTCTCCGACAGGGCGTTGACCACGGACACCCCGACGCCGTGCAGGCCGCCGGATGTCTCGTAGGCCTTGCCGGAGAACTTTCCGCCCGAGTGGAGGACGGTCATCACCACTTCCAGCGCCGACTTGCCGGGGTGCTTGGGGTGCGGGTCGACGGGGATGCCCCGCCCGTCGTCGAAGACCGACAGATAGCCGTCGGCGTCCAGGTCGACCTTGATCAACTTGGCGTGGCGGGCGACCGCCTCGTCCATCGCATTGTCGAGCACCTCGGCGAACAGGTGGTGCAGCGCCCGCTCGTCGGTGCCGCCGATGTACATGCCCGGTCGCTTGCGGACCGGCTCCAGCCCCTCCAGCACCTCGATCGAGGAGGCGGAATAGTCGCCGGTCGGTGCGGACGCGGCGGGCGCCGGAGCAGCCGGGATCGCAACCGGCGCGGGCCGGGTCGCTGGCGCGGGCGCGACCGGCGCGGGCTTGGCGGCCGGCGTCGGCTCAGGGTCGTCGGGGAACGAGAACAGGTCTGCGGGCTGGCCCATGGCGGGAGTGTGCTGCGATTCGGGGGAGGCTCTGGTAGGCGCGACCCGCGGCCGGAGCAAGGCGGGCGGGCGCCCGCGCCTCGGCCGGCAGGAGGGACCGGGTCAGGACCGCGATAAAGAGCACCCAGGGCAGGCTCTGGTGCCCGACCAGGATGCTCTCGGACAGGCTGAGCACGATGAAGGCGCCGAGAAAGCCCAGCGCCCACCAACCCTCGCGCGGCCCGGCGCCATTCGATCGGATGAGCGTCGCGATGACGGCGACGGCGCACACGGCGCCCGTCAGCAGCACGCCCGGCCAACCCAGCTGGACCAGGAGATCGATCCATCCATTGTGAGCGGACGGCACATCCCAGTTGGTTTCCAGCCTGACCCAGTCGGCGGGCGGGCTCTCCCCTACGCGGCCCCAAAAGGCGCCGTAGCCGAAGCCGGTCATCGGCCGCTCGGCGACCTGGCGCAGCAGGCTGTCCCAGATGTCGGTCCGCCCGGTCAGCGACGGATCCTTGCCAAGCGCTTCCAGGATGGCGACCGAGTGGCTCTCCCACAGCCAGACGCCCGCCGCCGCCAGCACCACCGCGCCCCAGACTGCGGCGACGGCGAAGGCGGCGCCACCCTGGCGCATGGCCCAGAATCCGCCAACCAGTCCGAGGCCCACCATCAGGCACAGCAGCGAGGTCTTGGACTGGGTGGCCAGGACCAGCAGGGTGGTCAGGGCCAGCGCCGCCAGCGGGATCAGCTTGCGTGGGTCGGGCGACGCCAGGCATGCGGCCGACGCGGTGGCGCCGATCACCATCACCGCGCCCATCTGGTTCTTCTCGTACCAGAGCCCCCGCCACAAGCCGGCGTTGACGTCCTGATGCACGCCGATCACCGGAAAGGCGAAAATCATCACAAGGCTGCCGATCGCCATCACGAGAGAGGTGATCGCCAACAGTCGCGGCAGGGACGTCCCGGTGAATACGCCGCCGAGATACACAGCGAACAGGCTTGTCAGCGCTAGCGCCAGGGTCCGCCTCTGGGTGACCTCCGCGTCGATCGACCACCACTTCGAGGCGAAGGCGAGCAGGATCAGCAGACCGACCGCGATGAACGCGGGCCAGGCGCGGATCACCCGGTCAGCCCGCCATGCCAGAAGGCCGAGCACCGCCGCATAGACCGGCAGCCAGATGAGCCTGAGAACCGGCGTCTCCTCCTGGGTCGGGGCGAAGACCGGGCCGATCAGGGCGCCCGACAGGACGATCAGGATCGCGCCCGCGACCGCCTGTTCGATCCAGGTCGGCTGAGGGGTCGAAGCGGCGTCTGAAAGCGGGGCGGACACGGGCCGAGCGTCGCTCCGCCGGCCTTAAGGAAGCGTTCGCCGGCTCCAGCGCGGCGCGCTTTGTTCTTGATTTGTTCCGAAAGTCGCCTAAGATCTTCCCATGGCTGCTCCGGCGACGAAGGGACGCGGCGCCCGCACTAACGCCAGCGGGCGGTACGAGGCGCAAACGACCGAGGCCTTCGACGACGGCTGGACCGCGGAGGACTCAGAGCCCCCTCCGCTTCGGACCACGCTCAGTTCGGAACGCGCGCGGACGATCATCACCCGGAACACCAGTCCCGACATCGGCTTCGACCGATCCATCAATCCCTATCGAGGTTGCGAACATGGCTGCATCTACTGCTACGCCCGTCCGGCCCATGCCTACATGGGCCTATCCCCGGGCCTGGATTTCGAGAGCCGGCTCTTCTTCAAGCCCGAGGCCGCGCGTCTCCTGGAACAGGAACTCGCCCACCCCCGCTACCGCTGCAAGCGCATCCACATAGGCGGCAACACCGACCCTTATCAGCCCGTCGAGCGCGAGCAGCGGATTACGCGCGGGGTGCTGGAGGTGCTCCAGCGATTCAACCATCCCTTCTCGATCATCACCAAGTCGGTCCTGATCGCCCGCGACGCCGACATCCTGGGACCGATGGGCAAGGACGGCCTCGCCAGCGCCTTCGTCTCGATCACCACCCTGGACCGGGGCCTGGCGCGCGCGATGGAGCCGCGCGCCTCGACGCCCGCCAAGCGGCTGGAGGCGATCAGCCGGCTGGCCGACGCGGGCTGTCCAGTCGGAGTCGGGTTCGCGCCGGTGATCCCTGGGCTGAATGATCACGAGCTGGAGGCGGTGCTGGAGGCGGCGGCCAAGGCGGGCGCGACCTGCGCCATGTACGTGACGCTGCGCCTGCCGCTGGAGATCAAGGACCTGTTCCAGGAATGGCTGGCGGACGCCCGGCCCGACCGCGCCGCGCGGGTCATGTCCCTGGTGCGCCAGACGCGGGGCGGTCGCGACTACGATCCCGACTGGAGCCAGCGGATGACCGGCCGCGGCCCGGTCGCCGACCTGATCGCAGCCCGCTTCAAGACCGCCGCCAAGCGCTACGGCCTGGACGGCCCACGCCACCAGCTGGACGAGAGCCGCTTTCGCGTACCTGCGGATATGCGCAAACAGCTGGAGCTGTTCGGCTGAAAAGTCAGCGCCGGAACACCCCAACCAGTTCGACGTGAGAGGACCACAGGAACTGGTCGATCGGCGTGACCCGCTCCAGCCTGAAGCCGGCCTCCACCAGCACCCGTGCGTCGCGGGCGAAGGTGGACGGGTTGCAGGACACGCCGACCACCACGCCGGCCTTCGTCTGGGCGATCTGGGCGGTCTGTTCGATCGCTCCGGCGCGCGGCGGATCGAAGACGATGGCGTCGCAGCCCTTCAGATCGTGCGGCGTCAGGGGACGGCGGAAAAGGTCGCGGGCCTCGGCGCGAATTGGACGCAGACCCGAGGTCGAGCCGATCCCGGCCTTCAAGGCGGCGATCGAACCCTGAGCCGCGTCGGCGGCCAAGACCTCGGCGACCTCGGCGAGCGGGAAGGTGAAGGTCCCCGAGCCGCAGAACAGGTCCGCGATCTTGCGCGCGCCCCTCACCGCCTCGGTGGCCACCCCGACCATGGCCGCCTCGGCCTGGGGCGTGGCCTGCAGGAAGGCGCCGGGCGGAAGCGGAACCACCGCCTTGCCGAAGGCCACGCGGGGCTGACGGGCCATCACCAGCACCTCGCCGGCGAGGCTGAGCCGCGCCAGATCGGCCTCGGCGGCGCGGGTGATCGCATCGACCTGGCGGTCGCGCGACAGGCCTCCGGATTTGCGTTCAACTCCCGTCACATCGACGTCGAGCCCGGCCAGGGTCCAGGTGACGTGCAGGGTCGGCGCCGACTTCGGGTGATCCAGGAACACCTCCGCCAGACGGGCCAGGGCCGGAAGCGCCCGCACCAACCGGGGATCGGCGATCGGGCATTCGCGCACCTCGACCAGCCGCCACGACCGTCGCGCCTTGAAGCCCAGGATCGCGCGGCCCCCTGGACCGCGCCTCGCGTGCAGGGCCAGGCGGCGCCGCGACGCGGGAGGCGTCGCCACGGTCTCCACGATCTCCGTCTCCAGGCCCTCGCGCACCAACGCCAGTCGCACCTGCTCACGCTTCCACTCAAGATAGGGTCCGGCGGCCCAGTGCTGGAGCGAACAGCCGCCGCAGTCGCCGTACTGGGGCGAGACCGGCGCGATGCGGTCGGGGCTGACGCTGACGATCTCCGGGCGGTCCATCCGGCCGTCGGCCGCCTCCCCTCGCACGACCTCGCCGGGCAGGGTCAGGGGAACAAACACCGGGCCGGACGGCGTTTCGGCCACGCCGTCGCCCTGGGCGCCGATGCGCGCGATGGTCAGATCCTGCATCCCGGCTTCCTAGCGGCATTCGCCGGATGAACGAAGATGAACGCCTCGCTCAAAATGCGTTCAGCTTGGAGCGCCTATTCCATCCGCAACGCAGAGGGGCCCCGGCCGTTAACCGGACGCCTCAACCTCAGGAAGGATGGAACCATGTTCCGCCAGCATCCCAAGCTTGCCGCCGGCGCCGTTGCGGCCGTGGCCGCCGCCGTCGCCCTGCCCGGCATCGCCTCTGCCCAGAACTACGGCTACGGCTATGCTCAGCCCTACGGATATCAGTCGTATGGATATAGCCAGCCCTATGGCTACAGCCGGTCCTACGGATACGACCAACGCTACTACGACCCCTGCGCCCGCGAGCGTGAGGGCCGGACCGGCGCCGGCGCGGTTATCGGCGGGACGGCCGGCGCGGTGATCGGTTCGCAACTGGCCGCGCGCGGGCGCCGCACCGAAGGCAGCGTCCTGGGCGGCGTGCTCGGCGCCTTCGTCGGCGGCGCCGCCGGGAGGTCCTCCAGCGACGAATGCCGCGCCTACCGCGCCGGCTATGACTATCGCTACGGCGGCTACGATCGGTACGACGACCGGCGCTATGACGATCGTTACGACCGCGACTATCGCTACGACGACCGGTACGACAGCCGCTACACGCCGCAGTACAGCCCGGATGGCCGCTACTGGTGGGATGCAAGCCGAGGCGAGTGGGTCCCGCGCTAGGCCCCGAAGAGATCGCGTCGTCGGCTCATCTTCAGCCCCCCTGTCGACCGACGATGTGACGGAAGCCGCCGGTGGAGAGATCCGCCGGCGGCTTTTCCTTGCGCCTTACCGCCTCGCCCAGAGCAGGTATTCCACATTGCCGTCCCCGCCGGTGATGGGGCTTTCGGCCGTGGCCTGGACCGTCCATCCGACCGACGCCAGCCAGTCGACGACGCGGCCCAGGGCGGCTTCTCTGGCGGTCGGGTCGCGCACCACGCCGCCGCGTCCGACATCCGCGCGGCTCTCCATCTCGAACTGTGGCTTCACTAGGGTGACGAGGTCGGCGCCGAGGGCCGCCAGGCCGAGGGCCGCGGGCAGAACCTTGGTCAAGCCGATGAAGCTGGCGTCGCAGACGACTAACTCGGGCGCGCGAGGGATCAGGCCGACGTCCAGGTCGCGGGCGTCCGTCTTTTCCAGGTTCTCCACCCCGGGATCGGCGGCGATACGGGGGTGGAGTTGGCCCTGACCGACGTCGACCGCAAAGACATGGACGGCGCCCCGCTCCAGCAGGACCTCGGTGAAGCCGCCGGTGGAGGCGCCGATGTCCAGGCAGGTGCGGCCTTCGACGACGATTGGCCACAGGGTCAGGGCATGGTCGAGCTTGAGCGCGGCCCGACCGACGAAGCGGTGAGCGGCCTCGGCTTCGATGACTGCGTCCTCGGAGACCTGTTCCGAGGGCTTGCAGACTTGGCGCCCGTCGGCTGTGACCCGCCCGGCTTCGATGGCGGCGCGGGCGCGGGCGCGCGTGTCGAACAGGCCCCGGGCGACCAAGAGCTGGTCGATGCGCATCTAATCCTCCCACAGTGGGGGAGGTGGCTCGGCGGCGCAGCCGGCGAGACGGAGGGGACCGGCGAGAAACGCCGGCCCCCTCCACCGCTTCGCGGTCCCCCTCCCCCAACGGGGGCGGATTGAGGTGGTCACAGCCCCTCCAGCCGTTTCAGCGCCGCTTCCATCTTGGCCTTGCCGGCTTCGGCTTCGGCCAGCTTTTCGCGCTGTTCCTCGACGACCTCGGGCGCGGCGCGGGAAACGAAGTTGGGGTTGCCCAGCTTCTTGTTCACGTGGGCGATGTCGCTGTCGAAGGCGGCGATCTCCTTGGCCAGGCGGGTGCGTTCGGCGGCCAGGTCGACCGTGCCCTCCAGCGACAGGGCCGCGCTTGAGCCGCCCAGGACCAGCACCACCGCGCCGGCGGGAGCCGCGTCGGCGATGTCGAGCCGGCTGACCCGCGCGAGGGTCTGGATCAGGGGCGCGTGGCGGTCGAACCGCTCGCGCGCCGTCGCATCCGGGCTGATGACCGTCAGCGGCAGGCGGGCGCCGGGCGGGACGCCGAGTTCCGAGCGACTGGAGCGGACCTCGGTGACCAAGTCGATCAGCCAGTTGATTTCTTCGGCCGCCGCCGCATCGCGGAAGCTGTCGGGCAGGTCGGGCCAGGCGGCGCCGATCAGCAGCGGCTCGTCGCGGGGCGCACCCTCCTCCGCGAGCTTGTCCCACAGCTCCTCGGTGATGAAGGGCGTGACCGGGTGCATCAGCTTCAGCGTCTGATCCAGCGTCCAGGCGGTCATGGCGCGGGTCTCGGCCTTGGCGGCCTCGTCAGAGCCCTGGAACACGGGCTTGGCCAGCTCCAGGTACCAGTCGCAGAACACGTTCCAGACGAAGCGGTAGAGCCCCGAGGCGGCATCGTCGAAACGGCCAGCCTCGATAGCGGTCGAGACCGCGCGCTCGGCCTCGGTCAGTTCATGCCGCACCCAGCGGTTGATCGTCTGTTCGACCGTCGCGGGGTCGAAGCCCTCCACGCGGCGCGCCTCGTTCATCTGGGCGAAGCGGGCGGCGTTCCACAGCTTGGTGCCGAAGTTGCGGTAGCCCTCGATCCGCTGCTTCGACAGCTTGATGTCGCGCGTGCCTGACAGGATCGCCATGGTGAAGCGCAAGGGATCGGCGCCCAGTTCGTCGATGATGCCTAGGGGATCGATGACGTTCCCCTTGGACTTGCTCATCTTCTGGCCCTTCTCGTCGCGGACCAGGCCATTGATGATGACCCGCTTGAACGGGACCTCGTCCATGAAGTGCAGACCCATCATCATCATCCGGGCGACCCAGAAGAAGATGATGTCGGCGGCGGTGACGAGGTCGCTGGTCGGATAGAAGCGTTCGAGGTCCTCGGTCTTCTCCGGCCAGCCCATGGTCGAGAACGGCCACAAGGCCGAGGAGAACCAGGTGTCGAGGACGTCCTCGTCCTGGGTCAGGGTCTTGCCGCTGGCCTGGGCGAGGGCTTCCGCCTCGGTCTCTGCGACATAGATGTTCCCGTCGGCGTCGTACCAGGCCGGGATACGATGGCCCCACCACAGCTGGCGCGAGATGCACCAGGGCTCGATGTTTCGCAGCCACTCGAAGTAGATTTTGGAATAGCTGGCGGGCTCGAAGACGGTGTCGCCCTGCTCCACCGCCTTGATCGCCGGCTGGGCCAGGGTGTGGGCGTCGACGTACCACTGGTCCGTCAGCCACGGCTCGATGACCACGCCGGAACGGTCGCCGTGCGGGACCATGTGGCGGGTCTTCTCGACCTCCTTCAACCAGCCCTCTTCCTCGGCCCGGGCGACGATGGCCTTGCGCGCGGAGAAGCGGTCCATGCCCTCATAATCGCCGGGCACGTCTGGAGTGTCGACCGCGGTGATGCGGCCGTAGGCGTCCATGATGTTAAGCGCGGGCAGCCCAGCACGTTTGCCGACGCCGAAGTCGTTGAAGTCGTGCGCGGGCGTGATCTTCACCGCGCCCGAGCCCTTGGTCGGGTCGGCGTAGTCGTCGGCGACGATGGGAATGCGGCGGCCCGTGATCGGCAGGATCACCGTCTTGCCGACCAGCCCGACATACCGCTCATCCTCCGGGTGCACCGCCACGCCGGTGTCGCCCAGCATGGTCTCGGGCCGGGTGGTGGCGACGACGATGTAGTCGCGGGTCTCCCACTCGGTCGCCTTGCCCTCGTCGTCGAAGGCGATGGGATGCTCGTAGGTGACGCCGTCCGCCAGCGGATAGGCGAAGTGCCAGTAGGCGCCGTCGACCTCCTTCTGCTCGACCTCCAGGTCCGAGATGGCGGTCTGGAAGTGGGGGTCCCAATTCACCAGCCGCTTGTCTCGGTAGATCAGCCCTTCCCTGTAGAGCTGGACGAACACCTTGCGGACGGCGTCCTGAAGCGAAGGGTCCAGGGTGAAGCGCTCGCGGCTCCAGTCGCAGGATGAGCCCAGACGGCGCAGCTGGTTCTGGATCGAGCCGGCGCTGGTGGCCTTCCACTCCCAGACCTTCTCGATGAAGGCGTCGCGGCCCATGTCGCGCCGGCCGACATTGCCCTGAGCCGCCAGTTGGCGCTCGACCACCATCTGGGTGGCGATGCCGGCGTGGTCGGTGCCCGGCAGCCACAGCACCGCCTTGCCACGCATGCGATGATAGCGGGCCAGGATGTCCTGGAGCGTGTTGTTCAGCGCGTGGCCGATATGCAGCGAGCCGGTCACGTTCGGCGGTGGGATGACGATCGAATAGGCCTCGGCCGCCCCGTCGGTCGTGGGCGCGAACAGGCCGGAGGCTTCCCACTGTTCGTAGATGCGGGGCTCGGCGGCCTGGGGGTCGAAGGTCTTCTCAAGCATCGGAAGGTCTCAAAAGCGAAGGGCGGCCCCGTCGGAGCCGCCCTCGGATTAGTCGGACGTGAAGCGAAGGGCTAGGCGGCGTTGCGCGCGATGCGTTCGACTTCCTTGCGTACCTGGGCCTCGACGATGGCCGGCAGGTTGGCGTCCAGCCATTCCTTCAGCATGGGCCGAAGCAGGCTGCGGGCCAGTTCATCGATGGTCGGGCCGGCCGAGACGGTCGGCTCCGAAGGCTCGGGACGACGCAGGGAGGCGGCCAGGCCGGCGAAGGCCGAGGAGGCGCTCGAGGCGGCGGCGTCGCCTACCAGCGGCTCGTGGGCGGCAGAAACCGGCGCCGGCTGGGGTTCCGGCGGCGGCGCATAGGCCGACTCGCTATGGACCGCGGCGGGGAATGGATCGGGCTCTGCGACGGACACGTCCAGGTCGCCGATGCTCTCGTGAGCCGGCGCCTCGTAGCGGTCGGTCAGGTCGAAGACGTCGTCCTCGGCTTCGGCCTGGACGGACGGAGTCTCGTCCATCATCGCCGGCGAAGGCGCGGGCTCGGGCTGCGGCTCGGGCTCGAGTGCGGCGGCCGGCGCGGGCGCGGTCTCGGCCGGGGCGTCGTCTTCAGAGATGATCCGGCGGATCGACGCCAGGATCTCTTCCATCGTGGGTTCCTGGGCGTTCTGATCGGTCATGTCGCAACCTCGACGGAAAGTTGGAATGAGCGGGCGCAGACGCGTTCGATCACGCCCTCCCCTCGACCCTCCGTCGCATCATCCCCGTCGGGAATCAACGCAACTTTTCGCGCGAGAGGTTAATCCCCGGCCGGAGCCGTGGTGACGATCTCGGACTTCAGCTGCTGGTCGATGGGGGCGTCCGGCGCGTCGGTCGCGGGCATGATCGGCGGAGCCGCGATGCGGTCGATGGCCTCGATGACGCCGTCCCAAGGCAGGGCGCCCCGCATGCGGACGCGGTCCGTGTTGGCGGCGGCGTCATAGACCGTGAGCGTGGGATCGAGGTCCGCCCCTTCCAGGCGGCCCATGGCGGCCAGAAGCTGGGCCTGGGCCACGTATTCATTGCGGCGCGCGCTGGCCAGGGTCACCTGGGCGGAACGCAGTTCGAGTTCCTGGTTGAGCACGTCCAGGGTGGTGCGCAGGCCGACCTGGGCCTCCTGGCGCACGCCCTCGGCGGCGACCGAGGCGGCCCGCACCGCTTCCTCCCCTGCGGCCAGGGTGGCGCGGGCCGAGATCACCTGGGCGAAACTGGCGCTGACGTTCTGCAGGACCGTCCGGCGCTCGCCCTCGACCCGGATCTGGGCGGCGTTGGCCTGTTCCAGGGCCTGACGCACCTGGGAGGCGTTCAGCCCGCCGGTGAACAGGGGCACGGACACCGAGGCCGTGGCGGTGAAGCTGCGACGGTCCGCCAGGTCGAAGTCTGACAGGTCGCCCGTTCCGCCGTAGGAAGCCGAAAGGCGAGCCGACGGGAGGTATTCCGCGCGGGCCTGGGCCACGCGAGCTTCGGCGGCCTGAAGGTCGAACGCGGAGGCGCGCAGGGTCGGATTATCGACAAGCGCGACATCCAGAGCGGCGTCGAAGTCCGTCGGAACGTTGGGCAGGATCGGCGGCGGAGCCAGGTCGGTTGGAGCCTGGCCGACGATGGCGGCATAGGCCGCGCGCGAGACCGACAGCTGGGCCTGGGCGTTGGCGAGGTCTGCCTCGGTCTGGGCCAGGCGGGCTTCAGACTGAGCCACGTCGGTGCGGGTGATCTCCCCCACCTCGAACCGGGCGCTCGCCTCTTCCAGCTGACGCTGCAGTACGCCGAGATTCTCCTGGCGGACGCGCAGAATCTCCATGTCGCGAAGGACGTCCACATAGGCCTGGATGACGGAAGCCAGAACCTGCTGCTCGACCGCACGCAGGTTCTCACGGCCAGCGAGGACGTTCGCTTCAGCCGCTGCGATGCCCAGGCCGATGCGGCCGCCGGTGTAGAGATTCTGGCTGAGGTCGATGCCCACGCTTCCGGTGTCGCTCTCGATCGAGCCGCCCACGCCGCCGTCCGTGCGGCTGTACTGGGCCGAACCCGAGACCCCGATCGTCGGACGCAAGCCCGCGCGGGCCTGGGGCACGGACTCGTCGAGCGCCCGTTGGGTCGCGCGCTGGGCCAGCAGGGTCGGGTTGGTCTGATAGGCGAGCGCGATCGCCTCCTGCAGCGTCTCGGCCCACGCCGGAGCGGCCAGGCCGACCGTCACGGCGACGGCGGCCACCGAGGAGAGGGCGCGCAAACGTGTCAGCATATCCAGATCCCGATAGGCCCGCCCCTCAGCGTGGCGACGCCCCTTATCCCACTTTCGGCGGCGTAAGTGGGGCTTCATTCCGCACGACGCCAGTTAAGTTTTCTTCACGCGCTCAAGCCCGAAAGCGGTCGCGCGGTACTCAGAAAGCAAACGCCGGAGCCGGCGCCATCTGGGACAGCACGGGCGGGGCGGCGTCGAACAGTTCACGGCGCGAGACGCCCTCCTGACCGCGTACGTAAAGGACGGCCTTGCCGGCCGGCCCAGAGCGTTCGACGACGGCCAGACGGCCGCCGGGGCGCAGGGCCTCGATCCAGGCCTCGGGCCGCATGGCCACCGCAGCCTCGCTGACGATGACGTCGTAGTCCTGGCCCGCGGGAGCCGTGAACGGGCCCGTCGCGGTTTGCACGGAGGCTTCCGCCAGAGCGTCGGCCACGACCTGCATGACCTCCGCGTCCTCCTCCTGGGCGGTGACCTCCAGGCCCATGCCCGCCAGGACTGCGCCGGCGTAGGGGGCGGCGATGGCCAGCGCCCGCTCGCCCTCGCGCGCGTCCAGCGCCTGCAGCAGCTTGGCCACGTCACGCGGCAGCATCAGCCGGCGGTCGCCCGCGATCTCGGGTTCGATCTCGGCATAGGCGGCGAAGGCGCGGTCGGGGGCGCAGAAGCGTTCGCGCGGGGTCGACAGCAGGGCGGCCTGGAGGCGACGATCCGTCACGTCGTTCACACGCACCTGCGAATCCACCATCACCTTGCGTGCGGCGGCGAAGTCCATGAGGCAGTCCTGGGTCGGCGAGCGGGGAAAACTGGCGCGCTTATAGGTCCGTGCGTTGCGGGCGACAATCCGATCTGATAGCGAACGCCCCTCGCGACGGCGGCCCGGCCTGATGGCGGAGTGGTTACGCAGCGGACTGCAAATCCGTGTACGCCGGTTCGATTCCGGCTCAGGCCTCCATCGCGCTACCCGGCAAGCGGCCGGCGATCACCCTTCCCCAGACCCGAACATGAGCTGGTGCAGCGCGATCGCGCTGGTCGCCGCGACGTTCAGCGAATCGAAGCCGCCCGCCATGGGGATGCCGACCGACTGGGCCCGGGCGATGATCTCCGGCGACAGCCCAGGACCCTCGGATCCGAGGAGAAGCGCCGTGCGGCCGTGGCGGCGGACAGACGCCAGGGTACGGTGCGCGGCGGGCGTGAGCGCCAGGAGGCCGAAGCCATGCGCCTGTAGTCGCTCGACGATCTCCACCGCTGAACGACCGCCGCCAATCGGGACCCTGAGCGACGCCCCGACCGACACCCGAATCGCCTTGCGATAGAAGGGATCGCAGCAGCGGTCGTCCAGCAGGACGGCGTGGGCCCCGAAGGCCGCCGCGTTGCGCAGGATGCCGCCCATGTTGTCGTGGTTGCCGATCCCGAGGGCCACGACCACCACAGCGTCATCGGGCGCGCCTGCCAGAAGATTGTCCAGGTCCGGCGGCGTCGGAGTCTCGGCGAGAGCCAGGACGCCCCGGTGCAGGGGGAACCCCGCGATGGCGTCGAGCACCGGCTGAGCCGCGACATAGACGGGCGCGGACGGGTTGATCGGCTCCAGCACGTCGCGGAAGGCCTCGACCCTGTTCCGCGCCAGCAGCACCGAACGCGGCCTGGCCCGGGACGCCTCGGACAGCAGCACCCGCAGCACCACCGCGCCCTCGGCGACCAGCAAGCCACGCCGGCCCACCAGATCGCGCTCGCGGATGTCCCGATAGTCGGCGATGCGCGGGTCGTCGGGGTCTTCGATGATGGTCAGACGCACTCGGCTTTTTCCCGTTGCGCGACCGGAACGGTCGCTGCTATAGGCCCGCCTCCCGAGCGGCTGTTCCGCGGTAGCTCAGTGGTAGAGCAGCCGACTGTTAATCGGCTGGTCGTAGGTTCGAATCCTACCCGCGGAGCCATTCCTCTTCCCCCTCGCCGCATACGAAAAACGCCCGACGCGAGCGCCGGGCGGGAAGTTCGGTGATGGTGGGTGTCCTCGAAGAAGACATCCCCTCGATGGGCCGATTTGGTTAGCGACAGGTTAACCACCTGGATCATCGGCGCGGGAACCAGGTGACCTGTCGCGCCCCGCCTTCCAACGGCCGCTCGATTCGCCAGCCTTGCCCCGCGTCCCCGCTAACGCCGGGATAGGCGAAACGACGGCCCGCGACGGTTAGGGCCGCCGCCCCGCCGGGGCTTATGCGCACGGTCCAGCGGCCGTCGGGTCCGGCAAGCGCCTCAAGCGAGGTCTGATCCTCGCGGACCACGGAAACTCGGCTCCCCGGCCGCGCTCGCCCCGACAGCAGCAAGGCCGCGCCGTCGGCGTCCACGGCGTCGAGGGCCGGCGCCGGATCGAGACGCCGGCTAGCGGCGCCGGAAGACACGAGCGCGAGGGGGCCTGTCGGGTCCCCGGAGACGAACAGCCGCTCCGGAGCCGACGCGGCGCTTTGGCCCGTCTGGGTCTCGATGACGAACAGAGCGTCGCTCGGCGGCGTGGTCAGCGGCAGTTCGAAACGCCCCTGCTCATCGGCCGCCACAGCGTAGGCGTCGCCCCCGTCCACGCGCAGGACCACGCGCGCGCCAGGATCGGCCAGGCCAGACACGACAATCGCCGCGCCGGCGCGCACCGCCGCCTGGACCCGGGGAGGCGCGACCCAGCCGTCATCGACCGCCGCCGGCGCGGTGGGCCCGGCCTCCTCCGCTTGGCGCGAGCAACCGACGGCGGCTAGAAGGCTGATGGCGAGGGCGACCAGGACCGGGGTCCCGCCGATGGATCGTTTCATGCGCTCCGTCCCGGCATTATGGCTTGCGCCATAACGCGCCCGGCCCGCATCTGTCTCGCCGAACTCCGCAAAGACCCAGGAAAGACCTCAGCGCCCATGGCCCTCGACACGCCTCAGATCATGCCCTTCGACGGCTCGTCCGTCTGCCTCTTCTGCGGGTCGTCGGACTCCGCCGATCCGATCTACACGGAGGCGGCGCGGGCGTTCGGGCGCGAGACGGCCCGGGCGGGCTGGCGGCTGGTCTATGGCGGCGGAGGGGTAGGCCTGATGGGCGCCTCGGCCCGGGCGGCCCACGAGGCCGGAGGGCGGGTGCTGGGGATCATGCCTGAGTTCCTGCGCAGCCGCGAACGGCTGTTCGACGACGTCGAGACCGTGGTCGTCACCTCGATGCATGAGCGCAAGATGCTGATGTACGACGCCTCGGACGCCTTCGTCGTGGCGCCGGGCGGGGTGGGGACGCTCGAGGAGGTGGTGGAGCTGCTGTCCTGGAAGCGGCTGGACCTTCACTCCAAGCCGGTGATCTTCCTCAACGTCAACGGCTTCTGGGAGACCTTCTTCGCCCTGATGGAGCACAGCGTCCAGAGCGGCTTCACGCCCCCCAGCTTTCTGAACGCCTGGCAGGTCTGCAAGACTCCTGAAGAGGCCATGGAGCTGCTGGTGCGGCCCGGCGTCGCGGCGCCGTTGAAATACGATCAGCGATAAGTAAACGTCGGTAAGTAAACGGTCCAGTCCGTCTCTTTTGGAAACGGGCATTGACAGTCCTTATTAAAAACTGACACCATCGCCGATGGACGCGACAGGCGTCCGAAGCCCTTGCGGAGTCCTCCCGATGCGCACCCTTCTCGTCGCGGCCCTGATGCTGGCCGCGTCCCCCGCCCTGGCTCAGACCACCGCCCCGGCCCCGGCGGTCGCCACCCAAGCCATCCTCATCGACGCCGCCCGCGCCCCAGCCGGCCGCACCATCATCGACGGCGCCAACTGGCGCTGCGAGGGCGCGACCTGCACAGCCACCGGCGGCGCGAACCAGCCGGCGACGCGCGCCTGCCGCCGCGTGGTCGCCCGCTTCGGCGCCGTGTCGGCCTTCACCTATCGCGGCGCGGCCCTGACCGCCGAACAACTCGCCGCCTGCAACGGCTAAATCTCCGGAGGCGGGAGCGGCCTCAGGCCGCCTCCCCCCTCAGCCTTGCCTGGACCCGTTCGCGGCCGATCAGGGCGACCATGGCGGCCATGTCAGGGCCGTGAGCCTGGCCTGTCAGCATCATGCGCAGCGGCATGAACAAGCCCTTGCCCTTGGCGCCCGTCCGGGCCTTCACGGCTTCAGTCCAGGCTGACCAGGCCCCGGCGTCCAGGGTCTCCGGCAAGGTCTCGAGCGCGGCCTGAGCGAAGGCCGGATCCTCGATCACCGGCGTGATCGGGCCCCGCACGATCCGCGCCATGGCCACGACATCGCTGAACTTCGTCAGATTGCCGCGCACCGCGTTCCAGAAGACCTCGCCCAGCTCGCAGTCCAGCGCCGCCAGCCGCTCGCGCGCCTGGTCGTAGTCCATGGCATGAAGAGCCTGGGCGTTGAGCCGGTCCAGATCCGCGGTGTCGTAGCGCGCCGGCGAGCGGCCCATCTTGTCGAACGAGAAGCCCTCGCCCAGGGCCTGGATAGAGGCGCCGACCTCCAGCGGGTCGGAGGTGCCAATCCGGCCCAGATGGCTGACGATGGCGATCGGCTCGTAGCCCTGCTCGCGCATTTCGGAGATCGACAGGGACCCCAGCCGCTTGGACAGGGCCTGTCCGTCGGCCCCGACCAGCAGCGGCATGTGTGCGAAGCCGGGCGTGGCGCCGGCCCAGCCGGCCTTCACCAGGGCCTCGAAGATCTCGATCTGGGCGCCGGTGTTAGTGACGTGGTCCTCGCCCCGGATCACATGGGTGATCTCCATGTCCAGGTCGTCCACCACCGACGGCAGGGTGTAGAGGAACAGGCCGTCCTCCCGGATCAGCACGGGATCGGACATCGAGGCCGTGTCGACCTCCGCATGGCCGCGCGCCAGATCCTCCCAGGCCACCCGGCCGCCATCCAGCTTGAAGCGCCAGTGGGGACGACGACCCTCGGCCTCGAAGGCGGCCTTCTCGGCGTTGGTCAGGGACAGGGCGGCGCGGTCGTAGATGGGGGGCAAGCCCCGCGACAGCTGCACCTTGCGGCGGCGATCCAGCTCCTCGCCGGTCTCGTAGCAGGCGTAGAGCCGGCCGACGGATTTCAGGAGCTCGGCCGCAGCCTCATAGCGATCGAAACGCCTGGACTGGTTGTGGCGCTCGTCCCAGGCCAGGCCCAGCCAGCGCAGGTCGTCCTCGATCCCCTGTTCAAACTCAGGTGTCGAGCGGGCCAGGTCCGTGTCGTCGATGCGCAGCACGAACCGGCCGCCCTGCCCTTTCGCGAACAGCCAATTGACCAGGGCGGTGCGCACATTGCCGACGTGCAGCTTGCCCGTGGGCGACGGGGCGAAACGAACCTTGACGGGCATGGGATTGAACGACCTCGAAATCAGGCGCGTAGGTCGCGCCCCGCCCCCGCCAAGTCAAGGCGCGGGCGGCGGTGACGCGCGCTCATCAGCCCGGCAGGGTCCGGAGCGGCGTCCAGCGGCCGGAGCGGTGGAGCCACGACGAACAATTTTTTGAGTGTACTTAGTGTACTTTATGTCAAGCGAGCTTTCCATGTCCATCAGCTTGGCATGGGTATGCGTCAGTCTTGGTCGCAGCGTAGAGCCGACAGGACGGACGTTGAGCCGGCAGGGGCATCATGATAGGTTCCCCATCGTCATGAACGCTCCTGTCCAGATCCGAAAGGCCGAGACTGTCGAACGGCTGCGCCGACTTGCGGAGGTCGAGGGCAAGACCATCACCGACCTGGTCGACGAGATGGTGCGGGAGCGAGATGCGCGGTTGACCGCGAAACGCGAGGCGGACTTCGAACGCCGGCTTTCGGCGGTTCGTGAAACCGTTCAGCGCTTCCAGGCTTTACCCGTCGTTGGTCCCTTGCTCACGGATGACGATTTCTACGACGAGGACGGCTTGCCGAAATGACGGCGGTCGACGCCTCGGCGATCGTCGCCATCCTTCTCGACGAGCCCGAAGCTGAAAGCTTCATGATCTTTCTCGCCAGAAACGGTGGGCTGATCTCTCCTGTAGGATATTGGGAAGCGGCTACGCGGATGCGCGGCCTGCGCGGTTCACCCGGAGTGGCCGAGCTCGACACGCTCCTCGGCCAGCTCGGGGTATCGGTGGCATCGATTGATGCGCGTTCGGCGAAGCTGGCCTGCGAAGCGGAAGCCTCATACGGCAAGCGGACCCCTGCCGGGCTGAACCTTGGCGACTGCTTCGCCTATGCGCTGGCGCGGGAAATGGACGCGCCCTTGCTTTACAAGGGCGATGACTTCGCCAGGACCGACATCAGGCCGGCGCTGCCGGCCTGAGACGGATCAGTCGTCGCGGTGGACCCGCTCGCGGCGTTCATGCCGCTCCTGGGCCTCGACCGACAGCACCGCCGTGGGACGGGCTTCGAGCCGGCCCAGGCCGATCGGTTCGCCGGTGTCCTCGCAGTAACCGTAGGAGCCGTCCTCGATCCGGCGCAGGGCGTCGTCGATCTTGGCGATCAGCTTGCGCTGGCGGTCGCGGGTGCGGAGCTCAAGCGCCCGATCCGATTCCGACGAGGCCCGATCCACCAGGTCGGGATGGTTCTCGGTCTCCGCCTTCAGGTTGACGACGGTGCCCCGGCTCTCGCGAAGGATTTCGTCCTTCCAAGCCAACAGCTTGTGCTTGAAGTAAGCCAGTTGCCGCTCATTCATGAACGGTTCGTCGTCGCTGGGCCGATAGGGCTCGGCCTCTTCGACGTACACAGACGCTAATGCGCTCATCGCACTCACGCTTTCCACCCCGACGCCCCCCTGGCGTCGTCCGGCGTATAGGCTCAGGTGCGGAGTCGGGGCAACGGCGTTCGCGCGTCTGTGATCGCGTTAAGGTTCAGGATCGCCCAAAGCGTGACATTTCTTCCTCACTTGGCCGATCCGCGCATGAATCGGGCCGAGCGTGACGGTTCTATGCTGCGCCGCGACGAAGTTCGGCCTTGGCCAGTTCGACCGAGGCGCGCAGATCGATCTGATCCAGCAGGCCAGAAAGCCCGGCGTCGTCGGTGGAGGGTCGCTCCTCGCGCACAGCTTGCGACAGTTGGGTCAAGGCGTCCGCATCCGCCCGGCCTTCCAGCAGGGACAGTTTGAGCGCGTCGAGCCGGTCCAGCAACGCCCCGCCACGGCGGATCGCCCGGCGACGCCGCTCCAGCGGTTCCTCGACGCCCTGGAGGGCCATCAGGGCCGAGAGACCCTGAACGCCGGCCGGACCAGAGGCTGAGCTGACCGCCGCCGCGCCCTGGGAGCCTGCGGAGCCGCCAAGGGTGAAGCCCGTCCTGGGTCCGCCCGGCCGCGCGGAGCCAGGCTGGACGGCCGCTGGGCCCGAGGGACCTGTGATCTTCATGAGCGGCGGCTCCGGGTCATTTGGCGATCCTTGAGGGGCGGTCGTCACTTCTTGGTTAACGCCCCGGCAGTTTCTGCCGTCCGCCCCGCGCCGGGAACCCTGGCAGCCTCTGATTTTCCTAGGATTTGTCGGCGGCACGAAGTTGGCATCCGTAATCGCGCACAACACGCGGACCTCGCATGCGCCAGTGGCTTCTTCCCGTTCTTCTCGGCCTCGCCGCCCTCGCCGGCGCGAGCGGTCCGGCCACGGCCCAATCCCGGATCAAGGACATCGCCTCGGTCGAGGGGGTGCGCACCAACCAGCTGGTAGGCTACGGCCTGGTGGTCGGCCTGGCCGGAACGGGCGACTCCCTGCGCAACTCGCCCTTCACCCGCCAGTCGCTGGAAGGGATGATGGAGCGGCTGGGCGTCAACATTCGCGACGCCAACGCCAACACCAAGAACATCGCAGCCGTGATGGTGACGGCCGAACTGCCCGCCTTCGCCACGCCCGGGTCGCGGATCGACGTGTCGGTCTCGACCATGGGCGACGCCAAGAGCCTGCTGGGCGGGACCCTGCTGGTCACCAGCCTTCAGGGCGCGGACGGCCAAGTGTACGCCGTCGCGCAAGGCTCGGTTCAGACGGGGTCGGTGTCGGCGGGCGGGGCCTCGGGCTCGTCGGTGACGCGCGGCGTGCCGACCGCCGGCCGGATCGCCTCGGGCGCGACGGTCGAGCTGGAGACCGGCTTCGACCTGGGTCAGATGAACGAGGTCCGGCTGACGCTGCGCAACCCCGACTTCACCACCGCCCAGCGCATGGCCCAGGCGATCAACGCTGTCTATCCGGGCACGGCCCTGGCCGAGAACGGCTCGGTCGTGGCCCTGCGGGCGCCCCAGGCGATGGGGATGGCGGGCTTCATCAGCCGGGTCGAGAACCTGCCGGTCCAAGTCGATGCGCCCGCCAAGGTGATCATCGACGAGGTCAACGGCGTGATCGTCATGGGCGACGCCGTGCGGGTGTCCACGGTCGCGATCGCGCAGGGCAACCTGACCATCTCGGTGCAGGAGACGCCGATGGTCAGCCAGCCCGAGGGCTTCAGCATGGGCCAGACCGCCGTGGTTCCCCAGTCGGACGTCAGCGTCGAGGAGGACCTGGGCCGCGAGATGCGGATCGTCAACGGTTCGACCTCGCTGTCGACCCTGGTCAACGGACTGAACGCCCTGGGCGTGTCGCCCCGCGACATGATCTCCATCCTGCAGGCCATCAAGGCCGCCGGCGCCCTACAGGCCGACATCGAGGTGATGTGAGAATGAGCGATCTGACCGTATCCCCCGACCTGATGCGCCCCGCCCCCGCCGCGCCTTCGGCGGACGCCCGGCGCATGCGCGAGACGGCCCAGCAGTTCGAGGCCGCCTTCCTGTCGCAGATGCTGAAGCCGATGTTCGAGGGGCTGTCGACCGAAGGACCGTTCGGCGGGGGCGAGGCGGAAGCGACCTGGCGCAGCTTCATGATCGACGCCATGGCCCAGCAGACCGCGCGGGCCGGCGGGGTCGGGGTGTCGGCCGCCGTCATGAACGAGATGATCAAGCTGCAGGCCGACCAGACCGGAGCCGCCGGATGAGCGCGGAACTCGCCACCGCGCGCGTGCGTCAGCTGATCCGCCTGACGGAACAGTTGACCGCGCGCCTGTCGGCCGAGACCGCCGCCTTCGAGGCGCGCAGGCCTCAGGACGTGAACGCCGGCATCGCCGAGACACAGGAGCTGGCCAACACCTACCGTCGCGACTCCGCCCAGGTGAAGGCCGATCCGGGCCTTCTGGCCGCCGCGCCGTTGGCCGACCGGACGGCGCTGGTGAAGGCGACCGAGGCCTTCAACGCCGTCCTGGCCCGTCACGCCAGTGCCGTGGAGGCGGCCCGGACGATCTCCGAGGGCCTGGTCCGCACGATCGCGGCGGAGATTTCCGCCGCACGCCCGCCGGCCTCGGCCTATGGAGCGACCGGTCACGCGGCCATGGGCGACGCCCGCGCGGTGGCGCTCAACCGGACGGCTTGAGTTCGAGTCGGCGCTCGACGCCGATCGCCTTCAGGAAGTCCTCGTCGTGGCTGACCACGATCAGGGCGCCGTCGTAGGCGGCCAGGGCGTCTTCGACAGCTGCGAGGGACCCGAGGTCGAGATGGTTGCTGGGCTCGTCCAAGATGAGCAGTTGAGGCGGCTGGGCGGCCCCCATCACACACGCCAGCGCGGCCCGCAGGCGTTCGCCGCCAGACAGGGTCCCGACCATCCGCTCCGCCGCCGTGTTGCGGAAGAGGAAGCGCGCCAGGGCGGCGTGGGCCTCGTTGGGGGTCGCGTCAGGGTTCAGGCGTCGATAGGCGGCGATCAGCGTCTCGTGGGGGCTCAGCACCGTCAGTTGCTGGTCGAGAAGGACCGCCGGGACCTCGCGGACCACCCGGCCAGCGGTCGGGACCAGGTCGCCCGACATCAGGCGAAGCAGGCTGGTCTTGCCTGAACCATTGGGCCCGGTGACGGCGATCCGCTCCGGCCCGACGACCGACAGGCTGACGGATCCGACGACGGCTCGGCCCCCCGGCCGCCACTCGACCCGATCCAGAGACAGGACCCGGCGCCCTTGCGGCAAGCCGGTCGAGGGCATGGCGACCGCCAGGGCATGCACGCGCTCGACGCGGGCCTGGGCGTCGGCGAGCGTGGCCTGGGCGTCGGCCGCCAGCCGCTGGGAGAGCGCCCGGCCGCGACCGCCGCTGTCCTGGGCGCGGTCGGCCATCATGCCCGCGACGATGCGGGGCATGCTGCCGCTCTGGCCATGGCGGCGGCCGGCGGCGTCGCGGCGGGACTTCGCCTCGACGCGCGCCTGGGCGTCGCGTTCGACACGGTCCAGCGCGCGGCGCGCATCCGACAGCGCCCGGTCGGCCGCCGCGCTTTCGGCCGCCTTGCGCTCGGCGTAGAGATCGTAGCCGCCGCCGTGGACCGCCACGCCGAGGGACGAAAGCTCCACGATCCGGTCCATCCGGCGCAACAGATCCCGGTCGTGGCTGACCACCACGACGCCGCCGGACCAGCGGGCGATCATCGACGCGACGAGGCCTCGCCCTTCGGCGTCCAGGTGATTGGTGGGCTCGTCCAGGACCAGCAGGTCGGCGTCGCCCAGCATCAGGCCCGCGAGGCGCAGCCGGGTCTGTTCGCCGCCGCTGAGCGTGCGGATGAGGCGGTCCAGCAGCAGGCCGTCGAGCCCGGCCTCCGCCAGACCCTTCGCCAGACGCTCCTCCAGCGACCAGTCGGCCTGGTCCAGGTCCTCGGCCGAGGCCGAACCGGCCACGATGCGCCCCAGGCGGTCGAAGGCGCTGCGGACGCCGAGGGTGTCGGCGACCGTTTCCGTCGCAGCGGGCTCAAGGTGCTGGGGCAGCCAGCCGACCGCGCCGGTGCGTGACACGACGCCCTTGGCCGGCTCAGCCAGGCCCGCGATCAGGCGCAGAAGGGTGGTCTTGCCCACCCCATTGCGGCCGACGACGCCGGTTCGTTCGCGCCCGAAGGCGAGGCTCAGGTTGTCGAAGAGGGTTTGACCGTCAGGCGTGTGGGCGGCGACGCGATCGAGCGTCACGAACGCGGATGCGGACGGCTTTGGGCTTGGGTTGAGAGAGGGCATGGACGAGCACGAGCAGCGGCACGGAAAGGGCGAGACCGATTTCCAGCGCGATGATCATGACCGTCAGGGCTCCTACTGAACCAACTCAGACCGAAGAATGGGGTCGAAGCCGCCGGGGTGCAAGCAAAAACCGGGCATGGCCATCCCTTCAGGACCGTGCGAGCGTGGCCGTGGAGGACAAACCATGCGCCCCTTCCCTGCCTTCGCCATTTTGATCTCTGCACTGACGGTGACCGCCTGCGCCGGCACGCCCGAGGTGGCGGCCCGGCCGCCGGATTATGCCTCCATCGCCGGAACGCCGGCGCCGCCCCAGGCGCGACTGATCTCCGACTGTGTGGACGACGCCATCCATCGCGAGGATTTCGATCGGGTCTCCGATCCGGACACGGAGATGTTGCGCTTCGTCTGCAAGGGCGCTGCCGCCCGCGCGTTCTTTGCCGGGTTGGCCCGGCGCAGCGCCGAGGCCGGATCGGAATTCATGCATGATGGTCGAACCTATCGATCGACCAATCCCGTCCGTCGAAACCTGTTTGGCGTCGACTACTGCGTCCATGACGGGGGCGAGGACTATCGGTGCGCCGTCAACCTGAACGTCGGGGAGTTCCTTCGCCCATAGCGCCGCGCAGGCATGTTCTCACAATGTTCTTGCTGATTCCGGCGAATTGATCCCCATATAGCGGCGTTGGCCTGGACCCGGCGTCCGGCCGTCGGCGTTCCGGAATCGATGAGCGAAAAGCACAACTTCATCCGCGTGCGCGGCGCGCGCGAGCACAATCTCAAGGGCGTGGACGTCGACATCCCGCGCGAGAAGCTGGTGGTCGTCACCGGCCTGTCGGGCTCGGGCAAGTCGTCGCTGGCGTTCGACACCATCTATGCCGAGGGCCAGCGGCGCTATGTCGAATCGCTGTCGGCGTACGCGCGGCAGTTCCTGTCGATGATGGAAAAACCCGACATCGACTCCATCGAGGGCCTGTCGCCGGCCATCGCCATCGAGCAGAAGAGCACCTCCCACAATCCCCGCTCGACGGTCGGCACCGTCACTGAAATCTACGATCACCTGCGTCTGCTGTTCGCTCGCGTCGGCACGCCGCGCTGTCCCGATCACGGCGTCGATCTCGCCGCCCAGACGGTGAGCCAGATGGTCGACCAGGTGATGCGCCTGCCGGAGGGCACGCCGGTGCTGCTGCTCGCGCCGATGATCGACGATCGCAAGGGCGAGCACGCTCAAGTGTTCGAACAGCTGCGCGGCCAGGGCTTCGTGCGTGCGCGGGTCGACGGCCACGTCGTCGAGCTCGACGCCGTACCGAAACTCGATCCGAAGAAAAAACACAGCATCGATGCTGTCGTCGACCGGCTGAAAGTGCGCGCCGATGCAGCACAGCGGCTGGCCGAGTCTTTCGAAACCGCTTTGCGCATGGCCGACGGCGTCGCGCGTATCTCGTTCATGGACGATCCGAAGCGCGAAGAGCTCGTCTTCTCCGACAAGTTCGCCTGCACCCTCTGCGGTTACAGCATCGCCGACCTCGAACCCAAGCTGTTTTCGTTCAACAATCCTGCGGGCGCCTGCCCCACCTGCTCGGGATTGGGCGTGCAACAGTTCTTCGATCCGGAGCGCGTCGTTCATCATCCGAACCTGTCGCTCGCCGGTGGCGCGATTCGCGGCTGGGACCGCCGCAACGCCTATTACTTCGCGCTGATGCAATCGCTGGCCAAGCACTACAAGTTCGACGTCGAGGAGCAGTGGCAGGATCTGCCGGCGAAGATCCGCAAAGTCGTGCTCTACGGCAGCGGCGAAGACAAGATCGACTTCAAATATGTCAACGCCAACGGCGGCACGATCCGTCGCTCGCACAAGTGGGAAGGCGTCATTCCCAATCTGGAACGGCGCTATCGCGAGACCGAATCGATCGCCGTGCGCGAGGAACTGTCCAAGTATCTCAGCAATCAACCGTGCCCCGAGTGCAGCGGCACGCGACTGAATCGCGCCGCGCGTCATGTGTTCGTCGCCGAGCGCAGCTTGCCGGAGCTGGCGCGATTGGCCGTCTCGGACGCTCTGAGCTTCAGCAGCGATTTGAAGCTGGAAGGCTGGCGCGGCGAGATCGCCGGCAAGATCGTCAAGGAGATCGGCGAACGGTTGCGGTTCCTGAGCGACGTCGGGCTGGACTATCTCACGCTGGATCGCAGCGCGGACACGCTGTCGGGCGGCGAGGCGCAACGCATTCGCCTCGCGAGCCAGATCGGCTCCGGCCTGGTCGGCTGCATGTACATTCTCGACGAGCCTTCCATCGGCTTGCATCAACGCGACAACGATCGCCTGCTGCTGACCTTGAACCGCTTGCGCGATCTCGGCAACACGGTGCTGGTGGTCGAGCACGACGAGGATGCGATCCGAGCGGCCGACCACCTGGTCGACATGGGGCCGGGTGCCGGCGC
>JAEWJI010000044.1 GCA_023386645.1 Pseudomonadota bacterium
AGCAACGAGGACGTGCAGGCCAAGATCGACGAGTACCGCACCGCCCTGGACAACGGCCAGCACGTGGTGAAGAGCCTGGTCAAGGAGCCGAACGCCGAGCTGTTCGTCGACTGGACGCCGTATCTGGGCCATGCCTGGACCGCTCGCCACGACACCCGCGTGCCGCTGGACAAGCTGCGCGAGATTGCCGCCGGCCTGACCCGCATTCCGGAAGGCGTCGTGGTACAGCACCAGGTGGGCAAGGTCTACGAAGACCGCCAGAAGATGACCGCCGGCGCCATGCCGATCAACTGGGGCTATGCCGAAACCCTGGCCTACGCCACCCTGCTGCACGACGGCCACCCGGTGCGCATGACCGGCCAGGACGTCGGCCGCGGCACCTTCTCGCATCGCCATGCCGCGCTGCACAGCCAGAAGGACGCCACCACTTACGTTCCGCTGAAGAACCTCTTCGAGGGCCAGCCGCGTTTCGACCTGTACGACTCCTTCCTGTCGGAAGAAGCCGTGCTGGCCTTCGAATACGGCTACTCCACCACCACGCCCAACGCGCTGGTGATCTGGGAAGCCCAGTTCGGTGACTTCGCCAACGGTGCCCAGGTGGTGTTCGACCAGTTCATCTCCAGCGGCGAGACCAAGTGGGGCCGCCTGTGCGGTCTGACCGTCCTGCTGCCGCACGGTTATGAAGGCCAGGGTCCGGAGCACAGCTCCGCGCGCCTGGAGCGCTACCTGCAGCTGTGCGCCGAGCACAACATCCAGGTCTGCGTGCCGACCACCCCGGCGCAGGTCTACCACATGCTGCGTCGTCAGGTGGTGCGTCCGCTGCGCAAGCCGCTGATCGCCCTGACGCCCAAGTCGCTGCTGCGCCACCCGATGGCCATCTCGACCCTGGAAGACCTGGCCGAAGGCTCCTTCCAGACCGTGATCCCGGAAGTGGATGCCATCGATCCGGCCAAGGTCGAGCGTCTGGTCATGTGCTCCGGCAAGGTCTACTACGACCTGCTGACCAAGCGTCGCAACGAGCAGCGTGACGACACCATCATCGTGCGCATCGAGCAGCTGTATCCGTTCCCCGAAGAGGATCTGGCCGAGATCATGGCGCCCTACAAGAACCTCAAGAAGGTGATCTGGTGCCAGGAAGAGCCGATGAACCAGGGTGCCTGGTACTGCTCGCAGCACCACATGCGTCGTGTCGCCAGCGCGCATCAGAAGGGCCTGTTCCTGGAGTACGCCGGCCGCGAGGCCTCCGCTTCTCCGGCGTGCGGCTACCCGTCGATGCATGCCGAGCAGCAGGAAAAACTGCTGCATGACGCTTTCAACATTTAATCCCCGAACGAAGTATCGGAAAGACAGGAATTCATCACATGGCTATTGAGATCAAAGCCCCCGCCTTCCCGGAATCGGTTGCCGACGGCACCGTTGCCACCTGGCACAAGAAGCCGGGCGAAGCCGTCAAGCGCGACGAACTGATCGTCGACATCGAGACCGACAAGGTCGTCATGGAAGTGCTGGCCGAAGCCGATGGCGTGGTCGGTGAAATCATCAAGGGCGAGGGCGAAACCGTTCTCTCCGGCGAGTTGCTGGGCACCCTGAACGCAGGCGCTGCCGCTGCTGCTCCGGCCGCTGCTGCCGCTGCCCCGGCGCCTGCCGCCGCTGCTGCCGCTCCGGCCGCCGCCGAGGACAAGATCCTGTCCCCGGCCGCGCGCAAGATCGCCGACGAAGCCGGCCTCGACCGCAACAGCATCGACGGCACCGGCAAGGGTGGTCGCGTGACCAAGGAAGACGCCGTCGCTGCCGCGTCCGGCAAGCCGGCCGCTCCGGCTGCCAAGGCCGCTGCTCCGGCCGCCGACGCTCCGGTGTTCGCCGCCGGCGACCGCGTCGAGAAGCGCGTGCCGATGACCCGTCTGCGCGCCAAGGTGGCCCAGCGTCTGGTCGAGGCTCAGTCCTCCATGGCCATGCTGACCACTTACAACGAAGTCAACATGAAGCCGATCATGGACTTGCGCGCCAAGTACAAGGACATGTTCGAGAAGAAGCACAACGGCGTGCGCCTGGGCTTCATGTCCTTCTTCGTCAAGGCGGCGGTTGAAGCACTGAAGCGCCAGCCGGCGGTCAACGCCTCGATCGACGGCAACGACATCGTCTACCACGGCTACCAGGACATCGGCGTTGCCGTGTCCAGCGACCGTGGCCTGGTGGTTCCGGTGCTGCGCAACGCCGAGTTCATGAGCCTGGCGGAAATCGAAGGCGGCATCGCTGCCTACGGCCGCAAGGCGAAGGAAGGCAAGCTGACCATCGAGGAAATGACCGGCGGTACCTTCACCATCTCCAACGGTGGTGTGTTCGGTTCGCTGCTCTCCAGCCCGATCGTCAACCCGCCGCAGTCCGCCATCCTCGGCATGCACAAGATCCAGGAGCGCCCGATGGCCGTGAACGGCCAAGTGGTGATTCTGCCGATGATGTACCTGGCGCTGTCCTACGACCACCGCCTGCTGGATGGCAAGGAAGCGGTCACCTTCCTGGTCACCCTCAAGGACCTGCTGGAAGACCCGGCGCGCCTGCTGCTGGACATCTGATCGACGTGTGATTCGCGTCAGGCAGAACCCGGCATGTCCGGGCTCTGCCGTTTGTGGACTCCGCAAATTTTCGAAGAGGAAACCCTA
This sequence comes from Pseudomonadota bacterium, assembly GCA_023386645.1. Taxonomy (GTDB): domain Bacteria; phylum Pseudomonadota; class Alphaproteobacteria; order Caulobacterales; family Caulobacteraceae; genus Brevundimonas. Next base: position 2,661 of record JAEWJI010000044.1, read on the forward strand.
TGAGCCAGAAATTCGACGTCGTGGTGATCGGTGCCGGCCCCGGCGGCTATGTCGCTGCCATCCGCGCGGCCCAACTGGGCAAGAAGACCGCCATCATCGAGAAGTACACCGGCAAGGACGGCAAGCTGGCCCTGGGCGGCACCTGCCTGAACGTCGGCTGCATCCCCTCCAAGGCGCTGCTGGACAGCTCCTACAAGTTCCACGAAGCCCACGAGAGCTTCAAGCTGCACGGCATCAGCACCGGTGACGTGAAGATGGACGTGCCGACCATGGTCGGCCGCAAGGACCAGATCGTCAAAAACCTCACCGGCGGCGTCTCCGCGCTGATGAAGGCCAATGGCGTGACCGTGTTCGAAGGCCACGGCAAGCTGCTGGCCGGCAAGCAGGTCGAAGTCACCAAGACCGACGGCAGCGTTGAAGTGCTGGCCGCCGAGAACGTGATCCTGGCCTCCGGTTCCAAGCCGGTCGAAATCCCGCCGGCCCCGGTCGACCAGAAGGTCATCGTCGATTCCACCGGCGCGCTGGACTTCCAGACCGTTCCCGGCAAGCTGGGCGTGATCGGCGCCGGCGTGATCGGCCTGGAGCTGGGTTCGGTGTGGGCACGCCTGGGCAGCCAGGTCACCGTGCTGGAAGCCATGGACAAGTTCCTGGCCGCCGCCGACGAGCAGATCGCCAAGGAAGCCCAGAAGATCCTCACCAAGCAGGGTCTGGACATCCGCCTGGGCGCCCGCGTGACCGGTACCGAGATCAAGGGCGAGCAAGTGGTCGTCACCTTCAGCGACGCCAGCGGCGAGCAGAAGATGACCTTCGACAAGCTGATCGTCGCGGTCGGCCGTCGTCCGGTGACCACCAACCTGCTGGCCGCCGACAGCGGCGTGACCATGGATGAGCGCGGCTTCATCTTCGTCGACGACTTCTGCGCCACCAGCGTGCCGGGCGTGTACGCCTTCGGTGACGTGGTGCGCGGCGCCATGCTGGCCCACAAGGCCTCGGAAGAGGGCGTGATGGTTGCCGAGCGCATCGCCGGTCACAAGACCCAGATGAACTACGACCTGATCCCGGGCGTGATCTACACCCACCCGGAAATCGCCTGGGTCGGCAAGACCGAGCAGACGCTCAAGGCCGAAGGCGTGGAAATCAACGTCGGTGTCGCACCGTTCGCCGCCAGCGGCCGCGCCATGGCTGCCAACGAAACCGCCGGTTTCGTCAAGGTCATCGCCGATGCCAAGACTGACCGCGTGCTGGGCGTCCATGTGGTAGGCCCGAGCGCCGCCGAGCTGGTCCAGCAGGGCGCCATCGCCATGGAATTCGGCACCAGCGCCGAAGACCTGGGCATGATGGTGTTCGCGCACCCGACTCTGTCCGAGTCGCTTCACGAAGCGGCTTTGGCCGTGAATGGCCATGCCATCCACGTCGCCAACCGTAAGAAGCGCTAAGGAAGAGACCGGCAGGTGACTTGAACTTTTGCGAGGGGGGAGGGCTCACCTGCCGTATCGGAGGCGTGTCCGTGAGGACACGCCTATTGCCAATAGCAAAAACTAGAACGGTAGAAAGCATGAATCTTCACGAGTATCAGGGTAAGCAGCTCTTCGCTGAATACGGCCTGCCCGTCTCCATAGGCCATGCCGTAGACACCCCGCAACAGGCCGCAGAAGCCTGCAAGGAGATCGGTGGCGATGCATGGGTCGTCAAGGCCCAGGTGCATGCCGGCGGGCGAGGAAAGGCCGGCGGTGTAAAGCTGGTTCGCAATCCGGAGGAGGCGCGGGAGTTCGCAACCCACTGGCTGGGCAAGCGCCTGGTGACGTA
>JAEWJI010000048.1 GCA_023386645.1 Pseudomonadota bacterium
GAGCTGATCCGCGCCGCCGCCGCGGCGCGGGCCGAGGCGGCCGTCAGCCGGGCGCGGGAGGCGGCGCTGTCGGCCGAACTCGCCCGCCGGGACGCGGAGCTCGATCGCCTGACCCAGGCCCTGGACCAGGCCACGAAGCGGATGGCCGAGCGGGCCAGCGCGCCGCCGGCGAGGACGCTCGACAAGCCGGCCGCGCCCGCTGTCGCCCCCTCTCCGGTCGCCGGGGCGGTCGTCCCGGTCGTCACGCCCGCCGCCCCGGCGATGGTCCGCCCGGCCCCCGCCTCCTCCCAGGCCAGCTTCTCCCGCCGGATGGCGCGGCGACTGCGCAAGCTGCAACGGCGGCTCCGGACCGCGCTCACCCCCCGCTCGGTCGCGGGCCAGGCGAAGGTGGTGGCGCGCTCGGGCGTCTGGAACGGCGAATGGTATCTCCAGACCTATCGCGACGTGGCCCAGGCCGGCATGGACCCCCTGGTTCATTTCGTGCGGTTCGGGGCGGCGGAACGCCGCAACCCCGGCCCGGCCTTCAACACCGCCGACTATCTGAGGCGCACGCCCGAGTGCGCCTCCTCCGGCCTGAACCCCGTGGTCCATTACGTCCGGGTAGCGCGCAAGGGCCGGGGCTGACGCCGGCTCACGCCCGGGTCAGCTCGATCATCTGCTGCTCGCGCGGGTGGCCCCAGTCGCCGATCCAGCGCATCGACCAGCTGGACGGCGTGCGCGCCGCGACCTCTTCGGGCAGGAAGTGGAACGGGTCCCGGTCGGCGTAGGTGACGATTCCTGACGGCCGGCTCAGGGCCTCGCCCCCGCCCTCGAACACCGAGGCGTAGAGCCGCGCGCCCCGCCGGAACGCTGGCGCCAGCCGCTCCAGCGCGTGGGCATAGACCGCCAGGTCCAGGTGGGTGAACAGCGAGATCGCCACTCCGAAGTCGAACATCGCGCCGAACGGCGCCTCGAAGTCGGGCGTGGCGAACAGGTTGGCGCGCGGCAGGCGCTCGGCGAGACCGGCCGGGACGATCTCCCGCTCATACCCCAGGTCCAGCAGCCGTTCGGAAATGTCGATGCCGTAGTAGTGGCCCGGCTCCAGGTAGCGGGCGAACCGCACGCCGCCTCTCAGGGCCCCGCAGCCGATGTCCAGGAGCCGGTGTCCGGGCTCCAGCCCCCGGGATATCAGGAAGTCGCACTGGAGCGGGCCGATCACGTCCCACAGCCCCCCGACCACGTCGCGGTGCCCCTTGGCCCCGACCAGCGCCTCCAGACGCGCCGGGTCCATATAGTTGTTCATCGCCGTCATCCGGAATTTCCGTCCGCTTTACCGCAACCGCGAAGGTCGCGGGCGCCCGTGTTCGAGTCATATTGGCGGTCCGGCCTGAACATCGCCATCGAAGGCGAAGCTTCACCGCCCGTTCCGCCTCAGTAGCGGCGCGATTGTGGCGAAACTGCACTAATCTGGTTTAAATCGGCCTAGACCAATGCGGGGCGACGACTTTCCCCCGCTAGGCGAGCCATTGCTAAGCTCCTACGGCATAAGGGCTTTCTCAACGAATTTGTATCGACCGGCGTTCGGGAATGCGCTTGACGGCCTGCGAAGGGGTCGGCTAAGGGAGACGTGCCGTGGACGCAGGCTGCCTCATATGTGGCTGCGACTGCGACCCTTAAGGCAAGCTACGTCCACACCAACGGTTTCACGGGGACCATCTAAATGTCTAAGAAGACCCTCCTGGCGGCCACTGCGATCGGCGCTATCGCCCTCGCCGGCGCCGCCTCCGCGCACGAACTGTCGTTCCGCACCCAAGTCGGCGCCAACATCATCGACGCCGCCGACGTCGAAGCGGCTGGTTCGTCGACCGCCGCGGACGATGCCGAATACGGCGTCGACGCCATCGAAGGCGTCTACCTGATCGCCGCCGAGTCGACCGCCGCCACGCTCGGCACGTCGGGCACCCTGGCTCTGTGGGACGACCTGTCGGGCGGCACCACCCTGCCGTCGGGCAACGCCCTGTACACCATCAGCCTGACCAACGCGACCTTCGGCACCGCCGTCACGGCCGCCAACGTCGTGGGCCAGGACACGACCGGCGGCGACGCGCCGGCCAACTGTAACGTCGCCCTGTCCACGGGCGGTTTGGCCACCGACAGCGAAGTCACCTTCATCGTGTCGAGCTCGGGCTCGTGCGGCGGCTTCGACCTGAACGTGCCGGTCCGTCCGAACGGCGCGGGCAACACCATCTCGGTCAGCACCAACATCCGCACCGAGGCGCTGAACCCGATCGACGGCGGCATCGACACCATCCCGGCCATCCTGGCCATCAACGCCTTCCGCGCTGTCGTCAACGGCGACATCAACGACGGCGTCGGCGTCGATGACGAGTGGGCGGATGTCGACACCCGCACCACCATCATCTCGACCGGCCTGGTCGGTGGCGGCACCGACAACCCGGCTCTGGCCTACGACACCCTGGCTGGGGACACCATCCTGGGCGGCGTGGCGGTTTACGTCGACACCCGCGCTCACCGCAGCCTGAACCCGGACGGCGTCGGCGCCAACGTGTCGACGGCTGACGTGTCGACCGTCGACGTGACCGTGACCGGCAACTTCACCGCCTTCAACGGCGCGACCGCCGCGGCCGACCCGCAACTGGAAGGCGTCGACGCCACCACGACCTCGAACACCCAGACGTTCTTCGACAACGTCCAGGCCGTGACCGTTTACGACCTGACCGCCTTCCCGGGCAGCTACGCTGACTTCGCCGTCATCCCGAACGGTCAGCAGATCCCGACCTCGCCGTACACCGCCTCGGTGGTTTACGATCTGGTCGCCGCGTTCAACGACGAAGGCGCTGTCAGCGGCAGCTTCGAGTCGATCGAGCGTGACGGTGCGAACTTCATCGCTCCGTGGGTCGGCGGCTCGCAAGCCAGCTCCAAGACGGTCATCCGTCTGTCGAGCACCAACGGCACCCCGTCGGGCGCGGTCACCCTGCGCCTGTTCAACGCTCTGGACTCGGACGGCGCTATCCCGGACGACACCTGCTCGGCGTCGGACGGCCTGGGCATCGTCCCGGGCGGCGGCGACTACGTGATCAACCAGGCCACCCTGGCGAGCTGCTTCGGCGACTTCGTCCGCGGCGACCTGGAGATCACCGTCGAAGCCGATCCGGCCTCGATGACCGCGAAGATGCGCACCACGGCCGCCTCGGGCACCTACGAGACGACCCTGGGCCGCTACTCCGGTTCGGGCCCGGTCAACACCGACCGGAACGCTGCGTTCTAAGAAACAAACCGTCCTTCGGGATTGTTTGGAGGGGAGGGCTTCGGCCCTCCCCTTTCTTTTTGCGCGAAGGTCTGGACTGTCCTCCCTCGCTTCGCGGGACAGGACTGCCCCCTGAATCCCGCCGCCATTTGATGCTAGAAGCGTCCCATCGCCCGTCGCGGCGACCCGAGGACCCTGCGTGACCCAGACCGCTCCAGAGCCGATCGCCGACCCCGTCGCCGCGCCGATCGCCATCCGCTTCGCCGCTCCGGCGCCCCGCCGCCTGGGCGAGCTCCTGATCGAACGCGGCCTGATCCGCGAGTCGGACCTCCAGAACGGCCTGTCGCTCCAGACCCAGAACCGCGAGCCGCTCGGCCTCAACCTGGTCCGTCTCGGCGCCCTGTCTGAAACCCAGCTGCTGGAGGTCCTGTCCGAACAGCTGGACCTGCCCGTCCTCGTCCCCGAACAGGGCCCCTCCCCCGCCGAGGTCGCGGCCTTCATGGCCGAGATCCGCACCCCCGTGACCTGGTGGGCCGAACGCGCCGCCGTCGCCTGGCGCCCGGCCGCCACGCCCGACCGCGTCGCCTGCGCGGCGCTTCAACCGCTCGACCCCAGCCTGGCCGAACGCATTGGCCAGACCCTGGACGCGCCCGTGGATTTCTTCCTGGCCCAGCGGTCCCTGGTCGAATCCCTGATCGAGGACCTGGACCACAGTCGGCGTTCTGAGGCCCAGGCCTACGCCCCTTCCGGCTCCGACGCCGCCCGCCTGCGCGAACTGGCGCAGGAGGCCCCGACCATCGATTTCGTGAACGGCGTCTTCGCCGAGGCCCTGGCCCGCCGGGCTTCGGACGTTCACGTCGAGCCCTACGAGGACCGGTTCCTGGTCCGCATGCGGATCGACGGCGTGCTCCACACCGCCCGCGCCGCGCCCCGCTCCGCCTTCGACGCCGTCTGCTCGCGCATCAAGCTGCTGTCACAGATGGACATCGGCGAACGCCGCCTGCCCCAGGACGGCCGCCAGACCATCCGTGTCTCGGGGCAAGAAGTGGATTTGCGGGTCTCGACCCTGCCCTGCTCCTGGGGCGAATCGATCGTCCTGCGTCTGCTGGGCAAGACTAGCCGCCTGCCCCTCCTGTCCGAGCTCGGCGTCAACGCCGACCAGGAGCGCAAGCTGTTGAACCTGTCGGAACAGCCGAACGGCGTCTTCCTGATCACCGGCCCGACCGGCTCGGGCAAGACCACGACCATCTACCGCCTGCTGACTCATCTGAACGACGGCGAGCGCAAGATCATCACGGTCGAGGATCCGGTCGAGCTGGACCTGCCCGGCGTTATCCAGGTGCGGGTCCGCTCCGAGATCGGCCTGACCTTCGCCGCCGGCCTGCGCTCCATCCTGCGCCAGGACCCGGACGTGATCATGGTCGGCGAAATCCGGGACCCGGAAACGGCCCGCATCGCCGTCCAGGCCGCGCTCACCGGCCACCTGGTGATCTCGACCGTCCACACCAACACCGCGCTCGCCGCCGTCTCCCGCCTGCTGGACCTGGGCGTGGAGGACTACCTCCTGTCCGACGTGCTGCGCGGCGTGGCGGGCCAGCGGCTGGTGCGTCGCCTGTGTCCCGACTGCGCCCGGCCTTCGACCGCCGAGGAGGCCCGCGCCCATGAGGACGCCCTGCCCGCCACCGCCCGCGCCGCCGCGACCGGGCCCGCCGACTGGCGCGAGCCCGTCGGGTGCCAGAAGTGCGGCCAGACCGGTTTCCGGGGCCGGGTCGGCGCCTATGAGATCGCGCCGGTGACCCCCGCCATCGCCGCCGGCTTCCGCGCCGACGCCGACGAGACGACCCTGACCGAAATCGCCCGCGGCGAAGGCTTCCTCAGCTTCGTGGACGACGGCTACCTCAAGGCCCGGGCCGGCCTGACCGCCATAGGCGAGATCCACCGCATCGCCGGCGAGACGCAGACGGCCGCATGACCGACCTGCCCGCCTTCCGCTACGAGGCCGCCGGCCGCGACGGCCGGATCGCGCGCGGCGTGACCACCGCCGTGGACGAGGCCGCCGCTGTGCGTCGCCTGTCGTCCGAGGGCCTGACGGTGCTCAGCGTCCGCGCCGCCCCGGTCGCCCGCGGACGCGGCGCCGATCGCGCGCTCCGCCCCGCCGAACGGGTGCTGGTGCTGCGCCAGCTGGCCCTGATGCTGGAGGCCGGGGTGTCCCTGCTCGAGGCGCTCGACACCGTCGCCTCCGGGATGCAGGCCAAGAAGGGGCAGCGTGAGTTCCAGGCCGCCATCGGGGCGCTCAGGCGCGGCGATTCGCTCGGCACGGCGCTGGAGGCCCACGTCACGGGTTTTCCCTTCTACGTCTACGCCATGGCCCGCGTTGGCGAGGCGTCGGGCAAGGTCGCCGAGGTGCTTAAGGAGGCCGCCGAGCAGCTCGCTTACGAGGACAAGCTCAGGCGGGAGTTCGGCAACGCCATGACCTACCCGGCCTTTCTGGGCTTCGCCGGGGTGGCCGCCATCGCCTTCATCTTCACCCAAGTCGTGCCCCGCTTCGCCACCATGGTGGGCGAGGACCGCTCCAACGTCCCCTTCATGAGCCGGGTCGTCCTGTCGATGGGGGAATACGCCAGCCAGAACACCGGCCTGATCGCCATGATCCTGGGCGCCCTGGTGGCGCTGGGCGTCGTCATCGCCGCCAACGCTCAGGTGCGCCGCCGCGTGGTGCTGCTGGCCTACGGCCTGCCGGTCATCGGCGACGTGATCCGCTCGCGCGAGACCGCCGCCTGGGCCCGGCTGACCGCCTTCGCGCTCAACAGCGGCGTGCCCATCCTCTCGGCCGCCCAGCTGTCGAGCGCGGCGGTGCCCTACGGCCCCTTCCGCGAAGGCCTGGACCGGCTGGAAAGCGACCTGCGCGCCGGCCTGACCGTCGACGCTTCGCTCGGCCAGCACACCCGGCTGGAGGCGATGGACCTCAGCCTGCTTAAGGCAGGCCAGAAGTCCGGGGCGCTCGGCGCCATGTTCGGCTTCATCGCCGACAACTACGAGAACCGGCTGCGCGACCAGATGAAGCGACTGACCTCGCTCTTGGAGCCCGCCGCGATCGCGGTCATCTCCATCGTGGTCGGTATGGTCGCCCTGTCGCTCGTGCTCGCCCTGTCCAGCGTCTACGAGGGCGTGATTTGATCGGGCGGGCGGTCCGTCAGGGCTTCAGCCTGATCGAGGCCCTGGTCGCCCTGGCCATCCTGGCCGTCGTCCTGACCGCCGTCTTCGAACTCCAGTCGCAGATGGCGCGCGGCCAGCAGCGCGCCGAACGTTCCCTGGCCGAGGTGGTCAGCCAGGAGAACGCCATCGCCCTGCTCAAGGATCTCAATCCCATGGAGCGGCCTGACGGGACCATCAGCCTGCCCGACGGAGACACCATCAGCTGGACCAGCACGCCCCGGTCGGCGGCCCGCACCAACGCCGGCTTCCCCGCCGGCGACGGCCTCTACACCGTGCAGCTTTATACCGTCGATGTAAGCGTTGTGCGCGAGGACGGAGTACCCGTGCGCCCGCTCAGCTTCCAGCGTGTCGGCTATCTTCGCGGGGCGCTGCCCAGCGCGGAGGACTAGTCGACCGTCTCCTCGGGCGACGGCAGGGGCTCGATCCCGGTCGCAGGCGCTTCGCTCTCGGGCGGTGGCGGCGGGGCGGCCCGGCGCGGGAACAGCCGAGGCCGCTCCGAGGCTGGATCCGCGCTCGGCAGGTCGACACCCACCCCCCGGATCGCCGAGCCGAAGCTCCACGGCGTCATGGTGTAGGACCAGCCCCGGCCCGTCCGGAACGCGGCGTTCATATCGGCGGAATAACGGTCCGCCAGGTCCGCCATGTCCTCGTCGGTGCGGATGATCATTGGCGTCAGCAGGATCAGCAGCTCGGTCCGCTGCCCGCTGACCGTATTGGTCTGGAACGCCGACCCGACCAGCGGGATGTCCTTCAGGAACGGGATCCCGACATTGCCTTTGGTGTAGTTGTTGCTGATCAGCCCACCCAGAACCCCCGTCCAGCCGTCCGCGATGGCGATCTGGGTGCTCAGGGACCGGTTCAGGATCGTCGGGCTGGCGATCGCCGCGCTGACCGGATCGCCGGCGGAAGAGACTTCCTGGTTGATCGTGATGTCGACCCGATCGCCATAAACCACCGGGGTGATGTCCAGGATGACGCCGGTCTGGCGATACTGGACGCTCTGCAGCACGTCGGTGTCGCCGCCAGACTGGACATCCGTCGCTCGCTGCGACGTCACGATAGGCACATCCGAACCGACCTGGAACCGCGCCGGCAACCCGCTGCGCGTCACCAGGCGGGGACGCTGCAGGATGTTGATCTTGTTGTTGGACGCCTCGGCGTTGATCCGGGCCCGGACATCCGGACCGACGAAGGTCGCCAGGAAACCAGCGCCGCCAAGGCCCAGCCCGCCTTCGGTTCCGCCCGTCCAGGTGCCGTCGCCGCGCGTATCCGTCCCGGAAAACTCGAGGCCCAGACGAGTGGCGTCATCGAGCGTCACCTCGGCGATCATCACCTCGATCACCACCTGGGGCGCGGGGACGTCCAGGGTGACCAGTAGGTCGCGCAGAGACGCGAAATCGGCTGCGGACCCCGTGAAGAGGATGCGATTGCCGATGGGATCCGAAACCAGTCGGCCCGACTGGTAGGTCCCCTGCGTCGGAGCAGGCCCCGCGCCCCTTTGCGCCGCCGCCGCCTGATCGGGATTAACGGGGGGAGCGCCAGGCACGCCGGCCGGAACCCGCGGCGTCGGTCCCTGGGGGGACTGCCCGACCGCCAGTTGAGCCAGGGATTGAGCGTCGATGTTGCGCACGTTGTACACGAACGTCGTCGGCCGATCGCCCCGCGCGGTCGGCTGATCGAGCGTCTGAATCCAGAAGCGGACTCGCGCCATGACCGCCGGATCATCCGAGAAGATCAGGATCTGATTGGCCGCAGCGAAGGGAAGAATGACGATCGAACGCCGGGCGGCGGGCTGCCGGGACACGACATAGCCCTCGGTCTGCAGCGTCTGCTCCAGAGAAGCCGCCAGGGTGTCCGCTGTCCAGAACACCGGCTCGACGCGCAGGACCTCGGCGCCGGCGAAGCGAGGCTGGTCAAGCTCACGGATGACCCGAACCAGCGCCGCCACATCCCGGCCAGAGCCGGAGAGGATCAGCGTGTTCGACAGGGGGTCCGGAGTGATCCGGACGTTGCGCAGCTCGGGGAAGGTGTCCTGCAGCAGCGAGACGAGGACGTTGGCCTCGATCGTCTGAACGGTGAAGATCTGCACGACCCGCGCGGCGTTCGGGTTCGCCTCACGGCCGCGGATCAACTGGGCCGATCCCAGACTTTCATCGGCCGAGCCCACGGTGACGATGCCGCCGTCGGCGTAGACGTTGATGCCATACTGGCCCAGCGCCCGCACGACCACGCGCAGGAGATTGCGTTTGCTGATCGTCCCGCCCGTGCCGCCGGCGATGATCTCTTGGCGGGTCGCGACGGTCGGCGCCATCGTATAGGGGACGTTCAAGACGCTGAAGACGGTCGACACGAACTGCGGGATCGTCTGGGGGCTAAGCGTGGCGTCGACCGGCTCATCGGTGACCAGCGCCTCGATCTGCGCGTCAGTTATGGGTTGGCGCGCCTGCTGAGCCGCCTGTCTCGGTGCGCCAAGTCGCAGAGTCTCGGCGCTCTCGCCCGCGCCGAGGAGAGGCTCCGCCGTCCCTACGGCTAGAGCCGGGTCCGTCTCGACGACCTCCGGTCCTGACTGCTGTGTGCGGGACGCCAACTGCGGAAACGTCGCGCACCCGGCCGCGAGCAGCATGGGCGCCAGGGCGACGACCAGCTTGGCCGACCTCAATCGACGTTCAGCACCCAACATCCGAACCTGTCTCAACAACGCCCCCTCAACCGTAAAGACGGACGACGCGCGTCTCCCGCCCCTTGCTCAGAACCACCGAGCCAGCATCCACCTGGGTGATGACCCATTCGTCGCCGAAGCGGGCGCCGACGCCCATCGGTACGGGACGCGACGCCCCTTCTCCCACCAGAGCCACGAAGTCGCCGGTGGCGGCGTCCCGACTGATACCGCGCAGAGCGGCCTTAAATGTGACCGCGACGTCAGGCGGCGGTGGTGGCGGCGGGGGAGGCGGCGGCGGCGGCGGCGGAGGCGGTGGGGGAGGATCTGATCTCAGCGTGCGAAGGAAGCGCACGGCCGCGACAGTGCTTTCGCCCGGCCGGACCACTACGGCGGGTTCTGTGCGGGCGCCCCGCATGACCGCCAAGGGCGCCTCCGGCAGGCCGGGATTGTACCAGCCCAGCATGAAACCGCCGGCGAGGACCACCGGCGTGATCACCAGAAGAACCTTCATGTCGCCGGTCCGACCGAAGTGTTGCCCCCCGCTGCCGCAATGAGCTCGACCGGCGCGCTGATCACGAGTTCCATCTGTCCGGGTGTGGGCGGGTTGCGCCGCTCGTTCACCGGGTCATAGCCGAAGCCCTTGACGGTGAAGCCTTCCGGCCAGGCCGAAACCAGATCCAGGAAGCGAAACACCGGGCCCCAGCGCAGGTCGCCACGCACGGTGACGTCGACCCAGCGGGTCGGCCCCACGGCCTCGGCTTCTTCGCCCACCTCAACGCGAACATTGCTCAATCCCGCCTCGGTCGCCGCTTCGGTCGCTCGCTGTTCCAGCAAGACCCGCGCCACCGCGACGTTGGTCGCCTCGAAGCCCCAGGACCGCATGTCTTCGACGATGGCGGTGTCGGCGGCGCTCGCCTCGACCCGCCGTCTCGCGCTCATGTCCGCTCGGGCCTGAACCCGGTCCGACAGCGCCTGGACGTAGGCTTCTTCTTGGGCGTCTCGCCAGTTCAGGACCGGCAGGGGCGCGACCAGCAGGGCGACGATCCCCAGTCCCAGCAGCATCGTCTTCTCGCGCGGGGTCAGCCGCTGGAACCGCTCGACCGCCAGACGGGAGACGGCCGCGGAGCGCTGGTCCAGAACGATGCGCCAACTCGGCACGTGATCAAGCCTCGGAAAACCTGTGAGCAAGCCCCCGCCCGCACACCCCGCGCCCCTATAGCAGCCCCCATTGGACTGTGATACCTCGCGAACATGCTCGGAATGTCCGCCTCTCGACGCCTTTTCGTTCGTATAGCCAAAAGCCCGAGGGAGCGCCGGGCGGGGTTCAGCCTGCTCGAAATCCTGGTCGTGCTGGCCATCATCGCGTTGATCGCCGCGGTCGTGGGCCCTCGGCTCTTCGCGCAGTTGGACCGGTCCAAGGTGACGACCGCGCGCCTTCAGATCCGCTCGCTCGAGTCCGCCCTGGAAACCATGCGCATCGACATCGGCCGCCTGCCCACCAGCGCCGAAGGCCTGAACCTGCTGTCGGAAGCTGACGCTCAGGCGGTGCCTGGCTGGTATGGCCCCTACCTCGACAAGGGTGTCCCGAACGATCCGTGGGGCCGCCCCTACGTCTACCAGGCTCCATCCGAGAGCGCGGGCGGCGGTGCGGCGTCCCAAACGCCGGCGAATGGCGATCAGGCCCAGCGCGCCCGCGTGCTCAGCTACGGCGCCGATGGCAAGGAAGGCGGCCAGGGCGTCAATGCGGACATCACCTCCGACCAGGCGCGCTAAGCGACCGGAGCCAGGTCGCCGGGGCTTTTCGCTGATCGAAATCCTGGTGGTGCTCGCCATCCTGGCGCTGGCCACCGCGATCCTTATGCCCAGCACCTCGCGGATGCTCGACCAGGCGACGGCGCACGCTGTCTTCTTCGAGTTTCAGCGAGGCGTGGCCGACCTGCGCCGTGAAGCGAGTAGGACTGGCGCGCCCTTGACCGTGGTCGCCTCCGGCCAGCCCCGCAACGCGCGGAACCGGGTGGTTCAGCTGCCCGAGCCCTGGCGCTACACCATCACCCCGGCGCTTGAGATCACCGAGGGCGGCGCCTGTGGCCCCGCGGCGGTGGAACTGCTTAACCGCGACACCCTCGTGATGACCCTGCGGTCAGCCGGGGCCACCTGCCGGTTCATTCAAATCCAGAGAGGGGCGGAGCGCCGGAGCGAACCTTCATCTCGATGACCAGCCTCTGCGCGTCGCCTTCGGTGTGGGGTTCGACGTCATAGAAATAGCCGGACTCCTCGAAATCCAGCACCAGGTTGTCGATCTTCGACATCGCCGAATAAGGCAGGACCACCGAAACCAGGTCCCGATCGGACTCCATCGAGACAGGGGACAGGTCGTGCAGCGCCAGGATTCCGATGGCGGCGCCTGCGGAGCTCAGAGGGTTCGTCCGCGACTCGACTTCATTGTAGGCGGCCAGCATTTGACGGTCGCCCTCGACCGTCGAAAGCACCGAGGCCGGTGGGGTGGCCGCACGCAAGGTTTCCGTCTGTTCGACGACCTTGGCGGTCTCGGACTTCAGCTGCAGCCCCTGGGCGTACAGGAACAGAGTGAACGCTCCCACCAGAACGGCGGCCAACACGCCGCCATAGGCTATGGCCGCCTGACGCGACATCTCCGGGCGGCTGAAGGCGAAAGCCGGGGCGGTCAGGCTGAGGGGCAACTGGACCGGGGTCGGCGGCTCCTCCGGGCCGCCTTCACGTTGAAGGCGGGTGAACTGACGCCAGACCGTCGCATCGACCCGGGGGCGCCGCCACGTCGAAGCGATCAGTCCGGCGGCCGTCCAGAGCTGCAATTCATACCCCGAACGCAACTTCACCACGCGCCAGCCGCTCCCTCTCGGCTGGCCCAGCGTTTCCGGCCGGGCCGCGTAGCGGGCGACGATCTCCGCCTGGAGAGCCGCGTCCCCAAGCCGGTCGAGGTCCCACCACCAGATCCCGAAATCGGCCCCCACGGGGACCAGCCGATAGCTGGCCGCCGCATAGGGCGAGGCGCTGATGGCGCGCAATCGCGCGGCTTGCCGTCGCCGACTGGCGGGCAGGTTCGCCGTCTCGAACAGTTCGAAGGCGCAGAGGTCGCGGGCCAGCAACAGGACGGGTCGGCGCAGCCGTCCGAGAAGGCCGCCCGGATGCAGGGTCTCCCGACGACCGGCGCTGTTCAGGAACTCAGTTCGCGGGGTCAGGAAATCGTTCAACATCTTGCCGCCCCGTGGTCGCCTCCCCCCGCGCGTCCTGGCTGACCTGGGCCTGTTCGACCCAGAACGGCCGGTACGGATCCAGCGGCGTGGTGATCAGCCTAGCGCGATAACGCCAGGGCGACCGTATGTCGATGATCTCGACGCTCACGCTGCCGGACGGCAGGGTGAACGGAAGCTCCGAGGCTGGCAGCTGACGGCCGATCGTCTCGCCCATCGCCTCGATCGATCCAAAGGCCTGGCCCTCCCGAGCGACGATCGCCTGACGCGCCTCGGCCGGAGACAGGTCGAACCAGATTTCCAACACCTCTGCCGGAGCCGTGTTGATGTTGCTTTCATAGGGCACGACGCCCGACCTCAGATGGGGCCGCATCCTTCTCCACGCCTCAGGATCGACCGCCTCGCGCACACCCCTGATGTTCAGCAGTTCGTCGGGCAGGCGAAGAGGACGATTCGGCGGGCCGCCGGCCGGATACGATTCGCGTTCGCCCCCGTCCTGTTTGCGGAGATCATCGGTGTCTTCGTAGTCCTGAAACACCTGGACCAGCCGATCGAATCCAGCGGTTACGCCGAGCCGCCTGAACAGGCGCGCAAGGGCCTCGGGTTGCGGCCCGGCGAGGTTGAATTGACCCGCCTCGTCCTGCACCCGCACATCGACGGCTTCCGGGTCTTCGATCCGATAGGGACGACCGTCAAGGAACAGCCGGCTTTCGCCGGGGCCGGGTTCAGGTGGCTCGGGGGCCGCTTCGTCACTGAAGACGTTGCTCCGGGGCGCACCGACCATGATCGCTCGCTGACCAAAGGGCTCGGTGATCGCCAGGAAGGTCAGACGGGCCTCGGCGCTCATCGCCCGGGTGGTGAAGGCGACCCGCGATCGGGCGGCGGCCGCCTCGCCCTCCAGGCTGGAAAGGGCGGTGATCGCCACCAGGAAGACGATGGTCACCACCCCTACCACAGCCAGAACGGCCGGAAGGGTGAAACCCTGTCGCCGCATTCGCCTAGATTTCCTCATCGGCCCTGTCCCAGGACCGGGGCCACCCGGTCGACACCCGCGCCACCACCTGACGGCCGACGGCATTGAGCCGTACGAGAACCTGTCGGGGGGCCCGCACCTCGCCTCCCTCGTCCAAGGCGGTCGGGTCGTCCCTTTCGCTGGCGAAGGCGCTGTTCCAGCTCAGCCCATCAAGCGAGTACTCGAACGCGGCCGGCCCCCTGAACCGGGCGAACTCCGACGTCACCCCGCCGCGACGGCAGAGAACGACCGTCTCCGCCCCCTGGGTCTCGATAGCCAGGGTCATCCGGCCGCTCCAGCCCCGGGGGCCACAGGGCGTGGCCCTGAGCAACACCGCCTCGCCGCTCAACTCAACGGCCGTTCCGTCGATCGTCTGGTCCGCAGGGGATCGGAACGTGCCGGGGGAACGGTAGCTGAAGCTTTCCAGGACCGTCCTCAGATCCGAGATCGACAGATCCGCATCGGCGGCGTCGATCGCCCGGCGCCCCAGCTTGAATCCCGAATCTCCAGCTCGCAGGCCGATGGAGAAGATGATCGTGAGCGCCATTCCGCCGATAGCGAGCACGACGAGGGCTTCGATCAGGGAGAATCCGCCACGTTTCGCCGGTGACGCCCCAGTGCGCGGCGCGAGCGGCTCAGCTTTGAGCCTCGTCTCCCCAATGGTATGGGGAGAAACTTTTTGGGGGAACGGCCCTGCGCGCGTTTGCATTGTACCTGGTTGCGGCGACTGTGGCTGCCGGCCTTGGCTTCGGCGCCTTGGCCGCGCCCGCCCATGCCCTGACTGCTTACCCCGGGGCTGACGACGCCGCCAGCCCGGGCGCGGCATCCGATGCGGAACGGCGGCAACGTCTGAACCAACGGCTGCAGCAGATGGTCGCTGAGGGCGACGGCGCGCGACTGGTAGATGCGCCGCGAACGCGTTCAACCCAAACCCGCTCCCGACCAGCGGCGCCAAGGCCTGCAGCGGCGCGTCCAAACGCCACTTCGACAGTATCGAGCCCGGCGCCGTCCGCGCCAGTCAATCCGTCGCCGCTCGCCGTCGACGATTTCGTCACCGCCCTGATCCCGCCGCCCCAGCCAGCGTTGTTCGCCCGTCCCTCACGTCGGGGCGGTCTGGACCTGACCACCCCGGTCAGCATGCCGGCCACCGATCTCGAATGCCTCTCGCAGGCCATTTACTTCGAGGCGCGAAGCGAGAGTGAAGCCGGCCAGACGGCCGTGGCCGAGGTCGTGCTCAATCGCGCCAAGAGCGGGCGATATCCCGGACAGATCTGCGAAGTGGTTTATCAGCGCAATCACCGGACGTGTCAGTTCACCTTCACTTGCGACGGTTCGATCGGCAGGGGCGTGGTGAACGCCGCCGCCTGGGCCAGGGCGACACGGATCGCCCATTCGGTGCTGAGCGGCGCCGCATCGCGCCAGCTGCCCGATTCGGCGCTGAACTACCATGCCAACTATGTGAGCCCGTCGTGGGGGCGGCGTTTGCAGCGAGTGCGCCAGATCGGCGCTCACATCTTCTACGGACCCTCGGTGGACGGCAGCCCCACCCCCGGCGCCCTGGACGCCCCCGTCACCCAAACCGCGCAGACGGGTGGGCTGATCATCGCCCGGAACGAGGCGCTCGACGCCGCCTATGCCGCCCTGGGCGGCGGCCGCTGAGGCGCGGTCAGGCCGCCGCTTCGCCTCCGCGACGCCGCATCAGGGTGCGGAGGGGACGAAGCCGAAGATCCGCCTCAAGCTCCTCCAGCAGACGCAGCCGGCTGGTCGTCGCCTCATGCTCCCGGCGCAGGGCCGTCAGTTGATGTTCAAGGTCGCGGGTCGCCGCTTGCAGCCTCGCGTTCAGCGCCTTTTCACCGGACCACGCCTGGTTCGCTGACATCGCGCGCGCCTCGGCGGTTTGAAGAGCCTTTTCTAGACCTTCGCGAGCCACCGTAACCTCGGCGGCTGCGGCCCGCGCGGTCGCGAGTTCGTCACCGAGATCCTGGATCATGCGGTCCCGGGATTTGAGTTGCTCGGCCGCTGACTTCGCCGAACTGTCCAGCAGGCCCAGCATCTCCTGCTGCCGCGCCTCAGCCTGTCGAAGGGCGGCAACGTCCCCCTCAAGCGTAGCCAGACGGTCAGCGAGCTCGCACCGGTTCCCTTCGGACACCTGCAGTCTGACCTGCAAATCCTCGGCCGTGCTGACCGCGGCCGCCAACTCGGTCCGCAAGGTCTCCGCGAGAGCGTCGGCCGCACCGCGAAGCTCATTGATACGCAAGGCTTCATTCGTGGCGCTCGCCAACTCCGTCCGTGCGATCTCCAGGGCGTGAGCTTGAGCATCAGCGGCTTTTCGCGCCTCAGCCAACTCGACTTCTAGCGCCGTCGCATACTGCTCGGCAGCTTGTTTCGCCTTTCCAACTGTCGCCGCCGCGG
This sequence comes from Pseudomonadota bacterium, assembly GCA_023386645.1. Classification (GTDB taxonomy): domain Bacteria; phylum Pseudomonadota; class Alphaproteobacteria; order Caulobacterales; family Caulobacteraceae; genus Brevundimonas. Next base: position 15,777 of record JAEWJI010000048.1, read on the forward strand.
TCTCGGCCTCGACGATCCGGGCTTGCGCCCCCTCGACCTGGCTCTTCGCCTCTCCGAGCTGCACTTCGGCTTGCTGTAGTCGTGAGGACAGGGCGACCAACTGCTTCCCCAGGGCCCGGACAAGGCTATCGATTTCCTCGGACACATCCGGGGCTTCGTCTCGCCCCTCAGCGCCGCCGGCTCCATCAATGGAGCCCAAAAGCTCCTCCGGCGCCCCGAACTCCCGGACGGCGATCTTGCGCGCGGACCGCACCGCCTGACGGATCTCGGCCACGGCGGCCCGCAAATGCCCCTTCTCGGCCTCGGCCTGGGTCAGAGTTGCCCTTAGCTGGTCCTTCTCCTGCTTCCCCCGGGCCTTCACGGCCTCGATCTCAGCCATGAGCCGCGCGCCGATTTCGCTGGCGTTCTCCGCGTCGGTCTGGTTCCTCGGCTCAGCAGGCGGGGCCGCGCGGACGCGCTTGATCTCGGGCTCGACCGAGAGGGTCCTGGCTGAGGAGGTTAGGTCGAAAATCGACGAGGCGGAGTCCAGCTCTCCCGCGATTTCGTCCAGACGGCCGCAGGCGCGCGGCTCGGCCGGGTCCGCGATGAGGCTGCACAGCAGAGTGTAGGTCTCCTCGACCCAGCCATGAACAGCGGGGTCGCCACCAGCGACTGTCGGCCGCTCGTGGTGCAGGTCCTCACTCAGGAAGCCGGCGATGCCCTCTCGATGTTGCTCGCCAATCTCGAGCTCATCCCAGCCAATCTGTTCTGCGATCCTCGTCAGCTCCGCCTGGGTGTCCCTCAGGAAGGCGGCCCATTCGACGAAGGCGCGCGGGCAGTCTCGCGTGGCCGCCTCGGCCTCCAAAACATGACGGAGCCACAGCAGGACGGACTCGGCGCGGTTGGCGTAGGCGCGACGGTTGAGCGAGGCGACCACCTCGGCGGGGGGGCGCAGCGGCAGGACGTAGCGGGTCTCGAACCCGAGATCGGCCAAGGCGGGCTGCCAGACCGGGGCCAGGCGGCAGATGCGGGGGTCCTTCAGGACGATTCGGCGGGCGTCGCCGAACTCCGAAGTCAGGGCGGCCCTGGCGTCCTCGATGAAAGCCGCGCGCTGGTCGTCGCCGATGGCGTCGAGGTCCAGTCCGCGCCAGTCCTTCCACGATGAGCCGAGCGCAGCGAGAATCCTGTCGCTGGTCTGGACGATGACCCGGCTTTCGAAGAAGCCGCGCGGATTATCGGCCTTGGGAGCCAGCAGGGTTCGAGGCGTGGAATAGCCGAGCAGGCTGAGCACACCCGCCACGGCCGAGGTGCCGCTGCGATGCATCCCCAGAACGACAATCGCGCTCTTGTCCATGACTCTCCGCCCTGTCCTGCGCTACTCTTAGTCGGGTTCGGGCCAGAACTGAAAGCCAACCTTGGCCGCCTCGGTTGATCTGGACGGCTACGACATGCGAATGTTTCGCAGAACGAGAGGAGCCATCCATGGCCAGCGATCGGTTGAAGGTCTTCGTCGGTTACGACAGCCGCGAGGACATCGCCTGGCAGGTTTGCCGGCATTCGATCCTGCGCCGCTCGTCGGAGAAGGTCAGCGTCCATCCGCTGCGCCAGCCGGTGGTGCGCGAACTGGGCCTCTACACCCGCCCGGCCGACGCGCTGGCCTCGACCGAGTTCTCACTCACCCGGTTCCTGACCCCCTACATCTCCGCCCATGACGGCTGGACCGTGTTCGTGGACTGCGATTTCCTGTTCACCCGGCCGCTGGATGAACTCCTGCCCCTGCTGGACCCCAGCAAGGCGGTCTATGTGGTCAAGCACGACTATGTCCCGGCCAACGCCAGGAAGATGGACGACAAGGTCCAGACGACCTACCCGCGCAAGAACTGGTCATCCTTCATGGTCTTCAACGGCCGCCATCCGGCGGTGAAGGCCCTGACGCCCGCGGTCGTGAATTCGGCCGAACCGGCCTACCTGCACCGCTTCAGCTGGGTGGACGACGCCGATATCGGCGAACTGGACCTGACCTGGAACTTCCTCGAAGGCGAATATCAGGCCCCCGAGACCCCGCCTGCGGCCGTTCACTACACCAACGGCGGCCCGTGGTTCGACGCCTGGAAGGGCGTGGATTACGCGGACCTTTGGCTAGCCGAGGAAGCTCGCTACCTGGCCAGCACCGCGGGCCAGAAGCCGGTGGGCGCCGTCTGAGCCGTCAGCGACGGGCCAGGACCGTTTCACGCAGGTAGCCCCCGTAGGCGCTCTTGCCCAGGTCGGCGATCAGCCGTTCGAGTTGGCCTGAATCGATGAAGCCCTTCTCGAAGGCGACTTCCTCGGGGCAGGCGATCTTGAAACCCTGCCGCTTCTCCAGCGTGCGGACGAACTCGGCCGCCTCGATCAGGCTGTCGGGCGTGCCCGTGTCGAGCCAGGCGAAGCCCCGGCCCATGATCTCGACCGACAGCTGGCCCTTCTCCAGATAGGCGCGGTTGACGTCGGTGATCTCCAGCTCGCCCCGCGCCGACGGCTTCAGGTTAGCGGCGATGTCCACCACCTGTTCGTCGTAAAAATACAGGCCCGTGACCGCCCAGTTGGAGCGCGGCTGGGTCGGCTTTTCCTCGATCGTCAGGGCGCGCATGTCGCGGTCGAACTCGACCACGCCGTACCGCTCGGGATCGTTGACGTGATAGGCGAACACGCTGGCCCCCTGCGGCCGGGCCATGGCGCTGGTGAACAGGTCTGTGATCCCGTGACCGTAGAAGATGTTGTCACCCAGGATCAGGGACGACGGGCCGCCTGCGACGAAGTCGGCGCCGATGATGTAGGCCTGGGCCAGGCCGTCGGGGCTGGGCTGGACCGCATACTGGATGTCCATGCCCCACTTCGATCCGTCGCCCAGCAAGGCCTGGAACGAGGGCGTGTCGCGCGGGGTGGAGATGATCAGCACCTCGCGGATGCCCGCCAGCATCAGCGTCGACAGCGGATAATAGATCATCGGCTTGTCGTAGATCGGCATCAGCTGCTTGGACGTGACAAGCGTCATCGGATGCAGGCGGGTGCCGGATCCGCCGGCCAGGATGATGCCCTTCATGCGGCGGCTCCTTGGTTCAACTCGGTGATGATCTCGGCCACGGCGTCCTGCCAGGGCCGGGGCTGAACGCCGTGGTCGCGCGTCAGCTTGGTGGTGGACAGCCGCGAATTAGACGGTCGTCGCGCGGGCGTCGGATAATCGGCGGTAGCGATCGCCTCCACTTCGGGCGAGGGTCCGCCGGCCTCGGCGCTAAGACGGAAGATTTCGCGCGCCAGGCCGCACCAACTGGTCTCGCCCGAGTTGACGAAATGGTAGACCCCGGTCGGGGCTTGAGGGTCCGCGATCATCCGCAGGGTGATGTCGCGTAGCGCCCAGGCGATGTCGCGCGCGCCGGTCGGGCAGCCGACCTGATCGTCGACGACCCGCAGCAGGGGGCGTTCCGCGCCGACTCGCAGCATGGTCTTCAGGAAGTTGGCGCGGTGGACGCTCAGCACCCAGGCCGTACGCAAAACCACGGAGCGCGGATTTCCTGTCCTGACCGCCAGCTCTCCTGCCAGCTTCGAGGCCCCATAGACGCCCAACGGGCCGACCGCGTCGTCCTCGACGTACGGCCGATCCCCCGAGCCGTCGAAGACATAGTCGGTAGAGACATGGACCAACGGAAGCCCCGCTGCCCGCGTCGCATCGGCCAACAAGGCAGGGCCCATCGCGTTGGCGGCGAAGGCCGCGGCGACTTCACCTTCCGCCTTGTCGACGGCGGTGTAGGCGGCGGCGTTGATGACGGCGGCGAAGGCGGTGCGTTCGAAGGCCTGGGCGATCGAGTCGCCGTTTCCAAGATCCAGTTCCTGGCGCGTCGGCGCATGCAGCCGGACATGCGCCGGCCAGTCGATGGCCTGGAGCTCCAGCCCGACCTGCCCGGTGCCCCCGGTGACCAGGATGTCGATTGGCTCAGCCATTCACGCCCAGGCGTTGGGTCGCATAGCGGCCGTCGAGGATAGCTTGCCACCAGTCGCGGTTGTTCAGGTACCATTCCACCGTCTGGCGAATGCCCTGTTCAAAGGTCACCGACGGCTCCCAACCCAGTTCGTCACGAATCTTGGAGGCGTCGATCGCATAGCGCTGGTCGTGACCCGGGCGGTCGGTCACGAAGGTGATCTGGTCGGCGTAGGGCTTGCCATCCTCTCGGGGTCGGACCTGATCCAGGATGGCGCAGATGGTGCGCACCACGTCGATGTTCTTCATCTCCGCATTGCCGCCGACGTTATAGGTCTCTCCCGGCGCGCCCTTTTCGAACACGGCCTGCAGCGCACGGGCGTGGTCGTCCACGAACAGCCAGTCCCGCACGTTCGATCCGTCACCATAGACCGGCAGCGCCTCGCCGTTCAGGGCGCGGATGATGATGAGTGGGATCAGCTTCTCCGGGAAATGGTGCGGCCCGTAGTTGTTCGAGCAGTTGGTCACCAGGACCGGCAGGCCGTAGGTGTGGCCCCAGGCCCGCACCAGGTGATCCGACGACGCCTTGGACGCCGAATAGGGTGAGCGGGGATCGTAGGGCGTGGTCTCGGTGAAGAAGCCTTCCTCGCCGAGCGAGCCGAACACCTCGTCGGTCGAGATGTGATGGAAGCGGAAGGCGTCCTTGCCCTCGCCCTCCAATCCCCGCCAGTAGCCCAGCGCTTGCTGGAGCATGACGAAGGTGCCGACCACATTGGTCTGGATGAACTCTCCCGGCCCGTCGATCGAGCGGTCGACGTGGCTCTCGGCGGCAAGGTGGGCGATCACCTGGGGCTGGAATCCCTGGATCGCCGCTGCCACGGCGTCGGCGTCGGTGATGTCGCCCTGGACGAAGCTGTATCGGTTGCTCGCCGCCACCGGCTCCAAGGAGGACAGCAGGCCCGCATAGGTCAGCTTGTCGAACACCAGGACCTCGTGGTCCGTGTGCTGGATCAGGCGGCGCACCAGGGCCGAACCGATGAAGCCGGCGCCGCCGGTGACCAGAATGCGCACGTCGGTGCTCCTTGAATTCGTTATGCGCCGGCGACGCCGTCCAGCGGCCGGCCATCATAGTCGAAGGGACTGTCGAAGTCTGACAGGGTCGGCAGCTTGCCGTCCTTATCCGACAGCACCGGCCCCGAGGCCGGGATCGGCCACTCGATGCCGATGATCGGATCGTTCCAGATCACCCCGCCGTCGCAGTCTGGCGCGTAGACGTCGGTGACCTTGTAGGCCACCTCGGTGTTCGGCTCGAGCGTGACGAAGGCGTGGCCGAAGCCGATCGGCACCCACAGCTGGTCGCCGTTCTCGCCCGACAGCTCGGCCGATACGTGCCGGCCGTAGGTGGGGGAGCCGCGACGCAGGTCCACCGCGTAATCCATGATCCGGCCCCGTATGCACCGCACCAGCTTTCCCTGGGCGTGCGGCGCACGCTGGAAGTGGATGCCGCGGATGGTGCCGACCTGCGCGGACATCGAATGGTTGTCCTGAACAAACCGGCCTTCGACCCCCTGCGCCGCCCAGCGCGCCTCGGACCAGGTCTCGACAAACCAGCCGCGATCGTCACCGAAGCGGCGCGTCTTGATCAGAACTACTGGTGAAGCCACAGCCCGCCCCCGCGCCGGTTCGCGTTGTCGAGGGGTTAGCCGCCGGGCCATGGAATCACAAGGCTAGGCCAAGCGGACCGAAGCCGCTAAGCCAGGCTGAGAGTCCGGGGCCGATGAAGCGACAACTCAAACAATGGGTGAAGCGGGCGCGCGGGGCGCCGTCGCGCTGGGACAGCCCCTTCCGGCGAGATGCCGCCGAGGCGGCAGCGCGTCGCCACTGGGCCGCGTCTGCTCAAGCCTGGGCCAGGCATCTGGAGGTTCGTCCCGATCACTTCGGCGGCTGGGTCCAGTACGGCCACATGCTCAAGGAAGCCGGCCGCCTTCAGGAGGCGGCCGAGGCCTATGACCGGGCCCACGCGGTCCAGCCGGACGACCCCGACCTGCTGTTCCACCACGGCCACCTGATGAAGCGTATCGGGCGGGGCGGGGCGGCCGCCGATCTGCTGCATCGGGCCCACAATCTGGGGCAATCCGAGGCGGCGGGGGAGCTGATCCGCCGCGACCTGTCCCGACTGGCGCGCCTGCCGGACCTGACCCCGCCTATCGTCGGCGCCGTCGAAAGCGCCAGCGCCAGCGCCATCAGCGGCTGGGTGGCGCCCGACTGGCTTGGTGACGAGACGACGATCGAACTGGTGCGCGACGGTCGGGTGGTGGCGACCGCGCCCGTCGACATCGACCGGCCCGATCTGGAATCACTCGGCTACCCTTCCCCTCCTCGCGCTTTCTACCTGGAGATGACCGCCCTCCAGCCCGCCGACCGCGAGGGCGAATACATGGTCCGCCTGGGGGGCTCCGGCCCGATCCTGACGCCGAGCCGCGTCCGGGTCGAACGATCAGAGGCGGCCAAGGCCTGGCTGGCTCGTCTCGACGGCCTGTCCCCCGAGGCCATCCAGCGCCGTCGCGAGCGCATGACGGCCGACACGGCGGGACAGCTGCTGTCCATCGTCATGCCGATCTTCAACACGCCCGAGGCGTGGCTGCGCGAAGCGATCGCCAGCGTCCGGGATCAGTGGTGCGGCAACTGGGAGCTGATCTGCGTCGACGACGGATCGTCCGCCGCCCCCGTGCGCGAGGTGCTGGAGCATGCCGCGGCGGCGGACGCGCGCATTCGCCTGATCCTGCGCGACGAGAACGGCGGCATCGCCCGCGCCACCAATGACGGCCTGCGCGCAGCGCGCGGCGACTATGTCGCCCTGCTCGACAACGACGACGTCCTGGAGCCGGAGGCCGTTTTCCGTCTGCTGGACGCGGCCCGCACGGGCGTCGAACTGATCTACACCGACGAGATCATCACCGGCCCGGCGACCGATGACATCCACCATTTCGTGGCGCGGCCCGCCTTCTCGCGCGACTACTATCTGTCGCACCCCTATTTCGTGCATCTGGTCTGCGTGGAGCGCGAGACAGCGCTGGCTGTCGGCGGCTTCGACGAGACCATGTCCATCTCGGCAGACGTCGACTTCGTGCTGCGCGTCATCGAGCGGGCGGAACGCGTCGCCCACGTGCCGGCCATGCTCTACCGCTGGCGAACCCACAGCCGCAGCGCGGGGCACCAGCGACAGGACGAGGTCACGGCGGCCACGACAGCGTCGATCCAGCGCAGCCTTGAGCGCCAGGGTAGCGCGGCGCGCGTCAGCCCCGGCCCCGCCTTCAACGCCTACCGGGTCGACGAGCCGGACGAAGGCGGCCGCACCCTTGTGATCATCCCCACCCGGGACCGCGTCGACCTGCTGCGCACCTGCATCCAGTCGCTGTTCGACACCACGCCCCGCGACAGCGTCGACATCCTGGTGGTGGACCACCAGTCCGTCGAGCCCGAGACGGCGGCCTATCTGGATGGCCTCGGCGACCGCGTCCGCGTCATGCGCTACGCGGGGCCGTTCAACTTCTCGGCCATCAATAATGCAGCGGTCCGCGCGTACGGCGACGGCTACGCGCACCTGCTGTTCCTCAACAACGACATCGAGGCGATCGAGCCGGGCTGGCTGGAGCATATGCGCGGCCTGTCGGCGCGGCCGGACGTTGGAGTGGTCGGCGCAACGTTGCTCTACCCAGACCGGCGCATCCAGCATTCCGGCGTGGTGCTCGGCATCGGCCGCGCCGCCGACCACGCCCACAAATTCGCCCTTCACGATCACGATGGGGGGCGAGCCGGGGGTTACAACTCCAGCCTGGTCAGCGTGCGGAACTATCTGGCCGTCACCGCCGCCTGCATGATGATGCGCGCCGAGGTCTTCACCGAGGTCGGCGGCTTCGACGAGGCCCAAGAGATCGGCTTCAACGACACGGACCTGTGCCTGCGGATCGGCTCGGCCGGGTACCAGGTCCTGAACGACGGCCACGCGGTGCTCTATCATCACGAATCCGCCTCCCGCGCGCTAAGCAAACAGGTCGACCACCCGGAGGACGACGCCCGTTTCCTGCGTCGCTGGCGCCGGGTTTTCGCCGATGGCGATCCCTTCTACAGTCCCCTCCTGGCTGGGGAACGGGATCATGAGGCGGGAGAGGTGACGGACATGACCCACCCCGTCCGCGTCCGCCAGACCCGGCCGAACCTCAAGCCATTGAGCGGGGCGCGCCCCCGCTTCGGCCAGGCTCCGATCGACCTGACCTATCCCGGAGCGACCGATTAGCGGCCCCGGCGACACAACGCGCGGACTGTCGGCCCTGATCGGGCGCTGGCGGCGCCGCAATCCGCATACGGAGCTGGCGCTCGCCGCCCGACGCAGAGGCGACTGGACCACGGCGGCCGATGCCTACGCCCTGGCTGTCGCGCGACAGCCGGCTCGCATCCCGTTGCGGGTTCAATGGGGCCACGCGCTCAAGGAAGCCGGCCGTGCGGCCGAGGCGGAGGCGGCCTATCGGTCCGCCCTCGACCTCCAACCGAACGGCGAAACCTGCCTGCATCTCGGACATGCGCTGAAGCTCCAGGGCCGGACGTCGGAAGCCGTCGACGCTTACGCGCGCGCCCTGGAGCTCGAGCCCGACCTGACCGCCGCCCGCGATGAGCTCCTGGCGCTCGGAGCCCGCCACCGCCTGGGCGCCAGCCATTTCGGGCAATCGGCCACGACGGAATTGCTGGCGGCGCTTTCGGCCAATCTGGAAGCAGGCCGGCGTCTGCTCGACGAACTCGCCGTCGCATCAACCTATCCGGTCGAGGCCTATGACGCCTTCCGGAAGGCCTATCCCATCGCCCCGCCGCCGGCCCGCATCAGCATGGACGTGTCGGTCGTCGTGGACGCCGCGGACGCCGCACCGGTCGATGTCCGGACGACCCTCTCCAGCATCTTGGACCAGAGTCTCGCCACCTGGCGGGTCGTCGTCACAGGGCGACCGGATCTTGCCGACCATCCCGTCGGGACGTTCGGGGTGCAGGACACGCGAGTTCGCTTCGGCGAGGCGCCGGCTGGGTCCGGCGCGGCGGAAGCCACCGTTCTGCTCTCCGCTGGAACGCGGCTGGAGCCCGAAGCTCTGGCCTGGCTCGCCTGGGCGGCCGACCGGACCGGCGCGGACGCCGTTTACGCCGACCACGACCATCTCACGCGCGACTGGAGGCGCGGGCCGACTTACAGCGCGCCCTGCTTCTATGGAGCCCCCGACCCCCGCGATCTCGAGACGACGCCCGAAGTTCCGGCCGTCCTCTGGATCAGAGGCGACGCGCTCGTCTCTGCCGGAGCGACCACGGATGCCCGTCGCAAAACGCTGGTGGACGCTCTCCAGCGCTCCGGCCGCATCGTCCACCTTCCCCGGCTTTTGACCAGTCTCACCACGCACGGCCGTTGCACGCAGTCGGTTGCTGAGCAGGTCCGAGACGCGGCGGCGCCCGCGGCCCGGCTGCTTGTCGTCATCCCGACACGCGACCGTGGCGAGCTTCTGACACGCGCGGTTTCGAGCCTGCGCGACACGGCGGCTCGGCCGGACCGGCTGGAGTTTATCGTCATCGATAACCGGAGCACGGATGCCGAAACCTTGGCCACGTTCAGACGGCTCCGGGGCGATGGGATCGCCGTCCAGTCGGCGGACGAGCCCTTCAACTGGTCGCGGCTGAACAACCAGGCCGTCGCGGGACGCCAGGCCGACGTCCTGATCTTCGCCAACAACGACGTGGAGATGCGGACCCACGGCTGGGACCTCGCCTTGGATCGGCTGTTCGCCGATCCCCAGGTTGGCGCGGTCGGGGCTCGGCTGCATTATCCGGACGGGACCATTCAGCACGCCGGGATGATCCTGGGCGCCGTCGACGGCCGCCCCCTGCATGAAGGCGTTGGCGCGAATCCCACGGCTAGCGGCCCGCTCGGCCGATGGCGTCGGGACCGGGCGGCGGCGGCCGTGACCGGAGCGTTCCTGGCGGTCTCGCGGTCCGCCTTCGATCGAGTCGGAGGCTTCGATGAACGGCTCGCGGTAGCCTACAACGATGTCGACCTCTGCCTGCGCATCCGCGCGGCAGGGCTTTCCGTCGTCATGGCTGGCGGCATCGAGCTGACGCATCGCGAATCGGCGACACGAGGACGCAACGACACGCGGGAACGGGTCGCTTGGGACGACAGCGAACTGGTGGACCTCTACGACACGTGGGGCGACGAGCTCATGCGGGACCCCAGCCTTAATCCGCACTGGGCGGCGTCGGAGACCGACCCGTTCAACGGCTATCGGAACCCGTCGCTCAGCCGGATTCTTGACTGGATCGACCGGACCTCGGACCAGCCCTGGCGCGTTCGACGCGGCGCCTGAAGTCGGCCTGACAAACACTCGCCAGGCCGACCTCTTGGCCTACATCGTGTGCGACTGACCCCAGGGATGGTGGAAGGCGCCAGAGAAGGGGCCGTGGTCGTCGAACATGTCGAAATCGCCGCCCGAACGCCACGGGAGCGGTAGGCCACGCCCGCCCGACGGATCCATGACGGGTGTCGCCGGGTCGAGCAGCAGGCCTTCGTCGCCTCCGAAGGCCAGGCAGACTTCGGGGGCGAAGTCGTCGTTCTCCGCCGCCGGCGAGACCCAGGCGTCCTCAGGCGGCGGCAAGGTCAGGGCCTCGTCGATCGCCGGAGCCGTCGCCGGTCCCGGATTGATCAGCAGGCTGTACTGGCCGCTGCTGCTGTTCGCGCTCGACACCACCACATAGTAGAGGCCCGGGGCGGAGGCGGTGAAGGTCAGGCTGGCGTCCAGGCCGGGGCCGGAGTCGAAGTCGCTGGCGACCAGATTGCCGCGCGCGTCATAGACGAGGAGCGTCCCGTCCGTCAGCGTGAAGCCGGCCCCGCCGCCGCGCAGATCCAGGCTCACGGTCTGCCCCGCCTGCATCTCCATCGAGTACCAGTCCATCGGGTCCAGGTCGCCGACCGAGTCGGTGGCCGACACAGGTCCAACGGTCAGCGGAATGCCGTGATCGGTGGCCAGCAGGCCCTGATCACGACCGAAGAACTCATCGCCCCGACGACCCTCGCGCGCGCCGACCTCGATCCAGTGATCCAGGGCCTGATCCGGCGTCATTCCGGCCAGGTCCGGGTTGCTGAGCAGATAGCCGACCGCATCGAAGCCATAGGCCGGGCGACCGCCGTCCAGCCCGTAGATCAGGTAGTGGCGCGTGGCTCCCAGGGTGTCCATTCCATAGGCGCGGGCCAGGTCCAGGTTGGCGGCCAGGTACTCGCGCGGGTCGAAGGTGTCGGTCGGACGCCCCTCGGCGGCCCCAAGCAGGATGAAGTGGTTAAGGGCGGCCGCGGCATCGTCTCGATAGGCCCTGGCCACGTCCGGATTCGAGGCCGCGTAAACCAGCGGATCGAAGGTGTCGGTCGGCCGCCCCGCGTCGAAACCGGCCAGCAGATAGTGCCGATAGAGCGTATCGGTGTCCGTTCCGTAGGCGATGGCGATGTCGCGGTTCGAGGCCGCGTACAGAAGCGGGTCGAACGAAGCGGTCGGCCGCCCCTGCCCGTAGCCGGTCTGGACGTAATGCAGGGTGGCCGCGGCCGCGTCGTCACGGAACAGGGGGATCAGGTCGGGATTGCTGGCGATGTACTGCCAGCCGACGAAGCTGTCGGCGGACCGCCCGGCAGCGACCCCGAGGCGCACATAGTGCTCCGCCGCCGCCCGGACGTCCTGACCGTAGGCGCCGATCAGATCGGGATTGGAGGCGAGGTAGCGCAGGGCGTCAAAGGCCTCGGGCGATCGACCTGACGCCTCACCCAGGGCCATGTAGTGGCCATAGGCCTCCAGCGGGTTGGCCGCGTAAGCCGCGATCAGGTCGGGATAGCCCGCGATGTAGCCCCAGACGTTGAAGCTGTTCGCCACCGCGGTCGCGATGTCGACAGGCTCGCCGCCCGCGAACTGGATCCGTTCGATGCCGTAGATGCGGTCGGGCTCGCTGTTGGCGTCGTAGACCTCCCAGCCATAGGTGGTCTGGACGAAATAATAGCGATCGTTGGCGCTCGGCAGCACGAGCGTGTCGATCCCCGCGCCGCCGTCGATCCGGTCGGCGCCGGGGCCGCCAGACAGCCGATCATCACCATCCAGGCCCTGGATGACATCGTCGCCGTCGTTGCCGTTGATGACGTCGGCGAAGTTGGTTCCGGTCAGGGTGTCGCCGGCGGACGTGCCGTTCAGGGTGACCCCGGTCGCAGGCGCCCCCACGGTGACGATCTGATCGGCGAACTGCACGCGCTCGACGTTGCGCAGCGTGTCCACGCCCTCCGCGCCCGTGATGGTGGTCACGCCGTCGGTGGTGGTGATCGTATAGGCGCTGCGCGCACCGGCGTAGACCGCGATGTCGGAGCCGTCGCCGCCGTCGATGCTGTCGTTGTCCGCGCCGCCGATCAGGATGTCGTCGCCGGCCCCGCCGTTGATCGTGTCCGCGCCGGCGCCGCCCTCGATACGATCGGCCCCCTCGCCGCCTGAAAGGGTGTCATTGCCCCCCAGGCCGACGAGCACGTCGTCGCCGCCCAGGCCGCTGATGGTGTCGGCGAAGTTGGTGCCCGTGAGCGTTTCTCCGCCCGCCGTCCCCGTTAGGGTGACGCCGGTATCGGGCTGGGTCGTTTGCAGCACGACGACCTGATCCTGGAACTGGATACGTTCCACGTTCCGCAACGTGTCCGTCCCCTCCAGGCCGCTGATCGTGGTCACCCCATTCGTCGTGGTGATGGTGTAGGCCGCGCGGATGCCGCTGTAGACGGCCGTGTCCGTGCCGTCGCCGCCGTCGATGACGTCATTCTCGCCGCCGCCGTTGATGGTGTCGTCGCCCGCGCCGCCATTCAGGGTGTCGACGCCCGAACCGCCGTTCAGAATATCGTTGCCTTCGTCGCCATGGAGGGTCGATCCAGGGGTCTGGACTGGGGCCGTCTGGTGGCCTGGCACGCTGACGTGGAGCGTATAGGTCGATCCCGCCGGCGGCGGTTCGTCGATGAACCCACCTCCCGTGGGGCTGCTCACCCACGACCCGACCCGAACGTAGTAGACCCCGTCCGCCGGCGCGTTGAAGACCAGCCCGGAGTCGGTTCGCGCGCCATCCTGCGGACTGGCGTCGTCGTTGGACGCGAGCTCGTTGCCGGACGCGTCATAGATCCGGATCGTGCTGTCGAAGCTGGCCAGATCGATGTCGATCTGCACCGCCGCGCCCGCCGTCGCGGTGAAGGCGTAGTTCTCGAACCCGCCATGACCGGTCGCCACGACGGTCGCGTGCGGCACGCCGGAGTCGATGACGTCCAGACGCGTCGTGGTGACGAAATAGTCGTCCAGGCTGATCGCGTTGGCGCGGGTCCCGTTGTCCGTGAGGCGAGACTTTATGATCTCCAGAATGCCCGGATCGCCGGCGAAGAGCTGGTCGTTGCCGGCGCCGCCACGGATCACATCGACCCCATTGTTGCCGCGGATTATGTTGTCCGCCGCATTGCCGGTCAGGTCGTCGTTATAGGCCGAGCCGAGGACGACCTCGATGTTCGTCAGGGTGTCGTCGCCGGCGGCGCCTGAGGCGACGCCGGTCTGAAGGTTGACCACCACCGCCCCACCGGCGCCGGAATAATCCGCCGTATCCACGCCGGCGCCACCGTCGAGCACATCGGCGCCAAGGCCGCCAATCAGCACGTCATCGCCGTCGCCGCCGTTCAGGGTGTCGGCGCCCGAACCACCGTCGAGGGTGTCGTTACCGCCCGCCCCGTGCAGGACATCATTGCCGCCAAGCCCCCCCAGGGTGTCGGCGAAGGCGGTGCCGTTGATCGTGTTGTTGGTGATGTCGCCACCGACCAGCAGACCGCCCGTGGGGGCCGCGGCGATGGTGGTGTCGGAGAACCGCAGGAACTCGACGTTGGTCAGGGTGTCCGTGCCATCCGGCCCGGTCACGGTGCCGACCCGGCCGTTCCAGGTGATGGTGTATTGCGAACTGGCGCCCGAATAGATGACCGTATCGATCCCGAGGCCGCCATCGATGGTGTCGTTGCCGGCGCCGCCGGTGATGCGGTTGTCCGCCGCGTTGCCGCGGATCGTGTCGTTGCCGTAGCCGCCAATGGCGTTCTCGATCACGGCGCCGATGGCGATGGACACGTTGCCGGTCAGCTGACCGACGTTCGAGAAGGCCCCCTGGCGCAGATCGATCAGCTGGTTCTGGGCGTACTCCGAGAAATCAAGGGTGTCCTGCCCACCGGCGTCCCAGACGCAGAAGATCACCTGCGCAAAGCCGTCGTTCGTCCGGAACCAGCTGAACCCGGCGTTCGAGTTGAACCCATAGACCGTGTCCCCGGTGCGGGTGGTCATGTTGGCGCCGTACAGGCGCTGGGCGGCCGCGATGTCGTCCATCAGCGGCGCGGCGGCGTAACGACCGCCGAACGTGCTGCCGGTGTTGCTCTCGCTGAAGTAGCTCATCAGCGTGTACTGGCGAGAGTCTTCGTAGTGGGTCGCATGCCCGGCGTAGGTGATGCTGACGCCTTCGCTCGCGTTGTAGTCGCCAGGGTGCCGCAGACCGATGGCATGGCCGATTTCGTGCGTCAGCACCTGCTGCCCATAGGCCAGCATGACCGGCGATGCGTTGTAGCTGAGGCTGTAGTTGATCCAGACGTCGCCCGCTAATAGGGTGAAGCCGTTGTTGCCTGCGTTGGTGTCGGTGCGGCTTCCAGGCGAATAGGCGAAGGCCGCCGCGCCGCCCTGGCCATTCGCGTAGTTGCCGAACAGCATGGTCGCGGAGTTCGAATAGCCGTCGCCCCCGTCGACCCGCTGGAAGGTGATGTTCGCCACGTCGGACCAGGACGCGAGTGCGAGCAGGGTCGCGGCGATCTGCGCGTCGGTGAACCGCGTGAAGCCGGACGTGTCCGACGGCATGTCGTTCGGCGCGGTGGAACGAAAGGCGAAGGTCACCGTCGCCGCCGTGCCCAGGGCGCTCCAGCCCGCGAGCCCGCGCGTGATCTGGACGCCCGCGCCCGTCGGATCGAGCGACGGCTTGCCGTTGGGACCGGTGACGCCCCGGTCATCGGCATTGAGCCCGCCGAACAACGGGCCGAAATCGTTGAATCCGCCCCACCCGAGCGACCTGTCGAGATCTCCGAAGAGCGCGCTGGAGACTCCCTGCGCTCCCCCGCCCAATCCGGGCGCCTGAGTATTGGAACCGTCGAGGCCGTAGGCGGTGGCGGGCATGGGATCACGCGAATGGCTGGAACTGGAAGCCAGCGTTGTGCCCGTTCCGCGACATGACCACAAGCAGAGCCGTCCACCAGCCGGGAACAAGCCTGCGTGAAAGCGCGTTATGCTAAATTCGGCTAGCTGAGCGTGAGCTCGGGCAGCCCTGCGAGGCGGCCTTCCGACGCGCTCTCCGAGAGCTGATTGAAGGCGGCCATGATGTGGTAGAACGAACTCGCGGGCGCGGGTTCGTCAATGAACCGCCCGCCGCCGAGATGCTTGTCGCGCCATAGACCGTCTGGCGTCAAATAGGACCACAAGGCGCGCAGAGCGGCTGCGGCGTCCTCGAGATGCGCCTCTCGCTCGCCGTCCCTGGCCTGGTCGGCGAGGGCCAGCGAGGCCTTCAACCATTCAGTCTGCGGCCACAGCCTGGACCTGCGGTTGGTCACCTGGCCGCTGGTGTCGAGAGCGTCGAACGCGATCACGGGTCGCGCGCCTACCCCGCGTCGCCCGAAGTCGTAGAGGCGATGCGCAAGCGCCGTCAGGTCCGCCCGGCCGCGCGCCCGTCCATGACGAACAAGGAGCCAGGCCCATTCGAACTGGTGGCCGGGTTCGACCAACCGCCCATCCTGGCCGCTCGCGGGCTGCCAGCGGCTATCGAAGAACTCTCTGAGGCACCCGAGATCCTCGTCGATGAAGGCCGCCGTGGCCAGTCGCACGATGCGATCCGCGAGCGCGCTCCAGCCGGCGTCGCCGCCCGCTTGCTCCCAGGCGAGACACGCCTCCAAGAGGTGCATGTGGGCATTGGCCTGGAACGGGTGCGGCCCCTGTTCCACAAAACCTCCCTCCGGCCGCTCGAGGCCTTCGAGATTCTCCCTGATCTTCACCGCCAGGGCTTCATGATCCCCTGCCACGCCCGCCTGCCGGACTGTCGCGAGGGCGAGCAGTACGAAGGCCTGGTCGTAGATCCACGCCGCCTCGTCCTGGGGTTCACCTTCGGGGGACAACAGGGTGCGGCACAGGCCGTCGGGCCGGAGGAAGCGCGAGACGAGCCATTCCAGACCGCGCGTCGCGGTTCGTGCCCACGGCCCGTCCCAGCCAAGTCGCCCGGCCTGGGCGTAGACATAGATCTGGCGCGCCTGGACCCGCGCGCGACGACTGGCCGACCAACTACGGCCGTCGAGGGTGAGCCCTTCCGAGAAGGCGCCTTGCTCGGAAACGCCCAGGCAAGCCCAGGTCGGCAGAGCCCTAAGGCGTAACCAATCGGCGAACCGCTCGGCCGCGGCCGGCAGAGGTTCTGGCGATGCGCCGGTGAAGTCCAGGTGCTGGGGCGATACCGTCCGCATTCGCTCGACCAGGCGTTTCACATCTTGTGCTCGCGAGAGATCGGCCACCAGAACCGCGTCCGACTCCGCCACGATCGCGAGGTTCCGGACCCCCAGCGCGCCGACCAGCACTCCCTCGGGCGCACGAACCAGACAGCCGTCGGCGTCCTCCAGAAGATGGGAGCCGAAGTCGCCCTCGCCCGTCGCGGCGATGGCGTCCCAAGCGCCCAGATCGGACCAGACGAAATCGACGGGCAGAACGGAGGCGAGGCTGGTCTTCTCCATCACCGCATAGTCGATGGATATCCGGGGCGCGGAGCCGAAGGCGTCGCCGAGCAGTTGCTCGGATATGCCGACACTGTCCGGCAGCGCCTCATCCACGAAGGCCAGAACAGCAGGGGCGTGCCGCGTCAGCTCGTCACGCAGGGCGCCGGCCCGGACGATGAAGTTGCCGCTGTTCCAGAGATACCCGGCCTCGATATAGGCCGCCGCCGAAGCGGTGTCGGGCTTTTCGACGAAGGCCGCCACGGGCGCCAGTCCTTCACCCGCCGGCTTGATATAGCCATAGGCCGAAGACGGCGTATCCGGCCGCACCCCGAGCGTGACGATCCGCCCGCGTTGCGCCGCCTGCGCGGCCGTCAGGACCGCGGTCCTGAACGCCTCGTGGTCCGGCACGTGATGGTCGGAAGCGATGAAAGCGAGAATCGCGTCGGGGTCCTGCCTGAGCGCCCAGGTCATGGCCGCCGCCATGGCGGGAGCGGAATCCCGAGGCTCCGGCTCCAGCAACAGGATGGCCTCGGCTCCGATCTCGTCCAGCTGTTCGAGCACGGTGTCGCGATGCGCTTTTCCGGCGACCACGATCGTCCGCCCCTGGCCGGTGGCGAGCGGCGCGACCCGTTCCACGGTCTCCTGAAAGAGGGATCGATTTCCCGCCAGCGCGATGAACTGCTTCGGTCGGGAAGGACGCGAGGCCGGCCACAGCCGTGTTCCCCCGCCGCCGCACATGATCACCGGATAGAGCCCCATGGCTACTTCTAGCCAAGGCGTCGCGGAATGCGAAGCCGCTCAGCCGCCGCCGGTGCGATGGGTGGGCCGCCCCGTGCCTTCGCACACCGGACAGGTCTCGCCTCCGCCCAACAGGCCAGACCCGCCGCAGTCCGGGCAGAGCGCGGCGTCCAGAGCCTGGTCTTCCGCCGGATCCTGGGGGGTCAGGCCCTGATCGTCGATCTCGTGCTCACGCATGACGATTGAACGGCTGCCCGCCCTGAGGGTTTCGCCGTGACAGGGGGAAACGCCGCCGCTATCAGCCGCCGATGACCGATACCCCGCCCCTCGCCGACGCCGCCTCCCAGGACCGGGGCTGGGCGACCGCCAGGACCCTCGCGGAGGCCCTGCCGTTCATCCAGGTCTATGATCGCGAGACCGTGGTGATCAAATACGGCGGCCATGCCATGGGTGAGACCGCCGTCGCCCGCCAGTTCGCGGCTGATGTCGTCCTGCTCAAGCTGATGGGCGTGAACCCCGTGGTCGTGCATGGCGGCGGGCCGCAGATCAGCGCCATGCTCGAGAAGGCCGGCGTTAAATCCAGCTTCGTCGACGGTCTGCGCGTGACAGATTCCGACACCATGGCCGTCGCCGAGATGGTTCTGTCAGGCTCGGTCAACAAGGAGATCGCCCACTGGATCACCGTGGCGGGCAAGGAGGCCGACGTGCGCGGCTTTGGCCTGTCGGGCAAGGACGCCGGCCTGCTGACCGTCGAGAAAACCCGGCGCACCAAGCGCGATCCCGACAGCCTGATCGAACATGAGGTCGACCTGGGCTTCGTCGGGGAACCGACCAAGGTCGATCCGAAACTGATCAGCCAGCTGATCCAGTCCGAAACGGACGACTGGGTGCCGGTCATCGCCCCCATCGGGGTTGCCGAGAGCGGCCAGACCTTCAACGTGAACGCCGACACCGTCGCGGGAGCCCTTGCAGGCGCCCTCAGGGCCAAGCGCATGCTGCTGCTCACCGACGTGCCCGGGGTGCGGGGCGCGGACGGCGAAATCATCCGCCAGATGACGGTGGGCGAGGCGTCCCAGCTGATCGACGACGGGGTGGCCACCGGAGGCATGATCCCCAAGCTTCAGACCGCCATGGCCGCGGTTCGGGCCGGAGTGGAGGCCGTGGTCATCCTGGACGGACGGCGCCCCCACGCCATGCTGGTCGAACTGTTCACCGAGCACGGCGCCGGGACCCTGGTGAAGGCGGGATGAGCCGGACCGGCGCCCTCGATCTGTCGGACGTGAACGCCTGGGTGTTCGACATGGACGACACCCTATATCCCCGCTCGCAAGGGGTGATGGAACTGATCCAGGCGCGCATCAACGCCTTCGTGGTCGAGGCCGTGGGGCTTTCGCCCGATGAGGCGCGGGTTCTGCAAAAACAGTTCCTGAGCGAGCACGGCACGACCCTTGCAGGCCTGATGGCCAACTACGCGGTCGATTCCGAACGCTTCCTGCGGGAGGTCCATGACATTCCGCTGGACGCGCTGGAACCCAATCCCCGTCTGGCCCACGCGCTCAAGGCCCTGCCCGGTCGCCGTTTCGTCATGACCAACGGGGCGCGATGCCACGCCGACCGGGTGCTGAAGCGGATCGGCGTCACCGACTGTTTCGACGCCGTCTTCGCCATCGAGGACATGGACCTGACGCCCAAGCCCGCACCGGCGACCTTCCGTCGCCTGATCGAGCGGTTCGACATCGATCCCCGCCACGCCGTCTTCTTCGAGGACACCCCCCGGAATCTTCAGCCTGCCAAGACCCTGGGGATGCGTACCGTCCTGATCGACGAGACCGGACAGGCGAAGCCGGACGACGCCATCGACCATGTGGCGCTCAGCCTGATGGACTTCCTGGACGCCCTGGAGCTTAAGGACGCCGCATGACCGACCTCGCTCAACTTCAAGCCGTCATCGAAGAGGCCTGGGAGAACCGCGCGGAACTCAGCCCCTCCAGCCACGGCGATGCGCCGCGCGCAGTTGAGACGGCGCTTGGCCTGCTGGATCGGGGCGAAGCCCGGGTGGCCACGCGCGAACCCGACGGGCGATGGGTCACACACCAGTGGCTGAAGAAGGCGGTCCTGCTGTCCTTCCGCCTCGCCGACAACGGCCTGATGCGGGCGGGCGACCGCGCTGGCGCCAGCGCCGCGCCAGGCGTTGGCCCCTGGTGGGACAAGGTTCCCAACAAGTTCGGCGACATGACGTCAGGCGACTTCCAGGCTGCGGCCTTCCGGGCCGTGCCGGGGGCGATCGTGCGCCAGGGCGCCTTCATCGGCCGCAATGTCGTGTTGATGCCCAGCTTCGTGAACATCGGGGCCTACGTCGACGAGGGCTCCATGGTCGACGCCTGGGCGACGGTCGGCTCATGCGCCCAGATCGGCAGGAACGTTCACCTCTCCGGCGGCGCCGGCATCGGCGGCGTGCTGGAGCCGCTCCAGGCCAATCCGACGATCATCGAGGATGGCTGTTTCATCGGCGCCCGGGCCGAGGTGGCCGAGGGCGTCATCGTGCGCGAAGGCGCGGTCCTGGCCATGGGTGTTTATCTGTCGGCGTCGACCAGGATCGTCGACCGGGCGACCGGGGAGGTCCATCGCGGCGAGGTGCCGGCTTACAGCGTCGTGGTTCCAGGCAGTCTGCCCGATCCGAACGGCGGTCCCAGCCTTTACTGCGCCGTCATCGTCAAGCGGGTCGACGCCCAGACCCGGGCGAAGACGGGCGTGAACGAACTGCTCCGGGACTGATCGCGGGAACTCCGCCTCAGACCAGACGCAGGATGGACTCGTCCAGAACCTCGTTCCGGTCGTGGTTCAGGAAGAAGGCCTCATCCCTCGACTTCGCCGCATGGTCGTCGGGCAGCGGCCGTCCCCGCTTCATCTTGGCCCGCCACTGCTCGCGCGACTTCACCATATAATGGTTGATGCGGATCTCGTCGCACGCGGGCGGCTCGATCTTGCCCTGGAAGATCATGGTCTGAACGCCAGCCCCGTTTAGAACCGGACCCAGCACCATGTATTCGTGGGGGTTGACCATCCGGATCAGCCGGTCCGCACGGGCGATCATCTTGACGTGGGCATTTCGTCCCTCGGCCCGCCGTGTGAAGGCTTCGACGCAGCGCCCCGGAGGTGTCGCGTCATGGCCATTTGACCCGAAGTTGGCCCAGCTGCAGGCGAAGGCGGCCACATCGCCTCCGCCCCTGAGCACGTCGATGATCTGTCGCGCCCGCTCCAAGTTGATGAACTCGTCTCCGTCGATCAGAGCGACCCATTCCGTCTCCGTGCGATGGGTCTTGAGGAAGTGGTTCATCGCGATCGTCTGGCCTGGCTGGGCTTCGATGCAATGACTGGTGATCGAGAACTCCTTCGCCAGTGCAGCGATGATCTCAGGGGTCTGATCGGTCGATCCGTTATCGTACAGATAGAAGTGATCAACCCCGATGCCGGCATGATAGCGGACCCACTCTTCCAGATACTCGGCCTCGTTCTTCAGGGACGAACAGAGTGAGAGCCGGCGCCGTGGACGCGGCTGGACATTGGCCTGCTGCTGAATCCAGAAGCCGCTTGTCAGCGCCGTGACGTCGGGGTGGCACCGTTCGCCCTTCGGATGCCGCTCGGCCAGTTGCCGGGCGTACGCGACAGCCTGATCCAGTTGATTGTGAGCGAGCGCGAGGCGGATCGCTAGCAAGTGCGAACTGTGCAGGGGTTGGTCGCCCAGCCGACCGACGCGGCGCCAGGCCTCGCCGATACGACCGTCCAGAATCAGAGCCAGAAGCGACAACAGTTCCCAGGCCGACGTGGACCAGCCGGACTTCCCGTCCCGCAGGGCGGCCAGTTCGACCAGGGTGTCGCGAGAGGCCTCGAATGCGGCCAGGCAGGTGGCGTCCAGGACCTCCGACCGCAGCAAGGGCTCCTTCGCCTCGTCGCGGAGAAGGGGGATAAGCCGGTGCACCTTCCGCTCACGGATGTGCTCGCGCGTGCGTTTCATGATCGCCGCGCCCGCCCCCATTCATCCTCCCGCTGCAAGTTTGCGACGATAATCGCGGACAAGGCCGCTCTCACCCCACAGGAAAATGTGACGTCCGCGTGAGGTATCTGCCCCTATTTGAGACTTCACCTTGGGTGAACACATAATCGCTTGGCACAATTCGGCATCGAATGGCAACCCCCACGGTTGGTGTGCAGAGTTAATCCAATCGCTTAACACACATTGCTATACGATCTAGAAAATGATGCGAATGACGATCAACTCATTCTTTGAACGGACTCTTTTCAACTCAAAGAGCGGTGTTGTGAGATTGCGTATGTCCCATGCGCCGGCGGGGTCGCCGATACGATGCGCCAGCGGTCTGCGCCACTGCACCGCCCGTCGCGACGGCGCACGCGCGTTAAGGGCGGAATAGGGAAGCGTGGCGTTTTTGCCGCACCGGGCCGATTTCCGGGACTTCGACTTCGCCGTTCAGCGTTCTGTCACCGGCCAAGCTTCATCCTCTTGGGAACGATCGGGGAAATCCCGACTTTGGGGGTGTCATGATCCAGACGCTGAAGCGCTATGCGCGCCACGTATGTACGCCCGATGAGCTCGACATGATCGAGCATTACCAGACACGGGCGGAACGCCTGGCGGACCTCTGGGTCCACGCCGTAGGCCTGGGTCTGGCCGGGATCGGCGGAGTGGTTCTGGCGGTGCTGGCGGCCCTTTATGGCGGCCCGGGCGCGGTAGCGGCGACCGCCATCTACGCGCTCTGCCTAATCGCCATGCTGACGGCGTCCACGGTCTACAACCTGACGCGGCCCTGCGCCGCCCGACCGGTGCTAAGGCGGCTGGACGAGGCGGCCATCTTTCTGATGATCGCAGGCAGCTACACCCCGTTCACGACCCAGCGGTTCGAGGGCTGGTGGTCGATCGCCTTCACCCTGCTGGTTTGGGGCATCGCCTTCGCGGGCGTGGCGGTGAAGCTGGTCGCGCCGCGCATTTCGGACGCATTCTGGAGCGGGGTCTACATCCTGTTCGGCTGGCTGGCGGTGCTGGCGCTCAAGCCCATGATCGAGACCGTCCATCCGCTCGCGCTCGGCCTGCTGGTGGCGGGCGGACTGATCTACACCGTGGGCGTGGTCTTCTTCATCAGCCCCAGTCTGAAGTTCCGGCGCGCGATCTGGCACGGCTTCGTGGTGGCGGGCGCGGGCGTGCACTGGGCCGCGGTGCTGGTGGGGGTCGTCCTGGCGCCGGTCGCCGTCTGAGGAGGCCTTGCAGTCGGCTCCTTGGCGTGGTCCGCTGCACCGCAACGAGAACCGCCAGGGGAACCGCGTGGTCGACAGCAAACCCGATGCCGCCAAGGGCCGCAGCGACGGCGCCGTGGTCATCAAGAAGTACGCCAACCGTCGCCTCTACAACACCGCCACCTCCGCCTATGTGACGCTCGAAGACCTCGCGCGGATGGTGCGCGAAGGGGTGGATTTCGTCGTCTATGACGCCAAGACCAACGACGATCTGACCCGGCAGATCCTGACGCAGATCATCTTCGAGGAGGAGAGCCGGGGCGAGGCTTTGCTGCCGGTCCAGTTCCTGCGCCAGCTGATCGGCTTCTATGGCGGCCAGATGCAGTCGGTGCTGCCCAGCTATCTGGAGATGTCGCTGGAGACCTTCGCGCGGCAGCAGGAACAGCTGCGCAGCCAGATGACCAAGGCCTTCGGCGGCGCGCCTGGCGCCGGCCTCATGGAGGAGGCGGTCAAGCAGAACATGGCCATGTTCGACCGCGCCATGAAGATGTTCCCGGGCTTCGCCTACGGCCGGACGCCTGACGCCTCGCCGGCCGCCCAGACCGCCGCGCCGCCGACGACGACTGAGTCCGACCCGCTGGCGGAGATGCGACGCCAGATGGATGAGATGCGCGCCCAGCTGGACCGGCTGGCGGCCTCCGGCAAGGCGCCCCAGTGACCGCCGACCGCCGCGCCTCGGACCGGCGGATATCCGCTCGGCGAGCGGGTGACCACGAAGCCGTCGGCCCCGGGGCCCTGGTCCCAGCCGGAGGTCCCGCCGAACAGGCCGCCGTGCCTGCCGCGACGCCGGACCCGGCATTCGCCGCTCATCTGATCGGTCAGTCCGGGCAGAGGCGGGGCCTGAAGGGCGGGACCCCCGTCCTTGATCAGGCACGCTCCACCTATCTCGAAGCGGAGTATTCAGGAGCTCGCGACCGCAGGCCTAAACCCGGCGCGAACGACAAGACGGAGGTCTGAAGCCAAGGCCTCGGCTGGCGCGGGTCTTGCAGGCCAGGACGGAGACTTCCTCCCCAGCCCAGGCCTGACCCATGGACGCGATTCTCTCCGCCGCCGCCCGCTTCTTCGACGTCGTGGTGACCGCCCTGCTGTTCGCGGCCCTGCTGTAGGTCTCAGGCGCCGCCGCCGAAGTCCAGGTCCTTGCGGGCCGAGATGATGGTCACGATGAAGCCGGCCAGCACATCCAGCATGACCATCGTGACGATCAGGAAGAAGGTCGAGGTGGCGAAGCCCCGGATCAGCAGGAACTCCACCAGGCAGACCACGAACAGGATCATCGACAGGGCGTGATTGACGATCGCGACCTTCTGGCTCGAGGTCGACTTCAAGAGCTCGAAGAACAGCAGGATTAGCGACAGGAACAGGATCAGGTCGCCGACGCCCACGTTCCAGCTGGCGCCGGACGCCATGGGAATCGAGAACATCGCCTGCCGCAAGTTCTCGTCCGCCGCGGCCAGGCCGCCGCCTCCGACGCCCAGCAGGACGACGAGATTGTAAAGCACCACGGGAATGGCCAAGAGCGGCAGGGCGATCAGCATGGGACGATCCTGAGGCGGGTTAACAGCCGAGCTTGTTAACGATCCATATCCCGGTTCGCTCCATACCGCTACGCCGCTCGCGGCCCGGGCGATCCGCCCCTCAGTACTCGCGGATGACGCCTGGCCTGCGCGACCGGGTCTTGAGCCACATGACGCCCAGCAGATCGCTCAGCGAGGCGACCAGCCGGCCCCAGTTGGTGTACTTCGACCGGCCGGTCGCGCGGTGCCTGTGGTCCACGTCCAGATACAGGTTTCGATAGCCTTCCCGGATCATCAGCGCCGGTAGGTAGCGGTGCACATGGTCGAAGTAGGGAAGCGCGAGAAACGCGTCCCGTCGGAAGGCCTTTAGTCCGCACCCCGTGTCCGCCGCGTCGTCGTTCAGCAGTTTGCGACGAATGCGGTTGGCCCAGCGCGAGGCCCAGCGCTTGGCTTCGGTGTCCTGGCGGCTGGCCCGCACTCCTCCCACCAGGGCGACCTCGGGCGGCGCGGCCAGCAGGGCGTCAGCGAGACGGGGGGCGTCCTTGGGCGGGTTCTGGCCATCGCCGTCCAGCGTCACCACCACCGGGGCGCGGGCCGCGATGACCCCGGTGCGCACCGCCCGGCTCTGGCCCGCGTTGGTTCCATGGTTCAGGACCCGCAGCGTCGGCAGTTCCGCTTGCAGCGCCCGGAGTTCCTGAAGCGTCGCGTCGCGGCTGGCGTCGTCAACGAAGATCATCTCGTAGGACCGGCCGGCGAAAGCGTCGGCGATTTCCCGAGCCAGTGGACCGGCGGCGCCCGCCTCGTCGTGCACCGGAACGACGACTGAGATTTCGGGGGCGGTGGGTCGGGTGGCCATCCGCCCTCTCTAGCGGAGTTCACCGACCCGAGGGAGGGCGCTGACGCGGAGCCGAGCCGCGTGGTAGGACGAAACCATGACGCGTCCCGACCTGGACCACCTGATCGCCGGATGGCGCGGCCAAGTGCTGGCGGCCCTGATCGCCCTGACCGCCGGTCTGCCTGGCCTGATGATGCTGCCGCCCCTCGACCGGGACGAGAGCCGCTTCGCCCAGGCCACGGCCCAGATGCTGGAGAGCCGGGACTTCGTCGACATCCGCTTCCAGGACGAGCCGCGCTGGAAGAAGCCCATCGGCATCTACTGGCTGCAGGCGGCGGCGGTGGAAGCCACCTCGGACGTCGCCGCCCGGGACATCCAGCCCTACCGCCTCCCCTCCCTGATTGCGGCCATGATCGCCGCGGCCGCCTGCGCCTGGGCCGGGTCGGCCATGTTCGGCGCGCGGGCCGGCTTCCTCGGCGGCGCAATGCTGGGGGCGTCTTTCCTGCTCTCGACCGAGGCCGGGATCGCCAAGACCGACGCCATGCTGTGTGCCGCCGTCACGGTGGCGATGGCGGCTTTGGCCCGGATCTATCTCGCGACCCGCGCCAGCGCCCCTCCAGAGAAGCGGCACAAGTTCCTCTTCTGGCTGGCGCTCGGCGTATCGATCCTGATCAAGGGGCCGATCGGCGTCCTGGTGGTCGCGCTCGCCATCGTCGCCCTGAGCGCCTGGGACCGGGACGTGAAGTGGCTGCGGCGTCTCGGCTGGGGCTGGGGCCTGCCGCTGACCGCCCTGCTGGTCGGCCCTTGGGCCATCGCCATCACCATCGCCACCGACGGCGGGTTCTGGCGCGAGGCCATCGGCAACGATCTCGGCCGCAAGGTGGTCAGCGCTCACGAAAGCCACGGCGGCTTCCCCGGAATGTATCTGGCGCTCGCGCCGCTCCTGTTCTTCCCCGCCACCCTGATGCTGCCAGCGGCGCTCTCCACTGGCTGGTCGCGGCGGGCTGAGCCGGCGGTGCGGTTCCTGGTCTGCTGGCTGGTCCCCGCCTGGCTGATGTTCGAGCTCGCGCCCACCAAGCTGTGGCACTACACCCTGCCGACGTTCGGGGCCCTGGCGCTGCTGGCCGCCGCCGCCCTGACCCGGCCGATCGGCGCGATCTCCCGGAGGGTCGGCGCGGGCCTCGCGGTGTTCGCGGCCGTGCTCATCTCCGGAATCACCGTGTACGGTCTGACGGCGTTCGGCACCTCGACCGCCCAGACCTGGGCGACACTGACGGTGGTCGGAGCGGTCTGCGCCGCCGCCATCGGAGGCTTCCTGCTGCTGAACCGGGCGGCGGTGACGGCGGTGCTGGTTTCACTCGCGTTCGGGGTCGTGTCGCACGCCGCGCTGGCGGGAACCCTGCGGCAGCTGCGCCCCCTGTCCGTCGCGCCGCAGCTGACCCGAGCGCTGGAAGCCCACAATCTGCACCCGGCCCAGGGGATCGTACCCGGGCCGGTGGCCATCACCCGGTTCCACGAGCCGTCCTTCGTCTTCCTGACCGGCACGACCACCGAGCTGACCGACGCCGCCGGCGCCGCGCGCGCCCTCGCCGAAGGACGTCCGGCCATCGTCGAGGCCCAGGACGCGGACGCCTTCAACCAGGCCCTGATGCAGACGGGCGCGGGAGGGCAGGCGGTCGCCCAGGTGCGCGGCCACAACTACTCGTCCGGCGACGACGTGAACCTGACGGTCTATGCGCCCTCTCAGACCGTCTCGACACGAGGGGCGACCGTTCGATGAGCCGCCGGATCGAGATCGTCGAGGTCGGTCCGCGCGACGGCCTGCAGAACGAGAAGGCGGTGCTGGAGCCCGCCGTTCGCGCTGAATTCGTGCGCCGGCTGGAGGCGGCGGGCGCGCGCCGCATCGAGGCGGCCAGTTTCGTCCATCCCAAATACGTGCCCCAAATGGCGGGGGCGGAGGAGGTCCTGACCGACCTGCCGCCGGAGCCGGGACGCAGCCGTATCGGCCTGGTGCTCAATACGCGAGGTTACGACCGGGCGATCGCCACGGCCTGCGACGAGGTGAACGTCTCGGTGGCCGCTACCGACGGCTTCGGCCTGAAGAACCAGGGCCTGGATCGCGCCGGCCAGTACGCGATGCTCCAGGAGATCGTCGCGCGCCGGCACAACGCCGCGCCAGGTCAGGCGGCGCCGAAGCTGTCGGCGACCATCAGCGTGGTCTGGGGCTGTCCCTTCGACGGCGACGTGTCGGAGGTGGAAATCGAGGACCTGGTCGGCCGCATCGCCGCGCTGGGCGTGGAAGAAATCGCCCTGGCCGACACCATCGGCGCCGGCGACCCGTGGAGCGTCACCCGCAAGGTCGAGGCGGCCCGGCGCGCGGCGCCCGACGCGACCCTGCGCTTGCATTTCCACGACACTCGGAACACCGGCCTAGCCAATGCCTACGCCGGCGTCGAGGCGGGTGTGCCGGTGCTGGACGCCTCCGTCGGCGGCATCGGCGGCTGCCCCTTCGCCCCTGGCGCGACCGGCAACATCGCCACCGAGGACCTGGTCTGGATGCTGCACCGCGCCGGCTTCGAGACGGGCTACGACGTGGACGCCCTGATCGAGACCGGCCGCTGGATCGGCGCCCGGATCGGTCGGCCGGCGTCGAGCGCCCTCAGCCGCGCCGGACCGTATCCTCGGCTCTAGGCGCGACCTGAGCGGGTGGCGCCCAAGGCGCTGGAATGGCCGGCCCTCAACCATGAAGCCCTGACCACCTTTTGGTTCGAGGGCGAAAGCTGGATGGACGACCAGGTGACCGAGTTCAAACGCAGCCTGAAGCGGGTCTAGCGGCCCGCTAAAGGTTCAGCAGCGCCGGGTCTCCGCCCTGCGCGGCGATGTTGACGCTGATGGCCTTTTCCTGGGCGAAGCGGATCAGGCTGTGCGGACCGCCGGCCTTCGGACCGGTGCCCGACAGGCCTTCGCCCCCGAACGGCTGGACGCCCACCACCGCGCCGATGATCGAGCGATTTACATAGACGTTTCCGGCCGGCACCAGGCGGGCGACCTCCTCGGCGAAGGCCTCGATCCGGCTGTGAACCCCGAGCGTCAGGCCGTAGCCGCGCGCCGCCAGCTTCGCCGCTGTCGCCTTCACGTCGGACGGGTCATAGCGGCAGATGTGCAGGATGGGCCCGAAGACCTCTTTCTCAAGATAGTCCGGCGCCGGGACCTCTGCGATGGTCGGCGCGAAGAAGTCGCCCTTCTCGGCCCCGGCCGGCAACTCGGCGCGCGCGACGATCCTCGCGTCGCCCTTCAGCCGCTCCAGATGCGCCTCCAAGGCAGCCTTCGCATCCGCGTCGATCACCGGTCCGATGTCCGTCGCCGGATCGGCGGGATCGCCCACCACCTGAACCGCCAGCGCCCCCTTCAGCCCCTCGATCAGGGCGTCGGCGCCCTCGTGCGGCACATAGAGCAGGCGCAGCGCCGAGCACCGCTGGCCCGACGAGCCGAAGGCCGACAGGATCACGTCGTCGATCACCTGTTCCTTCAGGGCGGTGGTGTCGACGAACATGCCGTTCAGCCCGCCGGTCTCGGCGATGAAGGGGATGATCGGACCCGACCGCGCCGCGATCGCGCGATTGATGAAGGTCGCCGTGTCGGTGCCCCCCGTGAAGGCCACGCCGTCCACGGCCGGATGGCTGACCAGGGCCGTGCCCACGGTCTCGCCGCGACCGGGCAGCAGGGCGAGCAGGTCGGGATCCAGCCCCGCCTTGTGGAACAGCCGCACGGCCTCTGCCGCGATGAGAGGCGTCTGTTCCGCCGGCTTGGCCAGCACGCCGTTGCCGGCCGCGAGCGCGGCGGCGATCTGGCCGGTGAAAATGGCCAGCGGGAAGTTCCAGGGCGAAATGCAGGCGAACACGCCGCGTCCGTGCAGAACCAGTTCGTTGGTCTCGCCCACCGGCCCCTTCAGCGGGATCGGGCCACCGAACTGCTTCTCGGCCAGCATGGCGTAGTAGCGGCAGAAGTCGGCGGCCTCGCGCACCTCGGCCACGCCGTCGTTCAGGGTCTTGCCGGCCTCGCGCGATAGCAGCGCCACCAGCCGGTCCATGTCGGCCTCAAGGGCTTCGCCCATGGCGCGCAGCACCGGCGCCCGGCCCGAGCCCCCCAGCCTGTCCCAGCCAATGCGCGCCGCTTGCGCTCGATCGGCGGCCCGGTCGATGTCGGCTGACGACGCCTCCGAGACCCGGCCCAGCACCCGGGTGCGGTCGGCCGGGCTGGTTACGTCCTGCGGACTCTCTCCGGCGCCGAGGCTGCCGGAGATGATTGGGCCGGACAGCAGTCGCTCGCTGTCGACACTGGCGAGCGCCAACCGGTGCCGCTCCCGATCGGCGGCCTGGGAATAGTCGCGGCCGAGCGAGTTCTGGCGGTCCATGTACATGTCCTTGGGCGTCGGAATCTTGGCGTGACGGTCGGGATGGGCCTCGACCAGGGCGATGGGGTCGGCGGCGACGGCCGAGGCCGGCACTCGCTCGTCCAGCAGGGCGTGCACGAACGACGAGTTGGCCCCGTTCTCCAGCAGGCGCCGCACCAGGTAGGGCAGCAGCTCCTCATGGCCGCCGACCGGAGCGTAGGCCCGCACCGTCACGGGACCGAAGGCGTCGCGGGCCGCGTCGTAGAGCGCCTCGCCCATGCCGTGCAGCCGCTGGAATTCGATCTTCACGCCTCGGTCCGAAGCCATGCGGTGCACGGCCGCCAGCGAATGGGCGTTGTGGGTCGCGAACTGGGAATAGAGGTGCGGCGCCGCCTCGATCATCGCCTTGGCGCAGACCAGGTAGTTGAGGTCGGTCGCGGCCTTGGTGGTGAAGACCGGATAGTCCGTGCGCCCGAACACCTGTGCGCGCTTGATCTCGGTGTCCCAATAGGCGCCCTTGACCAGACGCACCATCAGCCGGCGTCCCGAGGCGCGGGCCAGGTCGGCGACCCGAGCGATCACCTCGGGCCCGCGCTTCTGGTAGGCTTGAACCGCCAGACCCAGGCCCCGCCAGGCGCCCAGCTCCGGCTCGTGCGCCAGCCGGTCCAGGATCTTCAGCGACAGGGCGAGGCGGTCGGCCTCCTCCGCGTCCATGGTGAAGTTGATGTCGGCGGCGGCCGCGATCAGGGCCAGCCGCTTCACCCGGGGGTACAGGTCGGCCCAGACGCCGGCCTCATGCGTCGCCTCATAGCGCGGCGACAGGGCCGACAGCTTGACCGAGACGCCGTGTCCCGCCTCCGGCCCCTGCCCACCGGCTGTCCGCCCCACGGCGGTGATCGCGTCGGCGTAGATGCGCTCGTAGCGGTCGGCGTCGGCCATCGTCCGGGCGCCCTCGCCCAGCATGTCGAAGCTGCACAGCCAGCCGTTGCGGTTCGCCCGCTTCAGCGCCGTCTCGATCGTGCGGCCCAGCACGAACTGCTCGCCCATGATGCGTACGGCGGCGGCCACCGCCTGGCGGATCACGGGCTCGCCAATGCGCCCGGCGACCCGCTTCAGGAAGCTGGGCAGGTCCGCGCGCGCCTCGTCATCCACATCGACCAGCTTGCCGGTCAGCATCAGGCCCCAGGTCGAGGCGTTTACGAACAGACTGTCCGACTGTCCTAGGTGACGGGCCCAGTCGGCCGACCCAATCTTCTCGGCGATCAGGCGGTCGCGCGCCTCTTCATCAGGGGTGCGCAACAGGGCCTCGGCCAGGCACATGAGCGCCAGCCCCTCGCGGGTGCCGAGTGAGAACTCCTGCAAGAAGCTCTCGACCACACCCTGGCGAACCTGGCTGCGCCGGGCCCGCTCGACCAGGTCCACGGCGTCGGAAACGACAGTAAACCGCACCTCCGGCGATAGCGGAATCTGCTCAAGCAGCCCGCGAACCGTGGCGGTTTCGTCCGCGAACTTGCCCTGGTCCAGCGCATCCCAGTCCTGGCTGAGGCTCAGGGCGGGCGAAATGTCGGTCTGCATGCGCGCCTCATAAACCCTTCCGCGCGGGAACGGGAGCCGTCTCGCCATCGGCCGCGCGACTCGCTACAGGTTCCCGTTCAGCGAACCTCGCGGAGCCGATCGGCCCTTATGCGCATCGTCCTGGCCACCGACGCCTGGGAGCCCCAGGTCAACGGCGTCGTCCGCACCCTGACCCGTACCGTGGCCGAGTGCCGCGCGATGGGTCATGAGGTCGAGGTCATCGAGCCCAGCCAGTTCAAGACCGTGCCTCTGCCGACCTATCCGGAGATCAAGCTCGCCTTGGGCGCCGAGGAAGAGATTCGCGAGCGGCTGCGCGCCTTCGAGCCGGAAGCGGTCCACGTGGCTACCGAGGGTCCGATCGGCATCGCCACGCGCCGGATCTGCGTGGAGTGGAAGCTGCCGTTCACGACCAGCTATCACACCAAATTCCCCGAGTACGTCTCGGCCCGGTTCCCGATCCCGGTGGGGGTCGGCTACGCCTATATGAAGTGGTTCCACAAGCCGTCCGGCCGGCTGATGGTCGCCACTCCCACCTTGCGCGACGAGCTGGTCGAGCATGGGTTCAGGAACGTCTCGCCCTGGTCGCGGGGCGTAGATACCGAGCTGTTTCGGCCGGACCTGGAGCCCATCTACGACAGCCTCGGCGGCAAGGACTGGCCCCGACCATTCTTCCTGAACGTCGGCCGTGTGGCGGTCGAGAAGAACATTGAGGCGTTCCTCGAGACCGATCTGCCGGGAACCAAGATCGTGGTCGGGGACGGTCCCGCCCGCGCGGAACTCGAGGCCAAGTATCCGCAGGCCAAGTTTCTGGGCGCGCGCTTCGGCGAGGAGCTGGCGCGGTGTTTCAAGGACGCGGACGTCTTCGTGTTCCCGTCCTGGACCGACACATTTGGCCTGGTGATCCTGGAGGCCATGGCCACGGGCACCCCCGTCGCGGCCTATCCGGCGCACGGCCCGATCGACATTATCCCGGGATCGGGCGCAGGCGTCATCGACGACGACCTCACGACCGCGTGCCTGAAATGCCTGGAGTTGGATCGCGCGGACGTGCGGGCCTACGCCGAGAAGTTCAGCTGGCGCGCCTCGGCCGAGCAGTTCGTCGAAAACCTGCAGCCGTATCCCGAGCCCGAGCGCGGCCGCTTCTGGCGCCGTCTGCGCCGGATCGCCCGGGTGCGCCGTCGGGCCGCGGCCTGACCCCCTACTCCGGCCTCGCCATCGGTCGCAGGGCCTCCGCGATCGCGCGTTGCTCGGCCAGTTCCGCCGCCGGCAAGGGCACCAGGCCGCGATCCTGAAGGTAGCCGTTGCGGCCGGCCGAGGCGTCCGACAGGAACTCCGTCAGGAACTGCTTCAATCCCGGCGTCACACCCACATGTTGGGCCTTCACATAGATGTAGAGGCTGCGGGCCAGGGGATAGCGGCCCTCGGCGATGGCGTCGGCCGAGGGCGCGACCCCGTCGATGGTCTGGGCCTTCACCACGTCCAGGTTCTGCTCCAGGAAGGAGAAGCCGAATACGCCCAGCGACCCCGGCGTGCGGGTCAGGGTCTGGAGGATGGCGTTGTCGTTCTCGCCGGAATCGACCCAGCCGCCGTCCTCGCGCAGGGTGTGGGCCACCGCCTCGAATCGGTCGCCGTCGGCCTCTTCGAGCGCCGCGAGGCTGGGGATCAGGGCGGCCCCGGGCGCCATGCCGAGCTCCAGGAAGGCGTCGCGCGTGCCCGACGTCGGCGGCGGCCCATAGACCTGAATCCGCTGGTCCGGCAGGGCGGGATTGACCTGACGCCAGTTGCGGGCGCCGTTCAGGCCCAGCGCCCCATCGGCGCGGGGCGTTTCCCGCGCCAGACCCAGGTACAGGTCCTGGAGCCGAAGGGGCATGTCCGCACCTTCGCGCGCCGACGCCACCACGATGCCGTCGTAGCCGATCTTCAGCTCGACGATATGGGTCACGCCGTTCCGACGGCAGAGGTCGAACTCAGACGCCTTCATCTGGCGCGAGGCGTTGGCGATATCCGGCGTCCGGCCGCCAACGCCCTGGCAGAAGGCCTGGATGCCGCCGCCGGTGCCGAGCGCTTCGACACGCGGCGCGGCGGCGCCCGTCACCCGCGCGAAATTCTCCGCGACCCGGGTCGAGAAGGGGAAGACGGTGGATGAGCCGGCGGCCCACACCCCCTCCCGCCGCCCGTCCCCACAGGCCCCCAGCGCCACGAACGCGACGATGAACGACAAGGCGCGAAGACGGGCAGACTGCATCTCAGGCTCTCGGGATGATCCGGCGGACTGGCCCCTTAGAGCAGACGTTTGCGCATCGCCTGTGACAGCATGTCGATCAGGGTCACCGCCACGATGATGATGATCGCGATGGTGGAAACGGTGCTGTAGTTGAAGGCCTGCAGGTTCTCGAACAGGGCCTGGCCGATGCCGCCCGCGCCGATCAGGCCCAGCACGGTGGCCGCGCGGCTGTTCGATTCGAAGCGATAGAGGGCGAACGAGGTCCAGAGCGGCGCGACCTGCGGGATCACGCCCCAGACGATCTCGTGCAGGCGGCTGGCGCCTGTCGCCTTGACCCCGTCCACCGGCCCCTTGTCGATCGACTCGACCGCTTCGGAGAACAGTTTGGCGAGCACGCCGGCGGTGTTCAGCGCGATCGCCAGCACGCCGGCCAGCGGCCCCAGGCCCACGGCCACGATGAACAGGGTGCCGATCACCAGGTCGGGGATGGAACGCAGCAGGTCCATCACCCGCCGCACGGGCCACACCAGCCAGTTGGGCGCCAGGTTGCGCGACGCCATGAGGCTGAGCGGCACCGCCAGGAAGACGGCCAGGAAGGTGCCCCACAACGCGATCTGCACCGTCAACCACATCTGGCCGACCAGCAGACGCCACTGGCTGAAATCCGGGTTCAGGAAGTCCCGGCCGTAGTTCCGGATGTTCTCGGTGTTGGAGAACATGCCGCCGATATTGGGCAGATCGACCCGGTTGAACGACGCGATCAGGATGATGGCGAACCCGCCCCACAGCAGGGCGTCCAGCGACCACGCGGCGAGGGACTTCGAGGGCGGGGCCGGCGGCTTTCCGGCCTCTGGCGGAGCGGGTTGGCGACGCGGCAGCAGGTTGGCGACCACCGCCGCCACCATCAGCAGCCCCACCAGCAGGAACGGCGCCCAGGTCTTGAAGTCGAACCCGCGCGCCTCGGGCGGCGCAACCTCGGGCGGGCGCCCTTCGCGCCGGGCCTGATCCGCCTTCATCTGGCGGATGGGGTCTAGATAGCTGTCGTCGGCGGCGCGGAACTGGGAGTAATTCAGGCCGTCCATGACCTGACGCTGGCGTGCGGAATCCGGGCCGGCGCCTTGCCCGTAGGTCACGAAGAACTCGCGGATGCGGGCTTTCAACCCCTCCGGCAGATCACGACGCACCAGGATGCCCGACTCCGGGATGGGCGGCGATTGCCAGATCTCCTCGATCTGGTCCGCGATCTGGGGGTTCTGGCGACGCAGGAAGATGGTGTTGACCGAGTTCGAGGTGGCGACGTCCACCAGGCCGTTCGCGACCGCCAAGGAATTCGCCTGGTGGTTGGCCGAGCGGACCGTGGCGAAACACTCGGACGGATTGATGTTGCGGGGGCTGAAGAAGAAGGTCATCGGCGCGAGCGTGCCGGAAGTCGACTGGGCGTCGCCGATGCCGAAGTCGTATCGTTTGCCGCAGGCGACCACGTCCTCGATGGTGATCCCCGAGCCCTTCTTCACGATCAGGCTGGAGGTGTAGGAATCCTTGCCCTCGATATCGACGGTGCGGGCGATGACCTCGGCGTTCGACCGGTCGATGGCCTGGACCGCGGGCAGGGCGGAAAACCATCCGATCTGCGCCTGATTGGCGCGCATGGCCTCGACCAGGACCGAATAGTTGGTCGCGAAGATCGGCCGCACCGGAATCCCGACCTCGCGCTGAAGATCGTCCAGAAGCGGCTGCCACAGGGGCCCGGATTCGGCCTGTCCCTCGGCCGATAGGATCGTGAACACCAGTTCGCGCGGCTGCGGCGCGTCACGACCCTGCGCCGACGCCTGGCCGCCTGACAGCAGGGTGATGAGCACGATCGCCAGGCCCGCCAAAGTGAGGGCGAGCCCCCGCAGGGTCGTCGGTCGATCAAGGCCGCGGAAGGAAGTGATCATGGCTGGACCTCGCGACTGACGCGTAGTTTCTGCAGTTGTTGTTCGGCCGCGCGCACGGCGGCGCGATCGCCGCGGCGTCGGGCGCCGGCGAGGGCCTGGACGGCCATCATCTCTCGCACCGGATCGAGATAGGCCTCGTCGGCGTCGCGGAAGCGGGAATAGCCGAGCGCGGCCAGGGTTTGACGCTGGCGTCCGGCCTCGATGCTGTCGCCCTGGCCGTAGGACAGGAGAAAGCCGCGCATCTTTTCCTTGGTGGCCGGATCGAGATCGCCGCGAGCGACCACCGCGCCTTCAGGAATGGGGCCCGATCGCCAGATCTCCTGGATCTGGGTCGCCAGCTGCGGATTCCGCTGAGCCAGGGCCGCCACAGTCACCGAATTGGTCGCCGCCAGGTCCAGGGCGCCGGCCGCAACGGCCGTGGCGTTGTCCTGGTGATTGGCGGTTCGGACCGAGGCGAAGCATCGATCGGGATCGACCCTTTGTGGCTCGAACAGGAAGGCCATGGGGGCCAGCCGGCCGGAGGTCGAACCCTCGTCGCCCAGGCCGAGGCGCAGGGAGCGGTCGCAGGCGACGGCTCGCTCCAGGTCGACGCCCGAGCCCGCCCGGGCGATCAGGACGGCGCGATAACTGTCCTCGCCCGTCGGATCGACGGTCCGGGCCAGAACCTCAGCATCGGCCTGGTCGATGACGGCGATGGCGGGTTGGGCTGAGAACCAGGCGGCCTGGACGTCGCCTCGCTCCATGGCCTCGACCAGTTCGGCGTAGCTGGATCCGAAGCGCGCCGTCACCGGGGCCCCGACGGCGCGCGACATGTCGTCGAGGAAGGGCTTCCAGAGCGGTTCGACCGCCGCCTGGCCCTCGGCCGGCAGGATGGCGAAGACGATCTCCTGGGCCGGGGGCGTGCGCCTTCCGGCCTCTCCGCAGCCGCCAAGCGCCAGCGCCAGCGTCGCCGCCAGGCCGACCGCCAGAGACCTCCAACCGAGGCCAGCGACGGGTTTCACCCCTTGGTCTCCCAGAAGGCGTCTTCGAACTCGGGTCCGTAAATCTCGATCAGGCGCCGGGTGTCGAGGCCGGTCGACGGACCGTCGTAGACGACCTTGCCTCCCTGGAGCGCCACGACGCGCTCGCAATAGCGGATGGCATAGTCGACCTGGTGCAGGGTCACGATCACGCCCAGGCCGTCGCGCTTGTTCAGCTCGACCAGCAGCTCCATGACCTTGCGGGCCGAGACCGGGTCGAGGGACGCCACCGGCTCATCGGCCAGGATGGCCCGGGCGCCCTGGACGATCGCGCGGGCGATGGCGCCGCGCTGCTGTTGACCGCCTGACAGGGTGTTGGCCCGCTGGGCTGCGTAGTCGGACACGCCCACGCGGTGCAGGGCCTCCATGGTCTTGGTCTTGTCCTCGGTCGGCCAGACGCCGAAGACGCCGCGCCAGCCGGGCAGCCGTCCCAGCGCGCCCAGCATGACGTTGGAGAACAGGCTCAGGCGGCCGACCAGGTTGAACTGCTGGAAGATCATTCCGAGCTGGCGGCGCGCGTCCCGCACTGCCGAGGTCGTCCGTCCGTTCTTCTGGACCGTCTCGCCGAAGACTTGGATGGTCCCCTTGCCCGGATCGATCGACTGCAGGCCGGTGATCGAGCGCAGCAGGGTCGACTTGCCCGAACCCGAAGGGCCGATCAGGGCGACCATCTCGCCCGCGCCGATCTCCACGGACACTCCGTCGAGCGCCTTGCGGGCGCCGAAGGTCTTGGACACCTCCCGAACGGAGGCGACGGCGGCGGTTGGTGAGGTCATGGACACGCGAGCAGGGAGCGTTGACGACGGTCGAGCCCGCGCGGCCGGGACCGGCGGATGCGGGCGCTTAATGACACGCCGCCGGGCCTTGCGTCCAGCGCGGCGGAAGGTCCCGTCGGCCAGCCCCGCCTAGGGCGCCGCCTGCTCGACGATCGGCAGGCCGAGCGATTCAAGCTGCGGACGCACCACCGAGGCGTCGCCCACGACCACCCAGGTAAAGGCGGCCTGGCCCAGCAGACGCCGCGCCTCGGCGTCCAGCTGGTCGGGAGAGAGCGTCTCGTACCGGGGCCCCAGGGTCTCCCAGTAATCGTCGGGCCGGCCGAACAGGGCGTTCGAACGGAGGGCGTTCAGCACCGCCGCCGAGGTCTCGAACTGCCCGGGCAGCTGGCGGACGTTGGCGTTGACGATCCTCTCTCGTTCCGCCGGCGTCACGCCGCGGTCGGTCAGGAAGCCCCGGTACTGATCCATCAGGACCTGGATCGACTCGCCTGTCCGGTTGGACTGGACCGGAGCGGAGATCAGATAGGGAACCTGGTGCTCCAGGGCCGCGCTGTTCCCGCCCAGACCATAAGACCAGCCCCGGGTCTCGCGGATGTCCTGGTTGATGCGGCTGAGGAAACCCTGACCGATCGCCTCGTTGGCCGCGTTGAACACCACCCGATCGTCCTGGCCGGTGATCGGCAGGACCAGGGCCCCCAGAATGATCGACTGCGGCGACTGGGGCCGGTCGACCAGGACGATGCGCGGCTCGGGCGCGGGGATCGCCGCGTCGAACGCCTTGGCGCCCCGGGGACCCGATGGCGCGGCCCAGTCGCCGAGCTCGGCCTCGAGCCCCCGCACGACCTCCGCCAGCGGCAGGTCCGAGACCACGAAGATCTGGGCGGCGTCTGGCCGGATCCAGCTCTGGTGGAAGGTGGACAGGTCGTCCCGATCCAGGGCGGCCAGGCTCTCCGCCGTACCCAGGCCCGTCAGGGGCCGGCCGTACGGATGCTCTGACCCGAAGACCAGGGCCGGCCAGGTGCGGCCGCCCATGCCGTTCGGCGAGGCCCGCTCCTGGGCCACGGCGACCAGTTGCTGCGCGCGGCGGCGCTCGATGTCTTCCGCACGGAAGGCGGGGTTGCGGATGACGTCGCCCATCAGGTCCAGGGCGGGTTCCAGGTTGGCGCTGGGCGAGACGAGCATGATCGCGCTGCGGTCCATCGAGCCGCCGGTGGCGATCGCGGCGCCCAGCCGCTCCTCCTGCTCGGCGATCTGAACCGCCGAGCGGGTCGCGGTGCCTTCCTTCAAAAGGTTCAGCATCATGGCGTGGGTCCCCAGGGCGTCGGAGGGGTCGGCGGCCAGGCCGGCGTCGAACTCCACCGCCACACGGGTGATCGGAACCGTGGTGGAGCGGGCGTAAATCACCTCCACCGCGTTCGACAGCCGCGCCCGCTCCACGTCGGGGAAGTCCAGCGGCTTCATCGGACCCACCGGCGGCATCGGATCGCGCGGCGTGATCGGCAGCGGCTCGGCGGCTTCAGGCGGCGGGCGGTTGTCGGCGGCCTCCTGGTAGGCTTCGCGCTCGCCGGGATCGACCCGCAACGCCACCACCGGACGGGTCAACCAACGCTGCATCACCTCGCGCACCGAGGCCGGGGTGACCTCGGCGTAGTCGTTCAGCCCCTTGATGTGAAATCCGGGATCGTCGGCATAGAGCTCGCCTTCGGCCAGGACCACCGCCTTGCCGCCGAAGCCGCCCGTGGGCTCCAGCGACTGCAGGGTCTGGGACACGGTCTGAGTGACGGCGCGGCCTACCTCGTCCTCGGTCGGGCCCTGGGCGATGTAGTCGGCCACCAGCTGGTCCAGGCGGGCCGAGATCGCGTCGGCGTCCTGCCCCGGCTTCACGTCGACGCTGATCGAGAACATGCCCAGCCGGTGAAACGGCTGATAGCCGGTCGTCACCGAGGTCGCCGTCTGTTCGCCGCGGACCAGGATGTTGTCGAGCCTGGACGAGGCCAGGCCGCCGAACACCGAGGCGGCCACGTCGAGATTCGCGGCCTCCTCCGACAGCAGACCGGGAACGGCCCACCACCGCGTCAGTCGCGTGTTCGGCACGCGGTCGTGCATGACGATGTCGGTGCGGGCGGCCAGGGTCGGAATGTCAGCTTCGGCCGGCGTGTTCTGCGCGCCGCGCGCGATGTGGCCGAAATACTTCTCGACCAGCGGCCGCGCGGTCGCCAGGTCGATGTCGCCGGCCAGCACAAGGACGGCGTTGTTGGGGCCGTAGTTGTCGCGGTGCCACTGGCGCAGGTCGTTCAGACTGGCGGCGTCCAGGTCGGCCATCGAGCCGATGGTCGAGTGCCGGTAAGGGTGCCCCTCCGGGAACAGGGTCTCGAGCACGCGATAGTACGTCAGGCCGTAGGGCTGGTTGTCGCTCTGGCGCTTCTCGTTCTGGACCACGCCGCGCTGGTTATCGAGCCGCTCCTGATTCAGAGCGCCCAGGAGGTGACCCATCCGGTCGCTCTCCATGTACATGGCCTGTTCCAGGGCCGAAGTCGGCACGGTCTGGAAGAAGTTGGTACGGTCGAACCAGGTGGTGCCGTTCCAGTCGGTCGCGCCCATGGCGCGCAGCGGCTCCATCAGGCCGCCGGGCACGTTCTCGGTCGGATTGAACAGGCCGATGTGCTCGAACAGGTGGGCGTAGCCGGTCTGGCCCTGCGGCTCGTCCTTGGACCCGACATTGTACCAGGCGTGCAGCGCGACCACCGGAGCCTTGCGGTCGGTGTGGACGACGACCCTGAGGCCGTTGTCGAGGCTGAACTCTTCGAACGGGATGGCCACGCTGCGGGCCAGCTCGGAGGCTGGAACCTGGGCCAGGACGGCGGGCGCGGCCCCCGCGGCGATCATCAGCGCGAGCGCGCAGGACTGGATGGTGCGACGCACGGGAGCCCCCTCATGGTGAAGCCCTGACGATATGCGGCGGGCGGGCCCGGGCAAGTTACGGCTGAGTCATGATGGGCGGCCTCCGGGACTGGTCAGGCCCCGCCTAGAAAAAACCGCTTTACATGACAGCCCATCGACCTCATATCGCGCGCTCCGGCGGACCCCGTAGGTCTGTTGCTGCGCCGCTAACGCCGGTCTGGGTTAACAATCATCAGGGGGTTACGTGAATTGCGCACGTACCAGCTTCCCCTGGACCTGGTCCGTGAGCGGTCTCCGGAGCGTCCTGTCGCCCTCGTGCGGCCGCGCTCTGTTTCCGTAGCGGCGCGCTGGTTCCAGGATAATCTGAAGGCCGACGTTTTCTACGCGGTGAAGGCCAATCCCTCTCGCTGGGTCATCGAAACCCTGGTCGAGGCGGGCGTCACCGGGTTCGACGTCGCATCCATCGCCGAGATCGAGCTCGTTCGCTCGGTCAGCGCCGACGCGCGCATGGCGTTCATGCACCCGGTCAAGAGCCGGGGCGCGATCACCCGCGCCTATTTCGACCACGGCGTGCGGACCTTCGCGCTCGACTGCCACGAGGAACTGCAGAAGATCCTCGACGCCACCGGCGGCGCGCGCGACCTGAACCTGGTCGTGCGGATGGCCGTCTCGGCCGACGGCGCGGCCTACACCCTGTCGGGCAAGTTCGGCGTCTCGCCGGACCAGGCTCCGTCCCTGCTGCTGGCCGTGCGCCAGGCGGTGAAGGACGGGCTGATGGGCGTGTCGTTCCACGTCGGCAGCCAGTGCATGCGTCCCTCGGCCTATGAGGCCGCCATGGCCCAGGTCGGCCGCGCCATCACCCGCGCGGGCGTGATCGTCGACATCGTCGATGTCGGCGGCGGCTTCCCCTCGGTCTATCCGGGCATGGTCCCGCCGGACATGAGCGAATACGCCGACGCCATCCATCGCGGCTTCGCCGAGATGCCGGTCACCCACACCACCGAACTGTGGTGCGAGCCCGGCCGCGCCCTGGTGGCCGAATCGTCCTCGGTCCTGTGCCGTGTCGACCTGAAGAAGGGCGACGCCCTGTATCTGAACGACGGCTCCTACGGCTCGCTGTTCGACGCGACGCATTCGCGCTGGCCCTTCCCGACCAAGCTGGTCCGGGACGGAGAGCGTTCGGCCGAGCTGAAGCCCTTCCGCTTCTACGGCCCGACCTGCGACTCGATCGACCACATGCCGGGCCCGTTCTGGCTGCCGGCCGACGTTCAGGAAGGCGACTTCATCGAGATCGGCATGCTCGGTGCCTATGGCGTCGCCATGTCGACCGGCTTCAACGGCTATGGCGAGCACGATATCGCCGCAGTCGAGGACGCCCCGATGGCCTCGCTCTACGGCCTGGCCCCGCGTTCCATCCCGACCGTGCGCACCACGGCCGAGGAGACCGCGCGCAAGGTCGTCCGCCTGTCGCGCCCCAAGGGCAAGGCCGGACAACGCCGGCAACGCCGCCGCTAGATCGTCGCTTTCTGGCGCTATGAACCAGCAGCGGCCCGTCGCTCCGTCCGGGCCGCTGTTCTTCTTGACGACGGGCGCTCACCTGTAAGGGAAACCAAACCGATGAACGCTCCCGTTCAATCCAATCAAAAGGCCGAACTGCTCCAGAACGTCGTGGAGCACGTCGACATCACCAGCTTCGACGCCCGGCCGATCATCGACTCGATGCGCAAGATGTCGTTCTCGAGCCGCGACACCGCGCGCGCCTCCGACATCTTCAACATGGCCATCGAGGACGAGACCTGCTCGCCCTGGCTGATCCTGGCCGGCTCGACCTCGGCCGGCGGCTGCATGCACGTGTACCGCGACATGGTGAAGTTCGGCATGATCGACGCCGTGGTCGCCACCGGCGCCTCGATCGTCGACATGGATTTCTTCGAGGCCCTGGGCTTCAAGCACTACCAGGCCGCCGGCCCGGTCGACGACAACGTGCTGCGCGACAACTACATCGACCGGATCTACGACACCTACATCGACGAGGAAGAACTCCAGGCCTGCGATCACACCATCCTGGAGATCGCCAACCGTCTCGAGCCGCGCGGCTACTCCTCGCGCGAGTTCATCTGGGAGATGGGCAAGTGGCTGTCGGAAGGGAACGCCAAGAAGGAAGGCAGCCTGATCCAGACCGCCTATGAGATGGGCGTGCCGATCTTCTGCCCGGCCTTCGTCGACTCTTCGGCCGGCTTCGGCCTGGTCAAGCACCAGAAGGAGCGGGCCGCCGCCGGCCAGCCCTACATGATGCTGGACGCGATCGCCGACTTCCGCGAACTGACCGACATCAAGATCGCGGCGGGCACCACCGGCCTGTTCATGGTGGGCGGCGGCGTGCCGAAGAACTTCGCCCAGGACACCGTCGTCTGCGCCGAGATCCTCGGCGTCGAGGCCGACATGCACAAGTATGCGGTCCAGATCACGGTCGCCGACGTGCGGGACGGCGCCTGCTCGTCCTCGACGCTCAAGGAAGCCGCGTCCTGGGGCAAGGTCTCGACCACCTACGAGCAGATGGTCTTCGCCGAAGCCACCACGGTCGTGCCGCTGATCGGCTCTGACGCCTATCACCGCGCCGGCTGGAAGAAGCGCGAGCCGCGCCGCTGGCAGAAGAAGCTCTTCGAGAAGGCCTAACAGGCCGTGTCGGGTCAAAAAGGCGGCGCCTTCTGACGACGGTCAAGAAACTGGAGCCGGAGCGATCCGGCTCCTTTTTCGTTTCTGCTCCTGAGCAACAGGAGCGAACCATGTCCCAGGACCAGACCACCGAGGCCGTCGAGGCGGAGGACATGGGCGAGAAGCCGGATCTCGGCCGGACCCCCGACGGCATCCAGGCCGCGCTCAGCGGCTCGGACATGGGTTCAGACACCCGCGCGGGCTCGCTGAGGGGCGGCAGCGCCTCGGGCTCGGACAACGACCCCGATCAGGACGCGATCAACCAGACCCTGGCCAGCGAGGGTATGGCCGGCGGCGGACCGCAGGATCTCACGGGGCCGGCGGGCGATCCGGCGGAGGGTTCGCGCGACGGCGCGGGCGGCTCGGGCGACGCGGAGGCGGTCAACAACGTCGGCGACGATACGGCCGATCTGACGGGTCCTCGCGGCGACCCGGTCGAAGGCAAGCCCTCGGCGTCAGGCGGCGACGACGCGGACGCCGCCAGCGGCTGATCTGCCGCCTTGCTGTCGCCCCGGGGATGGGCCACGGTGCGATCAGTCATTGGGCGCCTCCCTATCCATGAGCATGCGTAGATTGAAGCAGTCGGTCGGGCTCTGTCTGGCGGCCATCCTTGCGGCGGGCTGCCAGCCCCCGGCTCCGGCCGTCGAAGAGGGTTCGTCTTCGGCGGAGACGAAG
Organism: Pseudomonadota bacterium; assembly: GCA_023386645.1. Lineage (GTDB taxonomy): Bacteria > Pseudomonadota > Alphaproteobacteria > Caulobacterales > Caulobacteraceae > Brevundimonas. The sequence continues at coordinate 59,158 of JAEWJI010000048.1, forward strand.
GCGACTTCGACCGCGAGCGACTCGGCGGACGCCGAGGTGTCGACAGGGGCCGCGATGGCGGCGCCTCAGCCTTCGGCGCCTCGAGCCGACGCGGGCACGGACCTGCCGTCCTATGCCGCCCCCTACCCGGGCGCGGAGTTGAGCGACCAGACGCGGCACGCCTCGAACGGGGCCTCCGGCGGCTCCACCAGCTTCACCACCGCCGACAGCCCCGAGGCGGTCATCGCCTTCTACAAGACCCGGGCCGAGGCGGCGGGCCTGCGCTCCATGATGGCAATGAACCAGGGCGAGGCGCGGGCCTATGGCGCCGCCGGCGGCGCCCAGGGTCTTCAGTCGCTCCAGGTTGTCGCCGCCCCGGCCGAGGACGGGGGCACGACGGTGCAGCTGAACTGGACCCGGGGGGGATGAAGCGCGCGGCGCTGATCGGCGCCGTCGCGGCGCTCGCCGGTTGCCAGGGCGTCGGCACGCCCGCCGCCCTGACCGAGCCCGTCGGCCCCGCCATGGCGTCGGGAAGCGCGACGGACGCCGCCACCGAGCACGGCGGCTATCTGGGGACAGAGGCGATCGCCCGGCTGGCCGCCGCCGTGCCCCCGGCCCCTACCCCGGGCTCGGGTATCGACCAGCGCGATCGGGAAGCCTCGCAGGGTTGGAAGGCCCATGAGGACAGCGACCGCTGGATGCTGGCCACCTCCCATGCCGAGCTGCGCCCGCCGCTGGCGCTCCAGCATTTCGACTGCGCCTTGGGGGTTCGGCTGGCCGACAGCGAGACGCCCGCCCTCGCCCGGATGATGCAGAAGGCGTTCGAGGACGCGGACGCGGCGGCGGAGATCGCCAAGCGCATCGCCCACCGGTCTCGCCCCGTGGGCGACGATCCCGACCGGCGGTCCTGCCAGCGGGTCGGCGAGGCGGGCCGGGCCAGCCCGAGCTATCCCTCCGGCAGCTCGACCGTGGGAACGGTCGACGCCGAACTCCTCGCCCTGATCGCGCCCGCCCAGGCCGAGGCGGTGCGCGAGACCGGCCGGCAGATCGGCGTCAGCCGCCTGGTCTGCGCCATGCACTACGACAGCGACGTCGCCGCCGGCGCCGCCCTCGGTCGCGCGGTGGCCGCCGAGATCGCGGCCACGCCGGCCTTCCAGGCGGATCTGACGGCGGCCCGCGCCGAGATCGAGGCGGCGCAAGCCAGGGGCCTGACCAATCCGGGCTGCGCGGCGGAACGACGCGCCTTCGCGGCCACGCCCCCGGCCTGACGGCCATGACCGTCCTGGCGCTCGTGCTGGCGGGAGCCCTCCAGGCGGGAGCGGCTCCGGACCTTCCGGGCGCCCGCCCCTGCACCCTCGCCGAGATCGCGGCCCTGACCGCGCCCGCGCCGGATGGCGCCCCGCCCTTTCGGCTGGCCTGCCAGGCGACCCTGCCGCCGGGCGCCGCCATAACCCGTCGTATCCTGATCGAGGGCGCCGAAGCCTCCGGCGCCGGCCTGGACTGCGCCGGAGGCGCCCTGGGTCGGCCCGGCGCGCGCACCACCACCCAAGCTCCGACCGTCGCCGTCTGGTCGCGGCCCGGCGCACAGGGCTGGAGCCCGCCCACGGACGTGTTTTTCCGCGACTGCACGATTCATGGCGCGGTGCGAATCTGGGGGATGGGCGCGGGCGTGGGGATGAGCGCCCTGAGGGACTCCTCCAGAACCCCCGGCCATACCGAGGCGGCGCAGGACGCCGCTCCGCGCAACATCCGGCTGACCGACCTGACCTTCGTCGGGACAGGCTCGGTGCCCCTCTATGTCGGTCCGGGCGTCAGGGGGGTCCTGGTCGAGCGAGCGCGGTTCAGCGGCGTGTCCGATTCCGTCGCCATCTATCTCGACGCCGAGAGCGCCGGGGCGGCGATCGTGGACAGCCGCTTCGACATCCGGACCGAGCGCGAACAGATCGCGGTGGATGGTTCGGCTCACAACCTGATCGCCCGGAACCGCTTCGAGCTGCGCCGCAGAGGCGGGGTTTTCCTCTATCGCAACTGCGGCGAGGACGGCGTGATCCGGCACCAGGCTCCAACCGGCAACACCATCGTCGACAACGACTTCGACGGCGCGGGCTGGATCAGGCCGAACGCGGTGGTGGTGGGGTCGCGGGAGGGCCGACGGCGCTACTGCGGCGATGACGCCGGCTGGCGCTTCGGCTCCAGTGCCGACGACGGAGACCGGGCGACCGGCAACACTGTCGCCCGCAACACCGTCAGACGGTAGGACGCGGCCCGACCAGCGAGCCGTAGAGGTCCGTCCGGCGGTCGCGGAAGAATCCCCAGGCGGCGCGGTGCCGGTCGATGTAGTCCAGGTCGAAGGTGTGGACGAGCGCCCCCTCCTCCGTCCGGCCAAAGCTCTCGACCAGGTCGCCGCGATGGTCGGCGATGAAGGACGAGCCGTAGAAGACCTGGCCGACCTCGGTCGCGTATTCCGCACCTGTCCGATTGGCGCCGACGACCGGGACCACATTGGACACGGCGTGGCCCTGCATGGCGCGCCGCCAGGGGTCGGCGGTGTCCAGTTCCTTGTCGTGCGGCTCCGAGCCGATGGCGGTGGGATAGAACAGCACCTCGGCGCCCATCAGCATCATGGCCCGCGCGGTCTCCGGGTACCACTGATCCCAGCAGATGCCGACGCCGACCCGACCGTGACGCGTGCTCCAGACCTTGAAGCCCGTGTCGCCGGGCCGGAAATAGTATTTCTCCTGATAGCCGGGGCCATCGGGGATGTGGCTCTTGCGATAGACGCCGATCGCCGAACCGTCCGCGTCCAGCATAACCATGCTGTTGAAATAGTGGGGCCCTTCCCGCTCGAAGATCGAGACGGGGATGGCGACGCCCAGCTCGGCCGCGACCGGCTGTAGCGCAGTCACGCACGGGTGTTCACGCCAGGGAGAAGCGGTCCCGAACCACCTCTCCTCTTGCGACACGCAGAAGTACGGCCCCTGGAACAGCTCCGAGGGCAGGATCACCTGGGCGCCCTTCGACGCCGCCTCGCGCACCAGTTCGATGGTGCGGTCGATGTTCGCCTGCATGTCCTCGCCGTAGGAGGTCTGGAGGGCGGCGACGGTCATGGTGCGAGGCATCAGGCCGGCTCCTGCTGGGAGATGCAGTGGAAGGATCCGCCGCCGGTCAGGATGGCGGTCGACGGCAGGGGAATGATCTCGCGGTCCGGGAAGGCCTCGGCCAGGGCGGCGCAGGCCAGGCGGCCGGCTTCCTCATTTCCATAGGTCGGGACGACCACGGCGCCGTTGGCGATTAGGAAGTTCATGTGGCTGGCCGGGATGGGCTCGCCGTCCTCGTCCTCGATCCGCCCGGGCGACGGGATGCGGATGACGCGGAACCCGGCGGCCGCCAGGTCGCGGGCGCAGGCGTCGTAAACCTCCGCGTTGGGGTCATCGGCGCCGGAGGCGACCGGGCAGGCGACCACGCCCGGCGCCACGAAGCGCGCCAGGTTGTCGACGTGGCCGTCGGTATGATCGTTGAGCAGGCCGTCGCCTAGCCAGACGACCCGCCGCGCGCCCAGGGCTTGCGCCAGCGCGGCCTCCGCCGCCGCTTCGGTCCAGCCGGCGTTGCGGTTCGGATTCAGCAGGCACTGGCGGGTGGTCAGAATCGCCCCCTGCCCGTCGTGGTCCAGCGCCCCGCCCTCCAGCACGAAGTCATGCCGGGTCACAGGCGCATCGGCCTCCTGGCCGATCTGCTCGGCGACCGTATCGTCATGCTCGAGGTCGTACTTGCCGCCCCAGCCGTTGAAGCGGAAACCGGCCGCCCCGACCGATTTCTCGAAGAAGATCGGGCCGGTGTCGCGCAGCCAGATGTCTCCGAACAGCCCGGGCACGACGGAAACACCGTCCAGACCGTCCAATGCGTCCGATCCATCCATGTCGGCGAAGCGCGCGCGAGCGTCCGCCAGGGCGTCGGGATGGCCGACGAACAGCTTGACCCGCTCGCGTCCCGGGCCGGCCAGGGCCCGGACCAGGGCCTCGACCTCGGCCTGGGCGGCCTCGAGATCGGTCTCCCACAGATCGGCGTGGCTGGGCCAGCCGACCCACATGGCGCGGTGCGGCGACCATTCGGCCGGGATGGGCGAGGGCGTGGCTATGGCGGGGTCTCCGAAAAGGGTCAGCCGCGCCAGATAGGCATGCGGCCGGTTCATATCAACGCGGGCCGCGCGTCGACGGCTCAAATGAAAAGGGCGGCCCGTGAGGACCGCCCTTTCCGTCTTCCGTGACCGGAGGCGCTTAGAAGCGGTAGCGCACGCCGATCTTGGCCTGCCAGACCGACTGGGCGCTGAACGACGCGGCCGAATCCTGGTTGATGCCGTCGTACTGGTAGAAGTTGCCGACGCCGGCGGCGCAGCCCGAGCTGGCGACCTGGCAGTTACGCGCCGCGATGTCGGTCGAGTAGTAGGGGAAGCCCAGCTGCTGGATCACGCCCCACTCGTCGTTCAGCAGGTTGCCGATGTTCTCGATGTCCGCATAGAGCGACAGGCGCGCGCCGCCCGGGAAGAAGGCCGGCAGCTCCTGCTCGATGTGGATGTCGAACTGGGTGATGTCCGGCGACTTGAAGGCGTTCCGCGGCGTGATCTGACCGGCGTATTCGATCAGGCCCGTGCGCTGCAGGTACTCGTTGAACGCCGTCAGGTTGAAGCCGGCGGCGTAGCGCACGATCGGATCGCTGGTGGCCGTAACGACCCCCGAGCTGTCGACTTGCGGCACGTAGAACAGCGAGCGCCGCTGGCTGACCGCACCGCTTTCCCCGAACAGGGCGCTCGAGTTGGAGTCGAAGGCGTAGCTGAAGTTCAGACCGGAGCGGCGCTGACCGAACAGGTTGATACGGGTCAGGTAGTCGCCGAAGAAGGCGCGGTCATAGCTGATGTTCAGCTTGATGGCGTCTTCGATCTCGTAGTTCGAGTCCGCGATTTCCGGACGGTTCGGGTCGATGACCGCGACCTGCTGGTAGTTCGACAGGGCCACCGACGAGGTGCCGGGGTTTTGCTCGGTCGAGTCCAGGTAGGTGTAGGACAGGTTGAAGCCCAGGCCTTCCGCCCAGCCGTCGTACCAGTCCTTGCTCACCGAGATGGCGAACTGATCGGTCTCGCCGCCATCGAAGTTGGTCAGCATCAGCACGGTCTGGTTCAGCTGGGCCGTGGTCAGACCGCCGGCGGTGCCGAAGAAGGTCGGACGGCCGTCCGGGGCGGCCTGCGAGCGCTGGCGCTCGTAGTTCAGGTCGACCCAGCCGATGCCCTTGTCGACTTCCGAGTGGATGTACTCGGCGCGCACGGTCCAGCCTTCACCCATGCCCCAGCGGCTCAGGTCGAACTCCTGGACGGCGCCCAGGGAGTATTTCCAGATCGAGGGGGTTTCGAACGCGGGGTCGATCACGTTGATCGTGCCGGTGCCCAGGTTGGCGCTCGACGTCACGCGGGTCTGGAAGATCGGGGCGACGTTGAAGCCGTCGACGTCGTCCAGGGCCGCGGCCTCGGCCGCCGTACAGACCGGGAAGCCCGAGGCGAACTGCGAGGTGTAGCCGTTCCGGCGGCACTGGAAGGTGCCCAGCAGGTTGCCGGTGTTGGTGTAGTTGTTCGACACCCAGACGTTCGGCGAGCCGCCCTGGAAGCGGCCGACGCCGCCGTAGACGGTCAGGCTGTCTGTCGGCTGCCAGTTGAAGCCGAAGCGCGGCTGCAGGACCGAGATACCGTCGATGTTGAAGTTGCTGGCGAAGCCGTAGTTGGCCTCGAACAGCGGGTTGGCCTTCGGCCTGTCGCTGGATTCATAGACGTCGTAGCGAAGACCCGCGTTGATCGTCAGGTTCGGCGTGACCTGCCATTCGTCCTGCAGGAAGAAGGTGTTCAGGGCGAAGCCGAACTGGGCGGCGCCGTCGGCCTTGTTGTTCGACGCGGCGTTCTGATAGCCGATCGACGAGGCGCGGCCGGCCTGGAAGTCGGCCAGCGAGGCGAACTCGTACTCGCCGTTCGCGAACTGCACGAAGGCGTTGAAGATTTCGGTCTCTTCACGCTCGTAGCCAAAGGTGAAGCGGTGACCCTCTTCGGCCTGATAGGTGCCGACGAAGCGGAACTGGTTGACGTCGTTGGTCAGCTGGTTGGCGTGACGCGAACGCTCCGGACCGAAGCGGATCGAGCGACGCGGGTTCGGACCGCCCGGGTTATCGAGATAGACCTGGAAGGCGGCGAAGTCGTTGCCGGCCAGCGAGCTGGACAGGTTCTCGACTTCCTTGCGCGAGATCGAGAACTCGGTCGAGAAACGGTCCGACCAGTCCGAGAACAGCTGGGCCTTGTAGGTCAGCAGGTTCGATTCCAGCACATAGGCCGACGACAGCAGGCCGACGCTGGGCGTCGAGGTGCTGGTCGAGGTGTTGTTCAGGCGCAGGTCGCCGCCTTCGGTCTGCTGGTACGAGAAGACCGCGCGGTGGTTGTCGTTGATGTTCCAGTCGATCTTGCCGAAATACTTCTCGTCTTCGATCAGCAGTTCGTCGGCGGTCGCGTCCAGCGGGTCGAAGCCGTAGACGGTCTGGGCGATCTGGCGGACCTGGTCGACCTGGGCCTGGGTGATGCCCGGCACCTCGACGGCGGCGCCCGATCCGACCGGGCCGGTGAAGACCGGCTGGGTCGACTCATACTTTTCGTAGTTGAACAGGAAGAAGACGCGATCTTGCAGGATCGGGCCGCTGAGGGTGGCGCCCCAGGTGGTCTCCTCGAACTCCGAAGCCGACAGGTCGACGTTGCGCGTCGTGCCAGTCTGGAAGTCCTGGTAGGTGAAGGTGTCGCCCTGGAGGTCCGCGTCGGTGCGTTCCCAGAAGACCTCGCCGTGGAACTCGTTGCCGCCCGACTTGGTCACCGAGTTGACCACGCCGCCGGTGAAGGAGCCGTACTGGACATCGTAGGGGGCGATGTCGACGCTAACCGCTTGCAGGGCCGAGACCGAGATCGGCGAGCGCTGGGTCGGATAGCCGTTGGCCTGCAGGCCGAAGTCATCGCCCTGACGGACGCCGTCGACCAGGAAGGCGTTGGCGCGGTTGCTCTGGCCGCCGATCGAAAGGGCGTCGTTGTTGGTGGCGTCGGTGGTCGCGAAGGGCGAGGTGCGGACGAAGTCGCGGATGTCGCGGTTGATCGTCGGCAGGGTGTCGATCGCGCTCTCGTTGAAGGTTGCGCGCGGGCTGGTCTGCAGGCGGCCGCTGCTGGCCGAACCGGTGACGATGATGTCTTCGACGCTGCCCGAGCCGATGAACAGGTCCAGGCTGGCGGGCGTGCCGATGCCGATGTTGGCGATGGTGTCGGTGACGTCGCCGAGTTCGGCCGAGGTGACCGTCACCTCGTAGGGGCCGCCGACGCGCAGGTTACGGGCGCTGTAGCCGCCGTTCGCGTCCGTGACGGCCCGGGCCTGGGTGCCCGAGGGGACGTGGGTGATGACCACGGTCGCATTGGCGACGGGCTCTCCGGCCTGGTCGAACACCGAGCCGCGGATGCCGCCGGTGGTTTCCTGGGCGACGACCGCGGTGGCCCCCGACATCACGATGGCGGCGATGGACGCCCCGTACGCGAGCTTGCGAATCATTTCTGGTATCCCCTGATGCGGCGGGCATGAAAACGCTCAGGCGGCGCCGCCCGTTGAAATCGCGCCCCCTTTAGGCCGCCGATCCGAAGCTCGGGCGACAGATAGATGACAGAGATGTGACAGCCCACAGGGGTGACGCGGGCGCCACACCACGGAGAGGGAAAAGTGGGTCTTTCGACCAGGATCGCCGGGAACGGAGCCTCCGACGATCCGCCGGTCACGCCCAGGCCCGCCGTTCCAGGAAGTCGGCCAGGCCCCGCGCGGTGGGGGCCAGGGCCCTGGGCTCGTGATAGTTGCCGTTGACCTGGCTGCGCGCGATCACATGGGCCCGGAAACGCGCGAAGAGGTCCGGATCGGGGCCGCTGGGGCGGGTCCAGAAACTGTCCAGCGACTGCTGATCGGTCAGGCCCTCGAAGTCGTAGAAGGCGTCGCCCAGCACCTTGACCGGGGTCCTGAAGCCCAGGGCGGACAGGGCGGCCGAGGAGTTGTTGACCACCATCCCGCGCGACGCCCGGCACAGCTGGGCCAGGTTGCCTCCGTCGATGAAGTCGACCCGGTCGGCCAGGCCGCGCTCGACCGCCAGCACCTGGGTGATGCGGGCCAGGTCGACGAGGCCGGGGTCCAGGGGGTGGTTCTTGACCACCAGCCGGGCGTCCCTCGGCGCATGCCGGGCGAAGCTGGTCATCACCTCGGCCAGGAAGGCGGTGTTGTCGGCGAAGTGGGAGTAGCGCAGCAGCTGGGCGTCGCCCTCGCGCTGCAGGCAGGCGAGGAAGAAGGGACCCTTGGCCGCGAGCGCCTGGGCGTCGACCTTCTTCCTGGAGCTGAAGGCCAGGCCGAAATAGCGGCGGATATGGCCGATGCACTGCAGCCACGGCGGCTGGGTATAGGGCGCCTTGTAGCGCGGGAAGAGGAACCGGCCCGGCAGCTGGATCAGGTGATACAGGCTGATGTGCAGGACGTGATGAGGCAGGATTTTGCCGACCGGCCGCGTCACCGGAACCTCGCGCGGCGCCTGGTCATAGGCCTTGCGGGTGCGCGGCAGGCTGGACGAGGCGTTCACCCCGTCCCGCTCGATCGTGATCCAGTCCGGTCGGAAGTAGCCGTTCTCCAGCACCCAGACGCGGGCGTCCATGTGCGGACGATGGGCCATGACCGCCTGGTTGTAGGCCCCGCCCTCCCCGAACAGGACGATGTCGGTGAACTGCGGCGCCAGCTCCGCCAGGCGGGCGGGCCAGCGCGCGACGCCGTCCTTGAACGGAATGCCGCCCGGCCGGCGCCAGTACATCAGATCCCCGGCGTTGAAGATCATGCGCGAGACCTCGGCCCCCCGCTCTTCCAGGGTTCGGGCCAGGATCTTGCCGAACGGTCCGAAGGGCGCGGTGACGAGCAGGAAACGGCGCCCGCGCAGTCCGTTCTCGGGATCGCGCGCGATGGCGGCCTTGACTTCGGCCTCGGGATAATCGGGATCGACCGTGGCCAGCACGCCGGGAGACTCTCGCAAAGAAAACTCGCGCGGCGCCTTCCTAGGGCGACGGCGAGGGAGATGGCAAGGCGAGCCGTCCATCCGGGTCCCTGGACTGATCCTCACGTCCACCATGCTCAGAACCGGCGCCTCCAGGCGGCGCGGCCCCGATGCAGAGGGCGGCCGGCTTGGGCCCAGGCCAGGTTCGCCCGAATGTCGGTGGAGAGGCGAGCCGTCATAACGCTGGTTGTCGCCGCGTCTGTCAAAAGGATCAACCGACTAGTCCAAAAAAGCGAAACCGCCGGTCGGAAACTCCCGAACGGCGGCTCGCAGGACACAACTTTCCGTAGTCCGTCCGGGTCCGGCCGGGAGGCCGGGCCCTTCGGGAGCGTGGCTTAGAAGTTGATGTCGATGGTGGCGCGACGGTTCAGCGGCTCGCGCACGCCGTCGGCGGTCGGGCGGGCCAGCTGGGTTTCGCCCTTGCCGTCCAGCGAGATCACGCCGC
>JAEWJI010000039.1 GCA_023386645.1 Pseudomonadota bacterium
GTGCTGGACGCCGCCGAGTTGCGCCGCGTCTGCCGCGCCGGTCTGGCCGGCATTCACGGCCAGCGGCTGGACGACATCTCGATCGACGGGCTGGACGGCGAGGTCGTCAACGCCTCCTGGCGGGCCCCCGTCGACGGCGGTCGTCGCCGGGCCCAGTGCCGGGTCGAGGGCGACCTGATCACCTGGCGGCCCGCCGACGCCGTCGACCCGGAACAGGCCCGCTGGATGAACCAGTCGGGAGACCCGGTGACCCGCTTCGTCCTTGACGGCGAGACGATCACCATCAACACGACGCTCCCGGATGGGACGACCGCCACGGAACAGTACGCCGTGGCTGCTGAGCAAGAGGCCCGCTGATGCCCGTCGCCAAGGTCAACGGCGTAGAAACCGAGTTCGAGCCCGGCATGACCGTGCTCCAGGTCGCCGAAAAGGCCGGCCATGAGATTCCGCGCTTCTGCTACCACGAGCGGCTGTCGATCGCCGGCAACTGCCGCATGTGCCTGGTCGAGGTGAAGCCCGGGCCGCCCAAGCCCCAGGCGTCGTGCGCCCTGCCGGCCGCCGAGGGGCAGGAGATCTTCACCGACACGCCGATGGTGAAGAAGGCGCGCGAAGGGGTGATGGAGTTCCTGCTCATCAACCACCCGCTGGACTGCCCGATCTGCGACCAGGGCGGTGAGTGCGACCTGCAGGACCAGGCCATGGGCTATGGCCGCGACGGCTCCCGCTACGCCGAGAACAAGCGGGCCGTCGAAGAAAAGAACATGGGCCCGACCATCAAGACCTTCATGACGCGGTGCATCCAGTGCACCCGCTGCGTGAGGTTCATCACCGAGGTCGCGGGCGTTTCGGACATCGGCATGATCTCGCGTGGCGAGAGCGCCGAGATCACCACCTATCTGGAAAAGAACGTCGATTCAGAGCTTTCGGGCAACGTCAACGACCTGTGCCCCGTGGGCGCCCTGACCCACCGGCCGTGGCAGTATCACTACCGGCCCTGGGAACTGAAGAAGACCGAGACCATCGACGTGATGGACGGCCTGGGATCGAACATCCGCGCCGATAGTCGGGGCCCCGAGGTGATGCGCATCCTGCCGCGCACCCACGAGGGCATCAACGAGGAGTGGCTGTCGGACCGCAGCCGCTACGCGGTCGACGGCCTGCAGGCCCGCAGGCTGGATCGGCCGTGGGTGCGCGAGAACGGCAAGCTGCGAGCCGCGAGCTGGAGCGAGGCCCTGGGCGTGGTCGCGGAGCGGCTGGCCGCCGCGTCGGCGAACCGGATCGGCGCGATCGCGGGTGACCTGCAGGACGCCGAGTCGATGAAGGCGACGCTGGACCTGTTCCGCGCCCTGGGCTCGGCCAACACCGACTGCCGGCAGGACGGCGCGGCCCTGGGCGTCGGACCGCGCGAAGGCTGGCTGTTCAACTCCGGCATCGCCGGGATCGAGCAGGCGGACGCGGTGCTGCTGGTGGGCGTCAACCCGCGGGTCGAGGCGCCGCTGCTGAACGCCCGGCTGCGCAAGGCCTGGCTGAAGGGCGGGATGGAGATCGGTCTGATCGGCGAGGCCGCCGACCTGACCTATGACCACGCCTACCTGGGCGCGGGGGCCAAGACCCTGGCCAAGCTGCCGAAGGCGGCGATGGAGTTCCTGAACAAGGCCGAGCGGCCGGCGATCGTGGTCGGCTCCGGGGCCCTGACGGGCGAGAACGGGCCGGCGGTGCTGAACGCGCTGGGCGCCCTCGCCAAGAAGGTCGGGGTGGTCGCCAACGGCTGGAACGGCTTCAACGTCCTGCATTCCGCCGCGTCGCGCGTGGCCGGCCTGGACATGGGCTTCGTCCCTGGCGAGGGCGGGCTGGCGGTCGCGGAGATGATCAAGCCCGGCGCGCTGGAGGTGCTGTTCCTGCTCGGCGCCGACGAGGTGGACGCCTCGGCCTCGGGCGCCTTCACCGTCTATCTGGGCAGCCACGGCGATCGGGGCGCCCATTCGGCGGACGTGATCCTGCCGGGCGCGGCCTATACCGAGAAGCCGGGCCTGTATGTGAACACCGAAGGCCGGGTGCAGATGGCCGAACGCGCCGTCTTCCCGAAAGGCGAGGCCAAGGAGGACTGGGCGATCATCCGGGCCCTGTCGGAGCGGGTCGGCAAGACCCTGCCGTACGACACGCTGGACCAGCTGCGCGACCGGCTGATGGCGGACCATCCGACCTTCGGCCGCATCGGCTATCTGGCCCCGGCCCAGGCGTTCGACGTGGCCTCGCTGGGCGCCAAGGGCGACCTGGGCGAGGCGGCCTTCGTCTGCCGTGTCGATCCGTATCTGAACAATCCGATCGCGCGGGCCAGCGCCACGATGGCGGAACTGTCGGCCGAGCGCAGCGCGCCGCAACTGATCGCGGCGGAGTAGGTCATGGACACGAACTCCTTCTGGTCCACTCCCGTCGGCTGGACCCTGATCACCACGGGCCAGATCCTGCTGGTGACCGTCGGCATCCTGATCTCGCTGGCCTTCCTGCTGCTGGCCGACCGCAAGATCTGGGCGGGCGTTCAGATGCGCAAAGGGCCGAACGTCGTCGGCCCCTTCGGACTGCTCCAGTCCTTCGCGGACTTCTTCAAGTTCGTGCTGAAGGAGATCGTGGTGCCGGCCGGGGCGGACAAGGTCGTCTTCATCCTGGCCCCGCTGATCACCTTCATCCTGGCCTTCCTGGCCTGGGCGGTGATCCCGTTCGCGCCGGGCTGGGTGATCTCCGACCTGAACGTCGGCATCCTGTACATCTTCGCGATCAGCTCCCTGGGCGTGTACGGCATCATCATGGGCGGATGGGCTTCGAACTCGAAGTACCCGTTCCTGGGGTCCCTGCGCTCGGCTGCGCAGATGGTGTCCTACGAGGTCTCGATCGGCCTGGTGATCATCAACGTCATCCTGCTGGCCGGGACGATGAACCTAACCTCGATCGTGACCCAGCAGTCAGGCTGGTTCTGGAACTGGTTCGGCTTCGGAGGCGGGCTCGACACCCTGCCGCTGATCGTCGTCATGTTCCCGATGTCGATCATCTTCTTCATCTCGGCCCTGGCCGAGACCAACCGGCCGCCGTTCGACCTGCCGGAGGCGGAGTCCGAGCTCGTGGCCGGCTATCAGGTGGAATACAGCTCCACCCCGTATCTGCTGTTCATGATCGGCGAGTACGCCAACATCGTCTTCATGTGCGCGATGATCACCCTGCTGTTCTTCGGCGGGTGGAACCCGGGCTTCCCGATCGACTTCGCCGCCGACTGGCCGCAGTGGGTCGTCAACCTGCTCCTGTTCGGGGTGTTCTTCATCAAGACGGTCTTCTGGTTCACCATGATCGCCATGGTGAAGGCCTTCGTGCCCCGCTATCGCTACGACCAGCTGATGCGTCTGGGCTGGAAGATCTTCCTGCCGACGTCGCTGGTCGCCGTGGTGCTGGTCTCGGCCTGGCGCGTCTTCATGGTGGGGGCGTGATCCGCATGGCCTTGACCCTGAGCCTGGCGGCCGCGACGAGCGGCTGCGTCACCTTCGACCGCTACGACCCTCAGCCGACCTCGCCGGAGCAATGGCGGCGGAGACAGGAAGGCATCGAGCGCCGCGAGGCCGAGCGCGTCCGCCTGTGTCAGATGATGAACAAGGAAAGCGAGCGCTACGAGCGCATGTGCACGCGTCCCGGAGACCCCCGCTGATGTTCACCCGTATCGTCCAGGCCACGAAGGGCGCGATGATGCTGGACGTCATCGGCGCGGTCGGCCTGTCGCTGAAATACATGCTGCGGCCCAAGGCCACGGTGAACTATCCGTTCGAGCGCAATCCGCAGTCTCCGCGTTTCCGGGGCGAGCACGCCCTGCGGCGCTATCCGAACGGCGAGGAACGCTGCATCGCCTGTAAGCTGTGCGAGGCCATCTGCCCGGCCCAGGCCATCACCATCGAGGCCGAACCGCGCGCCGACGGCAGCCGTCGCACGACCCGCTACGACATCGACATGGTGAAGTGCATCTACTGCGGCCTGTGCCAGGAAGCCTGCCCGGTGGACGCCATCGTCGAAGGTCCGAACCTGGAGTTCTCGGTCGAGACCCGCGAGGAGCTGCTCTACGACAAGGCGCGGCTGCTCGATAACGGCGACCGCTGGGAACGCGAGATCGCGAAGAATCTGGAACTGGACGCGCCCTACCGCTAAGGGCCGTCCGACTTTGAAACCGGCCGCGATTCCGATCCCGGCCACCGTGTGAAAGGGTCAGGCCCCGCATGCTGCAAGGGCTCGCCTTCTATGTGCTGGCGACGGTCGCCGTCATCTCGGGCCTTCTGGTCGTGATGGCGCGCAACCCGGTGCACAGCGTGCTGTGGCTCATCCTCAGCTTCTTCTCGTCCGCCGGCCTGTTCGTGCTGCTGGGCGCGGAGTTCCTGGCGATGCTGCTGGTCGTCGTCTACGTCGGCGCCGTCGCGGTGCTGTTCCTGTTCGTCGTGATGATGCTGGACGTCGACTTCGTGCGGCTGCGCGAGGGCTACGCCCGCTACCTACCGCTGGGCGGGATCGTGGCGGGCATCCTGCTGGCCGAGATGATCATGGTGTCGATCACCGTGGCCCAGGGCGGCGCGGCGGCCAATTCGTCCGGTCCCGTGGCGGCCGGCCCGGAGATGAGCAATGTCGAAGCGATCGGTCGGGTGCTCTACACGGACTACGTCTACTTCTTCCAAGCGGCGGGGATCGTGCTGCTGATCGCCATGATCGGCGCCATCACCCTGACCCTGCGCCACAAGCCGCATATCCGTCGCCAGAACCCCGGCGACCAGACCAACCGCGATCGCCGGAAGTCCGTCGAGATCAAGTCGGTCGCGACCGGCGCGGGCCTGAACCCCGAGGAGCTGAACTGATGGACGTGGGGCTCCAGCACTACCTGGCCGTCGGCGCCATGCTGTTCACCATTGGGGTGTTCGGCATCTTCGTGAACCGCAAGAACGTCATCATCATCCTGATGTCGATCGAGCTGATCCTGCTCGCCGTGAACATCAACTTCGTCGCCTTCTCGACCTACCTGAACGAGATTTCGGGGCAGGTGATGGCGATGTTCGTCCTGACCGTGGCCGCGGCCGAGGCCGCCATCGGCCTGGCCATCCTGGTGACCTTCTTCCGCAACCGCGGCGACATCGCGGTTGATGATGCGTCGGTGATGAAGGGCTAATCGTGGACCTGAAGCTTCTCGTCACGCTCGGCGTCTTCGCGCCCCTGGTGGGGGCCGCGATCGCGGGCCTCAGCGGCCGGCGCATCGGCAATATCGCGTCGCAGGCGGTCACGACCGGCCTGCTGTTCTTCTCGTGTTTCGTCGCCTGGACGGTGTTCAGCGCCTGGACCTGGGGCGGGCTGGAGGCCTTCACGGTCCGGCTGCTGCCTTTCATCAACGTGGGCGATTTCCAGTCGGCCTGGTCGATCCGCATCGACGCCCTGTCGGCGGTGATGCTGATCGTGGTGACGACGGTGTCGTCGCTCGTTCACCTGTATTCCTGGGGCTATATGGCCGAGGACGACAGCCGGCCGCGCTTCTTCGCCTATCTGTCGCTGTTCACCTTCGCCATGCTGGCGCTGGTCACCGCCGCCGACTTCATGCAGCTGTTCTTCGGCTGGGAAGGGGTGGGGCTGGCGTCCTATCTGCTGATCGGATTCTGGTACAAGAAGCCCACAGCCAGCGCCGCCGCCATCAAGGCCTTCGTGGTCAACCGCGTCGGCGACTTCGGCTTCGTGCTCGGCATCATGACCGTGTTCTGGATGTTCGGCACCATCGAGTTCGCCGAGCTGTTCCCAATGATCGCGGAGCGGGCCGGGCAGGGATGGGAGTTCCTGGGGTACACCTGGTCGGCGCTCGACCTGGCCGCCTTCCTCCTGTTCATCGGCGCCATGGGCAAGTCGGCCCAGTTTTTCCTGCACACCTGGCTGCCGGACGCGATGGAAGGCCCGACGCCCGTCTCGGCCCTGATCCACGCCGCGACCATGGTGACCGCCGGCGTCTACATGGTCTGCCTGCTGAGCCCGCTGTTCGAATACGCGCCGGTGGCCTCGCAGATCGTGGCTGTGGTCGGTGCGGTGACGGCCCTGTTCGCCGCGACCGTCGGTCTGGCGCAGAACGACATCAAGCGGGTCATCGCTTATTCGACCTGTTCGCAGCTCGGCTACATGTTCTTCGCCGCCGGCGTGGGCGCCTACGAGGCGGCCATGTTCCACCTATTCACCCACGCGTTCTTCAAGGCCCTGCTGTTCCTGGGCGCCGGCTCGGTGATTCACGGCATGCATCACGAGCAGGACATGCGGAACATGGGCGGGTTGATGAGGCTGCTGCCCATCACCTACGCGGCCATGACCATCGGCACGATCGCGATCACCGGTCTAGGCATCCCCGAGATCGGCGGCTTCGCCGGCTTCTATTCCAAGGACTCGATCATCGAGAGCGCCTATGCGGCGGCGGTCAGCGGCCACTCGCCGGTCGGAATGTTCGCTTTCGTGGTCGGCATCTTCGCCGCGGGGCTGACCGCCTACTATTCGTGGCGCCTGGTGTTCATGACCTTCCACAACAAGCCTGTGTGGAAGGAGGAGGGCTCGCATCACCACGACGATCACGCTACCGACGCCCAGTTGGAAACCCACTCTGAACCGCTAGCTGACGATCACGCGCATGCCCACGACGATCACGCGCACGACGACTATCACCATGGTCCGCTGAAGCCGCACGAGAGCCCCTGGACGATGTTGGTCCCGTTGATCGTGCTGTCGGTCGGCGCCGTCGCGGCCGGCTTCGTTTTCGCGCCGGAGTTCATCGGCCACCACGAGAACGAGTTCTGGCGCGGGGCGATCTTCAACGCCGCCTCCAACCACGTCCTCCACGACAGCCACAATGTGCCCAAGCTGGTGAAGTGGTCGCCTCTGATCTTCACCCTGATCGGCTCGGCCTTCGCGATCTGGCTCTATGTGCTGAAGGAAGGCCTGGCGCGCCGCATTGCCGACCGTCGCGGGCCGCTGTGGACCTTCCTCTACAACAAGTGGTTCTTCGACGAGCTGTACGACGTAGTCTTCGTCAAGGGCGCCAAGTTCGTGGGCGACGTCTTCTGGAAGATCGGCGACGTGAAGATCATCGACGGTCTGGGGCCGAACGGCGCCGCCTGGGCGTCGCTGAAGTCAGCGGCGCGGCTCTCACGACTGCAGTCCGGCTATGTCTATCACTACGCCTTCGTCATGCTGCTGGGCGTCGCGGGCCTGCTCGCCTTCGCCATCTACACGTGGGGCGCCTGATCCATGCCCCAGGATACAATGATCCCGAACATCCTCAGCGTCGTCACCTTCCTGCCGCTAGTCGGCGCGCTGGCCATCCTGATCGCGCGGCTCGCGTCGAAGGGTAGCGCGGACGGCGCGGCGCGCTGGATCGCGCTGGCGACAACGCTCGTGACGCTGGCCGTTTCGGCCGTGCTGGTCGCCGGCTTCGACGCCGCCGAGGCGGGTTATCAGTTCGTCGAACGCTACGTCTGGTTCGCGGGCGCGGAATACCACCTGGGCGTGGACGGGGTCTCGATCCTGTTCGTGCTGCTGACCGCCTTCCTGATGCCGATCTGCATCCTGGCCAGCTGGAAGTCGATCGAGACGCGCGTCGTCGAATACATGATCGCCTTCCTGGTGCTGGAGACCCTGGTCATCGGCGTGTTCACCGCGCTGGACCTGTTCCTGTTCTACATCTTCTTCGAAGGCACCCTGGTGCCGATGTTCATCATCATCGGCGTGTGGGGCGGCGCGAACCGGATCTACGCGGCCTACAAGTTCTTCCTCTACACCCTGCTGGGCTCGGTCCTGATGCTGCTGGCCATGCTGTGGATGGCCTGGCAGGCGGACACGACTTCCATCCCCGCGCTGAAGGAATACGCCTTCGGTCCGCAGGCGCAGACGCTGTTGTGGCTGGCCTTCTTCGCCTCCTTCGCGGTCAAGATGCCGATGTGGCCGGTGCACACCTGGCTGCCGGATGCTCACGTGCAGGCGCCGACGGCGGGCTCCGTGATCCTGGCTGGGATCCTTCTGAAGCTCGGCGGCTACGGCTTCATCCTGTTCAACCTGCCGATGTTCCCGGACGCCAGCCTGATGTTCCGGCCGCTGGTCTTCGCTCTGTCGGTGATCGCCGTGGTTTACACCTCGCTGGTCGCCTTCCGGCAGACGGACATCAAGAAGCTGATCGCCTATTCGTCCGTCGCCCACATGGGCTTCGTGACCATGGGCATCTTCGCCGGCAACGACACGGGCGTGCAGGGCGCGGTGTTCCAGATGATCAGCCACGGCCTGATCTCGGGCGCGCTCTTCCTCTGCGTGGGCGTGGTCTATGACCGGATGCACACGCGCGAGATCGCCTTCTACGGCGGCCTGACCAGTCGGATGCCCTGGTTCGCAGCCATCTTCCTGATGTTCACCATGGCCAATGTCGGCCTGCCGGGCACCTCGGGCTTCATCGGCGAGGTCCTGACCATGACTGGCGCCTATGAGGTGTCGACCTGGACGGCGCTGATCGCCGCCTCGGGCGTGATCTTCTCGGCGGTCTACGCCCTGACGCTCTATCGCAGCGTCATGTTCGGGGAGATCACCAATCCGGCGCTGAAGGCCATCACCGACATCGACAAGCGCGAGCTGGCTCTGTTCGTGCCCCTGATCATCGGCACCCTGTGGCTGGGCGTCTACCCGGCCGCCGTGCTGGACGTGACCGCCGCCTCGGTGGAGCAGATCGTGACCACCTATCGTGCCGCGATCGGTGGGTGAGACAGACATGACTGACCTGATCCCCGCCCTCGAACTCGCCGCCTCGGAGGTCACGCTCGCCGTCGGCGCCATGGTGCTGCTGATGCTCGGCGCCTTCATGGGCGAGAAGTCCGCGCGCCTGATTTCGATCCTGTCGATCCTGCTTCTGGGCGTCGGGGCGGCCGTGGCCGGCATGGCCCCGCTGGGCCAGGCCTTCAACGGCGCCTTCGTGGCCGACCCGCTGGCGGTCTATGGCAAGGTCGTGATCTACCTGTCGTGCGCGGTCGCCATCGCGCTCGGCGACGGCTGGATGAAGCGGACGCGGATCGCGCGGTTCGAATACCCGATCCTGATCGTCCTGGCCGCCGTCGGCATGGCCATGATGGCTTCGTCGGGCGACTTGATCTCCCTCTATGTCGGGGTCGAACTGCACTCGCTCGCGCTCTACGTCCTGGCGGCCTTCCATCGGGACAACGCCAAGGCGTCCGAGGCGGGCCTGAAGTATTTCGTCCTGGGCGCCCTGTCGTCGGGCCTGCTGCTGTACGGCGCAAGCCTGGTGTACGGCTTCACCGGCTCGATGCGGTACGAGGACATCGCCGCCGTGGCCATGGGCGAGCCGGGGCCGGGGCTGATCTTCGGCCTGGTGTTCCTGATCTGCGGCCTGGCGTTCAAGGTTTCGGCCGCGCCGTTCCACATGTGGACGCCGGACGTCTACGAGGGCGCGCCGACGCCGGTCGTGGCCCTGATCACTACGGCCCCCAAGATGGCGGCCATGGTCCTGACCGCGCGGGTTCTGACCGAGGGCTTCCTGCCGGCGCACGATCAATGGGCGCAGGTTCTGGTGCTCATCGCCCTGATCAGCTTCGCCGTCGGCTCGTTCGGCGGCCTGGCGCAGAAGAACATCCAGCGACTGCTGGCCTATTCGTCGATCGCCAACATCGGCTACGCCCTGCTGGGCCTGATCGCGGGAACGGAAGCGGGCCTTCAAGCCATGCTGATGTTCATGACCTTGTACATCATCGACCAGCTAGGCTTCTTCGGGCTGCTGCTGGCCCTGTCGCGCGGCGGTCGTCCGATCCGGACCATCGCCGATTTCGCCGGGCTGAAGCGCGAGCGGCCGGTGACGGCGATCGCCATCACCGTGCTGTCGCTGTCGCTGCTGGGCATGCCGCCGCTGTCAGGCTTCTGGGCCAAGTACTACGTCTTCGGCGCGGCCGCCGACGCCGGCTACTGGATGGTCGGGGCGGCGGGTCTGGTGGCCTCGGTCGTGGCGGCCTTCTACTACCTGCGGATCATCAAGCTGATGTGGTTCGACGCACCCGCCGCGGAGACGCCGACGGACAAGGCGCCGGTCGAGGCCCAGTGGATCGGCTGGGTAGGGGCGGCCTTCTCCTTCCCACTGGTGATCATCGGTCTGACCTGGCTCGACCCCCTGACGCGGATCGCCGCGAGCGGGTTCGGAGCGGGATAGGTGGTGCTTTCACCCCATCCTCTCCCGCGTAGCGGGGGAGGGGGACCATGCGATGCATGGTGGAGGAGGCAAGCGCCACGGCCGGTGTTGGGGGTTCGCCCCCTCCAGCGCAGCGCGGTCCCCTTCCTTCGCGAAGACCGGGGGAGGAAATGAGCTCCCCAATCATCATCCTCGACGAGATCGACTCCACCAATGCCGAGGCGCGGCGTCGGGCCGAGGCCGGAGAGGCCGGGCCTGTCTGGATCGTGGCGCGCCGCCAGACCGCCGGACGGGGCCGCAGAGGCAGGACCTGGGGCAGTGACGAGGGGAACCTTTTCGCCACGCTTCTGATGGTCACGCCCAAGCCGCCGGCCCAGGCGGCGCAGGTGACCTTCGTGGCCGCCCTAGCCGTCGCCGATCTGGTCGAAGCCTTCTCCGTCCCCGGTCGGATGTCGATCAAATGGCCCAACGACGTGATGCTGGGCGGCGAGAAAGCGGCGGGCATTCTTGTCGAGTCCGGGCCGCATGCGGCCGGCGGGCTTTGGCTCGCGGTCGGGATCGGGGTGAACCTGGGCCACCACCCTGAGGGCACGGAACGTCCGGCCACCTCGGTGAGGGCGCACCTGCGGCCGGACGTGGCCCATCCTCCAGCCCCGGAGGTCGCCATTCGGGCCCTGGCGGACGGTTTCGATCAATGGCTGACCCGTTGGGACACCCTGGGATTCGATCCGCTGCTGGAAGCCTGGCGGGCACGGGCCGGAAACCTGCATGGTCCGGTCACCGCGCGCCTCGGCCGCGAGACGATCGAGGGCGTGGCCGACGGGGTGGAGGCGGACGGTTCGCTGCGGCTGCGCCTGCCCGATGGTTCTATGCGGCTGATCGCGGCCGGCGACATTTTCTTCGGCGAAACCGCCTGACCCCTGGCGACCGGCTCGAAATCCGGTCGCGGACCCCCCATATCGACGCGCAATGAAAAACCAGAACAACGATGAACTCGTCTTCCTGCCGCTCGGCGGGTCGAACGAGGTGGGCATGAACCTGAACCTCTACGGCTATGGGCCGGAGCGCGCGCGGCAGTGGATCGCGGTCGACGTTGGCGTGACCTTCGGCGACCCGTCGACGCCGGGCGTGGACCTGATCGTACCCGACCCCGCCTTCCTGGAGGGCGAGGACCTGAAGGCCATCGTCTTGACCCACGCGCACGAGGACCACATCGGCGCGCTGGGCTGGCTGTGGCCGCGCATGAAGGCGCCGATTTATGCGACGCCATTCACGGCCCTGCTGATCCGCGACAAGCTGCGCGAGCATAACCTGCTGGACAAAGTTGAGATCATCGAGGTTCCGCTGGGCGGCACGATCCAGATCGGGCCCTTCGGCATCGACTTCATCACCCTGGCCCACTCGATCCCTGAGCCCAATGGCCTGGCGATCCGGACGCCTCTGGGGACGGTGCTCCACACCGGCGACTGGAAGTTGGACGACCAACCGATCGTCAGCGCGCCAACCGATTCCGCACGTCTGACCGCGCTAGGCCAAGAAGGCGTGCTGGCCATGGTCTGCGATTCCACCAATGTCTTCGTGGACGGCAAGGCGGGGTCCGAGGGCACGGTGCGCGAGGCGCTGGCGGAACTGATCGGCAGCCTGAAGAAGGGCCGGATCGCGGTCGGCTGCTTCGCCTCGAACGTGGCGCGGATGGACAGCGTGATCCGGGCGGCCGAGGCGGCCGGCCGTCGCGTGGCCCTGGCCGGGCGGTCGATGCACCGGATCACAGCGGCGGCCAAGGAGGTCGGCCTGCTGCAGGACATCCAGCCCTTCCTGAAAGAGGACGAGGCGCGCATCTGGCCGGCGGACCAGATCCTGTATCTGTGCACCGGCAGCCAGGGCGAGGCGCGCGCGGCCCTGTCGCGGGTAGCGGAAGGCACCCACCCCTATGTGAAGCTTGGCCTGGGCGACCACTGCATCTTCTCGTCGCGGATCATTCCGGGCAACGAGATCCCGATCGGGACCCTGCAGGACAAGCTCGCGGACCGGGGCGTAAGGCTCTACACCGAGCGCGACCATCCGGGCATCCACGTGTCGGGTCACCCGGCGCGCGACGAGCTGAAGCAGATGTACGAATGGGTTCGGCCGCAGATCGCGGTGCCGACCCACGGGGTCCGCCGCTTCCTGCTGGAGCACGCCAACCTAGCGAAGGACATCGGGGTGCCGGAAACGGTGACGCCCCGGAACGGCGACATGGTGCGCCTGGCGCCCGGGCCGGCGAGCATCATCGACGAGGTTCCGGCCGCGCGGCTGTATGTCGACGGCGGCATGCTGGTGACCGAGGTGGGCGAAGCCCTGCGCGAACGGCGGCATGCTTCCACCAACGGCGTGCTCGTGGTCAGTTTCGCGCTCGACCGTCGCGGCAAGATCGTCTCGGACATCGACGTGCGCGGGATCGGCCTGCCCGGCGACAAGGACACGCCGCTGGGCGACGCCCTGGACGACCTGGCCGAGCGAGTCGAGCAGGTGGTGCGCGGCCTGAAGGGCGAGGCGCTGGAAGACGACATGGTCATCGAACAGGCCGTGGCGCGCAGCCTCAAGAAGGCCAGCCAGCAGATCTGGGACCGGCGCCCGATCGTGGAGACGGTGATCCTGCGGCTCTGACGACTCGGCGGCCTTGCCGGGCCCGCGCGGCCTCGCCATACACGCCCGATGATCGGACGCCTCAACCACGTCGGCGTGGCCACGCCTTCCATCGACGCCAGCGTGGCGATGTACCGCGACCTGCTGGGCGCGACCTCGGCCGGCGAGCCGTCCGACCTGCCGGCGCAGGGGGTGCGGGTCTGTTTCATCGACCTGCCGAACAGCCAGATCGAACTGATCGAGCCGCTGGGCGAGGACAGCCCGATCCACGGCTTCCTGGCCAAGAACCCGAAGGGCGGTCAGCACCACGTGTGTTTCGAGGTGGATGACATCATCTCCGCCCGCGACGCCCTGCGCGCTAAGGGAGCCACCATCCTGGGGACCGGCGAGCCTCGCATCGGGGCCCACGGCACGCCGATCCTGTTTCTGCATCCCAGGGACATGGGCGGGGTGTTGATCGAGATCATGGAAGCGCCGAAGGAGGCTCACTGATGCCCATCGGCCCCTTGACCATGTTCGCCATCTACATCGTTTGTTGGTGGGTGGTGCTGTTCGCCGTTCTGCCGCTCGGGATGAACCAGCGGGATCAGGAGCGGCCCGAAGACGGCGGACAGTGGGGCGCGCCGAGCGACCCGCAGCTGAAGCGCAAATTCATCACCACAACCTGGGTTTCGGCCATCGTCTGGGGCGTCGTCATGCTGCTGATCTTCACCGGCTGGATGCCGCTGCCGGACGCCGGAGACTTCGCGCGTATGGGACCAGATCGATGACCGACAAGCTGTTTCTGATCAATCCACACTGGACCGACAGCCAGGGCGGACCCTGGTATTGTCCCGCCGGCGCGATCATCGAGGGCCTGCTGGCCTTCTATCCGGCGCTCGTCGATCAACTCGACATCACCCGCCTAGAGTTCCCCCGACCGCGTCCTCCAGTCATCGAGCAGGTCGGCGAAGACAACCAGGGCTGCCCGATCCTGGTGCTCGACGACACTTTCGACTGGCCCGACGCCCAGACGAGCGAAGCGACCGGCCGCCGCTTTCTCCAGGATGAGGCTATCATTCCCTATCTCGCGGCGAGATACGGCATCGGCCTGCCGCATCCCTGAGGCTTTGTGAGCAGGGTCGAACGGACGCCGGCTCCGTCGAGGCGCTGCGTCTCCGCCGTGTCCGTCGTGACGAACCCCGTACGATCCGCCGCCGCCGCCACCCGGTCTAGCTTTCGCCCCGTCGCCCCGGCTAAACCGAACCCTCCGTCTATCGCTCTGGATTTCTCATGCGCCTGTCGCGCTATTTCCTGCCCACGCTGAAAGAGGCGCCTTCGGACGCCCAGATCGTCTCGCACCAGCTGATGCTGCGCGCCGGGATGATCAAACAGGAGGCCGCCGGCATCTACGCCTGGCTGCCGCTGGGCCTGCGCGTCCTGAACCGCATCGAACAGATCGTACGCGAGGAGCAGGAGCGGGCAGGGGCGATCGAGCTGCTGATGCCGACGCTGCAGCTGGCCGACCTCTGGCGCGAGTCGGGCCGTTACGACGCCTATGGCCCCGAGATGCTGCGCATCACCGACCGACATGAGCGCGAACTGCTGTACGGCCCCACCAACGAGGAGATGATCACCGACATCTTCCGGGCCTATGTGAAGAGCTACAAGGCCCTGCCGCTGAACCTGTTTCACATTCAGTGGAAGTTCCGCGACGAGCGCCGCCCTCGCTTCGGGGTGATGCGCGGGCGCGAGTTCCTGATGAAGGACGCGTACAGCTTCGACATCGACGAGGCCTCGGCGCGCCGGGCCTACAACCGGATGTTCGTGGCCTATCTGAACACCTTCGCCCGCATGGGCCTGAAGGCCGTGCCGATGCGCGCCGACACCGGGCCGATCGGCGGCGACCTGAGCCACGAGTTCATCGTGCTGGCCGACACGGGCGAGAGCCAGGTGTTTTGCGACCGCAAGCTGGTCGAGATGTCGGCCCCGGGCGGCGCCGTCGACTGGGACGACCTGCAGGCCATCGTGGACGAGCGGACCGGTCTTTACGCGGCCACCGAGGAGATGCACGACGCTGCGGCCTTCGAGAGCCAGACGGCCGAGGCGGACCGCCTGACCGCACGAGGGATCGAGGTTGGGCACATCTTCTACTTCGGGACGAAGTACTCGGCGCCGATGAAGGCCAAGGTAGCCGGCCCGGACGGGCAGGACACCGAGGTCCACATGGGCTCCTATGGCGTGGGGGTGTCGCGCCTGCTGGGCGCCATCATCGAGGCCAGCCACGACGAGGCAGGGATCATCTGGCCGGAGGCCGTGGCCCCGTTCGATGTGGCCCTGATCAACCTGCGGCCCGGCGATCCGGCCTGCGACAAGGCCTGCGACGACCTGTATCAGGCGATGACCCGCAACGGCACGAGCGTCCTCTACGACGACACCGACGAGCGGCCGGGCGGGAAGTTCGCGCGGATGGATCTGATCGGCGTGCCCTGGCAGACGATCGTGGGGCCCAAGGGCCTGGCGTCGGGGATGGTCGAGGTCAAACGCCGCGCGACCGGGGAGCGGGACGAGAAGTCGCTTGCCGATATGCTGGCTCAACTCGGCGAGGCTCAATGACCGAGCCGACCGCGCCAGGCGAGACCGCGAAGCCTGCGGGGCCGTTCGCAGCCTGGGAGATCGGGCTGGCGCTCCGTTACCTGCGGGCCAAGCGCCGCGAGGGCGGGATCGCCCTGATCGCCATTATCTCGTTCGTGGCCATCGCGCTCGCGGTCATGGCCCTGATCACCGTGATGAGCATCATGGCTGGGTTCCGGGCGACGCTGCTGGACCGGATGCTGTCCTTCAACGGCCACGCCTATGTCCAGGGGCCAGTGCTGCAGGCCGCGGACCGCGACGCTGTCGTGCGGCGGCTGGAGCAGGTTCCGGGCGTGGTAAGCGTCTCGCCCCTGACCGAGAACCAGGCCCTGGTCCGCGCCATGGGTCAAACGACCGGCGCCCAGGTGCGGGGCGTGCGTCCGCAAGATCTCGACACCACCAAGTTCGTCCACGACAGCCTGACGCCCGAGATGCGGGCCAGCTTTGGGCGGGGGGAGTACGGCGGCGACAACGTCCTGATCGGCCAGGCCCTGGCGGATGCGCTTGGCCTGCGCGTCGGGGACCCGATCACCCTCTATTCCCCGACCGGGGCGGAATCCGCCATCGGCAACCTGGGCGGGCTGGAGAAGACCTATCGGGTCGGCGGGATTTTCCGCTCGGGCACCAGCGACTTCGACCGCATCTTCGTCTTCATGCCGTTGGAGCAGGCCCAGCTCTTCTTCGGCAAGGAGGGGATGTGGGATGTCATCGAGATGAAGCTCGCCGAGCCGGATCGGGTCGCGGAGATCCTGCCGGCGCTGCGTCAGGCGGCGGGGCCGAACGCGGCGATCAGCGACTGGCGCGACCGGCTGGCCTCCTTCTGGGGCGCGCTGAAGGTCGAGCGGGTGGCCATGTCGATCATCCTGGGCCTGGTCGTCGCGATCGCGGCCCTGAACATCATCTCCGGCATCGTCATGCTGGTGAAGAACAAGACCCGCGACATCGCCATCCTCAGGACCGTGGGCGCAAGCCAGTCGTCGATGCTGAGGGTATTCTTCGTGGCGGGGGCGACCATCGGGATCGCCGGGACGCTGACCGGTCTGGTGCTGGGCCTGGTGTTCTGCCTGAATATCGGGCCGATCCAGCATTTCTTGGAGTGGGTGTTCCAGACCCGGCTGTTCCCTGCTGACGTCTACATGCTCGACGCGGTGCCGGCCCTGGTCGATCCGGGCGACGTATTCTGGGTGACCGTCTGGTCCTTCTTCATGAGCTGCGTCGCCGGGCTGATACCCTCATGGCAGGCGGCCAAACTCGATCCGGTCGAGGCGCTTCGTTATGAGTGACGCGCCCGTGCTTTCGGTGCGGAACCTGACCCGCACCTATGACACCGCCGACGGCGGGTTGAGCGTGCTCAAGGGCGTCGATCTCGACATCCGTCCAGGCGAGATCGTGGGACTGATCGGGCCCTCGGGCTCGGGCAAGTCCAGCTTGCTCCACGCCGCCGGCCTGCTGGAGCATCCGACCTCCGGCGAGGTCCGGATCGGCGGCCAGGAGGTGGGGGCGCTGAGCGACCACGCCCGCACCCGGATCCGCCTGTCGCGGATCGGCTTCGTCTATCAGTTCCATCACCTGCTGCCGGAGTTCGACGCGCTCGACAACGTGGCGCTGCCGCTGCGGATCGCGGGCGTGAAGCTGGCCGCGGCGCGTGCGCGGGCGACCGAGCTGCTGACCGCGCTAGGGCTGGGCGACCGCCTGCATCACCAACCGTCGCAGCTGTCGGGCGGCGAGCGCCAGCGGGTGGCGGTCGCCCGCGCATTGGCCAACCGTCCGCGCCTGCTGCTGGCCGACGAGCCCACGGGCAACCTGGATCCCGCCACCAGCCAGACGGTGTTCGAGGCCCTGCACGACGTGGTCAAACAGACCGGCGTCGCCGCTCTGATCGCCACCCATAATATGGAGCTGGCCGGGCACATGGACCGGGTGTTCGCGCTGAAGGACGGCCACCTTGAAGAGCGGCCGGCCGAGAGCCACGCCTACTAACGCGACGCGCTTGACGAGAACGGAATGGCAACATAGAACATTTCCGGAACACAGCTTCTGGGGATAAGGCCATGTCGCGCTGGGTGAGGGATGCGCTGTCGCTTGCGTCGTGCGGCGGCTTTGTCTGGATGGTCTGGCAGGCGGCGCTGCTCGCGTCATGAGTCGGTTCCGGCCTGCCGAAGGAGAGCGGGCCATCACCGACGCGACTGCGAGCACCGGCTTCATTCACCTGCGGGTGCGCTCGGCCTATTCGCTGCTGGAAGGGGCGATCAAGGCGGGCAAGGTCGGCAAGCTGGCGGCCGAGGCGGGCATGCCGGCCGTGGCGGTGACCGACCGCGCCAATCTGTTCGGGGCGCTGGAGTTCAGCCAGGGGGCGCGCGACGCCGGCGTTCAGCCGATCGTGGGCTGCGCCCTGCCGGTCCTGGGCATCGGCGGCAGAATGAGCGCGCGCTGGGCCAAGACGCCGACCGTGGTGCTGCTGGTGCAGAACGAGACGGGATGGCTGAACCTCTGCGCCCTGTCGTCGGCAGCCTATCTGGAGGCCGGAGACCTGGCAGAGCCTGGGGTCGACTGGGCGATGGTCGAGGCGCGGTCCGAGGGCCTGATCCTTCTGTCCGGCGGACCGGACGGGCCGGTGGATCCCCTGTTTGTCCAGGGCAAGGACGGAGAGGCTCACGCGGCGCTGGTACGCATGCGGGCCGCGTTCCAAGACCGCTTCTACGTCGAACTGCAGCGGCATGGCCGGCCGGAGGAGGCGCAGGCCGAGCGCGGGCTGGTCGAATGGGCGTACGCCAACGACGCGCCGCTCACCGCCACCAACGACGCCTATTATGCGGGAGCCCAGCAGGCCCGCGCGCACGACGCCCTGCTGTGCATCGCCG
The DNA here is from genome assembly GCA_023386645.1 of Pseudomonadota bacterium. Taxonomy (GTDB): domain Bacteria; phylum Pseudomonadota; class Alphaproteobacteria; order Caulobacterales; family Caulobacteraceae; genus Brevundimonas. Next base: position 18,310 of record JAEWJI010000039.1, read on the forward strand.
ACGGCGCCTTCACCGGTCAGGAGGATCGCCGCCGCATCACCGACCAGCACTGGTTCAAGCCTGCGGCCGAGATGCGGACGCTGTTCGCGGACCTGCCCGAGGCCTGCGACACCACGCTGGACATCGCGCGACGTTGCGCCTTCCTGGTTCAGACGCGGGCGCCGATCCTGCCCCGGTTCGACACCGGCGCGGGCCGAACAGAGGCCGAGGAACTGGCCCACCAGGCGCGCGAGGGGCTCAAGGCCCGCCTGAAGCAGGTCGAGCCGGCCGCGCCCGAGGAGGACTACTGGAAGCGCCTCGAATGGGAGGTGTCCATCATCCAGCAGATGGGCTTCCCCGGCTATTTCCTGATCGTGTCGGACTTCATCAAATGGGCGAAGGCCCACGGGATTCCGGTGGGTCCCGGGCGGGGTTCAGGCGCGGGTTCGCTGGTCGCCTGGTCCCTGACCATCACCGACCTGGACCCCTTGCGGTTCGGCCTGCTGTTCGAGCGGTTCCTGAACCCCGAGCGGGTGTCGATGCCCGACTTCGACATCGACTTCTGCCAGGAGCGCCGCGAGGAGGTGATCGCCTACGTCCAGGAGCGGTACGGCCGCGACCGGGTGGCCCAGATCATCACCTTCGGCACGCTCCAGGCCCGCGCGGTGCTGCGGGACGTGGGCCGGGTGCTTCAGATGCCGCTCGGTCAGGTGGATCGTCTGGCCAAGATGGTGCCGGCTAACCCGGCAAATCCGGTCACCCTTGCCCAGGCCATCGATCTGGAGCCGCGGCTGCGGGAGGCGCGCGACAACGAGGCCTCGGTCCGGACCCTTCTGGAGACCGCGCTGCAGCTTGAGGGGCTGTATCGCAACGCCTCGACCCACGCGGCCGGCATCGTGATCGGCGACCGTCCGCTGGTCGAGCTGACGCCGCTTTATCAGGACCCGCGATCGGACATTCCGGCGACCCAGTTCAACATGAAGTGGGTCGAGCCGGCGGGGCTGGTGAAGTTCGACTTCCTGGGCCTGAAGACCCTGACGGTCCTGGATCGGGCCGAGACCTTTCTGCGGCGGCGCGGCGCGGCCCCCGACTGGAGTGGACTGCCGCTGGATGACGGACCTACCTATGAGCTGATGGCGTCGGGCCAGACGGTCGGGGTCTTCCAGCTGGAAGGTCAGGGCATGCGCGACACCCTGCGCAAGATGCGCTGCGGCTCCATCGAGGAGGTGACGGCGCTTATCTCGCTCTATCGGCCGGGGCCGATGGCGATGATCGACACCTATATCGACCGCAAGTTCGGCCGGGCCGAGGTGGACTACCTGCACCCCACCCTGACCGAGGTGCTGAAGGAGACCTACGGGGTCATCATCTACCAGGAACAGGTGATGCAGATCGCCCAGATCCTGGCCGGATACAGCCTGGGCGAGGCCGACCTGCTGCGCCGCGCCATGGGCAAGAAGAAGAAGGAGGAGATGGACGTCCAGCGCGCCCGCTTCCTCTCCGGCGCGGTCGAGAAGGGGGTCGACGAGGCCAAGGCGGGCTCGATCTTCGACCTGGTGGCCGAGTTCGCCGGTTACGGCTTCAACAAGTCGCACGCGGCGGCCTATGCGCTGATCAGCTTCCAGACCGGCTGGCTGAAGGCCAATCACCCGGTCGAGTTCATGGCCGCGTCCATGAGCCTGGACCTGTCGAACACCGACAAGCTGGCGGTCTTCTATCAGGACTGCCGCCGGTTCGAGGTTCCGGTCGTGGCCCCGGACGTGAACCGATCCTCGGCCGACTTTGACGTGGAGTGGACCGACGGAAAGGGGGCGGTGCTCTATGCGTTGGGCGCCATCCGCAACGTCGGCCTGGAGGCGATGAAGCATGTGGTCGAGGTGCGCGAGACGGGCGGAAGGTTCGCGGACATCTTCGACTTCCTGGAGCGGGTCGATCCGCGCTGCGTGAACAAGCGGGCGCTCGAGAACCTGGCCCGGGCCGGCGCCTTCGACGGCATCCATCCGAACCGGCGTCAGCTGGTCGAGCAGGCCGACACCCTGATGGCCTATTGCCAGAGCGTGGCGGCGGAGCGGGCGTCGTCGCAGGTGTCCCTGTTCGGGGCGGACCAGGCCAGCGCGGCGCGGCCCAGGCTGAAGCCGGTGGAGCCCTGGATGGGGCCGGAGAAACTGGACCAGGAGCTGGCGGCCGTCGGCTTCTACCTGTCGGGCCATCCGCTTGAGGACCTGACGCCGGCCCTGAAGCGCAAGCGCGTGACCTTTGTGGCCGAGGCGATCCAGCTGGCCGAGAGCGGGCACGAAGCCTTCCAGATGGCGGGCGTAGTGCGCAGGAAGCAGGAGCGGGCCAGCGCCAAGACCGGTGAGAAATTCGCCTTCGTCACCTTCTCGGACCCGACGGGCGAGTTCGAATGCCTGTTTCCGCCCGAAAGCCTGCGTCGTTGCCGCGACATGCTGGAGGCCGGGGCCTCGGTGATGGTCAAGGTGCGGGCCAAGTCGTCGGACGGCGAGGTGCGCTTCTTCGGGGACGACGTCGCGCCGATGGATACGGTCGTTGACGACGCCGCCATCGGCCTGAGGGTCTATGTTTCGGCCCGGACGGCGGACGCGGCGGCGCTTCAGGCGAGGCTGGATCGCGCCCGAGCCACGGGCGGCAAGGGTGGGGAAGTCAGCCTTGTCGCGGCCCTGGACGGCCGGCGTGAGGTGGAGCTTAAGCTGCCCGGTCGGTACCGACTGGACGCCGCAGTGCGCGGCGCCCTGAAATCCGCGCCGGGCGTGGTGCTGCTGGAGGACGCGTGATGGGCGACATGACGACACACAAGGGCTCCTGCCACTGCGGGGCCATCGCCTTCGAGGTCGATACAGACCTGTCGATGGTGATGGAGTGCAACTGCACTCATTGCTTCCGCACGGGCGTGTGGCTGACCTTCGTCGAGCCAAGCGCCTTCCGCCTGAGGCGAGGGGAGGAAGCCCTCCAGGAGTATCTGTTCAACACCCGAAAGATTCGGCACTTCATCTGCCGCACCTGCGGCGTCGAGACCCACGGCGAGGGCGTGGGACCGGACGGCAAGGTTAACATCGCCGTCAACATCCGCTGCCTGGAGGATGTCCAGCCTTTCAGCGTCCTACCGACCATGCGTTATGACGGTCTGCACACGCTCTAGCGCTGCAACCCTCCGGCTCCGCTTGCCTTTTCGGGCGGTTGCGACTAGAGACCGCGCGCACTTCGCAACGCAGGCGTGGCGCCGTCGGGGAGACATCCCGCCGGCTCCGTTCCGAGGGACCGCTGGTCCTTTTACCGCCCGCGCCAGGACTATCGGAAAAAGGACTTACCGATCATGGCTCTGCCTGACTTCTCCATGCGCACCCTGCTCGAAGCGGGCGCCCACTTCGGCCACCAGACGCACCGCTGGAACCCGAAGATGGAGCGCTACATCTTCGGCGCGCGCTCGAACATCCACATCATCGACCTGTCGCAGACCATGCCTCTGCTGCACCAGGCGCTGGTCGCCGTGCGCGACGTGGCGGCCAAGGGCGGCCGGGTGCTGTTCGTCGGCACCAAGCGTCAGGCGTCGGACCCGGTGGCCGAAGCCGCCAAGCGCTGCGCGCAATACTACATGAACAACCGCTGGCTGGGCGGCACCCTGACCAACTGGCGCACCGTCTCGGGCTCGATCGCCCGCCTGCGCGAGCTGGAGCAGGTTCTGGAATCGGGCGGCGAGGGCCGCGTGAAGAAGGAACTGCTGAACCTGCAGCGCGAGAAGGACAAGCTGGAGCTGTCGCTGGGCGGCATCAAGGACATGGGGTCCATCCCGGACATCATGTTCGTGATCGACACCAACAAGGAAGCGATCGCGATCCAGGAAGCGCGCAAGCTGAACATCCCGATCATCGCGATCCTGGACACCAACTCCGATCCGGACGGCATCACCTATCCGGTGCCGGGCAACGATGACGCCGCGCGCGCCATCCAGACCTACTGCGACTTGGTCGCCGACGCGGTGTTGGACGGCCTGGCTGCCGGCGCCGGCGCGGCCGGCATCGACCTGGGCGCCTCGGTGAACCCGGAAGAGCCGATGCTGCGCGAGGCCTCGGCCCCGGTCGCCGCCGACGCCGCTCCGGCCGGGACCGAGGGCGTGGCCGCCGAGATGGAAGCCGCCGCCGAGCCCGCGACCGCGGACGCCGACGCACAGGCCGCCACCTCGGAAGCCAACGACGCCGTCGAAAAGGAACAGGCCACGGGCTGAGGCCCGCACGGCCTCTAACGGCCGCGCCTGAAAAGCACACGCGGCCGGGGTTCGTCAGCCCCGGCCGCTCCCGCATACGAAGAGACCCAGGAGACTGAACATGGCCGAGATCACCGCCGCCCTCGTCAAGGAACTGCGCGAAAAGTCCGGCGTCGGCATGATGGACTGCAAGAAGGCCCTGCAGGAGACCAACGGGGACATCAACGCCGCCATCGACTGGCTGCGAGCCAAGGGCCTGTCCAAGGCCGCCAAGAAGGCGGACCGTGTGGCCGCCGAAGGCCTGGTCGCCGTGGCGTCGAAGGAAGTCGGAGCCGGTGAGATCGGTGCGGCCATCGAGTTCAACGCCGAGACGGACTTCGTCGCGCGCAACGAACTGTTCCAGAACGCCGCCAAGAAGTTCGCTCAGCTGGGCCTCGAGCACGCCACGGTGGAGGGCCTGCACGGCGCCGAGCTGGAAGCTGGCAAGACTGTCCAGGACGAAGTCACCCAGCTCATCGCCACGGTCGGCGAAAACATGCAGCTGCGTCGCGCCGCCCGCCTGTCGGTCGATGAAGGCGTCGTCGCCAGCTACGTCCACAACGCGGTGTCGCCGGGCGTCGGCCGCATCGGCGTCCTGGTCGCCCTGCACGGCGCCGGCGATAAGGACAAGCTGCGCGAACTCGGCCGCAAGATCGCCATGCACGTCGCCGCGACCGCACCGCTGTCGCTGAATACCGACGACCTGGACCCGGCGGCGGTCGAGAAGGAACGCGCCGTTCTGACCGAAAAGGCCAAGGAAGAAGGCCGTCCGGAGAACATGATCGACAAGATCGTCTCGGGCCAGATCGCCAAGTTCCAGAAGGACGTGGTGCTGACCAAGCAGCCTTTCGTCATGAACCCTGACGTGACCATCGAGCAGCTGGTCGCCGACACGGGCAAGGAACTGGGCGCGCCCGGCCTGCACCTGGCCGGCTTCGTCCGCCTGGCGCTGGGCGAGGGTGTCGAGAAGGTCGAAGGACCGGACTTCGCCTCAGAAGTCGCCTCGATGATGCAGCCGCAAGGCTGAGTTGAACGGGGAGTGACGAGTGGCGAGGGGCGAGCAAGTCGCCTGAGTCCGCCTTGTCGCTCTCCACTAACCACTCGCTACTCAAGAGGGGCGCGTTCGGCTTTGGTGGCCGACGCGCCCTTCGTCTATAAGGGGCGGCCCGAATCCGGGTCCGCCGTTCACTGACGAGTCCCGATGCCCGAAGAGCCAAACCCGTTCCGCTACAAGCGCGTCCTGTTGAAGGTGTCGGGCGAGGTGCTGATGGGCGACCAGCCCTACGGCATCGACATGCGCACCGTGGACGTGGTGGCGGCCGCCATCGCCCAGGTGGCGCGCGAGGGTGTCGAGATCTGCCTGGTCATCGGCGGCGGAAACATCTTCCGGGGTCTGTCGAAGGCGGCGGCCGATATGGACCGCGCCCAGGCCGACTACATGGGCATGCTTGCCACGGTGATGAACGCCCTGGCCATGCAGGCGGCGCTGGAGCGGATTGGCGTCGCTACCCGGGTGCAGAGCGCCCTGACCATCACCGCCGTCGCCGAACCCTATCTGCGCCGCCGGGCTCTCCGGCACCTCGAGAAGGGCCGCGTGGTGATCTTCGCGGCCGGGGTAGGGGCGCCATTCTTCACCACCGACTCGGGCGCTGCGCTGAGGGCGGCCGAGATGGGCTGCGACGCGCTTCTGAAGGGAACCAGCGTGGATGGCGTCTACACCGCCGACCCGAAGAAGGACCCGACCGCGACGCGATACGACCAGCTTACCTATCAGGAGGTGCTGGCGCAGAACCTGAAGGTGATGGACGCCTCCGCGATTTCCCTGATGCGGGACTCCGGCATACCGATCGTGGTCTTCTCCATCCGCGAGGAGGGCTCGCTGCGGCGGACCCTGACGGGAGAAGGCACGTTCACGGTGATCGCCGATCCCGCCTGATCGACTGAAGAGTGACGAGAGAGACCCTATGGCCAAGCCCGACCTGAAGACCTACCGCGACCGAATGGACAAGTCGGTCGCCGCCCTGAAGGAGGAGTTCGCGGGCCTGCGGACCGGCCGGGCGAACGCCGGCCTGCTGGAGCCCGTGCGGGTGGAGGCCTATGGCTCGACCTCGCCCCTGACCGCCGTCGCCGCCATCAGCGTGCCTGAGCCGCGCATGATCTCGGTCAGCGTCTGGGACAAGGGCATGGTGGTTTCGGTCGAAAAGGCCATTCGCAACGCCAACCTGGGACTGAACCCGATCGTGGACGGCCAGACCCTGCGCATCCCGATCCCGCCCCTGACGGAAGAGCGGCGCAAGGATCTGGTCAAGCTGGCCGGCAAATACGCCGAGCAGCAGAAGATCGCGGTCCGCAACGTCCGTCGCGACGCCAACGACGACCTGAAGAAGGCCGAAAAGGCGGGCGATATCAGCCAGGACGAACAGAAGAAGATGGAGACCGAGGTCCAGAAGGACACCGACGCCGCCATAAAGCGCATCGACGAGGCCCTGAAGGCCAAGGAAGTGGAGATCATGCAGGTCTGACCCTCGGCCAGACCGCGCTTTCCATGGACCCCGCGCGCGCATCCTCATCGCAGACGTCGGCCCAGGCAGGGCCGCGCCATGTCGCCATCATCATGGACGGCAACGGACGCTGGGCCGAGCGACGCGGCTTGCCACGCGCCCTGGGCCATCGCGAAGGGGTTCAGGCCTTGAAGCGGACGGTTGAGGCGGCGGGCGATCTCGGGATCGGTTGCCTGACGGTATTCGGCTTCTCGACCGAGAACTGGAGCCGACCCGCCGACGAGGTGTCGGACCTGATGGGCCTGGTGCGCAACTATGTGGCCAGCGACCTGACGCGGCTGGAGAAGGCTGGGGTCCGCGTGCGCGTCCTGGGACGCAGGCGAGGACTGCCGTCCGACATCGCCGCCCTGGTGGAGAAGGCCGAGACGCGCACGGCGGCCAATGACCGGTTCCTGTTTCAGGTCGCGTTTAATTACGGGGGGCGGGCCGATCTGGTCGACGCCGTCCAGCAGCACGTGGACCGGGTGCTCGCGGGAGATGCATCGGGTCCGGTCACCGAGGACGACCTGGCGGACGGCCTGGCGACCGCAGGGTCTCCGCCTTTGGACCTGATCGTCCGGACCTCGGGAGAGCGGCGCCTGTCGAACTTTCTGCTGTGGGAGGCGGCCTACGCCGAACTGGTGTTCCAGGACGTGCTGTGGCCGGACTATGGGCGTGAAGCCCTGGCGGAGGCCCTGGCGGAATATCGAGGGCGTGACCGGCGGTTCGGCGGGCGGGCGCCCGTGACGGCGGCGGTCGGCTGATGGCGATCCGGGTCGGAGATATCGGGATACGGGCGGCCTCCGCCCTCGTCCTCGCCCCAGCGGCCGTACTGGCGACGTGGGCGGGCGGGTTCTGGTTTCTGGGCATCATGCTGGCCGCCTGTCTGCTGCTAGCCATGGAATGGGCGAAGATGAGCGCGCCCGGCGACTGGAAGGCCGTCGCTTCCGCCGTGGTGCTCGCCCTGTTCGCGGCCGTCCTGGCGGTCAGCGCGGGCGAACTATCGGTGGGCCTGGTTTTGCTGGTGTTCGGGGCGGCGGCCGCTGGCCTGTTCGCGCGGTCGCGGCGGGGCGAGGGCGTCGATGCCGCCTACGGGGTCCTCTACCTCGGCTGGCCGGCGATTCTTTTCGTCTGGCTGCGCGACGGCACGGGCGAGGTCGGGCTGAACTGGACGATCATGGTCCTGGCCATCGCCTGGGCCTCGGACATCGTGGCCTATCTGGTCGGCAGCGCCGTGGGCGGCCCCAAGCTTTGGCCTCGGTTCTCGCCCAACAAGACCTGGTCGGGCTTCATCGGCGGGATCGCCGCCGGGGCCATCACCGGAGCCGGCATCGCCTCGTGGCTTGAGATGGGCCGCATGAACGTCTTGTGGGGCGCGGCGCTCGGACTGGTCGCGGCGCTCGCCACCATGGGCGGCGACCTGTGGGAATCGGCGCTCAAGCGGCGGTTCGGGGTCAAGGACGCGGGCGCGATCATCCCCGGGCATGGTGGGCTGCTGGACCGGGTGGACGGGCTGATGTTCGCCATCGTGGTCGTGGCCGCCTGTCGGGTCCTGGAGATGACCCTGGGGCGGGGGCTGTGATCAACCGGCGCATCAGCGTGCTGGGCTCGACCGGCTCGGTCGGAACTTCAACCCTGGATTTGATGGAACGGGCGGCAGAGGCGGGTTCGGCCCGGTTCGAGGTCGAGGCCCTGACGGGCGGGGGCAACGTCGAACTATTGGCGAGACAGGCCCTGCGTTGGCGGCCCCGCGTGGCGGTGATCGCCGATGAAGCCAAGCTGCCGGACCTGCGCGAAGGTCTCGCGGGCTCGGGCGTCGAGGCGGCGGCCGGAGAGGCGGCGGTCATCGAGGCCGCGGGGCGTCCGGCGGATCTGGTGATGGCCGCTATCGTGGGGGTCGCGGGGCTGCGCCCAGCCTGGGCCGCAGCGGCGTCTGGCGCGACCCTAGCGCTCGCCAACAAGGAGAGCCTGGTCTGTTGCGGGCCGGCCCTGATCGAGCGGGTGCAGACCGCCGGCGGCGAGCTGATCCCCGTCGATTCTGAGCATTCCGCCATCTTTCAGGTCTTTCCCGCCGAGGCGCCCGACAGCGTTTCGCGGCTGATCCTGACAGCGTCTGGCGGTCCTTTCCGCGAGCGATCGCTGGACGAGATGGCGCGGATGACGCCCGAGCAGGCGGTCGCCCATCCGAACTGGAGCATGGGCGCCAAGATTTCGGTCGACAGCGCCACCATGGCCAACAAAGGCCTGGAGATGATCGAGGCCGCCTATCTGTTCGACATGCCGGCCCAGCGGATCGAGGTGGTGGTGCACCCCGAGTCGGTGATCCACAGCCTGGTGGAGTTCGTCGACGGCTCGACCCTGGCGCAGATGGGGCCGCCGGACATGCGCACGCCCATCGCCTGCGCCCTCGCCTGGCCCGGGCGTCTGGCGTGGCCGGCGCCCCGCCTCGATCTTGCCGCCCAGGGTCGGCTGACGTTCGAGGCGCCTGACGAGATGCGGTTCCCGTCCCTGTCCCTGGCTCGGCAGGCGCTTCAGGAAGGAGGTATGGCCCCGGCCATCTTCAACGCGGCCAACGAGGTGGCTGCCCTGGCCTTCCTTGACCGCAAAATCGGCTTTCTCAATATTGCCGCAGTCGTCGCCGACACCTTGGAGCGTACGACACTAGCGGGGGGATCCGCACCATGCGCAGACGCCTGCGTCGCCTCGCTGGAGGTCGACGCCCTGGCGCGGCGGACGGCGCGCGCGATCGTCGAGGGAATGGCGGCCGCGGCCTGACGGCGAGGAGACGACGAGCCCATGGCTGACGCCTTGCTTCAGGTCCTTATGTATGTGGCGCCCTTCCTGTTGGTGCTGACGCTGGTCGTCACCATCCATGAGCTGGGCCATTTCCTGACCGCTCGGGCCTTCAATGTCCGTATCGACCGCTTCTCGCTCGGCATGGGCAAGGCGATCGTCAGCCGGACCGACAAGCGAGGCGTGGAGTGGCGTTTGGCCTGGCTGCCGCTGGGCGGCTACGTCAAGTTCACGGGCGACCTCGATGCGTCGAGCGTGCCGGACCAGAAGGGACTGGACGAGCTGAAGTCCCGGATCGTGGCTCTGGAAGGCCCGGCGGCCGTCCGAGACTTCTACCATTTCAAGCCGGTCTGGCAGCGGATGCTGATCGTGGCGGCGGGGCCGTTTGCGAATTTCGTCCTGGCCATCGCCATCTTCACCGTCCTGTTCTCTCTGGTCGGCGTGGAACTAAGGCCCGCGCGCGTAGCCGAGGTGGCCCCCGGGTCTCCTGCGGCCGCGGCCGGCTTCCTCCCCGGGGACGTCATCACCGAGATCAATGGCAAACCGATCCGCGACGCGGGTGAGGTGACCCGCAAGATCATGTTGTCGACCGGCGATCCGGTCACCCTGACCGTCGAACGGGCGGGCGGGGAAGTCGTGCTGACCGCGACGCCCGTGCGTCGTATCCAGCAGGATCCGATAGCCGGCCGAGTGTCGGTCGGCCGTATCGGCCTGGGTCTGGCCTCGACCCGAGAGGAGAGCCGACATATCCGGTACAATCCGATCGAAGCGGTGGGGCAGGGGGTCCGGGAGACGGGCGACGTCATCGGCACGACCCTGACCTACCTCGGCCGCATCTTCGCGGGCCGAGAGAGCGGGGACCAGCTGAGCGGCCCGATCGGCATCGCCAAGGCTTCGGGCGCACTGGCCAACGCGGCCGTCGAGGCCAATCCGGACCCAGTGGCGATCGTGTTGAACCTGCTTCTGACCATGGTCAGCTTCGCCGCCATACTTTCGATCGGAATCGGCTTTCTAAACCTGCTGCCCATCCCGGTCCTGGATGGCGGTCACCTGGTCTTCTACGCCTATGAGGCTGTGGCGAGGAAACCAGTCGCCGCCGGCGTTCAGGAGGCGGGGTACCGGGTCGGTCTTGCTTTGCTGGCGGGTTTGATGTTGTTCGCGACCTGGAACGACCTGCAGAAGCTGAACCTGTTCAAATTCCTCGGCGGGCTCGTCTCGTGAGCCGACGCCAGCCCCCGATGGTTTCCCGAATGATCCAAGACGACATGCGCGCTTCCTTCCGTTCGGGCGCCCGTGCGCGAGCCGTTCTGGCCCCCAGCCTCCTGGCGCTCGTCGTCGGCGCGGCCCTGGCCGGTCCCGTAGCCGCCCAGACCGCCCCGGAGCCTGCAACGGCCCCTTCCGCCGCCGCGCCCGTGGCGATCGAGGAGGAGACAGCGGTCGTCAACCGCATCATCGTTCAGGGAAACCAGCGGATCGATCAGGCCACGGTCCTGTCCTACCTGCCGATCCAGCCGGGCGACACGATCGACCCCCTGGTGATCGATGTGGCGGTCCGCACCCTTCAGCGCACCCAGCTGTTCGCCGACATCCAGATCGGGCTGCAGGAAAACGGCGATCTTGTCATCTCGATCGTCGAGAATCCGATCGTCAATCAGGTGGTGTTCGAGGGCAACTCGGCCATCAACGAGGAGAAGCTGCGCGAGGAGGTCACGATTCGGTCGCGCGGTATCTACACCCGCGCCAAGGTGCAGGAAGACGTGGGCTCGATCATCGAGCTCTATCGCCTGTCCGGCCGTATCTCCGCGACGGTGACCCCGAAGATCGTCCAGCTGGAACAGAACCGGGTCGATCTGATCTTCGAAATCGACGAGGGCCCCGAGACCGGCGTCCGGGCGATCACCTTCCTCGGCAACGAGGCCTTTTCCGATGGCGACCTGCGCGAGGTGATGGTCACAAAGCAGACGCGCTGGTGGCGGCTGTTCACCTCGAACGACAACTACGATCCGAACCGTCTGGACTACGACCGCGAACAGCTGCGGAAGTTCTACACCAACCGCGGCTACTACGATTTCCGGGTGGTCTCGGCCGTGGCGGAGCTAGCGCCGGACGACAGCGCCTTTGCGATGACACTGTCGGTCGATGAGGGCGACCGCTACAACTTCGGCGAAATCAATGTCGTCACCCAGAACGACCGGCTGAACGCCGATTTCTTGAAGCTGCTGCTGCCGATCCGCACCGGCGACCTCTACGAGAGCGACAAGATCGAGAGCTCGGTGGACGCCCTGACCTTCGCGGCGGGATCGGCTGGCTACGCCTTCGTGGAGATCAACCCGACCTACCGGGCCAACCCAGACACCGACACCGTCGACGTCACGTTCAACGTGTCCGAGGGCGAACGGGTCTATGTCGAGCGCATCAATGTGGTCGGCAACACCCGTACGATCGATCCGGTCGTGCGTCGCGAAATGATGCTGACCGAAGGCGACGCCTTCAACCGCACCCTGGTCGAGCGGTCGCGCAACAATCTGCGCGCCCTGGGCTTCTTCAAGGACGTGACCATCGAGGAGACGCGCGGTTCTGCGCCCGATCGGTCCATCGTCAACGTCAATGTCCAGGAGCAGCCGACCGGTGAACTGTCGGTAGGCGCCGGCTTCAGCTCGGTCGACGCCTTCGTGCTGAATCTGGGCATCTCCGAACGCAACTTCCGTGGCCGCGGGCAGAACGTGGTTGCGCGCGTCGAATGGGGCTCACTGCGCCAGCAGATCGACTTCCGCTTCACCGAGCCGAAGTTCCTCGGTCGCGATATCCGCGCTGGCTGGGACCTGTTCCATTCCCGCTATGACTTCCAGGAGGAGTCGTCGTTCGACTATCGTTCGACCGGGGCGGGCCTGCGCCTCCAGTACCCGCTGAACGGCTATACTCTGTTCAGCACCCGCTACTTCCTGCGGGACGACGAGATCATCGTCCCGAACGGCTATTGCGGCGGCCTGGGCGGTGGATCGGCGGCCCTGTGCGAGCAGGTTGGCGCCTCGCTGAACTCTTCGGCCGGCTACACCCTGTACGTCGATCGTCGGAACGATCCGATCCGCGCGACGCGTGGCTGGACCGCCTCCCTGCGCCAGGACCTCGCGGGCCTGGGCGGTGACGTGAACTACCTGAAGACCGAGATCGACGGCGGCTGGTACTGGGGGTTCTCGCCCGACTGGGTCGTCAGCCTGGAAGGCTCGGCGGGCTACGTTTCGGGATGGAACGGCGACGCGGTTCGGATCAACGATCGCTTCTTCAAGGGCGGCAACACCTTCCGCGGGTTCGAGACCGCCGGCATGGGCCCGCGCGACCTGCGCACCAATGACGCGCTTGGGGGCAACTTCTACGCCGTGGGCACCGTCGAGCTGACCCTGCCCAACCGCCTGCCCGAGGAATACGGCATCCGCACCTCCCTGTTCGCCGATGTCGGCACCTTGGGCGTGCTGGACGACCGCTATACCCTGACCTCTGGCGGGGTGACCGACCCGTTCATCGTGGACGACCTGTCGGTGCGCGCGTCGGCCGGTCTCAGCGTCCACTGGCGCTCGCCCATGGGCCCGATCCGTTTCGACTTCTCCAAGATTTTCCTCAAGGAAGACTACGACCGGACCGAGAGTTTCCGCTTCTCGACGTCCACCCAGTTCTAACCCTGCGGCGATGTTCGCCGATCAAAGGCCTGTCATGAAACTCTTCGCCATCGGTGCCGTCGCGCTGGCTACGCTCACCGCCTCCACCGCCATCGCCCAGACGGCAGGGCCGTCGAACCCGGGGCCCGCTATCCCGGGCGTGTGCGTCTATTACAACCAGCGCCTGATGGCTCAGTCGACCGCGGGCCAGGCGGTCCAGACGCGGATGGAGCAGCTTGCTCAGGAAGTTCAGGGCGAACTCACCCCCTACGGCGCCGCCATTCAGACCGAAATCCAGGCTCTGCAGGCCGGCCAGGCGACCATCCCTGCCGACCAGATGGCTAGCCGCCGCCAGGCGCTTCAACAACGTATTCAGGAGGCTCAGCAACTGGAGCAGACCCGGGAAAACGAGCTGCGTTACACCCTGGCCGAGCAACGTCGCCTGATCTCCACCGCTGCGGAGCCGATCCTTGTGCAGGTCTATCAGGAGCGCGGTTGTGGCCTCCTGCTCGACCGTGAGAGCGTGTTCATCATGAACCCGGCCATGGACATCACGGACGTGGTCATCCAGCGCCTGAACACCGCCCTGCCTACCCTCAGCTTCAACCGTCTGCCGGTTCCGGTCGAAGCCACCCAGCAGTAGGACGGGCCATGCCCGACGCTCGCTTCTTCGAATCCCTCGCGCCCCGGTCCGTCGCTGACCTGGCGCAGGCGATCGGTGGAGAAGCGCTGCGCGGCGGCGACGTGGTCATGGGTTCGGTCGCGCCCCTGTCATTGGCGGACGGGGGCGCGATCGCGTTTCTGGCCGACCGCAAGCTGCTCGGGGCGCTTGGCGAGACGCGCGCCGGCTGCGTGATCGTGCGGCCTGAGGCGGCCGATGCCGCCCCATCATCGACGGCCGTGATCGTCTCGCGCGAGCCTCAGGCCGCCTGGGCGCGTGCGGCGGACCTGCTGCACCGGCCGCGGCTGCTCGATCAGATCGAGGATCCAGCCGCGGCCGTGGAGGATGCCTCCGTCATCCTCGAGCCCGGTGCGGTTTTGGGCACGGGCGTGCGGATCGGGCGCGGCAGCCGCATCGGCGCCAACACCGTCATAGGCCCCGGCGTGCAGATCGGCCGGGGTTGTCTGATAGGCGCCAACGTCACCATCGGCTTCGCCCTCATCGGGGATCGGGTCCGCATTCTGTCCGGCGCACGGGTCGGGGAGGCCGGCTTCGGAGCCGCAGCCTCCAGCCAGGGGCCGGTGGACATACCGCAGCTGGGCCGGGTGATCCTGCAGGACGGGGTGACGCTCGGCGCCAACAGCACGGTTGATCGCGGGGCCTACGGCGATACGGTGATCGGAGAGAACACCAAGATCGATAACCTGGTCCACGTGGGGCATAACTGCGTGGTTGGCCGCAATGTCCTGATGGCCGCGTTCACTGGCATCTCGGGCAGCGTCACGGTCGGAGACAACGTCATGTTCGGCGGACAGGCCGGCGTGGCGGATCACCTGACCATCGGGGAGGGCGCTCGGGTCGCTGGTGGCGCCGGGGTGCTGCAGGACGTGCCGGCGGGCGAGACCTGGTCCGGCTATCCGGCCAAGCCGATCCGACAGTCCTTGCGCGAGGCGATCTGGCTCGCCAAACAGGCGGCTCGCAAGGAGAGACGAGGCGATGACTGAAGGCGGCGACACGCAGAGCGTTCGGATCGACTACGCCGAGGTGATGCGACGCCTGCCGCACCGTTACCCCTTCCTGCTGATCGACCGGGCCGAGGATTTTGTGGCCAACACCTCGATCGTCGGGATCAAGAACGTCAGCCATAACGAGCCCTTCTTCCCTGGCCACTTCCCGATCGATCCGGTGATGCCCGGCGTCCTGATCGTCGAGGCCATGGCTCAGACGGGAGCGTTGCTGATGTCCAAGACGCTCGACGTCTCGGTCGAGGGCAAGGTGATCATGTTCATGTCGATCGACGGGGTGCGGTTCAGGAAGCCGGCGCGGCCGGGCGATCAGCTGCGCATGGAGGTCAAGGTCACCAAGGCGCGCGGCGATGCCTTCAAGTTCCGGGGCGAGACCTTCATCGAAGGCAAGCTGGCAGCCGAGGCGGAGTTCATGGCCATGGTCGTGACCGTCGACCAGCCGGCGAGCTGATGGTCGTTCATTCGACCGCCGTCGTGGACGCCGAGGCCGAACTGGCCGACGGGGTCGAGGTCGGGCCCTGGTGCGTGGTGGGGCCGGGCGTGGTCCTGGCCGAGGGCGTGCGCCTGGCCAGCCATGTTGTGGTCCAGCAGGACACCACGGTGGGCGCCGGCACCGTCATCCATCCCTTCGCGGTCATCGGCGGCGACCCGCAGCACAACGGCTACAAGGGTGAGCCGGTGCGGCTGGAGATCGGCTCCGGCAACGTCATTCGCGAACATTCGACGTTTAACCGGGGCACACCGCAGGGGACGGGGGTCACGCGGGTCGGCTCCAACGGCCTGTTCATGACCGGCGCGCATGTCGGCCACGACGCCCTGGTGGGCGACAATGTGGTGATGGCGAACAGCGCGACCTTGGGAGGGCACGCCCAGATCGGCGACCGTGTTTTCCTGGGGGGACTGTGCGCGGTTCACCAGAACGGCCGGGTGGGGCAGGGCGCGATCGTAGGGGGGCTGGCGGCGGTGACCCGCGACGTGATCCCCTATGGCTCGGCCTGGGGCAACCACGCGCGTCTCCACGGGCTGAACCTCGTGGGGTTGAAGCGCAAGGGATACGGCAAGGACGAGATGCGGCGGCTCCTGGCGGCCTACCGCGATCTGTTCGAGGGAGAGGGCGTGTTCGCCGAGAGACTGACCGAGGTGGAGAGGACCTGCGCTGATCTACCTGAAATCATGGAGATCATCAGCTTTATTCGCGACGGCGGCAAGCGTCCGCTCTGCCTGCCCGGCGAATGAGCGGCCCCAAACTCGCCCTGATCGCCGGCGGGGGCGCACTGCCGCTGGCCGTCGCAGCGCGGTGCGAGGCAGAGGGGCGACCACTGTACGTCGTTCGGCTGGAGGGCTTCGCCGATCCCCATCTGGCCCGGTGGCCGGGCGGCGAGTTCGGCATGGCCCAGATCGGAAGCATTCTGAAGGCGATCAAGGCCGCTGGCTGCCGCGCCGTCTGTTTCGCCGGGATCGTGAACCGACCGGATTTCAGGTCCCTGAAGCCCGATCTTAAGGGCGCATCGGCGCTGCCGGGAATCATCGCAGCGGCGACACGGGGCGACGACGCCCTGTTGAGGAAGATCCTCTCCATCTTCGAGGCGGAGGGACTCTCGGTCGAGGGGGCCGACGACATCCTGGGCGGAGAGACCCTGGCTGAGGGGCTGCTGGCGGGCCCGCCGCCGAGCGAGGAAGCGCTTTCGGATCTAAGGAAAGCGATCCATGTCGCCGAAAAGTCTGGCGAACTGGATGTCGGTCAGGGGGCGGTTGTCGCTCGGGGTCTGGTCCTGGCGGTCGAGGCTCAGGAGGGGACCGACGCCATGCTACAGCGCGTGGCGAGCCTGCCCGTCGATCTGCGGGGCCGCCAAGGCGCGCCCTGCGGGGTCCTGGCGAAGGCGCCCAAGCCGATCCAGGATCTGCGCGTGGACATGCCGGTGATCGGCGTCCGAACCATCGAACTTGCCGCAGCCGCCGGCCTGGCCGGTGTCGGAGGGGTCGCCGGGCGGCTGATACTGATCGACCGGGCGGCCATCATCGAGGCAGCCGAGCGACTGAGCGTCTTCGTCTGGGGCGAGGCCAGGGCGTGACCGCGCCTCTGAAGATCATGCTGGTGGCGGCCGAGGCCTCGGGCGACGTGCTGGGCGCCGGGCTGGCGCGGGCCATCCGGACGCGAAGGCCGGACACGACCTTCGTGGGCGTGGGCGGTCCGAAGATGGAGGTCGAAGGGGTGCGGAGTCCTTTCGACATCGCTCAGCTGTCCATCCTCGGCTGGTTGGAGGGTCTGCGGGCCTACAAGCGGGTAAAGGCGCGGGTGGCGGACACGGTGGCTCTGGCGGTGGCGGAACGGCCTGACGCCGTGGTCCTGATCGACAGTTGGGGTTTCACCATCCGGGTGGCCAAAGCCCTGCGCCAGGCTCTGCCGGGCACACCGCTGATCAAATATGTGGGGCCCCAGGTCTGGGCCTCGCGGCCTGGGCGGGCGAAGACCCTTGCCGGCGCCGTCGATCACCTGCTGGCGCTCCACAGCTTCGACGCCCCCTGGTTTGAGCGCGAGGGTCTGGGGACCACTGTCGTCGGCTCGCACGCCCTCCATACCGACATGAGCGACGCGGACCCGCGCGGGTTCCGACGCCGGCTCGGCCTGAAAGGCGACGCGCCGCTGCTGCTGGTCCTGCCGGGCAGCCGGCCGTCCGAGATCCGCTTGATGACCCCGGTGTTCGAGGGCGCGGTGGCGCGACTGAAGCGCGGCGATCCGGGACTGGCCGTGGCGGTGATCGCGGCCGGGACGGTGGCCGACGATGTGGCCTCCCGCATCGCCAGTTGGCCCTTTCGGGCGCACCTGGTGTCCGAGGCGGACAAGTTTTCGGCTATGAAGGCGGCGACGGTGGCGCTGGCGACCTCGGGCACCGTCTCGACGGAGTTGGCCCTGGCCGGCGCCCCCATGGTGATCGCCTACCGGTTCAATCCGGTCAGCTATGCGATCATGCGCCCCTTCTTCACCGGCAAATACGCCACCCTGTTCAATCACGCGGCGGACGAGGAGATTGCGCCCGAGCTGATCCAGGCGGACGCGACGCCGGACAAGCTGGCGGCTGCGGTCGAGCGGCTGCTGCACGACCCGGAAGCGCGGCGGGCGCAGGCGGAGCGGCAAACCCGGGCGCTGGACATGATGGGCCGCCAGGCGCGCGACCCGTCGGACGTGGCGGCGGAGGCGGTGCTGCGGGTGATCGCCAACAAGCGCGCCGGCTAGGCTTTCGCTCTGTTGGCGCGTTGAACCGGCGCAGCGGCGATCGTGAAAACATGGCGAAAAAACCTTCGACGGCGAAAAAGGCGGTCACGGCCCCCAACCTGGAAAGCCTAGGGGCCAAACGGCTCGCCGCTCTGCTGCTCGAGGCGGGCGCCGCCGATCCGGCCCTGAAACGGCGACTGCGCATGGAGCTGGCGGCCGAGGTTGGTGCGGCGGACTTGGCTTTCGAGATCGACAAGCGGCTGACCGCTATCGATGCGAGCCGGGCGCGCGTGTCGTGGCGCAAGCGCCCGGGACTATTGAACGAGCTGCGTTCACTGCTGCGGATCATCGTGGATCGGCTGGCGCTGCTGGACGCGCGGCTGGCGCTGGATCGGCTCGTGCTCTGGTTCGACCTCTATCCCGGCCTGACCGCGCGGGTCAGCGACGCGAAGGGCGAACTGCCTTTACTGTTCGACGCCGCGACGGCCGATCTGGCCGCCGTAGCCGACCGGGCCGAAGTCGAGGCGGCCGCCTCAGTGTTCATCGAGGCATTGTCGACGCGCCTCAATCCCTGGGCCACCTGGGTCGGCCGTGCAGCGCCATCGCTGGACGCCGACCTCGCGCGCAGGGTGCTATCCAGCGTCGCGAAAGGGGCGAAGCCGACTGGCCGACTGGCGCTTGTAGTGCGCAAGCTGGCCGACCGGGCCGGCGATCTGGACGCCTGGCTACTGTCTCTATCTGGGGAGGAAGCACGCAAGCCTGAAGTCGGGGCTGAGGTGGCGCGCCGCCTCGCGCTCGCGGGCCGCGCTGCGGAGGCCCGGGGCGCGCTTGAGGCCGCGAGGGTCGGGGGCGACGGGCCCTCAAGGACGCGCTGGGGACGCTCGTTCACGCCTGAGCCACTATCGGACGCCTGGACCATCGCCGAGATCGCCGTGCTTGAGGCCGAGGGCCGCACGGCCGAGGCGACGGAAGCCCGGTGGGCCCGCTTCGCCCGAACTCTTTCCGCCGACGACCTGAGGCGACTGCTCAGCGATCTCCCGGACTTCGAGGATGTCGTGGCTCTGGATCGCGCCGTGGAGATCGCCGCTCATCATCCGGACGCCATGGCAGGCCTGGCCTTCCTGATGAACTGGCCTGCGCTGCGAGAGGCGGCGGCCATGATCGTGGCTCGACGTGACGAGATCCGAGGAGGTCACGAGGACGCGCCGCTGTGGGCTTCGCGCCTCGCCAGCCGGCACCCGTTGGCGGCCCTTGTCCTGCTCCGGGCCCGCGCCCGTTCGCTGGTGATTCTCGCGGGCGGCATGACCGATGAGGCGAGGGACGCTTTGGCCGAGACGGAGGCCCTGGCGGGGTCGATATCCGACCTGGCGGAGATCGGGGATCAAGCATCCTTCGCGACAGAGCTTGATGCGCTCGCCGCAGCCAAAGGACGGATCGCGTGGTCTGGGCGGCGCTAGCGCAAACAGGAAGGGCGCAGCGAATGCTGCGCCCCATTGTCCTGGATATCAGGTCTTGTCGTTAAGCCGTTGTCAGCGCGACTGGATCGGCACGTAGTCCCGCTCAGTGGGGCCGGTGTAGAGCTGGCGGGGGCGGCCGATCTTCTGGCTCGGGTCTTCCATCATCTCCTGCCACTGGGCGATCCAGCCGACGGTTCGGGCCAGGGCGAACAGGACGGTGAACATGGTGGTCGGGAAGCCCATCGCCGAAAGGGTGATGCCGGAATAGAAGTCCACGTTCGGGAACAGCTTGCGCTCGATGAAATATTCGTCGCTCAGGGCCACGCGCTCGAGCTCGCGAGCGACCTGCAGCAGCGGATCGTTCGGATCGCCCACCGCATCCAGCACCTCATAGGCCGACTGCTGCATCACCTTGGCGCGCGGGTCGTAGTTCTTGTACACGCGGTGGCCGAAGCCCATTAGCTTGTATTTCTTGGCCTTCACCCCCTCGATGAACTCGGGGATCCGCTCCGGCGTGCCGATCTCCTTCAGCATGGTCAGCGCCTCTTCGTTGGCGCCGCCATGCGACGGGCCCCACAGACAGGCGATGCCGGCGGCGATACAGGCGAAGGGATTGGCGCCCGAAGAACCCGCAAGACGCACGGTCGAGGTCGACGCGTTCTGCTCGTGGTCGGCGTGCAGGATGAAGATGCGGTCCATGGCGCGGGCCAGGATCGGGTTCACCTCATAGTCCTCGGCCGGCACGGCGAAGCACATGCGCAGGAAGTTCTCGGCGTAGGTCAGGTCGTTGCGCGGCGACACGAACGGCTGGCCGATGTGGTATTTGTAGGCGCGGGCCGCGATGGTCGGCATCTTGGCGATCAGGCGGATGGCCGAGATGTTGCGCTGGACCGGGTCGTGGATGTCCAGGCTGTCGTGGTAGAAGGCCGACAGGGCTCCTACCGTGCCGACCATGATCGCCATCGGGTGAGCGTCGCGGCGGAAACCCTCGAAGAAGCGGTCGAACTGCGAATGCAGCATGGTGTGCATGGTGATCGAGCGCTCGAAGGCCTCGTATTCCGAGGCGGTCGGCAGTTCGCCGTGCAGCAGAAGGTGGCAGACCTCGACGAAGTTCGACTTCGAGGCCAGCTGGTCGATTGGATAGCCGCGATGCAGCAGCACGCCGGCATCGCCGTCGATGTAGGTCAGGGCGCTCTCGCACGCCGCCGTTGAGGTGAAGCCCGGATCATAGGTGAAGGCGTCGGTGGCGCCGTACAGCTTGCGGATATCGATGACGTCAGGGCCGGTGGAGCCTGAGAGGACAGGCAGTTCGACGGTCTTGCCGGCGTAGTTGAGGGTGGCCGATCCGGCGGATTTCACGGCGTCAGTCATGGCGTTTCGGCCTTCTCTCTTGGGGGAGGGGCGCAGGCGACGGATCCGCCACCGCGCTTATGTCGGATCACTTAATGTGTTGCAGCGCGTCATCCAAGCGCCCGAGGCTTTCTTCGCGCCCAAGGGCCGCCAGGATCCGGGCGATATCCGGCGAGGGGCGGCCGCCGGTCAGGGCGGCGCGGGCGACGGGGCCGATCTTGCCGAAGCCGACACCCTCTTCCTCGGCGAAGGCCTTGAGCTCGGCCTCAAGGGCGAAGACATCCCAACTCTGGAACAGCGCCAGGCGATCGCGCAACCTGGCCAGGCGCTCGCCGCCTTCGCCCGACAGCTGACCGCGCGCCTTGTCGTCCAGCGCCAGCGGGCGGGCGGCGAGCGCGAAGGCCGCCTGGTCGGCGAGCTCCAACAGAGTCTTCGCCCGGTCCTTGATGAAGGGAATGGCCTGGGTCAGCCGGGTCTCATCGTCCGGCCCGACCGTGCCCTCGCGCGCCAGGATGACGTCGAGCGTCTGCTTGGCCAGGCGATCATCTTCGGCCAGCCGGAGCCAGTGGGCGTTGACGTGGGCCAGCTTGTCGAAATCCAGCCGGGCCGGAGCCTTGCCCACGCCCGGCAGGTCGAACCATTCCACCGCCTGTTCGTCCGAGAAGAGCTCCTCGTCTCCATGCGCCCAGCCCAGACGGGCCAGATAATTGCGCATGGCTTCCGGCAGGTAGCCCATCTGGGCGTACTCGTGCACCGCCTGGGCGCCATGTCGTTTCGACAGCTTGGCGCCGTCAGGGCCGTGGATCAGGGGGATGTGGGCGAAGACCGGGCGAGACCAGTCCAAAGCGTCGTAGATCAGGGCTTGGCGCGCGGCGTTGTTCAGGTGGTCGTCGCCCCGGATGATGTGGGTGACGCCCATGTCGTGGTCGTCCACCACCACGGCCAAGTTATAGGTGGGGACGCCATCCGACCTCAGGATCACGAGGTCATCGAGCGCCGAGGTCTCCCATTCGACGAGGCCTTGGACGGCGTCGTCGACGGCGACCCTGCCCGTTTCCGGCCTGCGGAAACGGACCGTGTAGGGTTTGGCCTGCTCATCCGCGCCAGCCTCGCGGTCGCGCCACGGAGAAACGAAAGGGCGGCCCTCCGCCCGAGCCTGGTCGCGCAACGCCCCGGTCTCCTCCGCCGTCAGGTAGTCGCGGTAGGCGTGGCCGGCCGCCAGCAGCTGTTCGGCCACCTCCCGGTGGCGCGCGGCGCGCGAGAACTGGAAGACGGGTTCTTCGTCGGCGAACAGCTCGAGCCAGCTCAAGCCGTCGAAGATCGCCTTGACGGCTTCGGGCGTCGAGCGCTCCCGATCGGTGTCCTCGACCCGCACCAGGAACTTGCCGCCCCGGCCCCGCGCATAAAGCCAGTTGAAAAGCGCCGTTCTTGCACCGCCTATGTGCAGATAGCCAGTAGGCGAGGGCGCGAAGCGGGTGACAACGGGGGCTGATGATTTCATCGGGGCAGGGGGATCCTTGCGGCGCGCCCTTATAGCGCCCGAGGAGGCGAATCCCACCCCGTGGGCCCGGCTGGCGTGGTGGGCGCGCGAACAGGTCGGCCTGCAGATCGATCGCTGGCGATTGTGGGGGCCGGTCGCCTTCGGCGGCGGGTGCGCGACCTACTTCGCGCTGAAGACCGAACCCGAGGCCTGGCCGCTCCTGCTTGTCGCGGTCGTGGCGGCCGGTCTGTGGTTGGCGGCGCACTGGAGGGGCGCAGCGCGATGGGCCACCCTGCCGCTGATGCTGGCGGCGGTGTTCGCCCTGGGGCTGGCCGTCGCCAAGCTGCGGTCGGACGCGGTCGCCGCGCCGATCGCTCCGGCGATGGAGCAGCCGACCGTCATCGAGGGCTGGGTGGTCGACGTCGACAGTCCGGGCGGGTCGGGGGCCAGGGTGGTGATCGCACCGGTCCGTGTGCGCGGGCTGGCGCCTGAGGATACGCCTGTACGCCTGCGGGCGACGGTGCGCGGCGCGCTGCCTCCGCCCGGAGCGCCGATCCGGCTTTACGCCATTCTCAACCCACCGCCCGCCCCGGCTAGCCCCGGCGCCTATGACTTCGGTCGCGGGGCTTATTTCCAGCGGATGGGAGGGGTCGCCTTCGCGCTCGGCCAGACCCGACCGGCCAACCTGGACGATCCGCCTTGGCCGCTGCGGCTCACCATGGCGGTGAACGGCTTTCGCCACGAGCTGGCGGGCAGGATCGTGCACAGGCTGGGGCCCCGCACGGGAGGTGTCGCGGCGGCGATGACGACCGGACAAGAAGCCTGGCTGGAGACTGCCGATGTCGAGGTCATGCGGGACTCAGGCCTAGCGCACATCCTGTCGATCTCGGGCCTGCACATGGCCGTCGTTGGCGGCTTCGTCTTGTTCGTGGTGCGGTTGGGCGTGGCCGCCTGGCCGTGGCTGGCGCTGAGAGTCCCGGGCAAAAAGGTCGCCGCGACCGCCGGGCTGATCGCGGTCGGGACCTATCTGGTGGTGTCCGGCTCGCCGCCGCCGGCGGAGCGGGCCGCCATCACGGCGTCCATCGCCTTCATCGCCATCCTGCTGAACCGCCAGGCGGTGACCATGCACGCCCTGGCGGTGGCGGCTTTCGCGGTCCTGCTGCTTCAGCCGGAGGCGATCGTCACGCCGGGCTTCCAGATGTCGTTCGCTGCCACTGCGGCCCTGGTCGCCCTGGTCGAATCCTGGCCGCCGCGGGTGAGCGAGATCTCCGCGCCGTGGCCGATCCTGGCCGTGCAGCGCACCGGCGCGTGGATCGCGGCTGCCATCGCCGCCAGCCTGGTCGCCGGACTGGCCACGGGGCCCTTCGCCATGCAGCACTTCAACCGGACGGCGGTCTACGGCCTGCTCGCCAACCTGGCGACGGCGGCCATGTCGGACTTTCTGATTATGCCGGCCCTGGCGGTGGGCGCGCTGCTGGAAACGATCGGTCTGGGTGGACCCTTCCTGTGGCTGGCGGGGCAGGGGATCGGCCTGATGCTGGCGGTGGGCGAATGGACCGCAAACCTGCCGGGAGCCGTGCGCACCGTTGCGAGCGCGCCGGGTTTCACCCTGCCAATCGCCTTCCTCGGCGTGCTGTTCGTCTGCCTGTGGCGGGGACGGCTGCGCTGGCTGGGCCTGCCGTTCGCGGCGGCGGTGATGCTGTGGCCGCGAACGACGGCGCCTGATCTCTGGATCGGCGATGCGGGCGTAAACGGGGCCTGGGTCGAAGAAGGTCGCGCTGCCGTCATGCGACCGGTCGGCGACTTCGCGGTCGATGTCTGGTCAAGGCGTTGGGGACTGCAAGCCGAGTTGCGGCCGGCCGAGGGGTGGACCTGCACGCGTTTCTCCTGCGCACCGACGGTTGCCGGGAGCGCGCCCCTGGCCCTGTGGTGGGGCAAACGCGCGCCGTCGCTGGAACAGGTCTCCGCCCTGTGCATGTCCGCGCCGGTGATCAGCGTGCGCGCAGTGGTCTCGGACCTCCCGGCGGCCTGCGCGGACCGGCTGGTGCTCGACGCAATCGACTACCGACGTCGTGGCGCGGTGGAGCTGTGGCGTGAGGATGGCGGTTGGCGCGCCCTGTGGTCAGCCGATGTGCGGGGGCAGCGGCCGTGGAGCCGCTACGGTGACGCCGAGGCGCCAGACCTCAGTGGTATCGGCGGATGAGCCCGACTAACCGCCCCTGAACCGCGACCTGATCCGGGCCGAAGATGCGGGTCTCGTAGTTCCGGTTGGCGGGCTCCAGCGCGATCGAAGCGCCCTTCTTCCTCAAACGCTTGAGAGTCGCTTCCTCGCCTTCCACGAGAGCCACGACGATCTCACCGGACGACGCGGTGTCGGTCTTGCGGATGACCACCAGGTCGCCGTTAAGGATCCCCGCCTCGATCATCGAATCGCCCTCGATCTCGAGCATGTAGTGCTCGCCCGAGCCGAGCATGGCCTCGGGCACCGGCAGGCGTTCCTTCTCGTGCTCGATGGCCGCGATCGGGGTGCCGGCCGCGATCTTGCCCAGCAAAGGCAGTTCGCGAATGTCGTTGGCGGGTTCGACCGGAAGGGGTCGTCCTCCGCCCTCGATCACATCCGGACGGAATGGCTGACGTCCGCCGCGCGGGGCGGAGGCCGTGGCCTGTTCCGGCAGCTTCATGACCTCCAGCGCCCGGGCCCGGTGCGCCAGGCGCCGGATGAAGCCCCGCTCCTCCAGAGCCGTGATCAGTCGGTGGATCCCCGACTTGGAAGCTAGATCCAGGGCCTCCTTCATCTCATCGAACGAGGGAGAGACGCCGGTCTCCTTGATCCGTTCATGGATGAACATCAGGAGCTCGTGCTGTTTCCTGGTGAGCATGGCGGGACCGACTTCCGGAACAAGGCGTGAACTGATGCCTGTGTTCTGTAAGTGTTCTTGCCTAATGTCAACTTAACGCCAGCAGGGCCTCGGTCGCGCCTTGGACGTCCGCCTGGCGCATCAGGCTTTCGCCGACCAGCACGGCCTGGGCGTGGGCGCCGGAGACGCGCAGCACATCATCCGGTGTGAATATTCCGCTTTCGGAAACGAGTAGCGCACGCACCGGGCTGAGCATGGCCAGGCGCTCGGTCGTGTCCAGATCGACATCGAACGTGCGGAGCGACCGGTTGTTCACCCCCACCAGATCGGCGTCGAGCGCGCAGGCGCGGGCCATCTCGTGCTCGTCGTGGGTCTCGATCAGGGCGTCCATGCCGAATCGCTGGGCTTCGGCCAGCAACTCGGCCGCCAGGACGTCATCCACCATGGCCAGTATGATCAGGATGCAGTCCGCCCCCAGGGCCCGGCTCTCGGCCACCTGCCATGGATCGACCAGAAATTCCTTGCGCAAGCAGGGCAGGCTGGTCGCGACGCGAGCCTCGACCAGATAGGCGTCGTCGCCCTGGAAGCTGGGGCCGTCGGTCAGGACCGACAGGCAGGTCGCCCCGCCGCTCTCGTAGGCGCGCGCGAGCGCCGGGGGATCGAAATCCGGACGAATCAGGCCCTTGGAGGGGCTCGCCTTCTTGATCTCGGCGATCAGGGCGGGCCGGCCGGTGTCCTCGAAGCGTTGCTGAAGCGCCGCGCGAAAGCCTCGAGGTGAAGACGCTTCTGTGGCGCGCGCCTCGATGGTGTCCTGGGTGATGATCGCCTTTCGAGCGGCCACCTCCTCTCGCTTGTAGGCGGCGATGCGGGCGAGGATGTCTGTCATCGGGTCGACGCCTCGGGGTCGGAGGTGATTCGGGCGAGCGCCTCGAGAGCCGCCCGCGCCTTGCCCCCGTCGATGGCGTGCGCCGCGATTTCGACACCCGCTTTCAACGTCTCGACCCGCTCAGCGACCACCAGGGCCGCCGCCGCGTTCAGCAGGACGATATCGCGATAGGGACCGGCTTCGCCTTCCAGCAGGGCCGTCAGCGCCCGTGCGTTGGCTTCCGGATCGCCCCCGCGCAGATCGTCCAGCGTGGCGCGCGGGATCCCTGCGTCCTCGGGTGTCACCGTGAACCGGCGAACGACGCCGTCTCGCCACTCCGCGACCTCGCTGGGACCAGACGTGGTCAGTTCGTCGAGGCCCTGGCCATGCACCGTCCAGGCCCTGCGGGCGCCGAGCCGGCCAAGGACCTCCGCGAGGGGCTCCAGCAGGCGGGGATCGTAGACGCCCATGACCTGCCGATTGGCTCCGGCCGGATTGCTCAGCGGTCCCAACAGGTTGAAGATGGTCCTGAAACCGATCTCCGAGCGGATCGGGCCGACGTGGCGCATGGCGCCGTGGTATGCGGGGGCGAACAGGAAGCAGATTCCCGCCTCGTCGAGGGCCCGCCGCTGACGCTCTGGTCCGGCATGCAGGTGGATCCCGAGATGGGCCAGCACATCGGATGAGCCAGATCGCGAACTCAGCGCCCGGTTGCCGTGTTTTGCGACCTTCAGCCCCGCGCCCGCCAGCACCAGGGCGGCGGCGGTCGAGATGTTGAAGGTGTGCTGGCCGTCGCCGCCGGTGCCGCAGGTGTCGATGACCTCATAAGGGTGATCAAGCGTGAGGGCCGCGTCGCGCATCGCGCCAGCGAAGGCGGCGATCTCGTCTACCGTCTCGCCGCGCATCCGCATGGCGGTGACGGCCGCCGCGACCTGGGCCGGCGTCGGCTCACCACGCAAACAGGCCGCGAAGAAGTCGTGCGCCTGACCGGCCGACAGCGGACGACCTTCGACCAGGCGCCCGAGCAGCGTACGGAAGTCTTCGGACACGCTTCAGGCGGCCTTCCGCCGAAGAACGCCGGCGATATCCAGGAAGTTGGCCAGCAAATCGTGACCATGCTCGGTTGCGATCGATTCCGGGTGGAACTGGACGCCATGGATGGGGCGCGAGCGGTGGCTAAGGCCCATGATCTCCCCGTCCTCGGTCCAGGCCGTGATTTCGAGCGCCTCGGGCAAGTCACCCCGGCGCACCGCCAGACTGTGGTAACGCGTCGCCGTGAAGGGCGAGGGGACGCCGCTGAAAACGCCGAGCCCTGCGTGCAGGATGGGCGAGGTCTTGCCGTGCATCAGGCTACGGGCGCGCACGACCGTGCCTCCGAAGGCCTGGCCGATCGCCTGATGGCCCAGACAGACCCCGAGGATCGGCATGGTTGCGGGCGCCGTTTCGATCAGCTCCAGGCACACGCCCGCCTGATCCGGCGCGCAGGGCCCAGGGGAGAGCAACACCGCCTGGGGCTTCAGCGCCCAGGCTTCGGCGGCGGTCAGCTCATCGTTGCGCACCACATGCGTCGCCGCGCCCAGTTCCGCGAGGTAGTGGACGAGGTTGTAGGTGAAGCTGTCGTAGTTATCGACGACCAGGATCATTGGCCGCTTCTAGGCCTTGGGCAGGGCTCCGCCAAGGCGGCAAGGGGGCGTTAACCAACCCGGGTGCTCAATGGATGCGGTTCCGTGGAGTCCGCGTCATGATCGCACCATCCGAACGCATCCAGCAGGCCCGAGTCCTCCTCACACCGCCGCCGCCGCGCCGAACGAGCGCCTGGGCTGCCCTCGCCGCCTCGGCGGTGACCGCTACAGGGGCTGTGCTGATGGCAGTGGCCGTGGTTCTGGGACCGGGCGTCCAGCTTAGTTAGGCCGGGAAGCGCCAGGCCTCCTGCAGCGCCCGCATCGGCGCCCGCGCCTTGGCCAGCGTCTCGGCGTATTCCATGACCGGATCGCTGTCGGCCACCACGCCGGCCCCCGCCTGGACGAAGGCCTGACCCTGGGTGAAGAGCAGGGTGCGCAGCACGATGCAGATATCCGCTTCTCCGCCTGCCGAGATGTAGCCCACCCCGCCGCCGTAGCCGACGCCGCGCTTCTGGCCCTCCAGTTCGTCGATGATCTCCATGGCCCGCACCTTGGGCGCCCCCGACAGGGTGCCGGCGGGCAAGGCGGCGAGCAGGGCGTCCACCGCGTCGATGCGAGGATCGGCCCGGCCGCGCACGTTCGACACGATGTGCATCACCTGGCTGTAGCGCTCGATCGAGAAGCTCTCGGTGACCTCGACCGAACCCGGGGCTGATACTCTGCCGACGTCGTTGCGGCCCAGATCCAGCAGCATCAGGTGTTCCGAGCGTTCCTTGGGATCGGCCAGCAACTCGGACTCCAGCGCCCTGTCGGCCTCGGGCGTCGCGCCGCGCGGTCGGGTGCCCGCCAAGGGGCGAATGGTCACTTCACCGTCTTTGAGCCGGACCAGGATCTCCGGACTCGATCCGGCCAGCTGGAAGTCGCCGAAGTCGAGATAGAAGAGGTAGGGCGAAGGGTTCTGTCGCCGCAGCGAGCGATAGGCAGCGAACGGCGAGATCGTCAGCGGGGCCTGCAGGCGATGGCTTAGCACCACCTGGAAGATGTCGCCGGCCTCGATATAGGCCTGAGCGCGGGCCACCTTGTCAGAAAAGGCCGCCGCATCGATCGCGGCCTCAAGCGGAGGCGCTTCGGTCGCGGCAGCAGCCGGCCGCGACGGCAGAGGCCGGGCGAGGGCGGCCTCGAAATCGTCGAGCCGCCGAAGCGCGGCCTCGTAGGCCCCGTTCGGATCGATCCCGGCGTCCGGATAGGCGGCTGAGGTCACAATGATCTCGTGGCCGACCGAATCGAAAACCGCGACCAGTCCCGGACGCGTCAGGACGGCGTCGGGAAGGCCGAGCGGGTCCGGCGGCGCCTCGCCGAGCGGCTCCAGCAACCGCACCATGTCGTAGCCGAATACCCCAAACAGGCCCGCAGCCATCGGCGGCAGGTCTTCCGGCAGGGCCAGCCGGCCCGCCGCGATCAGGGCGCGCAGCGACTCCACGGTCGGCAGGGGCTCGAGCTCGAACCGGTCGGCGGCCACCGCGCCGTCTCGCGCAAGCTCCGCCCGGTCGCCGTGACAGCGCCAGACGATGTCCGGGTCCATGGCCAGGATGGAATAGCGGCCCTTCACCGCTCCGCCTTCCACCGACTCCAGGAGGAAGGCGTAACGGCGTCCCAATCCGACCTTCAGATAGGCCGAGACGGGCGTCTCAACGTCGTCCACGATCCGGCGGACCAGAACCTGTGGCCGGCCGTCGCGCAGGCCTTCGACGAAAGCGGAACGCTCCGCGTCGCCGCTCTCGGCCGTCATCGGGGCGCGGGCGCGGTCGGGGCGCTGGGAACGCCAGCAGGGGTGGCCGGCGTGTCCGTCAGATTCAGGGCCTGGCGGGCCCGCTCGACGTCGTGCCTGGCGCCGACCTTGTTCGCGGCGGCCTCGATCGCGAGGTTGGCCATCTCCTGGCCCATGGCCTCGCCCAGACGCGGCCCGATCTCCGCGATCAGGGCGGCGGCCGGCGCCGCGGCCGGAGCCCGTACGGCATCCACCCGACCCACGACGAAGGCGGTCTCGCTGGCCTGGCCGGTGAAGATCTGGCCCCGCCCCTGGCCGAACACGCCGGCCAGAACGCCTTGGCCCAGTTCGGCCTGGTTCGCTTGGTTCTGTACGATACCCGTGCGGGTGACCAGCGACGCGCCGGCGGAAGCGGCGACAGCGGCGATATCCTGGCCGTTGCGAACCTGGGCGGCCAGGGCGTCGGCTCGCGCGGACAGCAGGCGCTGGTTCTCACGGCGGGTCCAGGCTTGGGCCAGTTCGTCGCGGACATCTGCCAGCTGCGGCATGGCGGCCGGGCTGACGTCTTCCACGCGCAGGGCGAAATACTGGCCCTGGCCCACGTCGACGATCTCGCTCTCGCCGCCCTTGGCGAGGGCGTAGGCGGTCTGGACCACCTGGGGCGGGGCCGGCAGCGGCTGGCCGTTAGGCAGCCGCCCGTCCTGGGTGAAGGGCGGCAGGCGGACAATCCGGGCGCCGGCGTCGGTCACCGCCTGGGCGAAGGTCTTGCCAGCGTTGCGGGCGGCCTCGAAGCGTTCGACCCGGGCGTAGATCGCCGCGCGTTCGGTCTCGCCGCGCAGCTCGTCGATGATCGCAGCCCGTGCGCTGTCGAGGGTCGCGGCTTGGCCGGGGGTCACGCCGGTCAGCTGAGCCACCGTGAAGCCGAGGCCGGCCTGGATCGGTTCTGAAACCTGGTTGACCGTCATGCCAAACACGGCCTGGCCCACCGCCCGGTCGCCGATGGCGGCCTGGGGCTGGTCGGTGAAGGTCGCGGGCCGGACGTCCGCCGCGCGGGCCGCCTGTTCCGGCGTTTGGCCGGCCCGCAGGGCGGCGGCGGCGCGGGCGGCAGCCTCGCGCGTGGGCGCGGTGATGGTGACGTAGCTGCGGCGCTCGGGTTGCGAAAGGGCGGCCTTGCGGAACTCGAAACGCTCCTGGATCTGCGCTTCGGTCGGGGCGGCGACCTGGCCGGCCGCGGAGTTGAACAGCACCAGCGCCACCGCGCGGAACTCCGGGCGGCGCAGCTGAGCGGCGTTCTCGTTCATGAAGGCCGTCAACTGGGCATCGGTCGGAGCCGGAGCCGTGCCGGCCATGGCCTGGGTCACCTGAAACCAGCGGGCGTCGCGGGTGTGCAGACCCTGGGCGGCCAGCAGGGCCGACAGGACGCGCGGAGGCCGAACCCCCGCCACCATGGCCTGGCCGAAGTGCTGGGTGATGTACTGGTCGCGGAAGTCCTGCTCAAGCATCGCCGGAGTGACGTTCTGCTGGGCCAGCAGCTGCTGGTACTGTTCCTCGTCGAACTTGCCCGTCACCTGGTTGAAGAAGGCCGGGATTGCTCGGATCTGCTTGTGGATTAGGGCGTCTCCGGGGCGGATGCCCGCCCCCCAGGCCCAAGCGAGGAAACCCAGCCGCTGGGTCTGTCGCTGCAGATAGTCGAGGTGCAGGTTTTCGGCAGCCATCTCCTGGATAGTCACCGGACGCCCGGACTCCTCCTGGATATTGGAGCGCACCCGTTCAAAGTCGGCCGTAAAGGCCTGGGTGTTCATGCTGCGATCGCCCGCCTCGATCACATTGCGGGGGCCCAGCGCGCCGAAGATGTCCATCTGCGAGCCGGTGACCAGCAGGCTGAGCGCCAGCAGGCCGAGCAGGCCGACGGCCCATTTGGACTTAGCGAAACTGCGGAGACCGGAGATCATTGACGCGAGCCTGATAGCGGGGCCGCGCGGGACGCCGGCCATTCAGCGCGTATAGAGGCCCGTCCATGGCGCCCGCAAGGCTGGCTGGGAACGGACGGCTTGGCTTCGTGACGGTCGCCCCCTAGACAGGTCTCATGAAACAATCCGTGAAGTTCATCGTCGGCAACTGGAAGATGAACGGCGACGTCGACGGCCGGGAGCAGTTCGACCAGCTGAACTCCGCTCTGGCCGAAACCCCGTCGCCGCACCGCGTGGCGATCTGCCCGCCGGCCACCCTGATCGCTCAGCTGGCCTGGGCCGCGCGCGGCTGCGCTATCGAACTGGGCGGCCAGGACTGCCACGGTCAGGCATCCGGAGCATACACAGGCTGCGTCTCGGCCGAGCTTCTCAAGGCGGCGGGTGCAAGTCTCGTGATTCTGGGTCACTCGGAACGTCGAGCCGATTTCGGAGAGAGCGACCTCGATGTCTCCGTCAAGGTCGAGGCGGCCCTGCGGGCTGGCCTCGAGCCGATCGTGTGCGTCGGCGAGACGCTCGACCAGCGGGAGGCCGGTCAGTGCCTACCCGTGGTCACCGAGCAGATCCGGGGCTCCCTGCCTCGAACCTTGGCCGGAAAGGCGTTCGCGGTGGCTTATGAGCCTGTGTGGGCGATCGGCACAGGCCTGACCCCCACTCTGGAGCAAATCGAGGAGGTCCACGGCGTCATCCGCGCGGCCTTGGTCGAGCGTTTCGGCGAAGCTGGCGGTGCGGTTCCGATCCTCTATGGCGGGTCGGTCAAGCCTTCGAACGCCGCCGAAATACTGGCTGTCCCCGAGGTGGGCGGCGCCCTGGTCGGCGGCGCCTCGCTAAAGGCCGCCGACTTCCTGGAGATCATCCGCGCCGCCGCCTAGGTTGCTCCCGAAGGCGGCTCAGCGGCGGGACGGCGGCCGGGGCCGTCCCTATTCCCTCGCACGGCCCCAGATGCTAGACGCCGCCGCTTGATCGGCGCGGGGTCGCGCCACACATGAAGTCGGCCATGCTCCAGACCATTCTCCTCGTCGCGATGATCCTGATTTCGATCGCGCTGACCGCCGTGATCCTGCTCCAGCGCTCGGAGGGCGGGGCGCTGGGAATGGGCGGCGGACCTTCGGGCTTCATGAGCGCGCGCGGCGCCGGCAACCTTCTGACCCGGTCGACCGCCATCCTGGCTATCCTGTTCTTCGTCTGCGCGATCCTGCTGACCATCGCCGGCAACATGGCTCGTGGCGCCCAGTCGGTGGTCGATGCCGACGCCATCGGCTCCATCGCCTTGGACGAACAGCCCGCCGCCCAGGCTCCGGCCGAGGCACCCGCAGCCCCGGCCCAGCCCGCCGCGCCTTCGCTGGAGGACCTGGAGGCCGCCCTGCCGACGACGGGCGCCGCTTCGGCCCCGGCTCCGGCTCCCGCCCAGTAGGGAATGCGCGGGGAGCCCGCCGCTTCGGTCTCCTCTCGCTTCCCGCCTTACCCGCCTCCGGAATCGAGGCCGCGTCCGACGCGGCCTCGTTTTCATTTGTTTCCTGTCCACATGTCCGGCGACGCCCCTCGGCTTCGTCGGACCGAATCGGCGCTAAGGTGATCGCCCATGGCTCGCTATGTGTTCATCACCGGCGGCGTGGTTTCCTCGCTCGGCAAGGGTCTCGCTTCCGCCGCTCTCGGTGCGCTTCTGCAGGCGCGCGGCTACCGCGTCCGCCTGCGCAAGCTCGACCCCTATCTGAACGTCGATCCGGGCACGATGAGCCCGTACCAGCACGGCGAGGTCTTCGTGACCGACGACGGGGCCGAAACCGATCTCGATCTCGGCCACTATGAGCGCTTCACAGGCGTCTCGGCCGCCAAGTCGGACAACATCACGACCGGGCGGATTTACCAGACAATCCTGGAGAAAGAGAGGCGAGGGGACTACCTCGGCGCCACCGTCCAGGTCATCCCGCACGTCACCGACCAGATCAAATCCTTCTGTCTGACCCCCGCCCTGGCCGATGACGGCGAACCGGCGGATTTCGTGCTGGTGGAGATCGGCGGCACGGTCGGCGACATCGAGGGCCTGCCCTTCTTCGAGGCCATCCGCCAGCTAGGCCAGGACCTGCCGCGCGGCCAGTCCTGCTTCGTCCACCTGACGCTGTTGCCCTTCATCAAGACCGCCGGCGAGATGAAGACCAAGCCGACCCAGCACTCGGTCAAGGAGCTGCGCTCCATCGGCATCCAGCCGGACATCCTGTTGTGCCGCTGCGAACAGCCCATCCCGGCTGATGAGAAGCGCAAGATCGGCCTGTTCTGCAACGTGCGCGAGAGCGGCGTCATACAGGCGATGGATTCCGCCGACATCTACGCCGTGCCGCTGGACTATCATCGCGAGGGCCTGGACCGGGAGGTCTTAGCGCACTTCGGCATCACCGACGCGCCCGAGCCGGATCTGTCCGGCTGGCAGGAGATCGCACGGCGTCGCCTGCATCCGGACGGCGAAGTCACCGTCGCCGTGGTCGGCAAATACACGGTCCTAAAGGACGCCTATAAGTCCCTGATCGAGGCGCTGCACCACGGCGGGGTGGCCAACAACGTCAAGGTCAACATCGACTGGGTCGAGGCCGACACCTTCGAAGGCGACCCTGAGGCCTGCGAGGAGCGGCTTCAGGGCGCCCACGCCGTCCTGGTGCCTGGCGGCTTCGGCGAGCGCGGCTCGGAAGGCAAGATCGAGGCCGCCCGCTTCGCCCGCGAGCGCAACATCCCCTACTTCGGCATCTGTTTCGGCATGCAGATGGCGGTGATCGAGGCGGCCCGGAACCTCGCCGGCTTCCCCAAGGCCTCGTCCACCGAGTTCGGCCCGACGTCCGAGCCTGTAGTCGGCCTGATGACGGAGTGGACCCAAGGCAATCAGCGCGTCCTGCGCCAGCAGGGCGGTGACCTGGGTGGCACCATGCGCCTGGGCGCGTATGACTCGACCCTGGCGCCGGGATCGAAGATCGCCGAGATATACGGCTCCCACGCGATTAGCGAGCGGCACCGCCACCGCTACGAAGTGAACATAAACTATCGCGAGGCGATCGAGGAAAGAGGCGGCTTACGGTTCGCGGGTCTGTCTCCGGACGGCATCCTGCCGGAGACCGTGGAGCGCACCGACCACCCCTGGTTCATCGGGGTTCAGTACCACCCCGAACTGAAGAGCCGCCCCTTCGCGCCCCACCCCCTGTTCGCCAGCTTCATCGAAGCCGCCGTGGTGCAGAGCCGGCTGGTCTGACGAGCCCGGTCAGGGCTCAGTCCATCCCGGCCTTTTCGGCTACATAGGCGCGGCAGGCGTCGGACGCTGCAATCAATAGTTCCTCCTCCTGGTTGCCCAAGGCGATCAGTCGCTGCACCTGCTCGGGCGTGACGGCGTCACCGCCATAGACGTCGACCTGGGCGTTGTAGATTTCGGTCCGCTTCTCCAGCGCGGCGTAGGCCGCGTCCGACACCTCGTCGGGTAGAAGCATCGTCATCTGCAGATACTGGCGGTGCAGATCTTGGGACACCTGGTTGCTGGCCGCCAGGTTGGCTTCCAGCTGGGCGATGGCGGCGTCGTCCATCTCGCCTTCCAGCAGTTCAGCGTTCTTCTCGCCGTCCGTCGTCGCCTTGGCCGTCAGGTCGCCGAACTGCATGCAGACCCCGAGTTGGTTCTCGAAGATCTTTTGCTGCGCCGCGGCCTGGCTGACGCTGAGGGCCTGAGCGGCGGTGAACAGGGACGTGCCAGCGACGATCAGGGCGGAGATCGCGGACAGGCTCGCCACCGTTCCTTCGAGCGAAACCCGTTGCATCCTTGGTGATGAAGGGCCTCCCGGCGGTTGATCGATCATGCAAGTCCCCCGACTTTGAAATGGCGCGCGCCAGAGCTTCCTTTGAAAGGCGTGGCTCCTTGAGGGAGGAGAGGGCGCGCTCCTTCACTTGTCAATCGAACCAGAGGAACCCAAGGTCGGCCGCCTCTATATCGAACGACACGGCTGTCGAACTGCGACGCAGTCGTCAAACAGGCTGAAAAGGGTGGCGGTGCTGGCAGTCCAACACAAACTTGTCTCCGCTAACCTCCGCCTCTTAACCCTGCGGCTTCTCTCGTGAAGCCAAAGCCTCGGGCTCCTATTTTGCAGCTATTGTTGGCAATGCGAGGTACAGAGCGGGGAGGGCTGGTCACGTTGCGCTTAGCCTGATGACTTCCGGAATAGGGGCCTGAATGCATGGTTCCGGACATCTGTGCTCTGCACGTTAGTCACGATCAAATGGCGTCGCCTGGTCCAAGCCCAATGCCGAACTCATGTGGGCGTCGAATTCAGTTTAAACCCGCCTCTCGGGCAAAGCGTAGGCGAGGACCTGGTCGCCGGCGGGCGTTTCCATGAAGTGATGGCCTCCCGTCATGATCACCAGATACTGCCGCCCGTTCGCCTCATAGACCATCGGCGCGGCCTGGCCGCCGGCGGGCAGCACGTCAGACCAGACGGTCTCGCCAGTCTCGATGTCGATCGCCCGGATCAGGTCGTCCGTGGCCGCGGCGATGAAGATCAGACCCCCGGCGGTGACCACGGCGCCGCCGTTGTTCGGTGTCCCGATGTCGATCGGCAGCATGGACGGGATCCCGAAGGGCCCGTTCTTGCGCGCCTGGCCCAGCGGGCGATCCCACAGGGTCCGGCCCGTCGCCAGATCGATCGCGCGGATTCCGCCGTAGGGCGGCTGTTTGCACAGCATCCCCGTCACGCCCATCCGCCAACCGGCGTTGACGTCGATCGCGTAGGGCACGCCCCATTGAGGGTCGCCCGCGCCTTCGGCTCCTTCCGGAACACCGCCTCGCGAACCTGGGGTTTGCTCCTTCAGGCGAGGGTCGCCGCGCGGGAACCAGCCCATCTCGTTCGCCCGCTCGCGGGGCACGAGGCGGTTGTAATTCGGCATGTCGTTGTAGTTGGCGATGATCAGGCCCCGACGCGGATCGACCGCGACTCCGCCCCAGTCCGATCCGCCATTATAGCCCGGATACTGAATCCAGCGGCGCTCGCTCGTCGGCGGCGTGTAGATCCCGTCATAGGCTGCCTGGCGGAAGCCGATACGGCAGATCATCTGGTCGACCGGGCTCATGCCCCACATGTCGCGCTCGGTCAGATCGCGGCGCGCCAGGGTATGGTAGAGCGAGAAGGGCTGTGTCTGCGCGCGCTCTCGGGGCTCGACCCCGCCCTGGGGAACGGGGCGATCCTCCACCCCCGTCAGAGGCTGCCCGGTGCGGCGGTCCAGGATGTAGATGTCTCCCTGCTTGCTCGGCAGGATTATGGCCGGAACCGGCCCCTGCGCGGTCGGGTAATCGACAAGGGTGCCCTGCGAGCCAAGGTCATAGTCCCAGACGTCGATGCGCACCGTCTGGAAGCTCCAGCGGGGCTGGCCGGTGGCCACGTCCAGCGCGACGAGCGCGGTGCCGAAGGCGTTCTCCTCGTCGGAGCGGTCGCTGGAGTAATAGTCAGCCGCGGAGTTGCCCATCGGCAGATAAACGAGGCCGAGTTCCTCGTCGCCGGAGGCCGTGGTCCACATGTTAGGCGTGCCGCGGGTGAAGGTCTCGCCCTCAGGCGGACGGCCGGTCTCGCCGGGACGGCCCAGGTCCCAGGCCCATTCGAACTCCCCCGTGATGGCGTCGAAGCCCTGGATCACGCCGGAGGGGGCCTCTCTGTACTGCCCGTCGAGCACCTGGTGGCCGGTGACGATGACCCCGCGCACGATGGTGGGCGCCGAGGTGATCGAGACCATGCCAGGTATGATCTCGCCCATACCTTGGGTGATCGAGACCTCGCCGTTCGCGCCGAATCCGGCGCACCGGCTGCCGGTGGCGGCATCGACCGCGACCAGTCGCGCGTCCAGCGTGCCGACGATGATGCGCCGGGCGCAGTCGACCGCCGCTGTCACCGCAGGGGCGTGCGCAGCGGGCGTGGCTCGGTCGGGTTGATGAGCGGCGGTCGAGGCCGCGGCGCCGCCGATCTCGAAATAGGCCACGCCGCGACAGGCGGCGGTATAGGGGATGTAGTCGTCCGAAACGCGGGGGTCGTGACGCCAGCGTTCCTTCCCGGTCGCCGCGTCCAGTGCGATGATGATGTTGCGGGCGCTGCACAGATAGACGGTGTCGCCAATCTTCAGGGGCGTCGTCTCCGCCCCCCATTTGTCTTTCGGGATGTCTCCAGTGCGGTACATCCACACGCGTTCCAGCTGACCGACATTGTCACGGTTGATCTGGTTCAGCGGGGAATAGCGCTGGGCCGCGTCGCCGCCGCCCCAGACCGGCCAGTCGGCTCCGTTGGAGGCGAGCGTGGAGGCGACTGGCGTGAAGCGGGCGCCGGACACGGCGCGCTCGACGCTGGCTCGGTTGGCTTGAGCGACGACAAAGGCGCCGACGAGCATCAGGGCCGCGAAGGCGCCCAAACCCGCCAGTCGCGCTCGCTCTCCGTGCCTGCGCACGAGCGAGGGCAGGGCCAGGATCACCAGGAACAACAGCATGGACGGCGCCACGACGCGCGGCACGAGCGCCCAGCCGTTTAGCCCCACCTCCCAAAGCGCCCAGATCAGGGTCAGGACATATACGGCGACATAGATCCAGGCGCCGAGCTCACGTCTCAAGGCGATGAGACCACCTGAGGCGACCAGGCCCAAGCCTGCCAGCGTATAGTACCAGGAGCCGCCCAAGACGATCAGCCAGACGCCGCCCACCACCAGCGGAAGTCCGACCAAGACCAACAGAACACCAAGGCCGACCACGGCCCAGCCGCCCGCGCTGCGGGGTTTCCAATCCATGGCGATCCTCCCGAGCCGCCCCTCTGGGAACCACGGTGAAGCTGATAGGTTCCGTCTCGAATCCGAGAGCTCGCCGATGCCGCCTTATCCGACCTGGGCTCCTTACTGCGGACCTGGGCCCACCCCGGCCGAACTGATCGGCCGCTGGAACCTGGATCCCCTGCTGCTCGCAGCCCTCGCGGGGCTGACAGCGTTCGCCTGGTGGCGGGGCGCGCCGCGAGGGCCGCTCGCCGTGACCGTCATGGCCGCGACCCTGATCTTCGTCTCGCCCTTATGCGCCGCCAGCTCGGCTCTGTTCGCAGCGCGGACGGTGCACCATGTGCTCCTGCTTACGGCGCTGGCGCCGGCGATCGCGCTGCTGCGACCCGCGCGCGAGCCCAAGGGACTGTGGCTGTGGACGGCGCTGCAGGCCGCAGCGCTATGGGGCTGGCACGCGCCGACCGCTTACGGTTGGGCCTTGTCGAGCGACGCCATCTATTGGCTGATGCAGATCACCCTGCTCGGGCCCGCCGTGATGTTCTGGCGGGCGGTGTTCGCCAGCGGCGCGCTGGTCGGGGCGGGGGGATTGGCGGCGACCATGGTGCACATGGGCCTGCTGGGAGCGCTGATCACCTTCGCGGGCCAGCCGCTTTACGCGCCGCACCTTCTGACCAGCGTGAGCTGGGGGCTGGCGCCGATCGAGGATCAGCAGCTCGCGGGGTTGATCATGTGGGCGCCGGCGGCCCTCATCTATCTGCTGGCCGCGCTCGGCCGGGTGGGGGGCTGGCTCGAATTGGAAGAGCGAGCGCGGGTGCCGGTATGATCCGCAAGCTGCGCGAATGGGCGCACCCCCACACCCGAGAAGGACGCTACTCGCCGATAGGGATCACCTTCCACTGGACGATGGCCGCGCTTATCACTTTCCAGCTGTGGTGGGGGTGGCGCACCAGCCGGCTTGAAGTCGGGCCGCAGAAGCTTGAGGCCTATGAGATTCACGCCGCGGTGGGTCTGTTGATCCTGGTCCTCGCGTTGCTCCGAATGCTCTACCGGATCGTCATCCCCGGGCCTCGCAACGACGCGGACAAGCCTGGCTGGCAGCGGACCGCAGCGCACCTGACCCACTACGCCTTCTATCTGCTCTTCTTCGCCCTGCCGCTGTCCGGCTGGGCCATGCTGTCGGCCACCGGACGGCACATTCCGCTCTCCCTATTCGGCCTGCCCTGGCCGCACCTGCCGCTTGAGACGCTGACGCGCGAGACTCGATGGCGGATCGAGGAGTGGGCGGAGCAGGCGCATTGGCTGGCGGTCTGGAGCATGGTGCTGCTCATCCTCGGCCACGCGGGGGCGGCGCTGAAGCACTACTTCTGGGACAAGGACGACGTGTTGCCAGGCATGGCGCCCGTGCTCGACGAACTCGGCGAGGATGAAGGCGCCTCGACGGGCAGCCCCGCGAGATAAGCCGATACGGCCTGAATCTCCGCCTCGGTGAGGCTGCGGCTGATCCCGAGCATCACGTTGCGGGCGTCGTTCCGGCGCTCGCTGCGCCGCCAGCGTTGGAGCTGGTCCGCCAGATAAGCCCGGGGCTGGCCGGCCAGCGCCGGCCCGCCGGGGGCTCCCCCGGCGTCGGCCCCATGACAGGTCGAACAGGCGGGAAGTCCCCGGCGGGGGTCGCCCCTTGCATAGAGTTCGTGGGCGGTGTCGGTCGACGACGTTTGGAATTGGTTGGCCGTGGCCGGAGGCAGGCCGGCGTACCAGGCCGACACCCGCAACATGTCGCCGTCATCCAGCGCACGCGCGATCGGCGCCATCACCTCGTCCCGGCGCCGGCCGTCGGCATAGTCGCGGAGCTGCTTCAGTAGGTAGCCCTGGTCCAACCCGGCCAGACGTGGCACGCCGGCACCGTCACCCTCGCCGCGCACGCCGTGACAGGTCACGCAGGCGTTGAGAGCGCCCCCCTCGCCGCCGCTCAGTGCGACGATCTCGCCCGTCTCGGTGAACCGGTCCGGCAGCGCCCGCGCGGGCGCGTCACAGCTGGCGAGCGGCGCAACGAGAAAGGCAAAGGCCAGGCTTCGCATCCGTGACCAACCCCGAGGTAATCGGGCGGTTCCGGGAACGGAAATGCAGCTTTGCTGTTGACCCTTCATCGCCGCCATGGGGGAGCCGTGTCTGTCGCCGACCTTCGCAGCCTGGTCGCAGTCGCAGGCGCCGGTCTCATCGCCGCCGCCTGCGGCGAGGCGCCCTCGCGACTGGTCAATCTGCCCGAGGGTGATCCCCCGCGCGGCAAGGCGGTGATCCAGCGGGTCGGATGCGGCGCCTGCCATACCATTCCCGGGGTCCGATGGCCCCAGGGCACGGTCGGTCCGTCGCTGCAGGGCTTCGCGGATCGACGCCTGATCGCCGGCCGTTTCCCGAACGAGCCGGGGACCCTGGCGCTATGGGTCCGCAACGCCCCGGCGTTGATCCCCGAGACCGGGATGACGCCCATGCCCCTGACGGAGGAGGAGGCGCGCGACGTGGCGGCCTACCTGTACACCCTCGATGCCGGTTGAAGCCCTCCGCGGCTGGCCTCCGCCGGTCCTGGACCCGGCGGGACCCCACGCGCTGGCGGTGACCATTCTTGCCTGGGCCTTGCTGGCCATGGCCGTGCTGGTGCTGGCCGTCGTGATCGTCGCGCTCCTGCTCGGCCTCTTCGGCCCGCCGACATGGAAGGCGCGCCTGGGCCTAGAGCGTCTGGTGTGGGTCGGCGGGCTTGGCTTTCCCGTCGTGGTCCTCACCGTGCTGTTGATCTGGGGGCTCGGACTGACCAGCCGGCTGACCGCGCCCGTCACCGGAGAGGAGCTTCGCATTCGGGTGACGGGCGAAATGTGGTGGTTCCGGGTGGCTTATCTGGACGGCCAGGGCCGCGAGATTGTCCAGAGCGCCAATGAGGTGGTCATCCCCGTCGGCCGTCCCGTCGTCTTTGAGCTGAGATCGGCGGACGTCATCCACGCCTTCTGGGTTCCGCGCCTGGCCGGCAAGCTCGACATGATCCCTGGCCGAACGAATCTGCTGCGGCTCCAGGCGGACGAACCCGGCGCCTACGGCGGCCAGTGCGCGGAGTATTGCGGCGGCCCCCACGCCCTGATGGGCTTCATGGTGCGCGCCGTTCCGGCCGATGAGTTCGATCGCTGGATTGGGCGTGAGCCCCTGCCGCGACCGGCGCCAACCGATGCGCTCCGCGCCCAGGGCTACGGCGTCTTCATGGAGAACGGCTGCGCGGCCTGCCACGCCATCCGCGGCACCCCGGCCGTGGGTTTGGCGGGGCCAGATCTTTCTACCGTCGGGTCACGCGCCATGATCGGTTCGGGCATCCTGGCCAACAACCGCGGAACGCTCGCGGGATGGATCGCCGACAGTCAGGCGATCAAGCCCGGAAACCGCATGCCCACCTACAGCACCCTCTCGGGCGAAGACCTTCAGGCCGTAGCGGCTTATCTCGAGGGCCTTCGGTGAGCGAGGTCGAGGCGTCGATCGCCGCGCTCAAGTCCCGGTTCCCCACCAGCGAGGCCCGGCCCGAGGGCGAGCTGGAGGGGCTGGAGCGTGTCTGGGAGGCGCCGCGGGGCGCCTCCGTCATCACGGCGGTGAACAACAACATCGTTGGGGTGTGGTATCTCGGAGCCGCCTTCCTGTTTTTCTGCCTGGCCGGCGTCCTGGCCCTGCTGATGCGTACACAGCTGGCCCTGCCGCTGACGGGGTTCCTGCCGCAGGAGACCTACAACCAGCTGTTCACCATGCACGGCACGGTGATGATGTTCCTGTTCGCCGTCCCGGCCGTCGAGGCCCTCGGCGTGCTTCTCCTGCCGCAGATGCTGGGCGCGCGCGACCTGCCGTTTCCACGTTTGTCGGCCTACGCCTTCTGGGCCTACCTCGTGGGCGGGCTGGCCTTCTTTTGCTCGATCTTCTTCGGCCTGGCCCCCAATGGCGGCTGGTTCATGTATCCGCCGCTGACCGACAAGGATTTCTCACCAGGCCTGAACGCCGACTTCTGGTTGCTCGGCATCGGGTTCATCGAGATTTCGGCCATCGCTGGGGCCATCGAGATCATCGTCGGCGTGCTCAAGACGCGGGCCCCGGGGATGACACTGGCGCGCATGCCGATCTTCGCTTGGGCCATGCTGGTCTTTGGCGTGATGATCGTGATCGGCTTTCCCTCGATCATTCTGGGCACGCTGCTGCTGGAGCTGGAGCGCGCGCTGAACTGGCCCTTCTTCGACGCGACGAGGGGAGGGGACCCGCTGCTGTGGCAGCACCTCTTCTGGTTCTTCGGTCATCCGGAGGTCTACATCATCTTCCTGCCCGCCGCCGGACTGATGTCGATGATGATCCCGACCATCGCCCGCACTGAACTGGTCGGCTACCGGCTCGTCGTTCTGGCTCTGATCGCCACGGGGTTCATCAGCTTCGGGGTGTGGTCGCACCACATGTTCACCACCGGGATGCCGAACATCTCGGTCAGCTTCTTCTCGTCCGCCAGCATGGCGGTCAGCGTGCCGGCCGGCCTGCAGGTCTTTTCGTGGATCGCGACCATCGCGGCGGGCCGGTTTCGGTTCAATGCGCCCGGGCTATTCATTATCGGCGGCATCATCACCTTCGTGATGGGCGGTCTGACCGGAGTGATGGTGGCACTCGTCCCTTTCGACTGGCAGGTCCACGACACCTACTTCATCGTCGCCCACCTGCACTATGTGCTGATTGGTGGCATGGTCATGCCGCTGTTCGCGGCCATCTATTTCTGGCTGCCCATGACCAGCCGGCGGCCGCTCTCCGATCGCATCGGAAAGTGGGTATTCTGGTTGTTCTTCACCGGCATGCATCTGACCTTCCTGCCCATGCACCTGACCGGGCTCATGGGCATGCCCCGGCGCGTCTACAC
Organism: Pseudomonadota bacterium; assembly: GCA_023386645.1. Lineage (GTDB taxonomy): Bacteria > Pseudomonadota > Alphaproteobacteria > Caulobacterales > Caulobacteraceae > Brevundimonas. The sequence continues at coordinate 61,474 of JAEWJI010000039.1, forward strand.
CTATCTGCCGGGCCGAGGCTGGGACTGGCCGAACCTGTTGTCGACCGTCGGCGCCTTCCTGATCGGAGCGGCCGTGGTGCTGTTCCTCTTGGACTTCGCTCGGCGTTTTCGGTTCACGACCGGCGATGACGCCGGAAACGTCTATGGAGGCCCGACCCTGGAGTGGCTGCCCACCGGCCTTTACTCCGCCCGCAGCATTCCGGTGGTCACTAGTCGCTATCCGCTCTGGGACCAGCCCGAGCTGTCCCGCGACGTCGAGGCCGGGCGATATCTGCTCCCATTCACGGCTACTGGCCGGCGAGAGACCATCGTCACCAGCCCCGTCACGGCCGAGCCGCAGTATCTTCAGACAATGCCTGGCCCGTCGCCCTGGCCCCTGGCCTCGGCGGTGTTCACCGCAGGATTCTTCCTCATACTGACGGTGCAGCTGTACTGGCCCGCAGTGATCAGCGGACTGCTGGCGGTGGCATGCGTCGTCCGCTGGCTCTGGGAAACGGACTGGCGGGTCCCTGAGGAGACCGTCGACGTCGGCGCGGGCGTGCGCCTGCCCACCTATGTCACGGGGCCTGTCAGCCACGGCTGGTGGGCCATGATCATTCTGCTCGTCGTCATCGGCATGATCTTCCTTATGGCCGTGTTCAGCTACATTTTCCTGTGGAGCCGGGGCGGTCCTTGGCAGCCGCCGCCGGACCTGACATGGCTGGCGGGACTGGTGGCGCTAAATCTTGTCGGAGGCGCCGCCGCGGCGACGGCGGCCCGATTGATCGGGCGCGAGCGCCCTCTGGCCGTCGCCAGCGCCACCATCCTGGCTGCGGTCTCCGGCGCGGCGCTGGCTACGGCGGCGTTGACCGGCTTTCTCGCTTGGCGCGCCGCGGGGCTCGACCCGACCGTCAGCGGCCAGGGAGCGACTGTCTACGCCTTGCTAAGCCTACAGGCGGTGCTGGCCGCGATCGCCACGCTAATGGCCATCTACGTCGTCGCGCGCGCGCTCAGCGGCCATCTATCCGCTCGACGACCCACGACCTTGCACACCGTCGGGCTGTTCCTCGGCTATGTCGCGGCGCAGGGACTGATCGGGGCGGTTCTCGTCTTCCTCTTTCCCGACCTTCCCTCATGAGTTGCTGGCTGTACCTGTTCGCCGGTCCTTTAGTCTGGCTCGCTCATTTCAGCGCCGTCTACGGGGCCGCAAGCGTCGCAGATGTGATCGGCCGCTCGGACCAGCCAGCGGCGTTGTGGGCGGTCTTGATCCTCACGGCGATAGGTCTGATCGCCAACGCACTCATCGTGGCTTGGGCCGCTCGCGGGCCCGCTTTTTTAAGTTCGATGGATACGCAACTAGCCGCCTTCTGGCGGGCGGTCGGGGCTGGCGGCGCGCTCCTCTCCGTTATCTCGATCCTGTGGCAAAGCCTGCCGGCCTTGCTAGGGCACTGAGCGGCCCGTGTTAGCTGTGTCGTGCACGAGAGAGCCGCGCATCGAAGCGCTCACAAACAGCTCGGCTGGTGACCGTGCGGATCTTGGGCTCGGCGGATGCAGCGTGGTCAGGTTCCGGTTCATCGGGCCCGAGTGCTAAGAGCAGGCGCATGCGGCGGGTGGGCGGACCGAAATTTATTATCGTCGCGTGAGGATCAGATCCGAACACGCGACCGGAAGCTGACTCTGGAGGACTGCGAACGCTAAGGTGCGCAGGCGGCGATCTATGCCGTCGGGGCAAACCGTCTGGTGGACGTCCTCCACGTGCTCGACGCGACTCCGAAGGCCAACGCTCCGTTCCCGGTCGAATTCGGGACCGAAATCGTGGCTGACGAGACAGTGACATCTCCTGTTTACGTGGCGATCTGCCTTGTCCAAGGCGGTCTGACCGATTAGCGGCCTCTCCCGCCGACATCACCATCGCGTCGGGCGGCGCCGACGACACGCCGCGCTGGCAGCGCGTCTATCCTGGCACGCCCATGCGGTCAGATCAGCAGCACAACTCCAAGCATGAGCCCAACCTAGACCGTGGGACGAAACCTTCGATCGAGCTCAAAGCATCATCCACGCCGCGACGTTTACGGCCACGAAGGCAGCCGTCACGACGATCAGCGCCACGATCAGCCTTCGCTCCTTTCGATCAAGCTCCACCTCTAGGCCTCACTTTAGAGCGGCTGCGCTTTGGCTGGGTGTTGCGCCGATAAAGATCTATCGTGAGCTCACGTATCCGCTTCTGATTGCCTCGACCGACTGCGGAGATGAGGGAGGCGAAAACCGAGGGCCCGGCCGCCTCGATAAGTAAGCCGGCGATCTTGGCCTGTTCGGCCGGGGGAAGTCGCTGCACCAGTTCAGCAAGGTTGAAGCTCCGTGGATCGGTCGCCTGACCGATCGCAGGGGGCGGCTCCGACCACGCCCGTGCGACTGGCGCGTCGTCGAAGAAGCTGCTGACGGACACGCCCAGTTCGCCTGCGAGAACGACCAGATAATCCGCCTTCTGGGAGACGGCCCCTCGCTCGTAGGCTGATAGGGTGGCCAGGGCGAGATTCACCCTTCCCGCCACGTCCGCGAGTGTCCGCCCCGTTGACAGGCGCGCTGCAAGCAGCCGCGCACCGATCCGCTTTCTTTCAGTATCCAGGTCGCTTTGGCCGCCGCGATCGCTTTCGCCGCGGGCGCCCCGTTCTCCCAGGAGCTGGGACACCTTCGTGCCAAGCGCCTTGGCCAGAATAACCAGATGTTCGGCGGGCTGCGCCAGCTGACCAGCCTCATAGAGCTCAAGCGTTTCCGAAGGGATGCCGAGGTCTAGAGCCAACTCCGCCAAATCCTGACGGGCGGCCTCGCGCGCTTTGCGAAGGCGCGATCCGATCTGTGAGGCGATCGGGCCAGCCGATGTGCTGCGTTCACCTTGTGCCGGGAGGGGCCGCGGCAGCGGCGGCTCCGCCTCTACGCCGGGCGGTTCATCGAAGAAGCTGGCGACGGGGACTCCCAAAACCGTGGCCAATGCCGCCAGATCCTCGGCCCTTTGTGGTCTCGTCGCGTTCTCATATTGCTGCAGCGTTGTGATGGAAATGCCGACGCGAAGGGCTACGCGGCGCAAGGGCAAGCCCGTCACAAGCCGCGCCTCGGTCAGGCGGGCCCCGATCCTCTGTCGGAGGTTGGAATCGATCATCGTTCAGCCACGACAAGCGCCCCGCCGGGCAACGGCCGCTGCAACGCCCTGGCCTCATCCCAAGGCGCGCGCATCCAGAGGTCTCGCTCCTCTTCCGTCGTAAGGATCACCGGCATGGCCTTGGGGTGAACCGTCTTCACCGGCTCGGATGGCTCGCAGGTGAGGAAGGCGAACAGGTCGCAGGTCTCCAGACCGGTCTTCATCTTCCGGACGCAGGTGTGGTCGCGCGTCTGGACGCCGGCGAAGAAGGCGAGCGGCTCCGGATCGTCGCCCGCCAGGCGGAACCAGATCGGCTTGTAGCGCCCCTCCCTGTCGCGGCCCGGCTCGCTAAAGGCGGTGAAGGGAACGAGGCAGCGCGCCTCGGGCGACAGCCAGGGCCGCCAGTGCGCCGAGGTCGTGTTGCGGACATTGGTCGTGCCGGCGTCGGGCTCCAGCTCCAGGAGCCGGTCGAAGTCGACGTCCTTGCCCTTGGCTCTCAGCTTGCCGGCTCGTTTCGAGGCCGCGTCGAACAGGGCCTTGCGCGAGGACGGCATCCCCCAGCGCGCCATCGCCAGTTCCCGCCCGGCGGTGCCATAGCGCACGATCGGGGCGGGGTAGTCCGGGTAGATCGAGCCGGGCTCCAGGTTCGGCAAGGTGGGCGCCATCGCGCGCGCCAGATCCAGGATGGCCGAGGGCCCTTTGCGCAGGCTGTAGAGGTTGCACATGGGGCGAGGCTGGCACGACGCGTGAGCCCTGTGGAGTCCGCTAAACGGACGTTCGGCCCGTCTGCTATGGGCAGCAAGCGGACGTACAGGTCAGGGCCGCCGATTAATTCGCCGAAAGACTGCGTAGCATCCTATCGCAGCAGCCAAGACCAAGATCGCGATGGCCGAATAGGTGCCAATCGGTAAATGGTAGACGCTGCGGCCGACAAACGCTTGGCCTGACGATGAGGCCATCATCAAGGTCATGCAGAGCCCGGCGACGATCAATGCGACGAGAAGGTAGCCGATGATCTTTAAGCCAAGACGCATTCCTAGAATGTAACTCAAAGCGGTATGTCCCCAAAGGGTCGAAAGCCGATGATCCGGCCCTGCGTGTAGGCGGACACGACAGCAAGGGATCGAATCGCGCAGGTTCGGGTTCGACTCGCCGCCATGGCCCGCAGAAAGCAGGACATCGAGCGGACGCTCACCATGCCGACCGGCTTCCTGCCGCTGTCGCACCCGACCCTGGTCGCCAGGCCGCCGGTGGGTGCGCGCTGGATCCACGAGATCAAGTACGACGGCTTCCGCTTCCAGCTGAACGTCGCCGGCGGCCGCGCTACCTGGTTGACCCGCAACGGCCACGACTGGTCCGACAAGATGGTCGCCCACTCGGCTGATGCGGCCGCGCTCGAGGACTGTATCCTGGACGGCGAGCTCTGCGCCGTGGACGACGAGGGCAACCCCGACTTCTCCCGTCTGCGCGGCGACCTGAACCGCCGTACGTCGGGACGGCTGATCTTCTACGCCTTCGACATCCTGTACCGGGGCGAGAGCGACCTGCGCCCCTACGCGCTCGAAACCCGCAAGAAGGCGCTCCGCCAGGTGCTCGACGCCGCCGGCGAGGCCGTGGCCCGGCGCTTCCGTTACGTCGATCACTTCGAGAACGTCGATCCGGCGGACCTGATCAAGGCCGCCTGCGCCATGCGGCTGGAGGGGATCGTGTCCAAGCAGCTGGGCGAGAACTACCGCGCCGGCCGCTCGCCCGTCTGGACCAAGACCAAGTGCCGACCTGGCCAGGAGGTGGTGGTGGGCGGCTGGAAATCCGGGCGCGACGGCCGCTTCAAGGGCCTGCTGACCGGCGTTTATCACGAGGGCCAGCTGGTCTACGCCGGCTCGGTCAAGACCGGCTTCGCCGATCGCGACGTCCAGGAGCTGCGCCCGCGTCTGAAGGCGCTGGCTCGCACCCGCTCACCCTTCACCGGGCCTCAGCCCCGAGCCGAGGCCGGCGACGCCCTGCACTTCGTGGAGCCCCAGCTGGTCGCTCAGGCCGAGATCGCGGAATGGACCGGCTCGGGCCGGCTGCGCCAGGCCAGCTACAAGGGCCTGCGCCACGACAAGGCGCCGGAAGAGGTGCGGCGCGAGACAGCAAGGAGATCAGGCCATGAGCGGCAACATCACCTGGGACGCGGCGGATGAACCGACGCCGGAGGGCGAGCCCTGCGGCGACACGCTGCAGGACATCGCGCGCATCGCTGAGCGGGCGCTGAAGCCTGACGACCCGATGACGGACCGCCAGGCGATCAGCGAGATCGTGGGCGAGCTGGAGGGGGCGGCGGCCCCGGTGTTCGGCCGGAACGCTTCCGATCAGGCCAGCTGACGCCAGCGGTTCAGATAGACGGCCGCTCCCCCGGCCAGGCCCATGCCGAACAGGATCATCGCCCACTCAGTCAGGGTGGGGATGACGGGTGCGGCCGCAGTCGGAACCAGCACGAGCTGCCTGAGCGTGGCGGGTCCTGTTACAGCGAACAGACCGTCAGGATCTGCCGTGGTTGGAGAGGAGACGAAACCGAGCACCAAAGGGCCGCCCCGGGCCGCGTTCACGGCTGCGATCCCCGCCGGGTCCAACGTGATCTCGACGACCTGACCGTCCGTGTTCAGACCCGCCTGCGACCCGAACAGAACACCGCTGCCCAGGTCGCTATAGAACGTCACACCCCCACCGGGGATTATGCCCGCTGAATCATAGATGGACAGGTCGTTGGGGCCGTTCCGAACCGCGCCGATGTTCAGTCTAAGAACCGCCGATGTATACGCGGTCACGCTCGCGGGAACCGGAAACTCGATGAAGCTGCGGTAGTCTTGGCCTCCGACTACCCCGGTGAATGTGTTGTTGTTTCCGGAATCCGAGTTGATCGCTCCGCCCGATGTGACCCAGCCGGAGCGCGTAGACGAGACCGTGGTCTGAGCATGCGCGACCTGTCCGGCGAACAGGACAGTTGCGATGGCGAATGCAGCAGCGACAAACTTCATGGAAAGACTCGCCTCTAGCCCGGCGTTGCAGGAACGCCAGCGGTCTCGGAAGGCGCTAATCGATCAGGCTAGCTGACGCCGCTGAAGGAACAGAGCCGCTCCACCGGCCATCAGCGTGCCGAACAGGATCATGGCCCACTCGGTCATGGTCGGCACCACAGCCGGGCCGCCGGGGCTGCCGAAGGTGATGCTGCCAGGGCCGTTGAAGGTGTAACCTGCAGTACCGGTTTCCCCACCATACAAGGCCATTACCACAACTGTGTAGACACCAGGTGCCAGCGTCCAGGTGGTGTTGTCATCCGTGGCAGCTACGCAGTTAACAGTCGCGTCATTGGGATCCGGAGTACCCGAATAGAAACCCATCGCCGGATCGATGTAACCGGGATTGGTATACCGCAAGTCTTCGATCGTATAGGTTCCGCCGGCCGTGACGGTCGCTTGCAGGGTTTCGTAGTTGTGCGGGATAGTATCGGCCCACGACGAGCAGGGCTGATTATAGTCAGGAACGGAAAGGGCTGTGGGGTCGGTCGACTCCAAGATGACCGTCACCGTCGAAGGCACCTGGGCCAGGGCGGGCGTTGCACAGGCCACGAAAGCGACCGCCGCGGCAGCGCCGAAAAGATTATGGATTTTCATGTTTTTCCCCCGATACCCTTCCGGATATCTGCGTTTCCGTCGAGCGTCAACCGGAACTTATCGGCATGATCCAAGACCTCAGCCGAGCTGTACGCCGCCTGCTGCTCTCCCCGTTTGGATGTTGCCGAGGCTCGCCCGATGCGGCTCCCGGGTTCATAGCCACCCCCTCAGATGTGGCTGCGGTCGTTGGATTTGCCTCTTCCACAGCCGAGCCGATCACGATGCCGGCAAAACGGCAACACGCGCGTGGTCTAATCCGTGAGGGGATCTTCTGCAGGAAGAAGGTCGTGTGGCCGTATCCCCAGGGACCGGGCGATCTTGCATAAGGTCGCCACCGAGATCCTGTTTCGACCAGCCTCGTATTTCTGAAGCTGCTGATATGTGACGCCAATATCCTGGGCGAGGGAGTTCTGGCTAAGGCCCCGATCTAGCCGTATAGCGCGCACGCGGTCGCCGACGATGGAGTCAACTTCGCCGGCTAAGCGGGGGTTCTGGCGCATGACGGGTCTAGCTTGCTAAATCGATACCTCGCCAGCATAGACTAGGCCGCAGATCGCGCAACCTGAAGAGGTATTTGGCCTCATCACGCAACCGGTTGTCATACTAGGACCATCACAGCCGTCACAAGGCCCAGAGCCAAGAGGATCAGGGACGCTCTGTTGTGTCTATGCAGAAACGCCACAGCTTCGCCGTACATCCTTGTTCTCCTAGCATTGGCTCGCGCTTCGGCTTCAAATGCCAAGCATAGCTCACTCGGCGGCCGCGCTTCACGAACTTTGTTCAACGAACAGTTGCGGCCGGAAAACGTTCCCGATAGGTTAATCGTGGAGGGACCGCGATGACCATATCGAAGACGCTGGCGTTAAGTATGGGGGACGTCAGCCTCACCCGCGTCGAGCATTTGACGACCTATCGGATGCCGATGTCGGTCCAGTATGTCCTGAAGACGCCGTGGCTCGAGGATGAGTTATACCTCAGCTTTGAGGAGGGGCTGGCCGCTTATCGACGAGCCCTCGGTGGCTCGAGCCAAACCGGGCCGCTTAGATCGGACGAGGTCGCCGCAGCGCATCGGCTTCCTGGATAGAACGCACTGCCTGACAGTGGCGTGGCGATCAAAATTAGTCCCGCAGCGGGGTCTATGGGGGTGACCGACGACCTTCAGCCCTGCCGGCCTACGGCGCGCCAGATTATCCAAATTAAGTAAGCGCTCCCCATGCCTATCGCGTCAGCGAAGGCGTCGCCCAATTCCGCGTCCCGGCCCACCATCCCCTGGACCAGCTCAGTCGCTGCGCCGAGAACTACGCCAAGACTTGCGAGGCGCCATCGTGAAACTCCCGGCAGCAGGATCGCCAAACTCCAGAACACCACGCTGAAGGCAATCGCATGCACTAGTTTGTCTGCGCCCTCCGGCCAGCTTTGTTCCGCGGCCGTCACAGGTCGGAGCAGCAAAATGAGGATCGCGGCCAAGGCCATCAGAGCCCCAAGGCGGGCAAGCCTGGTCGCCCAGAGGCTCATAGGTCTTTGGGACATGGTGGATCTTCAGCGCCGGATAGGGTGGTCAAGGACAAGGTAGAGGTCGCCACCCATAAGGCCGATTAGGCGCGTCAGGTTCGACTCTCCAGCGGGCGCCGTCATTCGCCGCGCCATTCCCACTCCTCGATCGGCGGCAGACGGCTGAAGGGCGCGGAGCCATCCTTCAGGGGATCCATGGCCTCGGCCTGCTCTAGCGCCCAAGCCTTCCAGGCCGCGAAGTCGGGGCGGGCGGCGAGCGGTGCCCGGTCGGCGGCTGCGAGATAGGCGCGGATCGCCTCTGCCTGGCGATGGCGCTCGGCCTGGCGGTTCAGCCGATCCAAAAGACCCGCCCGCGCCTCGGCATAGGCCTGTTGCTTGCGGCGCGCCCTGTCCGAAGCGGCCGTGCGCTCGTCTTCCAGCACCTGCAGCCTGCGGCGCTCGGCGAGCTCCAAAAGTCCAGCCTCCAGGTTCGCCGCGATCGCGACTAACTGAGCTTCCAGCGGCGTCTTGAGTTCGCGGAACTCCGTCTGGACAGACAGGCGGCCTCGGATCTTGAGCACGAGATCGCCCGCTGGGACCGTGGCCCGCACTGTCGTTCGGTCCGGCCGCCAGCGACGCTCCTCCGTCGTCGCAGGCCGGCGGTCGATCCGGGAGCGCTCATAGAGGCTGAACGCCAAACGTTCGCCATGACCCTCGACCGCCCAGCCTTCCGGGCTCTGACTGACCTCCAGCGCCCGCGCCTCCAGGGACCAGAGCAGGTCGCTGGTCAGTCGCAGGCGCCGCCGAACGAGCGCCCTTGATGGATCCTCCAGGCCCGCCAGAGCCCAGCCGTTCCGTCGCCAGGCCTCCCGTCGCTCCTCCTGATCCGCCATCCACGTCTGCACGAGGCCGTGTACGGCCCCGCGATCGGCGTCGGCCGATCTTGTCAGACTCGCCGCGTCGAGGGCCGCCTGAACGGTCGGGGAGGGGGACCGCCTCCGGGCCGGAGCGATGACGACCTGGTCCCGGTCACGCTCAAAGGGCGACAGGGGCGGGCGTGTGGACCGCAGCTGGCCGTGCGGGCGCCGGGTCCAGTAGCCCCGGGGCGGGGTCGGAGTTCCGGCCGCCCGACACGCCTTGGCCAAGCCGACGTCCGACACCCCCAAAGTGGAGGCCACAGTACGTATTGGCTCGCTCCAGACCCGGTTATAGAGGGCTTGGCGCGTGAAGACATGGTGGACCATGACCGCTTGTTTCCATCCAGGCGCAAGTCCGAATGCTCTCCCTTGGACCACCTCGCGGCGTCCCAACGGTCATCTTCCTCACTAATGCGCAGGCCTGACCCGCCGATCAGCGCCAGCAGGCGGCTTGACGAGCGCTCAAATCACCCGGCGTCGGCGCTGCAGATGAACCGCGGCGCTGCCCGCGAGACCTAGGCTGAACAGGATCATCGCCCACTCCGTCAGGGTAGGAATGGCCGGAGCGGCGTCGAACGTGACGACGAAGCCGAGGTCCCCGCCGTACGCTGTCCAAGACTGGGTAGTCCACTGGCTCGCGTCGCCGCCGTCGTTGAGAAAGACGAATTCACCGCTCGGATAGAGGTCGGTTGAGCTGTGTTCCCAGCAGCCCGTACCGCTGGCGCCCGCGTGATCGCGCGAGGTGGAGGCGAAGATCACATATTGCTGTCCCGGCGTGACCGGGACGCCGCCCGCCGGCGTGAAGGTCACAAGCTGAGGCGTGGCCCCTGTGGTCGAGGTCACAGAGCTCTCATAGAGGGCCGCGCCAGTCGCCAGAGAATTGACCGCATCCCACAGGTAGATCTCGCCGCGAAAGTCGACCGTCGCCGGGACGTTCGCCATCTCAAAGCCAAAGCTGGCGATCGAGCTGACCCCAGCGGGAATGGTGATCGTCTGACCATAGGTTGAAGTGTCCGGGACGCCAAAGGGGCATATCGTGTCATTGGCGGCTGCCGTGGTGTTGACATCCTGAGCCGATGCGGCGCCCGCTTCGGAGATGACGGCCGCTGCCGCCACAAGGGCGAGGACGCAGGCAAGGACATGTCGGGCCATGGCGATTCCAAAAAGCTCTGAGAATAACGAAGGTCAAAGAATGCTGAGATCCGTCTAGGAGTCCAGTGATTTCCTAATCTTGCGGATGCCACAGGTCCGCCTAAACCAATCAGCATGTCGGGCGCGGTTTTCCGATGGGCTGGCCAGCCCGTTCGTTCGCGCCGCGCCTATAAGCGAGAGAGGCCTTCGGCGGGAGTTGCTCGCCGCCCTCGGCGGCCAACCACCCTTCGGTTGAGTTGGGCAGGGTGACCAGGCAGGATCGACGGGTCCCACAGCTCTGATCGGGGCCGCCGGTCAGATCAGAGCGTGCGGATGCCAGATAGGGCCCTAATGCGTCCGGCCGTCTCCAACGCAGGAGTCTGGGCTGTCAGCATCGAGAAGAACCAGGGTGACCCCGGCGAGAGCCTCCTGGAGAGTCAGTTCGTCTGGCCGTGCGAGTCGGTTGATGAGGCAGACGAGCGCCTCACGGCGCAGTGTGAATAGCCGGCGGCTTTGCATGGTGGGAAACTTACCCCGCGACCCTTAAGCAATCATCGGTATCCGCCCTAACGAGGCGCCATTTGTCCCGGACTACAGACGCAGACGCCCCTTCGGCCGCCGTAGCATTCTCAGAAAGGACGCGACGCCCGATCCCAACGCGACGATCACAAGGCCCGCTATTATGCCGATGATCTCCTCCGGCATTCCAGACTCCAGTTACATCGGCGACCTGGGGGCAGGATGATGATTCCAGAAACGCCAGCGCTACGAAAAAAACGACGGTCCGACCGCCCGGAATTTTTCCCAGCTAGTCGGACCATCGTGCTGCGCCGGTGGGCCGGAACGCAGCCTACCCAAGCTTGCATAACAGACCGATGTTCGCACGCCGAAAAATCATGGTTCGGTCGATTTTCACCGCAGTCGCCGGGCGTTATGCCCCCACGAATAACGAGACAGCGGCCGACGCAGAGGAAACGGCGTTATAAATGCTTTAGAGGTTCCCCAGTAGGTTGTCGGGGATTGATAGGGGGGAGCCTTGGACAGCCAGCGGATCGCCGGATTTGCAGCTATGTGGCGGGACCGCGCCCGACGCGCTGAAAGCCCAGTCGTGCGTGACGACTGCGAGCGGATAGCGCGACGCTATGAGGAGATGCTCAACCTTCTTCAGGGCGGGCAGCCAGGCAAAGCCACCCATTGGCGCGCGGCGAACTCTGGCCGCTGAGCGAGCGGCCGCCTGGATAAGGAAAGCCAGTCGGATGGGCGGCGGGAGCTTAGGCTCTTCTGACTTCCCCACTCAGAGCTTCCCCGGCAGATTGCGGCCCGCGCGTTCCGAGGACGCGTGAAGGCTTTTTGACAGCAAGCTGGTCAAGCGTATGAAAAGCGAGATCGAAGTCATCTATGGTCCAGGCTCAGGCCCGGCGCCCGAGGGATATTCGTCTGTCGTTCTCAGTCTGTCCGGCGATCTCTGCCTGGTGGATAATGCGCCGGGCCGAAGGGCCCGGATCGAGATTTCAACGAGCATCCCCCTGGATGGGGATCCAGAACGGCGGACCCTGGAGGCCGCGATCGCGGTCCTCAGGGGTGGACTTCAGCACCTCGAATGGTTGCGTGAGGAACCGCTTTAGTCCTAGCGCTGGATAGGGTGCGCCGAACTGCGCTTAATGATCCCTGCGTCTGAGCCATGACGGGGACTATTCGGTTGGCGGACGCGTGTCCGTCTCAGCCACTGGGATCCTGGAACGCAGGTCTGGGCTTGCTGATCGCTCTCCATATCTTGTCGCCCAGGGTAGGGGCGAAGAGTCGAGCAGCAGGGACGCGCCCACGGCCACACTGGCGGTGATGAGCAGGAAGGATATTGCGAGTATCCCGATGTGGAAACGGCGCACGCTGCGCAGTCGCTTCAGCCGCGCGACGCGGCTGTGGAGGGGCGGAGCCACGGGTCTGCGAGAAGCGGGCGCGCCCGACCGAGCGGCAGGGAAACGCGGCGCCAGCGTCCGATCATAGGCGGCGCGCCGCTGCGGCTCCTTCAGGCAGTCGTAGGCTGCGTTCAGCCTTTGTGCCTGGGCCTCGGAGTCAGGCGTGCGGGCGCCAATGTCGGGATGACACCGCCGCATGAGCGCCAGATAGGCCCGCTTGATCTCGTCCGGACTGGCGTTGGGGGGAATGCCCAAAACCCCATAGGCGTTAAGCTTCACCATAACGGGCCTTTGATGGCCGACGCCCCCTCAGAGCGCGCGCGCCGGTGCTGCGGACGCGGCTCGCCTTCGTTTAAAGGTCTGTCGTATTGAAGCATCACCCCATCGCCCGCTCAAGAGAAGGCGCCCCGCAGCGCTTTACGACGGGTTTGAGACGTTGAAAAGTGAGGTCGTGGGCGAGTGGGCTAGGCTGTAACCGCAACTTCCGGTAACAGCGCACAGGGGTCGACGATCCCGAGTTTTTCAGTCCAGCGCGTTCCTCATCGCGCTTTCCGGGGCAGGCATGTACGGCGATCAGGATGCATCGGGGGGGCGGCTCCCGCACGACGGACGAAACCTGCCCCAGCGCCGACCTGAAGCCGGTTCTCTTGACCTGTGGGTCGAGCCGGCCGGCGAAGCTGCGGTCATAGATCTCGCGCAGTACTGGCGGTTGCTGCTCAAGCACCGGTTCCTAATCGGCGGGATATTCCTGGCAGCCATGGCGCTCGGCGTTGCGGCGACGCTCCTGATGACGCCGATCTATACGGCGTCCGCTACGCTCCAGATCGACCGGGAGGCGGCGCGCGTCGTAGAGACGGATGACGTCGCGCCCCGTGAGTCGATGATCGCGGGTGAGGAGTTTTTCCAGACGCAATATGGATTGCTTCGAAGCCGCTCGCTGGCGGAGCGGGTCGTAGACGCCCTGGGCCTGGCTCGCGATAACGAGTTCCTCGAGGAGATGGGAGCTTCCGCTCCGAGCGAAGGATCTGAAGCCGAGCGTTCGACCGCGCGACGCATCGCCGTCCTCAACACTGTTCGTGACAATCTCGGCGTTCAGCCCGTCCGAGGGTCCCGTCTCGTGGGGGTTAGCTTTGACAGCCCCAGTCCCGGTTTATCCGCGAGGGTCGCCAACGCTTTCGCCGAGAATTTCATCCAGTCCAATCTGGATCGGAAGTTCGAGTCCTCCTCCTACGCCCGTCAGTTCCTTGAGGAACGGATCGCCCAGACCAAGACGAGGCTCGAGCAGGCTGAACGGGAATTGGTCGCCTATGCGGCGGAACAGCAAATCATCAATGTGGCCGAGCCCGGTGCTGGCGGCGCCAACGACGGCTCCCAGTCATTGGCGGCAAGCGATTTGAACGCCCTGAACGCGTCGCTCGCTCGCGCGCGCGCGGCCCGGATCGCCGCCGAAGCCAAGTGGCGTCAGGCGAGTTCATCGGCGCTCATGAGCCAGCCTGAGATACTTCAAAACCCGGCGGTTCAGCGAATGTCCGAACAGCGCGCGACCTTGAGCGCCGAATATCAGGAAAAGCTGCGGGTATTCCGGCCGGACTATCCGGAAATGCAGCAACTGAGCGCCCAGATCGCCGAGATCGACCGGCAGATTCAGTCGGTGGCCAGCAATATCCGCGGCTCCGTGCGCCAGCAGTACCAAGCCGCGCTGTCTGAGGAACAGGCCCTGGAAGCGCGGGTCAATAGCCTCAAGAGCGATGTCCTCGATTTCAGGGACCGCAGCGTTCAATACAACATTCTGCAGCGCGAGGTGGACACAACCCGCACCCTCTATGACGGCCTTCTCCAGCGTTACAAGGAGGTGGGGGTCACCGGGGGCGTGACCACGAACAATGTCTCGATCGTGGACCGCGCCGAACCTCCGAGAGCACCGTCAAAGCCGAACCTAATGCTTAATCTGGCGCTCGCGGCCGCCTTGGGTCTCGGGCTCGGCGTCCTCGCGGCCTTTGCGGCCGAGGCTCTGGACGACTCGCTCGCGGCCCCGGAGGATGTGGAGGTTAAACTCGGCATTCCGGTGATGGGGGTAGTCCCGAAACTGGCCAAGAGCACGACGCCCATCCAGGCCCTGGCGGACGCAAGATCCAGTTTTTCGGAAGCCTATTACTCCCTACGAACGGCGCTCCAGTTCTCTACCTCAGATGGCGTGCCGCCCGCTCTCCTAGTGACCAGCTCGCGCCCGGGCGAGGGGAAATCAACAACCGCGCTCGCGATCGCCGCCAACTTCGCCGGCATCGGCAAGCGGGTCCTGCTGATCGATGGCGATCTCCGCAAGCCGTCGCTGCACCGGTTGATTGGGGTCAACAACGACCGCGGTGTGAGCAATATTCTCTCAGGGGCGGCCACCATTCATGAGGTCGTCCAGCGCAGCGAAGACCCGAACCTGTCCTTCATCCCATGCGGTCCCTTGCCGCCGAACCCCGCCGAGTTGCTGGGCGCCGGTCGTGTGCGCGCCCTGCTTGAAGAGGCCAGCAGCATCTATGACCTCGTCGTCATCGATGGGCCACCCGTCCTCGGTTTCGCCGATGCCCCTCTGCTCGCGTCGCATGTGCCGGGCACCCTGTTTGTCCTTGAATCGCGGATGACCCGGCGCGGCCAGGCCCGAGGCGGCCTACGCCGCCTGGGTCAGGCCCGCGCGCGAGTTCTCGGCGCGGTCTTGACGAAGTTCGCCGCTCCTAAGGGCGGCTATGGCTACGGCTACTATTACGATTACGACTACGGCCGGCAGGAGCCGAACAGTCCGCAGTAATGAAGCCAGCCGCTTCTGTGACTGGAAATCAGCGGCAGGCGCTTCGGTTCAGATATCGACTGAACCGTAGCCGTGAGAACCGAGTGGCGGAGCCGAGGAATGGGGCGAGGGCAGGGCAAAGCGAAGGACCGCTCTGGCCGTTCGGCCGGAACGGGCTTTCTCGCCATTCTTCTAATCGTACTTGGCATATGGCTGGCGTGGCAGGTGGTGCGCGAAGCACTACTCGTGCGGCTCCCTCCGCTCGTCGCGCTGCAGCTGGCGCCAGGGTCGCCGCTTGTGCTGAGCCGCGCCGCAGAAGCGGAGTTTGATGCGGGCCGAAAGGATGCCGCGGCCGAGCTGGCTCGGGCCGCGCTCGCCAAAGCGCCTTTCGACGTTCGATCGCTCGGGTTCTCGGGAATGGTCGAAGCCGAGCGCGGAGACGCTGAACGTGGTCAAGCGCTCGTCACCCTGGCAGGAAACTGGAGCTTGAGGGACGGACGGGCCCATCTCTGGCTCATGGAACGGAATCTGCGACAAGGCGAGTATGGCTCCGGCTTTGCCCATGCCGACACCCTGATCCGTCGGCGGCCGCACACTCAGCCGGTGATGTTCAAACTCTTTACGGACGTCGCCACAGCGGATCGCCGGGCGGTGACGGCCCTTGCCAATACCATGCGGGCCGATCCCCCCTGGAGACCTGCCTTTGTCGCCCATTCGAGCCGGGACCCTGCCGGGCAGGTCCTGGCTGCGGAGTTGGCGATCGGTTTGGCCAGGAGTGAAGCCCCGTTCGATGCACAGGAGCGCGCCGCTCTCTACACGGCCTTTGCGAGAGCAGCGCGGTTCGATGGTCTGCGCGCTCTGCGCGCGAATCTCCAAGGGCCTGCTGATCTGGTGATCGACGGCGGGTTTGAAGGACATGGGGGCGCCGGGCCGCTGGAATGGACCTACCGGCCATCGCCTGGCTTCACCGCCGAGCGTGCGCGCGCGCCAGGCGAAGCGACAGGACACGCCCTTCATCTGGTCGGTGACGGCTACTCCGGGGGAACCGCCACGGAGCAGCTCCTGCTGCTCACCCCGGGGTCATATCGTTTCCGACTTCGGTTCCGCTTCGACCAAGGTGATCCGGGCGACCAGATCAGCTGGACCTTGGCATGCAGGCCGGGCGGCGCGCCAATCGCGGAGGTCGCACTGCGGCGGAGCGGCTTGCAGCGTTGGTCTCGTGCTGAAGGGGCGTTTGAAGTTCCAGTGGCTGGCTGTGGCGGTCAGCAGCTCGCGCTGAAGCTTGAGCCTGGCGAGCGGCGGCAATCTCTCGAACTGTGGGTGGACGATGTCGCGATCACCCCCGCGTCCTAAGGGTGCGTGTCGCCGCATCAACACGCATGGGGCGACACATGTCGAACAATGATATTGTGTGTTGATCACGCATCCCCTTTCGGCTAGCGTCGTTGCTGAGCATATCAACCGTAGCCCCACAGGCTTTGGATAAGGATCCCCGATGCGCAAGATCTTGATCGCCTCCGCAGTCGGCCTCGCGCTGGTCGGCGGACAGGCTGCGGCCTCGGTGAGCTCTGCGCAATCGCTCCGGGTTGGGGATCGCATCGGGGCCCCGATGGGCGTCGTTGACGGACAGGTGGTGGGTCTGCCGTCCTGGCTTCAGGCGCTTTACGCAGGAGCCGGCGGTGGCGCCGCGGGGGCTGCGGCCGTTATCGCAGCTGTCGGGGTCGCGGTCGCTGCGACCTATGGGATTGTCGAAGAAGTGGCTGGCGACGACGAGGATGCCAGCGGCAACTGAGCGCCTCAGGGCTCGCACACTGAATGCTTTTAAATCGTTCAAGGCGTCGCCAGACCTGGCGGCGCCTTTTTCGTCGGCTGAGGGCGGCGATCGGTCTGGAAACAATGCTGACCGAGAGATAGCTCGGAGGTCTGACGTGGGTGGACGCGAGCAATGGGCGGCATTGCCGTGAAAAGACTTACCCTAGAGAGGGTGACATTTTCTCTGGCCGCGCTGCTTGGTCTTGTCGCAATCCTGTTGGGCGGCACCTCGCAACGCGACGTCGGCTATTTCTTCCTTGTCGAGCTGGTGGCGGCGCCGGTTCTCGGCTTGGCCCTTTATACGCTTTGGAGCCGGGAGGGGTGGCGCGATCACCGCCCCGTCCTGGCGCTGACGGCTGCGATCGTCGCTGTACCCCTGGTTCAGCTGGCGCCCCTGCCGCCCGGGGTCTGGTCGGTCTTGCCAGGGCGTGAAGACCTCAACCTGGCGTCTCAGCTGCTAGGCTTACCGCCCCGTTGGCTGCCGATGACCCTGACGCCGGATGCCACGCGCGGCGCCCTGTGGTCACTCCTGCCGCCCGTGGCGATGTTTATCGCGACTCTGGTCCTGAACGCCGAGCAGCGAACGCGACTGGCTCAGGTGGCGATCGGGGGCGGGGCGATCAGCATGCTGCTGGCATGGGCTCAGCTGATCAGCGGAGGAGACGGCCTCTATCTCTATAGCTCTGTCGACGCGGGTTCGGTGGTCGGCTTCTTCACCAATCGCAATCACCTAGCGACCCTGATCCTGATGTTGATCCCGCTAGCGGCAGCGTTGAGCCTCTCCGGCGCCGCCTGGGGATCGGATGATCCGCGAGTCGGACGGTGGCTGTTCGGACTGGTTCTCCTGGTGGCGATTGTGACCCTCGCGCTGACCCGCTCCCGGACGGGGATCGCCCTGACGGCTCCGGTTGTTCTTGCGTGTTTGATCCTGGTCTGGTCAAGCCGAAGCGGAAGACGGCTGAGTTTGCCAGTCCTCAGTTTGATGGGGATTGTCGGCGCAGCGGTTACGACCGTGATCTTCTTTGGCCTGGATCCAATCCTCGATCGCTACGAGGCGTTAGGGGACAGACCGGAGCTGCGCTTCCTGAATTGGCCGCTGGTTATCGAAGCGGGGACGCGGTTTCAGCCCTGGGGGGCGGGCCTGGGCAGTTTCGATCCGGTCTACCGTTCCGTCGAGCCGCTATCTCAGCTGTCCCCGCAGGCCTTCACCCGGGCTCACAACGACTACCTGGAGATCTGGTTGGAGACCGGGTGGATCGGACTGATCCTTCTTGGCCTAGTCCTGGCTTGGGCCGGGCGCGCTTGGTTCGGCGCCTGGAAGTCAGGGACATATCCCGCAATCCTGCTTTCCCGTGCAGCCGGGATCTCGATCCTGGTGGTCGTGCTCCATTCGGTGGTGGATTACCCCGTCAGAATGGAAGCGATATCGGTGTGGCTGGCCTTTTGTCTGGGGGCTCTAACACCGGCGGCTCATCGAGATGGGCGGCGGTTCTAGGGGGGGAGAGGCTCGCCGCGAGTTCGCCGCTCGACAATCTCCCGCCAGTCTCTTTCGTGCGCCTGAGCGCGAGCTTCCCCGCTCGGGTATCCGAACCAGCCGAAATGAGCCGAGGCGAAATCCTGTGAAAACCGCCGTCTGAACCCTGCTGCTTGCGACAGGTCAAACTCCGCTCGCGCCGCGAAGATCATTCCGGTCCTGTCAGCTTCCTGTTCCACCTGCCGGATTACACCGGGGGGGCGAGGGCTAAGGCGCGAACGCTGATCCGTCCGCCACAACTCCGCGTGTCGCAATGCGTTGTGAGCCATTTCATGTCCCAGTAGGAGGGCGAGATCGTTATCCGAACTCGCGTAGGCCACCAGCCCGCTGGTGATCGAAATGCGCTCTCCATCGGCGCCGGCGTTCACATCAGGGGAGGGCATCACCTGTGCCTCATATCCACAGGCGACGGTGGGCGTGACCGAGACGATGAACTCGTCGGTATCGCGACTGACGACAAATCGAGCCGGGCCTGCGCGGAGGGCTTGATCGATCTGCAGGGTCTGGGCCGCAAGGCGCGCATAGGTGACGTCCACGCCAGCCGCTGTTTCGGCGGCTTGCCCCAGAGGCTCGCCGTTCACGGCTAAGAGGATGTCGTCTTCTCGGAGCCCCGCGTCGTAGGCCGGACTTCCCGAAGCGATAGCCAGGAGGGTCGGATAGCCTGGTCGAAATCGGAAAGCGGTCCGGGCTTGGTCTCGCAACTCAGGTCGATACTGCTCCAGGGCGTGCAGCGCCCAACCTGCTATTGGCTTACGGATCGGACACTGGTCAGCGTTCGCCACAGAAAGGCGGTACATCACTGACAGGACGCGCTGATCGAGAACCCGAAGGGCCTGCAGCGAGTTTGAAGCGCCCGGCGCCTCGACTGTAGAGACGGCGGCTGACTGTCCCAACAGGACCGCAGCCAGGCCGAAGCGCCGCAACCCACTCGCGGCGTGCTGGGCGGCGGATCGGGCTCCAAGGGGCCCGGTTAGAACCAGCGGAAGACCCCAAGCACCGGCGCGGCCGAGATGATGTCTCGCCAGACTGACGCGGTTGCGGAACTGTCAACGACGATGACGTCGTCACCCTGGATCAGGGGGTCTTCTGCCTCCCCGCGGCGAATCGCCCTCAGGTCAAACACGCCGACCATCCGGCGATCCTCGACCTGGCGAAACACTGCCACCCGCGACAGATCCGCCACGCGGGTGGGTCCCTTCGCCATCGCCACAGCTTGCAACAGGCTCGTGCGGCCCTTCATCTGAAACACGCCCGGTTCGACCACAGCGCCGTCGACGGTAACCTTCTGACTGGCGGCCTCCGCAACAACCACGCTCACCTGCGGGTTCTGGAGATAGTCGTCGTCCAGCCTGTCGGCCAAGGCGGCTGCAAACTCGTCAGTGGTCTGGCCCGCCGCCCGCACCGCCCCGATCAAGGGCAGTTGTAGATTACCGGCCGCATCCACCTGAATCCGTTCAAACGTCAGGTCCTCAACCTGGTAAACGGTGATGTTCAGTAGGTCCAAGGGGCCAATGCGATAACCCGCCTGCGTCGTCTCTGCAGCCACAGGCACGGACCAGCCCGACGCCTGCAGATTGCGCTGGTTGCCGCCGCTGGCGCACGCCGTGCACAGCAACGCTGACCCAATGATTACAACAGCTGTTTTCATTACCCTCTCCATCACACCGCTCGATAGCGCGAAAGCCTGCTCCTGGCGAGTGAAGGGTTGGATACCAAACCTACGATTGATCAAATGAGGCGGCTGCATGACGCCCCAGATCGACAACAAAATTAGACTGTAGAAATCAAGAATTCTGTCCGATCAATGCGTCTAGAACAAACGTTCCAAGTCTGTGGCGCTGATTAGCGTAAGATCAGCTTTTCTCAGAATGGCAACTGATCTTTCCTGACGATAAACTGGTGGTTGCGTAGAAACGGCTGTTCGGCTAACGATGTGTGCAGGGGGAGTAGACTGGTGCAGCTTGGCTGGTCAGGTCACCCTTGGTGTTGGACGGGTGACGCGTGTGCGGATTGGTTGCGGTGACTGGAACGCCCTTGGCGGTTCCTCGGCTGATCGACAGCCTGAAATGGCTCGAGTACCGGGGCTATGACTCCGCGGGCGTCGCGGCCCTGGTGGACGGACGCATCGAGCGACGGCGCGCCAAGGGCAAGATCCGCGAGCTGGAAGGCGTGCTGCTGGATGAGCCGCTAAAGTCGACCATCGGCATCGGCCACACCCGCTGGGCCACCCACGGCGCACCGTCGACGCCCAACGCCCACCCGCACAAGGCCGGGCGCGTGGCCCTGGTCCACAACGGCATCATCGAGAATTTCGCGGAACTGAAGGCCGGGCTTGAGGCGGAGGGCCGGACCTTCGAGAGCCAGACCGACACCGAGGTGGTGGCCCAGCTGCTGGACCGCGAACTGGCGACGGGGGCGGAGCCGCTCGAAGCCTTCAAGCGGGTGCTGGACCGGCTGACCGGCGCCTATGCGCTGGCCGTTCTGATCGAGGGCGAGGACGAGCTGATCCTGGGCGCGCGGCGGGGCTCGCCCCTGGTGGTCGGGTGGGGCGAAGGCGAGATGTACCTGGGCTCCGACGCCCTGGCGGTGGGGCCCTTCACCCAGAGAATCTCCTATCTGGAGGAGGGCGATTACGTCGCCGTCGACCGCTCGGGCGCGCGCATGTTCGACGCGGAAGGCGCGCCGGTCGAGCGGCCGGTAGTCCAGGTCTCGGCCTCGGCCGCCATGGTCGAGAAGGGCGCCTATCGCCACTTCATGGAGAAGGAGATTCACGAGCAGCCCGACAGCGTCCAGCACACCCTGTCGGAATATCTCGACCTTGTCTCGGCCAAGGCCAAGCCGACGGCGATCGACTTCGCCGCCGTGGACCGCATCCAGATCGTCGCGTGCGGCACCGCCTTCTACGCCGGCCAGATCGCGCGGTACGCCTTCGAACGGATCGCGGGCCTGCCCTGCGATGTCGAGATCGCGTCCGAATTCCGCTATCGCCAGC
>JAEWJI010000058.1 GCA_023386645.1 Pseudomonadota bacterium
GTGCGCGCCCGGCTCAGCCGGTCCGCTATTCCGCGCTTGATCCGCGGCCCCCGGCTCCCCGTCCGGGCGGACCGCGCACGGGCCCCAGCGCCCGTCCGGGTCCGAACCAGCCCCCGGCCGAACCGACGGTCGCTCGTCCGGTCCGCGCCGGCTTTGGGCGCCCGGCCGGCTCAGGCCGCGAGGACGACCGCGACAAGCGCTTCAACGAGGCCGGCCCCGGCAAGGCCGTGTCCCGCACGCGGGGCGAGCCCAAGCGCCGGGAAGGCCGCCTGACCATCCAGGCCGTGGCCGGAGGAGACGAGGACGCCGCCGAGCGGATGCGCTCGCTGGCCTCGGTCCGCCGCGCCCGCGAACGGGAGAAGGAAAAGCGCAAGGGCGGCTCCACCGATACGCCGAACCGTCCGCGCGAGGTCGTGATCCCCGACGTCATCACCGTCGGCGAGCTCGCCAACCGAATGGCCGTGCGCGGGGTCGACATCGTCAAGTTCCTGATGCGTCAGGGCATGATGGTGAAGATCAACGACGTCATCGACACCGATACCGCCGAGCTCGTGGCCGACGAATACGGCATGACCGTCAAGCGCGTGTCCGAGTCCGACGTCGAGACGGGGTTCCTGTCCGAAGCGGATGACGAGGACGCCACCGAGGTTCGCGCCCCCGTCGTGGCCATCATGGGCCACGTCGACCACGGCAAGACCAGCTTGCTCGACGCCCTGCGCACCACCGACGTGGCGGGCGGCGAGGCCGGCGGCATCACCCAGCACATCGGCGCCTATCAGGTGCGGCTGGAGAACGGCCAGCGGGTCACCTTCCTGGACACCCCAGGCCACGCGGCGTTCAGCGCCATGCGGGCGCGCGGGGCCAATGTGACCGACATCGTGGTCCTGGTCGTGGCAGCCGACGACGGCGTCATGCCCCAGACGGTCGAGGCCATCCAGCACGCCAAGGCGGCCGGCGCCCCGATCATCGTGGCGGTCAACAAGATCGACAAGCCCGACGCCGATCCCCAGAGGGTCGTCAACGAGCTGCTGCAGTACGAGGTCATCTCCGAAACCCTGGGCGGCGACGTCCAGATCATCGAGGTGTCGGCCAAGGAGCGGACCAACCTCAACGGCCTGCTTGACGCCATCCTGCTGCAGGCCGAGGTCATGGACCTGCGCGCCAACCCGGACCGCTCCGCCGAGGGCGTGGTCATCGAGGCCAAGCTCGACAAGGGTCGCGGCCCGGTGGCGACCGTGCTCGTCAAGCGCGGCACCCTGAACCGCGGCGATATCGTCGTGGCCGGCTCCGCCTGGGGCAAGGTCCGAGCCTTGCTGGACGAACGCAACGCCCAGCTGGCCGAGGCCGGTCCGTCGGTTCCGGTCGAGATCCTGGGTCTGGACGAGGCGCCGTCGCCTGGCGACGTCTTCGCCACGGTGGAGAACGAGGCCCGCGCCCGCGAGCTGACCGAGTTCCGCGCCCGTCAGAAGCGCGAAAAGGCGACCGGCGGCATCAACCAGGTGTCGCTCGCCGACATGATGGCCAAGCTGGGCTCCAAGAAAATCTCGGAGATGCCGGTCGTCATCAAGTCGGACGTCCAGGGCTCGGGCGAGGCCATCCAGGGCTCGCTCGAGAAGATGGGCAACGACGAGGTCCGGGCGCGAGTTGTCTACACCGGCGCCGGCGGCATCACCGAGAGCGACGTCAACCTGGCCAAGTCGGCCGGCGCGCCCATCCTCGGCTTCAACGTCCGCGCGTCCAAGCAGGCCCGCGACCTGGCTGAGCGCGAGGGCGTGGAGATCCGCTACTATTCGATCATCTACGACCTGCTGGACGACATGAAGGGCGTGCTCTCGGGCATGCTCGCCCCGCTCCAGCGCGAGACCTTCCTGGGCAACGCCCACGTGCTGCAGGTCTTCGACATCACCAAGGTCGGCAAGATCGCCGGCTGTCGGGTCACCGAAGGCGTGGTCAGGAAGGGCGCTCGCGTCCGCATCATCCGCGACGACGTGGTGGTGCTGGAACTTGGCGTCCTCAACACGCTCAAGCGCTTCAAGGATGAGGTCAACGAGGTGCCCTCGGGCCAGGAATGCGGCATGCAGTTCCAGGGCTTCCAGGACATCAAGGAAGGCGACTACATCGAGTGCTTCACGGTCGAAGAGGTCAAGCGGACCCTCGATTAGGCAAGAGACCCAGGACCCCTCTCGCATCGCGGGAGGGGTTCCGTCTTTCGGCCGCAAAGCGGAGCCATGGGAAACGCATGCGCCGCCTCATTGCTGTCCTCGCATTCCTGCTCGGCGCGACCGCCGCGCCCTCGGCCTTGGCCGATGTTCGCTATCTCGCCTTTGACGCTTCCGATCGAGTCACCCAGACCCTGACGCGCGGCCTGACGCTGGAGGTCCAGCGGGGCCTGTTCGGCGCCGTGCGAGCTGAACGCATCTATTCCACCACCTCGCGCGGTTCGGCCGAGATTCGTTCCGGCGGTCCGGACGGCGTGTTGCGGGTTCTGCCCGAGGGCGCTCGCGAGACCTCGATCTACACCATCCCCTTCGACGGCGACGGCCGCCCGCTGGCCCGCGCGCTCTGCCCAGGCTCCGAGGAGGCCTATCTGGTGCTGGGGCGGGTGCGCGCCGGTCGGCCCCTCACCATGCAGGCCGTGGGACGCTGGGCCGACGGCCAGTTTCGACACTGCGTGACCCTGTCGTACGTCTATCGTGGCGAATGGGCCCTGCCGGCGCGGCCAGCCCCTGGCCAGTCCCCGCTGTCGCCCGGACCGCGCTGAGGTGCGGCCGATCACCGTCCTCGCCGCCGGCGTCCTGGGGCTCGCCGCCGGCCTATGGACCTGGACCCGCGAGGGCGACCCAGCGCTAGCCCGCGGCCCGGAGGGGGCCGGCGTCACATTGCACTTGCTCGACAACGGCTTCCACACCGACCTCGCCGTGCCGCGCCAGGCTCTGGACGCCCGGCCTGGCCCTCTCGCCGACGCGGTGCGCGCCCTGCCGCCCGGCGACTGGATCCTGGTCGGCTGGGGCGACGCGACCTTCTATGTCGATCAGAGCCCGATCCACGAGCGCCTGCCCGACGGCGCCCGCGCCTTCTTCCGCCCCGGCAACGCCTCGGTGATCATGCTGGACCCTGAACAGGCGGACCCGACGCAACGGTTCGCCGAGGACGGTCGGCGGACCTTCACCCTCTCGCCCGGGGGCTTCGAGGCTCTGCGCACTAGGCTGGAAGGCAGCCTGGCGCTGCGAGGCGGCCGCGCCGTGGTCTCGACCCGACGACCCGGCGACGACGCACGCTTCTTCGCCAGCGGCGAGACCTTCTCGATCCTGCATCTCTGCAACCACTGGACCGCGGGGCTGCTCAACGCCGGCGGTCTGACCATACATCCAGCCCGCGGTGTCACCTCCGGCGAGATCATGCGTTCGGTGGAGCGGGCGTCGGAACTGGACAGCCGCACCCCGCGCGCCTAGACCCCGCGCCCTTCGCCCGAGCCGGGTCCGACCCCCGGCCGCCGCCAAAGAGGAGCCGCCATGGCGCGCAAACAGCATACCCGCAACGCCCCCCAGGGCGCTCATTCCGGTCCTAGCCAACGCCAGCTGCGCGCCGGAGAGTTAATCCGCCACGCCCTGGTTGACGTCCTGCGCGAGGAGGACATCCACGACGAGGCCCTGCAGGGCGTCTCGGTCACCGTCACCGAGGTTAGGATGAGCCCAGACCTGCGCCACGCCACCTGTTTCGTCGAGCCCCTGGGCGCTGGCGTCGACGCGGCCGCGACCACAGGCCACGAGAGCGAGATCATCAAGGCGCTCAACGCCCATGCCCGCTTCCTCCGCGGGCGGCTGGGGACCAAGCTGGACATGAAGTTCACGCCCGACCTGAAGTTCCGCCACGACGAAAGCTTCGACGCGGCCAGCCACATGGATCGGCTGTTCAACGACCCCCGTGTCCGAGCCGACCTGGAGCGGGACGACGAGGCCGAGGACTGATGGCGAGGCGCAAGCGTGGCCACCCGGTGCACGGCTGGGTCTGCCTGGACAAGCCGCTGGAGCTTGGCTCGACCGAGGCGGTCAGCCGCGTCCGAAGGCTCTTCGACGCTCAAAAGGCCGGCCACGCCGGCACGCTCGATCCGCTCGCCACGGGCGTCCTGCCGATCGCGCTCGGCGAAGCGACCAAGACCGTGCCCTTCATGATGGAGGCGCAGAAGGTCTACAGCTTCACCATTCACTGGGGAATTTCGACGGACAGCGTTGATCGAGAGGGGGAAATCATCGCACGTTCGGACGTTCGACCGACGGTCGAGGCGGTGCGGCGCGCCCTGACCGCCTTCGTCGGCGAGATCGACCAGGTCCCGCCCGCCTTCTCCGCCATCCGCGTCAACGGCGAACGGGCCTATGACCTGGCCCGCGCCGGCGAGACGTTCGAACTCCAGGCCCGTCGCGTGACGATCCATGAAGCGGCGGTGACGGACGCTCCCGATGCTGACCACGTCGAGATCACCATCCGCACGGGCAAGGGCGTCTATGTCCGCTCCCTGGCCCGCGATCTCGCGACCGTCCTCGGCGCGGAGGGTCATGTGTCGGCCCTGCGTCGTCTCCAGGTCGGGCCCTTCACGGCCGAGAACGCCGTGACGCTGGATATTCTCGAGGAAATGGTGCATAGGGGCGCCGCCTCGGAAGGCTTGCTTCCCGTCGCGACCGCTCTGGACGACATCCCGGACCTGGCCGTGACGCAAGAAGACGCCTTCTCGCTTCGGCAGGGACGGCCGATCGTTCTGCTCCCCCGTCAGGTTGAAACGCTCAAGGCCCGCCTTCGGGAGGGTTCGCGCACCGTTTCCGCCTTTCAGGGCCAGACCCTCGTCGCTCTCGGTCAGTTGCGGGCCGGTCGCCTAGAACCCGACCGCGTATTCAACCTCTCCTGAGGCGCCTCCGCCAAGGGAGCTTTTCGGGCTCAAGCAGCGAGGCTCCGCGAGCCGAGCGATAGCCCCAGAAAGGACTCTTCGATGTCGATCACTGCCGAGCGCAAGGCTCAAGTCATCGCCGACAACGCCCGTGGCGAAGGCGACACCGGTTCGGCCGAGGTCCAGGTCGCGATCCTCTCGGAACGCATCGCCAACCTCACCGAGCACTTCAAGACCCACAAGAAGGACAACCACTCGCGCCGCGGCCTGCTGAAGCTGGTCTCGCAACGCCGGGGCCTTCTGGATCACCTGAAGAAGTCCGACGAGGCGCGCTACGGCGCCCTCATCGAAAAGCTGGGTCTGCGCCGCTAAGGCGGCCCGGCGATAGCGGTTTTCGAGGCGCGGGCCATGTCCGCGCCTCTTTCCGCATAGAGAGCCTGCCGCGCGCCGCGGTTCGTTTCGGCGCACACACGCGAGGGCCTCGTACCGGTCCTCATCATCGCCCGCCGCGCCGAGGCGCCGGGCCACCTGGGACCGAAGGCCTGAAAACCCCGACCGCCCGCCCCCGCTGGGAATCCGCCCACGGGATCTGAGAAGAGAAAAATGTTCGATATCAAACGCAAGACGATCGAGTGGGCGGGCCGTCCGCTGACCCTGGAGACCGGCCGCATCGCGCGCCAGGCCGACGGCGCCGTTCTGGCGACCTATGGCGAGACCACCGTGCTGGCGACCGTCGTCTACGGCCGCGCGCCCAAGCCGGGCCTGGATTTCTTCCCCCTGACCGTCAACTACCAGGAAAAGACCTTCGCCGCCGGCAAGATCCCGGGCGGCTACTTCAAGCGTGAAGGCCGTCCGACCGAGAAGGAGACCCTGGTCTCCCGTCTGATCGACCGCCCGATCCGCCCCCTGTTCGTCAAGGGCTTCAAGAACGAGACCCAGGTCGTCGTCACCGTGCTGCAGCACGACATGGAGAACGACCCGGACATCGTCGGCATGGTTGCCGCCTCCGCCGCCCTGACCATCTCGGGCGTGCCCTTCATGGGACCGATCGGCGCCGCGCGCGTGGGCTACATCGCCAATGAGGCCGGCGAGCGTGAGCTGGTCCTGAACCCGACCGTGGACCAGATGCCGACGTCGGACCTGGATCTGGTCGTGGCCGGCACCGCCGATGCCCTGATGATGGTCGAATCCGAGGCCAAGGAGCTGTCGGAAGAAACCATGCTGAACGCCCTGATGTTCGCGCATCGCGGCATGCAGCCGGTGATCGACGCCATCATCGAACTGGCCGAGCACGCCGCCAAGGAGCCCTTCGACTTCCAGGCCGAGGACCACTCCGACGTGGTCGCCTCGATCAAGTCACTGGTCGGCGAGGACATCAAGACGGCCTACACCCATGTCGGCAAGTACGACCGCCGCTCGGGCGTCGATGCCGCCAAGAAGGCCGCCGCCGCCAAGCTGGTGAAGACCGACGAGAACCCGGAAGGCGTCGACGCCTCGAAGTTCTCGACCGCCTTCAAGGAATGCGAAGCCGAAGTCCTGCGTCGCGACATCATCGAGAATAGCCACCGCGTCGACGGTCGCGCGCTCGACAAGGTCCGGGCCATCGTCTCGGAAGTCGGCGTCCTGCCGCGCACCCACGGCTCGGCGCTGTTCACCCGGGGCGAGACCCAGGCCCTGGTGGTCGCCACCCTGGGCACCGGCGAGGACGAGCAGTACATCGACAGCCTGACCGGCACCTACAAGGAGAAGTTCCTCCTGCACTACAACTTCCCCCCCTATTCGGTGGGTGAAGCCGGTCGCATGGGCTCGCCGGGCCGTCGCGAGATCGGCCACGGCAAGCTGGCCTGGCGCGCCATCCGTCCGATGCTGCCGTCGGCGGAAGACTTCCCCTACACCATCCGTCTGGTCTCGGAGATCACCGAGTCGAACGGTTCCTCCTCGATGGCGACCGTCTGTGGTTCGTCGCTGGCCCTGATGGACGCAGGCGTGCCGCTGACCCGTCCCGTCTCGGGCATCGCCATGGGCCTGATCCTGGAACCGTCGGGCGAATTCGCCATCCTGTCGGACATCCTGGGCGACGAGGATCACCTCGGCGACATGGACTTCAAGGTCGCGGGCACCCGTGAAGGCATCACCTCGCTGCAGATGGACATCAAGGTCCCCGGCATCACCGAGGAGATCATGCGCCAGGCCCTGACCCAGGCTTCGGCCGGTCGCCTGCACATCCTCGACGAGATGGACAAGGCCATGACGGCGCCGCGCGCCGAACTGGGCGAGTTCGCGCCGAAGATCGAATCCATCAAGATCGCGGTCGACAAGATCCGCGAAGTGATCGGCTCGGGCGGCAAGGTGATCCGCGAGATCGTCGAAAAGACCGGCGCCAAGATCGACATCGGCGATGACGGCACCATCAAGATCGCCGCCAATGACCAGGAGAAGATCGACGCCGCCAAGGACTGGATCAACTCCATCGCCGCCGAGGCCGAGGTGGGCAAGATCTACACCGGCAAGGTCGTGAAGGTCGTCGATTTCGGCGCCTTCGTGAACTTCTTCGGCGCCAAGGACGGCCTGGTCCACGTGTCGCAGATGGCCCTGGAGCGCGTCGCCAATCCGGCCGACGTCGTCTCCGAAGGCCAGGAGGTCAAGGTCAAGTTCCTGGGCCTGGACGATCGCGGCAAGACCAAGCTGTCGATGAAGGTCGTCGACCAGACCACCGGCGAAGACCTGACCGACAAGATCAACGCCGAGCGCGCCGAACGCGGCGAGGCGCCTCTGTCGGAAGACACCGGCGGCCGTCCGAAACGCGACGGCGACCGTGACCGCGGCGGCGACCGCGGCCGCCGTCGTCGGGACTAAGGTCCAGCGTCATCGCTGAAATGGATAAGGCCCCGCTGGCGTCAGCGGGGCCTTTTTCCTTGGCCTTCTAAATCGCGGACCGCGAGAAGACCTTAGGCCGCGCACTCCGCAGGCTTCTCGTCCTCGTCAAAGAAGCCGCAACCGCGTTCGATCTCGTCGCGGATCATCGCGCAGGAGTTCTGGACGTTGCACGGCGGACGGGTGGCGGGGCTGACGGCGACGCAGCGCTCGACCAGCCGGTCCGCCGCCGCACGCCCGATCTCGGCCGAGCAGGAGCCGGGGTCGCCGGACGCATCGGCGGGGCCCGCCGCCGGCGTCACCCCGGGGGCCTCCTCCTGGGGCGGGGCGTCCGCCGGCATCTCCGGCGCGGCTCCGGCTTCAGTCGCGGCGGCGGGTTGCGGTTCGCTCGCCTTATCCTCGGGCGACCCGCACGCGGCGAGCGACAGGGCGAGGGCGGAGGCGGCGATCAGGGCGAGGCGGCGGCGCATGGGCGGGCTCCAGCAAAGGTTCTCCGCCACGATGCCCCACTGACGCTGGATGTAAAGTCGGCTTACCGGCCGAGCGCCGCCCGCTGCAGGGCGAACAGCTGCTCGCAGCCGCCGTGGGCCAGGTCGAACAGTCGGTCCAGCTCCGCCCGCGAGAAGCCGCGCCGTTCGCCTGTCGCCTGGACCTCCACGATCATTCCCTGACCCGTCAGCACGAAGTTGGCGTCGGCCTCGGCCGCTGAGTCCTCCTCGTAGTCCAAGTCCAGCACCGGCGTGTCCTGGTGGATCCCGCACGACACAGCCGCGACCTGGTCGAGGATGGGATCGGCCACGAGCTTGCCCTCAGCGCGCAGGTAGTCGAGCGCCT
This sequence comes from Pseudomonadota bacterium, assembly GCA_023386645.1. Classification (GTDB taxonomy): domain Bacteria; phylum Pseudomonadota; class Alphaproteobacteria; order Caulobacterales; family Caulobacteraceae; genus Brevundimonas. The sequence continues at coordinate 8,588 of JAEWJI010000058.1, forward strand.
GGGCAACCGCGACCCAGGCCCCCGTGATCGCCGCCGTGCGCGTGCCGCCGTCGGCCTGGAGCACGTCGCAGTCGATGTGCACCTGGCGCTCGCCCAGGGCCTTCAGGTCGACCACGGCGCGCAGACTGCGACCGATAAGCCGCTGAATCTCCTGCGTCCGGCCGGACTGTTTGCCCTGTGCCGCCTCGCGCCGGCCCCGGGTATGGGTCGCGCGCGGCAGCATGCCGTATTCGGCCGTCACCCAGCCGGAGCCCTTGCCGCGCATCCATCCGGGCACGCTCTCCTCCACCGAGGCGGTGACCAAAACCCGCGTATGGCCGAAGGCGATCAGGCAGGAGCCTTCGGCATAGCGATTGACGCCCGTCTCCAGGGTGATGGTGCGCAGCTGGTCGGGGGCGCGTTCGGACGGACGCATGCTTGCTCCTTGGAAGCGGAAGGCGCGCTGCTTATCCTGAATCTGTGAGCCTGTCCCCCGCCCAGACCGGAACCGTCCGCCTGCGTCCCGCGACGCCGGCCGACATTCCCCTGCTTGAGGCCTGGGACCGCGAACCGCACGTCATCGCCTGCTCCAGCGACCGCCCTGACCTGGAGGTCGCCTTCGACGGCATCCCCTGGGCCGAGGAGCTAGCCGAACAGTCCGATGTCACGTGGTACCGCATCGCTGAGGTCGACGAGGGCGCGGGCCCCCGCCCCATAGGCGTCCTGCAGGTCTGCGACCCCCACCTCGAGCCGACGCACTACTGGGGCGAGATCGAACCGGGCTTTCGCGCGATCGATATCTGGATCGGCCCGCCCGACGCGCTGAGCAAGGGCTACGGCTCCCGGATGATGACCCTGGCGATCAATGACGCCTTCGCCTCGCCCGAGGTGAAGGCCATCGTCATCGACCCATTGAACTCCAACACCGACGCCCATCGCTTCTATCAGCGACTGGGCTTCCGCCGCATCGAACGGCGGATGTTCGGGGAGGACGACTGTCTGGTCATGCGGCTGGAGCGCGCGGACTGGGAGGACCGGCGATGATCCCCGGCCCCTACGCCGCCGGCCTGCCCGCTCTCGACCAACGCGCCCGCGACATCTTCAAGAGGATCGTGGAGAGCTATCTCCAGACCGGGGAGCCGGTCGGATCGCGCACCCTGTCGATGACCGGCGTCGGCCTGTCGCCCGCCTCCATCCGCAACACCATGCAGGACCTGACGCTGGCGGGGCTGCTGGCCTCGCCGCACACCTCCGCCGGGCGAGTGCCGACCCATGCGGGCCTGCGCCTGTTCGTCGACGGCCTGCTGGAGATCGGCGACATCGGCGCCGAAGAGAAACGGGAGATCGAGGCGCGGCTCGCGGGGCGGGGACGCGGGTTCGACGAGGCGCTTAACGAGGCCTCCGCCCTGCTCTCGGGCCTGGCCGGCGGGGCGGGGATCGTCGCCAGCCCGGTGCGCGAGGCCGGGGTCAAGCACGTCGAGTTCGTGTCGCTGGGTCAGGACCAGGCCCTGGCGGTGCTGGTCGCCGACGACGGCACGGTCGAGAACCGGCTGATGCCGCTGAAGGCGGGGGTCACGCCCTCTACACTTCAGGAGGCGTCGAACTTCCTCAACGCGCGCCTGCGCGGCCGGCCGCTGCAGGAGGCCCGGACCGAGATGCGGGCCGAGCTCGACGCCGCCCGGCGCGAGCTCGACGCCACCGCCGCGCGCCTGGTCGAGGACGGTCTGGCCGCCTGGTCCGGCGGCGGCGAGCGCGAACGGGCCCTGATCGTGCGCGGTCGCGCCAACCTGCTTCAGGACGCCGGCGCGATCGAGGATCTGGAGCGGGTCCGCACCCTGTTCGACGACCTGGAGCAGAAGGAACAGCTGATCGGCTTGCTGGACGGGGTGTCGGAGGCGCAAGGAGTGCGCATCTTCATCGGCGCCGAGACGCGACTGTTCTCGCTTTCGGGTTCCGCCGTGATCGCGGCGCCCTATATGAGCGGGCGGCAGCGGGTGCTGGGCGCCATCGGCGTCATCGGGCCCGCGCGACTGAACTACGCCCGTGTCATCCCGTTGGTGGACTACACCGCCCGGGTGCTGGGCCGCATGTTGGACGGACAAGAGACTTGAGCGACACGAACACTCCCGACGCCGCAGACTTCGACGCCGAGACCGAGCTGAACGCCGAGGCCGGCCTGGACGCCCATCCGGCCGAGCACGCCGACGGCGACCTCGCGCCCCTGGACCAGGTGATCGCCGAACGCGACGAATGGAAGGACCGGGCCCTGCGCGCCATCGCCGAGACCGAGAACGTCAAGCGCCGCGCCGAGGCCCAGGCGAACGACGCCCGCGCCTACGCCATCCAGCGGTTCGCCAAGGACCTGCTGACAGTGGCGGACACCCTCGAGCGCGGCCTCCAGGCGGCACCCAAGGACGCCGAAGGGCCCACTGCCGCCATGGTCACCGGCCTGGAGCTGACCCAGAAGTCACTGCTCTCGGCGTTCGAGACCAACGGCCTGACCCGGGTCGCTCCGGAGCCTGGCGAGGCGTTCGATCCGCACCTGCACCAGGCGATGATGGAACAGCCGTCCGAGACCCTGCAGGCCGGCCAGGTGATCCAGACGCTCCAGCCCGGCTACGCCCTGTTCGGCCGCACCATCCGGGCCGCCATGGTGGTGGTCGCCGCCAAGGGCTCGGGCGCCCAGGCCAGCGCCGCCGGCGCCGCCGCCTACGCTCAGGCCCAGGACCGCGCGAACTAGCTGAGGTTGATCCTCACTTCAGCCGCGCCTCGAACAGCGCCAACAGCTTTGCCCACCCGTCGGCGGCCAGTTCAGGCCGATAGCTGGCGCGGTAATCCGCATGGAAGCCGTGCGGGGCGTCCGGATACAGCTCGATCCGGCTGCCCTCGGCGCGCGCGGAGGCGAGGGCCCCACGCATCCGCTCGACGCTCTCGTTCGGGATGCCCTGATCCGCGCCCCCATACAGGCCGAGCACCGGCGCCTTCAGGTCGCCGGCGAGGTCCACGGGCCAAGGCCGACCGGCGGCGACCTGTTCGGGCGTGGCGTTGGCCGCCGGCGCCAGCCGCCCGTACCAGGCGACACCGGCGTCGATCACCGCGAACCTGGCGCACGCCTGCCAGACCACCTTGCCGCCCCAGCAGAAGCCCGTGATCCCGACCTTGTCGCCCTGGGCCCACAGCTGCTGGCTGGCCCAGTCGAGGGTGGCGGAGACATCGCCCATGACCTGCTCGTAGCCGGCGGCCGCCACGATCTGCTGGATGCGCTGCATGTCGGACAGGGGCGCGGGGTCTTCCACCCGTACGAAGAAGGCCGGCGCGATGGCGGCATAGCCCTCGCGCGCCAGTCGGCGACAGACGTCGCGGATGTATTCATGCACGCCGAAGATTTCGGAGACCACGATCACGACCGGGAAGGGTCCGTCGCCCTCCGGCCGCGCCACGAAGGCCGGCAGGTCGAAGCCGTCCGGCGCCGGATAGTTCACATCCTCCTGGACCAGACCGTCGCCCGACGTCGTCACCGGCTGGGCCTCCTGGGCGAGGGCGGCGGAGGCGTATCCGGCGAAGAACAGGCCGCCTAGGAGCCGGCGGCTGGGCCGGAAATCAGCCTCGCTCGGGCCTTCGGGTCGGTTGAGCACGGTCATCACGAGGCCTCCTGGCGCTTGGGTCGGCAACAGTGACGCTTGCTCGGCCGGCCGTCCCCCCACAATGCCGTGAAGTCAGCGCAGGTAGTAGTAGTCCGCCACCACGCAGACGTTGACCGCCGGGCGCACCAGGTTCTGACCATTGGCGAACTCGGCCTTCAAATCATACAGGCAGGCGCCCGAGCCGTCGTCGATGTTCAGGACCCAGCTGCGGCCGGGGTCCATCGCCGGCGCGCCGAGGGGATACTGCACCCAGCTGTGGGTGCGGGCGTCGGCCGCATAGAAACGCGTGATGGTCCAGCCCGTCTGGTTGTGGACCCTCACCCGCCGATTGTGCCCGTCTCGCGACTGACCGCTGGCGGCGGCGATGACGGGCGAGACCCCCATGACCAGGCCCAGGGCGCAAGCGGCGAAAAGGGCGGCCGTCCTCATGGGGTGTCCCGATCCAGGCGCCCTGGCGCGCCTCGGCTTCAGGTGAAGCATGCCCCTTGCGCGGGCGCATCTGACGGCGACTGACGGACCGCGCCAAACCGTTCCCGGCCAAGCCCTTGCAGCGCGGGGGCGGGTTCCCATATCCGCTGCAACCGGCGAAAGACCCCGCGTAATTTGGGGCTTTGGCCGCCATTTTGCGCAACCAGGGGGTGGTCACGCGCGGCGCTCAGAGCAACGAGGCCGCCGCATCACCCGCCAGAACGGAGACTGAAGAACGCCCATGGCCAAGATCATCGGCATCGACCTCGGCACCACCAACTCGTGCGTCGCCGTCATGGACGGCAAGAACCCGAAGGTGATCGAGAACGCGGAAGGCGCGCGCACCACGCCGTCCGTCGTCGCCCTCCAGGAGGGCGGCGAGACCCTGGTCGGCCAGCCGGCCAAGCGGCAGGCCGTCACCAACCCGGCCAACACCTTCTTCGCGATCAAGCGCCTGATCGGCCGCAACTTCGACGATCCGATCGTGGCCAAGGACAAGGGGATGGTCCCCTATGAGATCGTCAAGGGCCCGAACGGCGACGCCTGGGTTAAGGCGAACGGCAAGGACTATTCACCCCAGCAGATTTCCGCCTTCACCCTGACCAAGATGAAGGAGGCCGCCGAGGCCTATCTGGGCGAGAAGGTCACCCAGGCCGTCATCACCGTCCCTGCCTATTTCAACGACAGCCAGCGCCAGGCCACCAAGGACGCCGGCAAGATCGCCGGTCTTGAGGTTCTGCGCATCATCAACGAGCCGACCGCGGCCGCGCTGGCCTACGGCCTGGACAAGAACGACGGCCAGAAGATCGCCGTCTATGACCTCGGCGGCGGCACCTTCGACGTCTCGATCCTCGAGATCGGCGACGGCGTCTTCGAGGTGAAGTCCACCAACGGCGACACCTTCCTGGGCGGCGAGGACTTCGACGTCCGTCTGGCCGACTACCTGGCCGACGAGTTCAAGAAGGAGCAGGGCGTCGACCTGCGCCAGGACAAGCTGGCCCTCCAGCGCCTGCGTGAGGAAGCCGAGAAGGCCAAGAAGGAGCTCAGCTCCACGACCCAGTACGAGGTCAACCTGCCGTTCATCACCATGAACGCCTCGGGCCCGCTGCACCTGAACATCAAGCTGTCGCGCGCCAAGCTGGAGGCCCTGGTCGAGGACCTGGTCCAGCGCACCATCGAGCCGTGCAAGAAGGCCCTGGCCGACGCCGGCCTGAAGGCCTCGGACATCGACGAGGTGGTCCTGGTCGGCGGCATGACCCGCATGCCCAAGGTCCAGGAGGCCGTGAAGGCCTTCTTCGGCAAGGAGCCGCACAAGGGGGTGAACCCCGACGAGGTCGTGGCGCTCGGCGCCGCGGTGCAGGCCGGCGTGCTGCAGGGCGACGTCAAGGACGTGCTGCTGCTCGACGTGACCCCGCTGACCCTCGGCATCGAGACCCTGGGCGGCGTCTTCACCCCGCTGATCGAACGCAACACCACCATCCCGACCAAGAAGAGCCAGGTCTTCTCCACCGCCGACGACAACCAGTCGGCCGTGACCATCCGGGTCTTCCAGGGCGAGCGTCCGATGGCCGCCGACAACAAGTCGCTGGGTCAGTTCGACCTGATGGGCATTCCGCCCGCCCCGCGCGGCGTGCCGCAGATCGAGGTCTCGTTCGACATCGACGCCAACGGCATCGTCCACGTGACGGCCAAGGACAAGGCGACGAACAAGGAGCAGTCGATCCGCATCCAGGCCAACGGCGGCCTGTCGGACGCGGACATCGAACAGATGGTCAAAGAAGCCGAGGCCAACGCCGCCGCCGACAAGGCCCGCAAGGACCTGGTCGAGGCCCAGAACGCCGCCGACAGCCTGATCCACTCCACCGAGAAGGCGCTCGCCGAACACGGCGACAAGGTCGGGGCCGACGAGAAGACGGCGATCGAGACCGGCCTGGCCGAGCTCAAGACCGCGCGCGAAGGCAATGATCCCGAGGACATCCGGGCCAAGACCAACACCCTGGTCCAGGCTTCGATGAAGCTGGGCGAGGCCATGTACGCGGCCCAGAACGGCGGCGGCGACGGCTCCGCCTCGACGGATCAGCCCGCCGACGACGGCGTGGTCGACGCCGAGTTCGAGGAAGTCTCGGACGAGGACCAGAAGAAGAGCGCCTGAGGCCACACCTGCGGCTGAAAGCACCGGCCCCCGCTTGCCACCGCAGGCGGGGGCCGTTTCATGGAGTTGCATCATTTCGCCGGGCGCCCATGTCAGTCCGGCAGGTTGTCGAGGACATGCGCGAACATAGAGGCGCAGCCCGGCGATGGGGGTTTTGAGAGGACGAACGCCTGATGGCGCGCGACTATTATGAGGTTCTGGGCGTCGAACGGACCATCGACGCCGCCGGCCTGAAATCGGCCTACCGCAAGCTGGCCATGCAGCACCACCCGGACCGCAACGGCGGCTCGGAAGAGTCGATGGCGCGGTTCAAGGAAATCTCCGAAGCCTATGGCGTGCTGTCGGACGACCAGAAACGGGCCGCCTACGACCGTTTCGGCCACGCGGGCGTGAACGGGGGCGCGGGCGGAGGGCCCTTCGGCGCCGGCGCCGGCTTCCACGACGTCAACGACATCTTCTCCCAGGTCTTCGGCGAGGCGTTCGGCGACGTGTTCGGCGGGCGCGCCGGACGAACCTCCGGCGGGCCCCGGCGCGGCTCGGACCTGCGCTACGACCTCGAGATCACCCTGGAGCAGGCCTACAAGGGCGCCGACGTCGAGATCGCGGTCCCCTCGACCATGACCTGCGATGTTTGCGACGGGTCCGGCGCCAAGGCTGGGTCCGAGCCGACCACCTGCTCCACCTGCCAGGGCGCCGGGCGGGTTCGTCAAGCGAACGGCTTCTTCCAGGTCGAGCGCACCTGCCCTCGCTGCGGCGGGGCCGGCCAGATGATCGCCGACCCCTGCACGGCCTGTCACGGCCATGGCCAGGTCCGCAAGACCCGCAAGCTCAGCCTCAAGGTCCCCGCCGGCGTCGACGACGGCTCCCGCATCCGCCTGACGGGAGAGGGGGACGCGGGCGCGCGCGGCGGCCCGCGCGGCGACCTCTATGTCTTCCTGTCGGTCACGCCGCATGAACTGTTCGAGCGGGACAACCTCGACCTTCTCGTCACTGTCCCGGTTCCGATGACCGTCGCGGCCCTGGGCGGCGAGATCCAGGCGCCCTGTCTTGTCTCCGAGGCCTGCGACGGCCAGTGCAAGGCCCCCGTCCAGGTCCCGCCCGGCAGCCAGACCGGCAAGACCGTCCGTATCCGGGGCAAGGGCATGCCGCACCTGAACGGACGCCAGCGCGGCGACCTGGTGGTCGAACTCTTCGTCGAGACCCCGACCGACCTGACCGCGCGCCAGAAGGAGCTGCTGGAGGAACTGGCGGCGAGCCTGGGCGACACCCAGACCCCGCGCAACACCTCCTTCGCCGGCAAGGCCAAGCGCTTCTGGGCCGACATCCTGGGCACGGACGCCGACGCCAAGGAGACGATGCAGTGATCGCACGCGGGACCGGAGCCGGGGCTTGAGCGCCCTCTTCCATGTCGGCATCTCGGGCGCCCGGGGCCGGATGGGCCGAGCCGTCAGCCAGGTGCTGGACGCCCGCGAGGACGTCGTGGTCTCCGCCCGCTTCGATCGCGGCGAAGAGCCGGACCTGTCGCTGTGCGACGTGATCATCGACTTCTCGACGGCCGACGCCTCCGCCGAACTGGCCCAGGCCTGCGCCGCGCGGGGCGGCCCCGCCCTGGTCATCGGCTCGACCGGCTACACCCCCGAGCAGGAACGGGCGATCGAGGCGGCGGCCGAGAAGGTCGCCATCGTGCGAAGCGGCAACTTCTCGCTCGGCGTCAACATATTGATAGGGCTGGTCGAGCACGCCGCCATGCGGCTGGACGCCGCCGACTGGGACATCGAGATCGCCGAGGCCCACCACCGGCGCAAGATCGACGCCCCCTCGGGCACCGCCCTGATGCTGGCCGAGGCCGCGGCCGACGGTCGGGGCGCGGACCTGTCCGACCTGCGCAGCCCGCCCTATGACGGCGTCACCGGCGAGCGCCAGCCCGGACGGATCGGCTTCTCATGCATCCGGGCCGGGGGGATCGTGGGCGAGCACACGGTCGTCTTCGCCTCGGAGGACGAGGTCCTGACCCTCAGTCATTCGGCCATCGACCGCAGCCTGTTCGCTAAGGGCGCCGTGGCCGCCGCCGCCTGGGTCCGCTCCCGTCCGGCCGGTCTCTATGACATGCAGGACGTCCTGGGTTTCAGGCAGGCTTGATAGGCCGCGTCGGTTAGAGAAGCGAAGCCTTCTGATCGCGGCCGAGACCTAGTGCGCGTGGCGGTGGTGGCGCCGCCGGAAGGCCGATCCGGTGACCAGCGTCTTGATGAAGAAGAACACCGCGATCACGATCGCATAGCCCAGGAACAGGGTGAAGGCGCCCATCCAGAAGCCGACAGTCAGCAGCTCCGGCAGGACAAACTCCGCGCCATCCAGAACCGGCCGCAGGACGCCTACCAGGATGTGCACGACAGTCGCGCCCGCCGCCGTCGCCCACAGGCTGCGCCACACGGGCATCAGCAGGGCCGCGATGATGGCGATCAGCAGACCCACGACCTGGTTCACCCCGTCGAAACCGCCCTGGGCCAAGGCGAAGACGCCCGCCAGCAGACCGCCCAGCTGGGCGAAGATCTCTTCCATCACCAACGCTTCCTCTGATAGGCCAGGCTTGGCCGTTCGCCACGGTTAACGCAGGTTTATCGAACAGGGTTGCGTCAAGCCTATCGGCCGGTGGACCCGAAGCCGCCGCTTCCCCGCTCTGTCTCATCGAGAGCCTCGACCTCCACCACCTGGACGCGCTCATGCCGGGCGATGACCATCTGGGCGATGCGCTCACCCCGTCGGACGGTGAAGGGCTCCTGACCCAGGTTGACGAGGATCACCCCAACTTCGCCCCGGTAGTCGCTGTCGACCGTGCCCGGCGAGTTCAGGCAGGTGATCCCGTGCTTCAACGCCAGACCTGAGCGCGGTCGCACCTGAGCCTCGAAGCCCGGTTCGAGCGCGATCCGCAGACCTGTCCGGACCAGCGCTCGCTGGCCCGGCTCCAGAACGACCGGTTTGTCCCCGGGAACGGCGGCCCGAAGGTCCATGCCCGCCGACCCGGCGGTCTCATAGGCAGGAGGGGGCAGATCCGCCGCGTGCGACAGGCGCTGGATTCGTAGGTGGGTCACGTCTCGGCTCCCGGACTGCTCCTGGTGTTAGCCCGCTCATTGGCCTGACGCTATGGTCGGGACCAGAACATTGCAGGAACATCGTTCTCGTGCTTAAGCTTGGCGCGGGTTGTTCAGGAGGATGAAATGAAGCGCTATCTTTGGGTGGTTCTGGGGGCGGTCGCCGCCATGGCCGGTTGCGACAGCGGGACGTCGGCGGTGGAGACGCGCGACCGAAGCGAGGACGCCCCGGCCGCCGTGGATGCGCGCGCAGACGCCGCGGCCAGCGAGGCCGAACCGGCCGCCGCACCCGGCCCTGTGACGGCGAACCGGCGAGAGACGGTGGACGAGAAGGTCCAGCGACAGTTCGCCCGCAACGGCGCGGCCTTCGCGGCCCGCACGCCGGAGGAGTTCGTCGCGAAGATGCGGGCCTTCGTCGCCAACCCTCCAGCGGGCACCGAAACGGTGAAGCGGCCGAACGGCGACACCCTGTTCTACCAGGCTTCGACCAACACTTTCGCGGTCGCGGACCGCTCGGGCACGCCGCGCACCATGTTCAAGCCGGACGAGGGCGCAGCCTATTGGGCGGAGCAGAAGGAGCGGGCCCCGACCTTCGGCCAGCGGCGAAACCGGTCCGTCTCTGACGAAGGCTAGGCCTCGACGCGAGGGCTGCTCAGTTCGCGCACGACCTCGAGCACCACCTTCTGCTGGCGCACCGGCAGGGCCGGAGCCAGCCGGGCGATCTCGATCGAATAACGGGTCGACGGGAAGTCGTGCTCGAAGGCGGGGGCGTCGGCTTCGGCCATGCCCAGCGTGCGAGCGCCGCCCAGGCCTTCGAAGAAATAGCCGATCTCGACCTTGAAGAAGTTGGCGATCTCGAAGAGCTTGGAGGCCGAGATGCGGTTGGCACCCTTCTCGTACTTCTGGATCTGCTGGAAGGTCAGGCCCAAGGCGCGGCCGAGGTCGCTCTGGTTGTAACCCAGGCTGATCCTCTTTTCGCAGACCCTGCGGCCCACGTGCCGGTCCACAGGATGGGGCCCATCGTCGTTGCTGCCTCTCGCCATCGTCGCCGGTTCTCGCTCGTCGTAGGGGTTTCGCCATGCGCGCCGGATGGCCCGATGTCACCCGGAAATGAAGGTTAACGGGACCTATCTTATCGCGGTTCAGTCTTCGGCGTGGATTGCCGGCCACGCCCTCCGCGCCGGAGCGAGGTCACCTTGGATCCTCACTACCGTCTGAATCAACTCCGACCGATTGTCGCCGCCCGATCAAGGAGGGACCAAGGCCCAAAACGACCATGAGGCCGAACAGGACATCGCCCCACCTGCCGTAGAGGGTGGCCGGCGCCGGCCCAGGCAGCGCCGCGTCGATCACGCCGCTCTCGCCGGCGTCCAGCCGTTGTCCGTCCACGATCCTCCCCCATGGATCGATGAGGGCGGAAACCCCCGTAGGGGTCGCCCGCACCACCGGCAGGCCGGTCTCGATGGCCCGGTAGCTGGCCAGGTTCAGGTGCTGCAGCGGGCCGGAGGTCGCGCCGAACCAGGCGTCGTTGGATACATTGACGATCCAGCCCGGGCGCGCGGCGCCGCCAGGGGTGAACCCCGGAAACAGGCTTTCATAGCAGATCAGCGGCTGCACCGGCGGCGCGCCCGGCACAACGATCGGCGCCGGGCGGGGCCCGGAGCTAAAGTCCGCCGGAACATGCACCAGGCTGCGCAGCCCCACGCCAGTCATAAGCGGACCTAGCGGCAGGTACTCTCCAAACGGCACCAGTCGGTGCTTGTCGTAGACAGCGGCGATCCTCAGTCCCGGTCCGCCTTCGTCGTGCAGGGCGAACAGGCTGTTGAAATAGCGAGCGCCGCCCGGTGCTTCAGGCGCCGCTTCGCCCCGGCTGAGCCCGATCAGCAGGGTCTGGCCCGGCTGGACCGCGCGCGCGATAGCCGCCGCCACCGGAGAGCCGTCAGCGAACACCTCGCCGGCGCTGGCCGGGAGCGCCCCTTCCGGCCAGATGATCACGTCCGGCGTCCGCGCGCCGGGCCGGGCCGTCAGGTTCACATAGCGGTCGACGATCCCCTGAAATGCGTCCGGAGACCATTTGGATTCCTGCGGCACATCGGCCTGGACAATGCGGACGATGGTGTCGGTCTCGCCCGGCTGGGCCTGCGACAGCCGCACCGCTCCCCCGATCACCAGGACGAGAATGGTCGTGACACCGGCGGCCGCGACGCCCCCACGGGCCTTCACGGATCCGGGTCCGATCAGGACGCCGAGGGCCGAAACCGCCGCCACGGTGACGAAGCTCAGGCCATAGACGCCGGCCATCGAGGCGAACTGCGACGCGGCCGAACCCGCGCGCCAGCTGGCGCCCGCCGGATTCCACGGAAACCCGGTCAGGATGTGCCCCCGCAGCCATTCGAACAGGCAGAAAACGGCGGCGAAGGTCAGGAAGCGCAGGACGCCCCAGGGTCTCAACAACCGATAGGCCAAGGCCGTCGCCCCCCAGAACAGCCCTAACCCCGCCGGCAACAGGCTGGCGGCGAAGGGCGCCATCCAGGCCTGGGCCGGATTGACCAGAAAGGCCTCCGCCACCCACCAGCACCCGACCCCGAAATAGCCGAACCCCGCCAGCCATCCGACCCACAAGGCGCCGCCGGGCCGCCCTGATCGCTCGGCCAGCCACATCAGCAGGGGATAGCCGACCAGCCCCGGCAGCAGGCCGAAGGGCGGGTGAGCGAAAGCGGTCAGGAGTCCGGCGGCGAGCGCCAGCCCGATCCGGATCCAACGCCCGTTCGCCCTGTCCATGAAGCGGATCATGCCGCCTCGCTCCCATAAGGGTCGCCGATCCCCAGGCCGGCCAACACCCGTCGCTCTTCGGCCTCCATGGCCTCGGCCTCGCCGTGGAGCTCGTGGTCGCGGCCGAGCAGATGCAGCACCCCGTGCACCACCAGATGGCTGAGATGGTCGCCCAGCGCCTTTCCCTGGGCCTCAGCCTCGGCCACGCACACCCCATGCGCCAGAACCAGGTCGCCGAGGTGCGGCCGGGCGCTCTCGGGCGCCGGAAAGGACAGCACGTTTGTTGGACGGTCGCGCTCGCGAAAACGGGCGTTCAGCTCGCGCACCGCCTCGTCCCCGGTCAGCAGCACGACGACGTCGCCTTCCGCATGCGTCTCCCGCAGCGCCGCCTCGGCGGCCCGAATGACCAGGCCCTCGGCGTCGGACAGGTCCGCCGTCCAGGCCTCCGCCTCGATCTCGACCTCGATCATTCGGCCGACGGGTCTTCTAGGTCGGGTGCCGGCCGGCCCCGGGCGGCGTCGGCGTCGTAGGCGCGGACGATCCGCTCGACCATGGCGTGGCGCACCACGTCGCGGGCCTCGAACTTCAGGATGCCCACCCCCTCGACCCCGTCCAGCAGTCGCAGGGCGTGCGAGAGGCCGGAATCGCGTGGATTCAGCAGGTCGATCTGCGACGGGTCGCCGGTCACCACCATGCGCGCGCCCTCGCCCAGCCGGGTCAGGACCATTTTCATCTGCATGCGAGAGGTGTTCTGGGCCTCGTCGACGATGATGAAGGCGTGGCTGAGCGTCCGGCCGCGCATGAAGGCGATCGGCGCCGCCTCGATCTCGCCCTTGTCGCGCCGGCGGCGCACGTCGTCGGCGCCCAGGATGTCGTTCAGCGCCTCCCAAATGGGGGCCAGATAGGGATCAACCTTCTCGTTCAGGTCGCCGGGCAGGAAGCCCAGCTTCTCCCCCGCCTCCACCGCAGGGCGAGTGATGACCAGCCGGTCCACCTGTCCCCGGCGAAGCAGGGAGGCGCCATAGGCCGCCGCGAGGAAGGTCTTTCCCGTCCCCGCAGGCCCGACCCCGAAGGTCAGCTCACAGCGCGACAATGATTCCAGATAGCGAGCCTGAGCCGGAGTCTTGGGCGCGATCGCCCCGCGTCGTCCGACCGGCAGGGCCACGCCTTCCGGCACGCTGCGGCCCACGGACTGGCTGGGTTTGGCCAGACCCGCCCGCGGTTCGGACACGGCCGATCCCAGGGCGGTGCGCACATCGGCCTCGGTCACTTCCGCGCCTTCGTCGGCGCGGTCGCTCAGGGTCTGGATCACCCGCCTGGCCTGGGCCCGGTCGCGGGCCGCGCCATTGATCATCGCCCCGCCGCCCGGGGTCTCGATCAACACCTTGAGCGCGTCCTCGATCAGGGCCTGATGGCGGCTGCGCGGTCCGACCACGGCGCGCAGGCCAGCGTCCGACAGGGCCATGAACTCGTTGTCTCGCGCCATCAGGCCGCCTTCGCTTCGGGCTGGATCAGCCGCCCGGTCAAACTGTTCTGCTGGCCCCGCACGATCTCGACCGCGACGGTCTGGCCGATCAGGTGGTCGGCGTCCTCGACGTGAACCGACTGCAGATAGGGGGACCGCCCGATGGCCTGGGCCCCGTGCCGGCCCTTGCGCTCGAACAGGACCGGCAGAACCCGCCCGGCCTGGGCGCGATTGAACCCCACCTGTTGCTCGGTCAGCAGGGCCTGGAGCGCGTGCAGGCGCGCGCGCGACACCTCGTCGGGAACCTGGGCCGCCATTCCGGCCGCCGGCGTGCCGGGGCGGGGCGAGTACATGAAGGAGAAGGCCGAGGCGTAGTTCACGCGCCGAACCAGATCCATCGTGTCCTCGAAATCGCGGTCGGTCTCGCCCGGGAAGCCGACGATGAAATCGCCCGACATGGCTATGTCCGGCCGGGCCTCGCGGATGCGGTCGATGAGGTCGAAATACTTCTGACGCCCGTGCTTGCGGTTCATCAGCCGCAGGATCCGGTCCGAGCCCGACTGAACCGGCAGGTGCAGATAGGGCATCAGCTGGGGCAGGTCGCGGTGCGCCGCGATCAGCTCATCGGTGAAGTCGTTCGGATGGCTGGTGGTGTAGCGGATGCGCTCCAGCCCCGGAATCTCGGCCAGGGCATGGGCTAGCCGCGCCAGGCTGGACGGGCTCCCGTCCGTCCCCTCTCCGTCGTACGCGTTGACGTTCTGGCCCAGCAGGGTCACCTCGCGCACGCCGCGCTCGGCCAGCGCACGGGCCTCGGCCAGCACCGCCGCGACCGGCCGTGACCATTCGGCCCCGCGCGTATAGGGCACGACGCAGAAGGTGCAGAACTTGTCGCAGCCCTCCTGGACCGTCAGGAAGGCGGTCACGCCCTCGACGCCCCGCGCGCCGATTTTCTCCGACGTCAGGGCGTCGAACTTGGCGTTGGGGGCGAAGTCCGCGCCGATCCGCTCGCCGCGCGCCCGCGCCGTGCGCGTCAGCAGCTCCGGCAACTGATGATAGGCCTGGGGCCCGACCACCAGGTCGACCGCCGGCTGGCGGCGCATGATCTCCTCGCCCTCCGCCTGGGCCACGCAGCCGGCGACCGCGATGGTCATGGCACCCGCGCCCGCCTGCGCCTTGGCCTCCTTCATCTCGCGCAGCTTGCCGAGCTCGGAATAGACCTTTTCGGCCGCCTTCTCGCGGATATGGCAGGTGTTCAGGATGACGAAATCGGCGTCGTCCGGGGTCTCGGTCGGGGCGTAGCCGAGCGGGCGCAGGACGTCGGCCATGCGCTCGCTGTCATAGACGTTCATCTGGCAGCCGTAGGTCTTGATGAACAGGCGCTTGGGTCCGGCGCCTGCCGCATCGGTCTTCGGCGGCGACACTAGGGTCTCGGTCATGGGAGGGCTTTTAAGGCCCGATCGTCCGCCGCGCCATGCCCGTGCGCGGGCGTTCGGATGGGTTTAGACAGGGCCAGGCAGACTGGAGACCGCCGTGAGCATAACCGGACCTCAATCCAAGGCGGCCCGAGCCCTGGTCGAGTGGCCCCGCAGGCATGTGTCGGAGCTGAGCGGTCTGTCGGTCGATCGGCTCAGGGCCTTCGAGCGCGGCAAGATCCACCCGGGCCCCGAGGCGGTGGCCCGGCTGCGCGCGGTTCTGGAATCCGGAGGCGCGGTCTTCATCGACGAGAACGGCGCGGGCGTGGGCGTCCGGCTGAAGTTCAACAGCCGCGAAACGCGCGCGATCGGCCGACTGGAGAACGAGGGCGGCCCGGTCGGTTCGGACGACGTCTAGGCCTTGTCGAGGCTGTCGGGATCGACCCGGGCGGCGTGACGGGTGAAGATCAACCCTTCGCGCGTGGAGGGCTCGGCGCCCTCGATCGGCACGCCGTACAGTTCCAGCTTGTGCCCGATCAGCTTGAACCCCAGCCGCTGGGCGATCTCGGACTTCAGCCGCTCGATCTCGGCGTCGAAGAACTCGATCACCTCGCCCGACCGGGTGTCGATCAGGTGGTCGTGGTGGTCGTCGCCAGCTTCTTCGTAGCGGCTGCGGCCGTCGCCGAAGTCGTGCTTCTCGACCACCCCGGCCTCCTCGAACAGGCGGACGGTGCGATAGACGGTGGCGATCGAGATGTGGGGATCGATGGCCGACGCCCGCCGGTACAGCTCCTCCACGTCCGGATGATCCTCGGCGGACGACAGCACCCGGGCGATCACGCGCCGCTGCTCGGTCATGCGCATGCCGCGCTCGGCGCAGAGTTTCTCGATCCGGTCCATGGCGCCCGAGAATAGGCAAGGGGCCTGCGCGAGGGAAGCGGCGTTACGCCCCGTCGGCGAAGTTGAGAACCAGAAGCAGGGCGTCCATCGGCGGCTCCGCACCCCGGTCGTAATAGCGCGGCCTGCGTCCCGCCGTCTCGAAGCCGCAGGCGCCATAGAGGCCCAGCGCCGGTTCGTTGTCGGCGGCAACCTCGAGGAACAGCCGCCCCGCGCCCGCCCCGCGCGCCGCCTTGACCGCCCGTTCGACCAGTAGCTGGCCCCAACCTCGCCGCCGCGCGTCCGGCCGGACCGCCAGGGTCAGGATCTCCGCCTCGTCGGCCACGGTGCGGATCAGGACGAAGCCGTGGGCCTCCACCAGGGCCTGGATTCCGGCTTGGGACATCAGGGTCTCGAAGGCCTCGGCGCTCCAGGCCTCGCCCGGCCGCGCGAAGGCGGCCGCATGGATGGCGGCCATGGCCTCGGCCAGCTCGCTCATGCCCGAGGCTGGCCGGGCAGACGGGTGGGCGGCGTCGCGTCCGGCGCCCGGAGGTACAGGGGTCGCGCCGGATGCCGTTCGGGGTCCAGGTCCAGCGTCAACCGGGCCAGGGCCTCGGGGGTTGGCGCGACGAGGGGATGGACATCAATGCCCGCCGCCCGCTCAGCCAACAGCGGCGCGCCGGAACCGACGAGGCGCACGGGACCCGCGTCCCGCAGCCTCGCGACGGCCTCGTCCAGGGCGACAGCCTCCGGAGCCGCTTGCGGCTCTCCATCGCGATAGAGGCGCAGATAGACCTGCCCTCGCCGGGCGTCGATCGCGGACGCGACCAGACCTGGCGCTGCCACGGAGGCGGCCAGGGCGTCCAGTGTCGATATGCCGACCACCGGGACCTTAAGCGCCGATCCGACGCCCAGGGCGAAGGCAAGACCGACCCTGAGGCCCGTAAAGGAGCCCGGCCCGACGGTCACCCCGATCCGCTGGACGCCCGACAGACTGCCGGCCCGCGCCGCCACGGCCTCGGCCATGGGCCCCAGCCGCTCCTGATGGCCCCGCGCCATGACCTCGCTCAGGATGAACGGCTCGGCGCCGTCGCCGAACAGCCCGACCGTGCAGGCGTCGAGCGCCGTATCGATCACCAGCCGGCGCATGGCTCGATCCTGGCTCAGATCACCTGCTCGACCGAGGTCACCTCGGGCACATAGTGGCGCATCATCTGCTCGACCCCGGCCTTCAGGGTGGCGGAGGACGACGGACAGCCCGCGCATGCGCCACGCATGCGCAGGGACAGCACGCCCGTCTCCTCGTCAAACCGGTCGAACAGGATGTCCCCGCCGTCCTGGGCGACGGCCGGGCGGATCCGGCTGTCCAGCAGCTGCTTGATCTCGGCCACGATCTCGGAGTCCTCGCCGGCGTCGACAGCCTCACCGGCGCCCTCGACCGCCGCGCGGCCCGACATGAAGTGGTCCATCAGGGTGGTCAGGACCGGCGCCTTGATCTCGCTCCAGTCCGGACCCGCCGTGTCGCGGGTGACCGACACATAGTCGGCTCCGAAGAACACCCCCGACACCCCCTCCAGCTGGAACAGGGCCTCGGCCAGGGGCGAGTTGACCGCCTCATCGATCGTGCGGAACTCGTGCGGCCCCTGCGGCGACACATCGCGCCCCGGCAGGAACTTCAGGACGTTCGGATTGGGCGTGGGTTCGGTCTGAATGAACATGCCTGGGAGATGCGCCCGAGGGTGCGAGGTTGCAAGTTCAGCGGAATATCCTCCCCGTCCTGACAGGGGAGGAGAGCCTCAGGCCAGGTCCTCGATGTCCTTTTCCGTCAGCTCGCCTGGCACGATGGTCACTGGCAGTTTTCGGCCGCCGAAGCCGCCGGTCTTGAGCACCGCGCTGACCAGGGGCCCGTGCCCGCGCGCGCCCCCGCCCGCCGCCAGGACCAGGATCTTGATGTCCGGATCCTCGCCCACGACCTTGCGGATCGCCTCGGGCGCCTCGCCCTCCTCGATCAGGAAGACCGGCGCCCCGCCCGAGCGTTCGGCCGCCTCCTCGCCCAGGCGGTTCAGCAGGGCCTCGGCTTCGGCCCGTTGCTGGCGCTGAATCTCCTCGCGCACGCCGGCCCAGTGTTCGTCCGAGGTCCGGGGAATGACCCGGAGCAGGGCCACCCGTCCGCCGGTCGAGCGCGCGCGTCGCGCCGCATAGCGCAGCGCGGCGTCGAACTCGGGACTGTCGTCGACCACGACCAGAAATTTCCGCGCCATCTCAGGCCCCCAACGCCGTTAGTCGGCGGTCGAGCACACTAACCGGGGCGCGTCGGGTCGAGAAGGCGCAGCCTTCTGACCGCGCCCCGGCTAAACGGCCGAGGCCGCCACGCCCCGGATCTCACTGTTGGCTATGGTCAGCTTGGCGAAGGTCCAGCCGGCCCCGGAGGTTTCGATCTCGTCGACCGAGGCGCGCACGCCCTCGACCACCGCCTGCCGCTCCCCGATCCAGGCGTCGACAGCGCCTTCGGCCGCCGCTTCGCTCAGCCCCACCGACGGGTCCGAGGCGCGGGCGACCGCGCGGGTCAGGGCCACCTGCTCGGCCATCAGGTCCTCGATCAGCCGGCGCACGGCCAGCCGGTCGAAGTGGTCGGCCGAGGGCACGCGCCCCGCCGCCGCCCGGAGGCGGTCGAGGTCGAAGGCGGCGCCGACCTGGTGATACAGCCGCGCCATCTGCGCGACCGGCCAGGACGCCTCGCGCGCCAGGTCGCCGATATCGGCGGTGGCGACCAGGGGCCGCAGCTGACCGATCCAGGCCGCCAGCTCGTCAGGCGCGCCGGCGCGGGCGAACTCCGACACCCGCGCCCGGGCCTGGGCCTGTTCGAACCGCGACAGCACATCGGCGCCGGCGGTGCGCAGGTCGTCGGCGGCCGGGCGATAGAGGTCGATCAGCCCCTGCACGGTCACGCCATCGCGCGCCGCTCGCCGGGCCAGCCAGAACGTCTGGCGACGCAGAACGGTCGCCACCTCGCGATACAGCGCCGTCTGGGCCTCCGCCGGGATCTTCAGGTCCAGGGCCGAGACCGCGTCCCAGGCCTCGTCAAGGCGGAACATCCGTCGAGCCGCCTCGAAGGCGATCACCAGGGCCCGAGTGTCGCACTGGGCCGACAGGCGCAGCCGCTCCGGGAAGGTCGCGCCGCACATGTTGACGATCTCGTTGGACAGGACCGTCGAGATGATCTCCCGCTTCAGCCGGTGCCGCTCCATGTCGGCCTCGAACGCCGCCAGCGGCCCGGGGAAGTACTGGACCAGGGTCTGGTGGAAGAAGGGATCGTCCGGCGCCGTCGTCGCCACGATGTCGTCGAACAGCTCCAGCTTGGAGTAGGCGGTCAGCACCGCCAGCTCCGGCCGGGTCAGGGCCTGGCCGGACGCCTTCATCTCGTTCAGCCGCAGGTCGTTGGGCAGGCCCTCGACCTTGCGATCCAGTTTCCCCTTGGCCCCCAGGTGCTGCATGAACCTTTGCTGCGCGTCGAGCGCCGCAGCGCCCTCCGCCTCCTGCAGCGTCAGGGCCAGGGTCTGGTCGTAGTTGTGGGCCAGGACCTTCAGCCCGACCTCGTCGGTCATGGAGGCCAGCAGCGCGTTGCGGTCCTCGACCTTCAGGGCGCCCGAGGCGATCGCCGCCCCGGTCAGGATCTTGATGTTGACCTCGTGGTCGGAGCTGTCGACCCCGGCCGAGTTGTCGATGGCGTCGGTGTTGATCCGTCCTCCGACCCCTCCCGCGCCCGACTGGGCGAAGACGATCCGGCCGGCCTGGGTCATGCCCAGGTTGGCGCCCTCGCCGATGACCTGGGCGCGGACCTCGCCGCCGTCGACGCGGATGGCGTCGTTGGCCTTGTCCCCGACCTGGGCGTCGGTCTCAAACGGCGCCTTCACATAGGTGCCAATGCCGCCGAAATAGAGCAGCTCCGCCGGCGCCTTCAGGATCGCCTTCATCAGCAAGGCCGGGTCCAGGTTGTCGTCCTGGATATCGAGAACCGCTTTGATTTCAGGCGTAAGGGCGATGGACTTCTCGCCGCGCGAGAAGACGCCGCCGCCCGCCGAGATTTTCGACCGGTCATAGTCCTGCCAGGACGAACGCGGCAGGCGGAACAGCCGCTCCCGTTCCGCCCAGCTGACGGCGGGATCGGGGTTCGGATCGATGAAGATGTCGCGGTGATCGAAGGCGGCGACCAGCTTGATCGCCTTCGACAGCAGCATGCCGTTGCCGAACACGTCGCCCGACATGTCGCCCACGCCCACGACCGTGAAGGGTTCGGACTGGATGTCCTTGCCCATCTCGCGGAAGTGGCGCTTGACCGCCTCCCAGGCGCCCCGGGCGGTGATGCCCATGACCTTGTGGTCGTAGCCGACCGATCCCCCCGAGGCGAAGGCGTCGTCCAGCCAGAAGCCGTAGTCGGCCGAGATGCCGTTGGCGATGTCGGAGAAGGTCGCGGTGCCCTTGTCGGCCGCCACCACCAGATAGGGATCGTCGCCCTCCCAGCGCTGGACGTTCTGGGGCGGGATCACCGAACCGTCCGGGCCGATGTTGTCGGTGACGTCGAGCATGCCCGACAGGAAGGTCCGGTACGCCCGGATCGCCTCCGCCTGCTGGGCGTCGCGATCGGCGCCCGCCCGCACCAGGGCCGGCAGGCCCTTGGGGAAGAAGCCGCCCTTGGAGCCGACGGGCACGATCACCGCGTTCTTGACCTGCTGGGCCTTCACCAGGCCCAGCACCTCGGTGCGGAAGTCGTCGCGCCGGTCCGACCAGCGCAGGCCGCCGCGCGCCACTGGTCCGAACCGCAGGTGCACGCCTTCGATGTGCGGGGCCCAGACGAAGATCTCGCGATAGGGCTTGGGCAGCGGCAGGTCGTCGAGCTCGCGCGAGGCGATCTTGATCGAGATGTGCGGCTTGGGCTCGCCGTCCGCGCCGATCTGGAAATAATTGGTCCGCTTGATGGCGCCGATCAGGGCCGCCACCCGGCGCAGCGCCCGGTCGTGGTCCAGGCTCTTCACCCCCTGCAGCAGCGCCTGAATGCGGTCCTGCAGCGCGACCACGTCCGCCTCCCGTGTCGGCCGTTCGCCCGGCTCGAACTTGGCGTGGAACAGGTCGATCAGGGCCCGCGCCACGTCGGGATAAAGGGTCAGCGCCTCTTCCTGCACCGTCTGGGACGGATCGAGGCCCGTCTGCTGACGGTAGCGCGCCAGGGTCCGCACCAGGGCGGCGTCGCGCCAGCCGACCCCGAGTTCCAGCACCAGGCGGTTGAAGCCGTCGCTTTCGGTGCGGCCGGTCCAGACCGCCTCGACCGCATCCTCGAACGGCTGCTTGACCGTGGCGAAGTCCAGCGCCTCGCCGCGCGGATCCTCCAGCAGGAATTCGTGGATGTGCACCGGTTCGCCCTGGGTAGGCTTCAGGGCGTGCCCGAACTCCTCCAACGTCGTCAGGCCCATGTCCGCCAGGATCGGAAGCACGGCCGAAAGCGGCGCCGCCGAGCCCCTCCGGTAAAGCTTGAACCGGAACTGCAAGGGGCTGTCCTCGGCGGTCCGGAAAGCGCGCACCGCCACCGGCTCGCCGCCGGAGGCCGCCTCGCCCGTCGCGTTCAGGCGATCGACCTCGGTCAGATCAGTGACCGCCTCGACGGCGTCGTAGCGGTCGCGATAGCCGGCGCTGAAGGCGTGGGCCCACTGATGGCTCAAGGCTCCGATCTGAGCCTCCGCGATGCCGGCCGTGCGCGCGGCGCTCTCGAACCGGTCGACCCAGCTTCGGCCCGCCTCCGCCACCTCGGCCTCCAGGGCCTTGAGGTCCGGCGAGGGATGCTCGCCCGGTGTCACCCCGATGATGTAGTGGATGCGCACCAACGGCTGGTCTGACAGCTGCGGATACCAGGCCGACATCCGCCCGCCCCACGCCCGTGTCAGGATCTTGCCGATCCGCTCGCGCACCGAGGCGTCGAACCGCTCGCGCGGAATGAAGGCGAGGACCGATACGAACCGGTCGAACGGGTCCTTGCGCGTGAAGGTCCGGATGCGCGGCCGATCGTAGAGGTGCAGGATGCCGAGCGCGATCTCGAGAAGCTCGTCCTCGGTGATCTGGAAGAGCTCGTCCCGGGGATAGTTCTCCAGGATGTTCTTCAGCCGCTTGTAGTTGTGGCTGCCGGGCGCCTTTCCGGCGCGCGCCAGGGCGTTGGACACCTTGAGGCGCAGCAGGGGCACCTCGGAGGCGGCCCGGTCATAGGCCTCGGCCGTGAACAGGCCCACGAAGCGTGTTTCGCCGGAGGGACGGCCGTCGTCGCCGTAACGCTTGACCCCGATGTAGTCCATGTAGGCCCGCCGGTGGACGCGCGACCGGACGTTGGCCTTGGCGACCGTCACCGGGTCAGAAAGGTCCAGCTGCCGCTTCATCGAGCGGGTCAGCACCGCCGGCTCGTTGGCGCGGCGCAGCACGGTGCGGTCCGGATCGGCGAGCACACCTAACCCCGCTCCCGACAGGCACAGGGGCGCCTCGGCTTCGTAGCCGCCGTCGGCGGTGCGCGGATAGTCGTAGTCGCGCGCGCCCAGGAATACGAAGTGATCACCGGCCAGCCAGCGCAGGAAGGCGAGGTTCTCCTCGATCACCGCCCGGTCCATCCCCGGCGGGCAGTTTTGAAGGTGCTCAATGGATCGCGCCATCAGGGCGTCCATCCCCGCGTGGTCCGACACGGCCGCGCGCACGTCCTCCATGGCCAGGGCCAGCGCCTCGCCGAGAGCGTCCCGCCGCTCCTGGGTCAGGGGATCGACCAGCACCAGGATGATGGACTCCCGTCCTCCCGGCTCGTCGGTGACGGGGTGCAGCAGGCCGCGCACGGTCACGCCGGCGTCGGCCAGTTCGCCCATCACGCTGTCGACCAGGAAGGGCCGGTCGTCCTGGATGATCTGGATGAGGTCGCAGGCCCCTTCCGGCCCGGGCGAGATGCTGATCCGCGCTGGTTCGCCATGGGCCCGGCCTTCCGCCGCGGTCCAGGCCTGGGCCAGGATGGCGGCCAGCTGATCACCGGTCACGGCCGGAGTGTCGTCGGCGGCGTAGTCCTCATGCGCCTGGCTCAGGAAGTCGGCGGCGGCGGTCGGATCGACCAGCCCGCCGCCCAGCGCCGCCTTGAATGCCGCTTCCAGCGCCTCCAGCGAAATGGGCTGAAGGGACGTGGAGGCGCGGTCGCCGGTCATGATCTGGTTCTCTGGCAGCGCGGCGGATGAGCCGCTCATACGACGCCAGACATAGACCGTCCGGCAGGGGGATCAACCGAGGCTGGTAGGCCAGCCGGACAGGGAAGGCAAAAGCGGAGGCGCCGGGAACGGCCCGCGCCCTGCCTTACCGCGATTTCACTTGTCCCGCCCCGGCGCCGGACCCACCTTGGCCCCGTCACTCATCAGGAGGTCGCCATGCGCGCCGCCGGTTTCAAAGTCCTGTCGCTCGCCGCCGCCCTGGCCGTCCTGCCGCTTTCGACGGCCATGGCCCAGTCTGGCGAGGCCTCGGCCGAGAAGGCCATCGAAGACGCCGCCGAGGCGTTCGAGGCCCGCATGGAGGCCTTCGGCGAGCAGGCCGAGGCCATCGGGGCCGACGAGAGCCTGAGCGAGACCGAGCGGGAGATCCGCATCGCCTCTCTCTGGAAGACCTACGAGCCCGAAGTCACGGCCTTCACCGCCACGGTCACCCGTCACGCCGGCGCCATCGCCGCCGAGGCCCTGGCCGACATCGACGTCGACGCCCTGGTCCAGGAAGCGCTCAAGGAGGCGGAGGTCGAGGTGGGCTCGGCCCAGACCGTCGCGATGGGAATGGCCCGCAACGGCTCCTGGGCCCTGAACGACCCGGAGCAGGCCTACACCTATACGCTGGTGGCCCAGCACGCGATGGACCAGGCGTCCGAGGCGATCGGCCAGGCCCTGGCCGATGTGCGCATCGAGGCTGACGCCGACATCGACGCCGACCAGGCCGACTGAGCCTTCGGTCGCATTCGGGCGATTGACGGCGGCTCGCCTGGCCGCGACAGGGCGCGATGCCCGCGTCCCAGCCCCTGCTCCCCGTCGATCCGCACCTGTACGCCGCCTTCCTTGGCGTGATGGCGGTCATGGCCGTGACTCCGGGGCCGGCCAACCTGTTCTCGGTCGCGACCGGGGCGGAGCGAGGGCGCCGGGCGGCGCTCCTGGGCGTGGCCGGGATGAACGCCGCGACGCTGGTGTGGTTCGGAGCGGCGGCGCTCGGCCTCGGGGCCCTGGTCTCGACCTTCCCGAACGCCTTTCGTCTGATCGCGGTCGCCGGCGCCGTCTATGTGGTCTGGCTGGGGGTGCAGGCGATCCGGACCGCCCTTAAGGCAGATGACCTCGGCACGGCTCGACCGGTGGAGGCCCGCCCTCGCGTGCACATCCGGCGCTCCGCCTTCGTCGACGGCTTCATGGTCCAGCTGGGCAATCCGAAGATCGTGCTCTTCTTCAGCGCCGTGCTCCCGCCCTTCATGGACGTGTCTCGCCCGGCGGCCCCGCAGCTGATGCTGTTCGCCGCCGCCACCGTCGGCATGGACGTGATCAGCATGAGCGCCTACGGCCTGGGCGGCGCGGCGCTCGCGGCCCGCATGTCCCGGCCCCGCTTCCGTCGCGGCTTCGGCCTCGCGACCGGAGCTTTGCTGTTTCTGGCGGCTGCCTTGATAGTCACGCGATTAGAGTAGGTTGCCGACCCATGGAACGAGGGTGTTCAGGCCCCGTTCAGGTCGGATCAGTCATATGGGATAGGCTTAAGGAGCACCCCCCATGTCCAAGCTTACCCTGAGTTCGGTCGCGATCGCGGCGGCGGCCCTGACTTTGGCCGCCTGCGCCACCGCAACCCCCTACCAGCCAGCCGGCTACAACGGCCAGCGGGGCGGCTACGCCGAGCAGCGGCTGGAGAACAACCGCTACCGCGTCACCTTCGCCGGCAATTCGGTCACCAGCCGCGAACAGGTCGAGATGGGCCTGCTGCTGCGCGCCGCCGAGCTGACCCGCGACGCCGGCTACGACTGGTTCGCCACCGTGAACCGCGCGACCGACCGCGACACCCGCTTCTACACCACCGGCGATCCCTTCTACCGCGACCGCTACTGGCCCTACTGGGGTCCTTCCTGGCGCTGGTACAGCCGTCGGGGCGTCTGGAGCCGCTGGAACGATCCCTTCTGGGGCCGCAACGACTTCGACGTCCGTCAGGTCGACCGCTACGAGGCCACGACCGAGATCATCATGGGTCGCGGCGCCAAGCCCGCGGGCGACGCCAACGCCTTCGACGCCCGCGAGGTGATCCAGAACGTCGGCCCCCTGGTTCCCCGGGCGATGTAAGCCCAGCCATATCCTCCCCATCTGCGATGGGGAGGATACGTCCTATCCCACCCTCGGCGACCGCAGCCGGCGTTTGTTCGCGTGCGTCGGCGGGGCCGTGCCCAGGTCCTCGGGCAGTTCACCCTTGAAGTAGAACCTCTGCCAGGCCTCCTTGGCCGCGTCCGGGTCGCCCGAGGCCAGGCGGGTGTTGAAGTCCGTCCTCTGGCGATTCCAGGCTTCGAACTGCCCTTTCATCACCGGGTTGGACTCCAGCGACCGGATCACCGGCTCGACCTGCTCCATCCGCCGATGCTCCACCAGGGTGATGAAGCAGAAGGGCTCGCCCTTCTCGAACCGGATCCGCCCTGGCCGTGTGAAGATCCAGTTCATCGTGAACGGAAAAGGCAGCCAGTCGGTCTCGATCAGGCCGACCAGCGGCTGGATCCCATCCTTCACATGGTTCGGCGAGCCCGAGCACTGCATCCCCCAGCCCGGCGGCGAGCGGAACAGATACTGCGGGTGCATGGTCAGGACCCCACGCGAGAAGTGCGAGGTGACGAAGTGATCCAGTTCCGGCTGCGGCCGGTCCGGGGTGATCGTGATGTCCTCCTGGCGCGGTCCGCCGTTCCACTCGGCCGAAAAGCCGAAGGGGCACAGGATCTCCCAGCCGGTGGTGTTGGCCATGTTCAGCGGCAGGCAGCGATAGGGATGCCGGCTGGCGAAGGCGTCCATCCAGTTGCGCGACTGCCGGCCCGGGACAAGGTCCGGCGGCCGGGCGCTCATGGGATAGCATTCCAGTTCCAAGGCGGAGCTCCGGCGGCTAAGCGACACTGTCCTCCCTCCTAGCTCAGGCCGCGATGACCCCTCAACCTGATCCCGAGCCGGCGTACGACCGCAACCGGCTGCTCGCCTTCCTCGACGATCGCGGGATCGCCCACACGACCCACGACCATCCCGCCGTCTTCCGCGTCGAGGAGGGGCTGGAACTCAAGGCCGCCATGCCCGGCACCCACACCAAGAACCTGTTTCTCAAGGACAAAAGGGGCCAGCTCTGGCTCATCTCGGCCCGGCAGGACACGGTCGTGGACCTGAAGCGCGCCCCGCGATGGATCGGCTCGGACCGCCTGTCCTTCGGCAATGAACAGCTGATGTGGGAGACGCTGGGCGTCCGCCCCGGTTCGGTCACGGCGCTCGGCCTTATCAACGATGTCGACCGCCACGTCCGCTTCGTGCTCGACCAGCGTCTGTGGGACGCGGACACCGTCAACTTCCACCCCCTGGTGAACACCGCCACCACGGCGCTAGCCCAGGCCGCCTTCCGCCGCTTCCTCGAGGCCATCGGGCGAGAGCCCCAGGTGGTGGATTTCACCGCCGTCTCGACCGCTTGAGTTCGCCTTCGCGCGCGACCATCTGAGCGCGACCGCGTTATCGACTGCTTCAGGACCCCACCGCATGACCTTCGCCGACCCGACCGCCCTGCCCGAAGACTTGATCAAGGACGGCTCCGACGCGGGCTTCATGAAGGACGTGGTCGAGGCGTCGCGCGTCCAGCCGGTCATCGTCGACTTCTGGGCCACCTGGTGCGGACCCTGCCGCCAGCTGACCCCCGCGCTGGAGAAGGCGGTCAAGGCCGCCCGGGGCGCGGTCAAGCTGGTCAAGATCGACGTCGACAAGAACCCCGCCTACGCCGGCCAGCTGCGCGTGCAGTCGATCCCGACGGTCTACGCCTTCGTCAACGGCCAGCCGGTCGACGGCTTCCAGGGCGCCGTGCCCGAGAGCCAGATCAAGGCCTTCATCGACAAGCTGACCGGCGACCAGGGCGGAAACTCCGACGTCGAACAGCTTCTGAACATGGGCGAGGAGTCGCTTTCTCTCAACGACTTCGGCGGTGCGGCTCAGGCATTCGCGCATGTCCTGACGCTAGAGCCCGAAAACCTCAAGGCCATCGCGGGCATGGCGCGGGTCTATCTGGCCGGCGGCGACGCCGAGCAGGCGCGCCAGACCCTGGCCATGGCCCCGGCCGACAGCACCGATCCGGCCATCGCCAGCATTCGGGCCCAATTGGCCCTGGCCTCGTCGGCTCCATCGGGAGAGACCGAGACGCTGCGGGCCCGGCTCCAGGCCGACCCGAACGACCACCAGGCCCGCTTCGACCTGGCTCAGGCCCAGGCCTCCTCCGGCGACCTGAAGGGCGCGGTCGACAGTCTTCTGGCCATCGTCCAGGCCGACCGCGACTGGAACGATCAGGCCGCCCGCAAACAGCTGCTGACGGTCTTCGAGGCCGCCGGCCTGTCCAGCGACATCGCCCGCGACGGGCGCCGCCGTCTGTCCTCCATCCTGTTCGCCTAGGTCGAAGGCCCGGATGCCGCAGAGTTACGTCAGGGCCATCGACCTTCCTCAGGTGATCCCGGTCTTCCCGTTGCCGGGCGCAATCCTGATGCCGCGCGGCCAACTGCCCCTCAATGTCTTCGAGCCGCGCTATCTGAACATGGTGGACGACGCCATGGCCGGCGACCGGATCATCGGCATGATCCAGCCAGCCGGAGGACCCCGCAACCTGCCGCCGCTCTGCCCCATCGGCTGCGCGGGCCGGATCACCAGCTTCGCGGAGACCTCCGACGGCCGCTACCTGATCACCCTGACGGGGATCAGCCGCTTCCGGATGATCGCCGAACTGCCCAGCCGTACCCCCTATCGCCAGGTGCGCGCCGCCTTCGCCGAGTTCGAGGCCGACCTGGCCGGTCCCGACGAGGATCCCGACCTGGACCGGCCCGCCCTCCTGGCGGCGCTGCGCGCCTATCTGGAGCGCCGGGCGCTGGAGGTGGACTGGGAGACGGCCGAAGCGGCGCCGGAAGAAGCCCTGATCAACAGCCTGGCCATGGCCCTGCCGTTCGAGCCGTCGGAGAAACAGGCTCTGCTGGAGGCCGTGAGCCTGACCGAACGGGCCCAGGCCCTGACCGCCCTGCTCCACATCGACGCCGCCGACATCGGCGACGGCGAAAGCCCCCAGTCGCTGCAGTAGCGGCGACCTGCAGGCGGGCTTAAGACGGCGCCATGAGCGAAGAGTTCCACACCCCCGCCTCGGTCGACCCTCGTCTTCTCGAAGTGCTGGTCTGTCCCGTCACCCGGGGCCGCCTGACCTACGACCGCGACGCCAACGAACTGATCTCCGCAGGCGCCAAGCTCGCCTACCCCATCCGCGACGGGGTGCCGATCATGCTAGCCGAGGAAGCGCGGGCGCTGGATTAGGTCTCCGCCTAAACCGGCTCGCCTTTCAATAGCCGAGGCAGGTCCCCGACCGCGCCGCCGGCCTCCTGCATGAAAGCGCGCCTCAAGGGCCCGATGCGGTTCACCGCCGCCATCCCCAGATCGCGCGCCAGACGCACCGGCGGCAGATCGTTCGAGAACAGCCGGACGAAGGCGTCGAAACCGGCCGCCAGCACCACATTGTCGAACCGCCGCCAGCGGGCGTAGCGGTCCAGCACCGTCTCCGATCCGATGTCCTCGCCCAACCGCATGGCCTCGACCAGGACCTCGGCCAGGGCTGCGGCGTCCCGCAGGCCCATGTTCAGCCCCTGGCCGGCGACCGGGTGCACCCCGTGGGCCGCGTCTCCCAGGATCGCGGTGCGCCGCGCCGTCAGCCGCTCGGCCAGCTCCAGCGCCAGCGGATAGACGAAGCGAGGGCCCTCCACCGTCGCGCCGTCCAGGAACTCCCCGAACCGCCGCATCAGATGGGCGGAAAAGGCCGCGTCGGACGCGGTCCTCAGCGCCTCGGCCGCCCGCGTGGTCTCGGTCCACACCAGGCTCGCGCGCTGATCGGTCAGGGGCAGGATGGCGAAGGGGCCGGACGGCAGGAAGTATTCGTGCGCCACATTGCCGTGGTCGCGGCCCAGCCTGACGGTCGCCACCACCCCCGACTGGCCGTAGCCCCAGCCCACGGTGTCGATCCCGGCCGCCCGCCGGACGGTGGAGCCCCGTCCCTCGGCCCCGACCACCAGAGAGGTGGTCAGCTCGGCCCCGTCGGCGAGCCGCACCGTCGCGGCCGCCGTTCCGGTCTCGACCGAGGCCACCGAAGCCGGCGCCCGGACCTCGACCCCGGCCGCCGCCACCGCCTCGGCCAAAGCCGCGCGGATGTGCCGGTTCTCGACCATGTAGCCGAGCGGCTCCCCGCCCGTCCGCCCGGCGATCTCCTCGGCGTCGAAGCGCAGGAAGGCGGGCGAGGCGGATCGGCTGGCCGCCCCTGGCCGGCGGCCGTCGGTGACCAGGATATGGTCCATCCGGCAGGCGTGCGGCCGCAGCGCCTCCCCCACCCCCAGCGCGTCCAGTATGCGGAAGGTCGAGAAGGCGAGGGCGGTCGAGCGGCCGTCGAAGGTCGGTTCCAGCTGGGCGCTAAAGGGCCGGGGATCGACCAGCACGACCCTCAGCCCCCCCTGCGCCGCCGCCAGGGCGAAGCTGGCCCCCGCCAGGCCGGCGCCGGCGATCACCACGTCGTATCGTTCAGGGGAAGCCATGGCGGCTATGTCGCCCCGCCGGGGCCTCGCGTCCAGCCTCACGCGATTATGAGGCGCGCGGCGTCGCGCAGATGGCTACAGATTCCGCCATGACGGCGAGGGGCAGGATCCTGGCGGGGGTTGTGGCGGGCGCGACGATGCTCGCCGTAAGCTCGACCGCCCAGCCGGCCGGCGCGCGCGGCCCAACGCGGGAGGCCCCCGTCGAGCCCGTGGTGGTGGAGCTGTTCACCGCCCAAGGCTGCCATGGCTGTCCGGACGCCAACCGTCTGGTCGAGGAGCTGGCCGAGGAGCCCGGCGTCATCGCCCTGACTTACGCCGTTGATTACTGGGACTATCTCGGCTGGCCCGACACCTTCGCCAAGCCCGAGTTCGCCGACCGCCAGCGGGCTTATCGCTCGGCCCTGGGGGTGCGCGACGTCTATACGCCCCAGGTGGTGATCGACGGTCGCCGTCAGGTCTCCGGGGCGCAGCCGCCCGTCGTCCAGACCGCGGTCGAGGAAGAGGCCCAGCGCCGCGCCTTTCCGCCGCAGGTCGAGTTCCGCGAGGACGGCGATCGCGTGGGCGTCGGCTCGGGCCGCCCGCCGAATGGCGGCGCAGAGGTCTGGGCCGTGATCTACGAACCCGGCCCCCAGACCGTGACCGTGCGCGGGGGCGACAATCGCGGCCAGGCCGTCCGGCACGTCAATGTCGTCAAGGGGCTCCGGCGGCTAGGCGAATGGCACGGTCGCCCGACGCTGTTCGCCCTGCCCGACGGAATTTCTGAAGACGCCGGCGTGGTGGTCATGGTCCAGGGAAAGCGGGACCGTCGCATCCTCGCCGCCGCCGCCCGCTAGAGGCACTCGACCGACCGGTCATATTCGATCACTGTTCCCCCAGCAGGACTGGCGTCAGGATGGCTGACCATCTTGCGGCGGGGGAGCGACAACTATGCACACCGGACGAGGGCGACGGGTTCTGAAGACCGCCGCGGCCCTGGCCGCCGTCATGGCCTGCGGCTGCGCTTCGGCCGCCACGATCGAGGCTGAGATCGACGACGCCGCCCTGCCGCCCGAAGCCCGCGCCATCGACCAGGTCCGCACCGCCGCCGAACTGGCCGGCTGGGGCCGGGCGCGACGGGACGCCGGCGCCCTGATCATGGCGGCCCGGCTGTTGGCCGAGACGCCGCTGCGCCAGTCCGGCGACGAGCCCGCCTTCCTGACCGCCTCGGCGCTGCTCGACGAAGCCCAGGCCCTGGTCGGCGACAACCCTAACGCTTTGGACGCCATCCAGCGGTTGCGCGACGGCGGCGTGCGGGGGGTTGAGACCTCGCCTTTCGGGCGCGGCCCCCTCTTCCTGGTCCGCCAGATCGGCGCGCGCGATACCTACGCCTTCGATGTCGAGGCCCGGGGCGGAGAGGTGCTGCGGGTCGCGGCCATCGGCGACGGCGACACCGACGTCGACCTCGCTGTGCGCGACGCTGGCGGGGCGCTTCTGTGCCGCGACGGGTTCGGCGACCACTATCCGGTCTGCACCGTGGCTCCGCGCTCGTCCGGCAAGATGCGGATCGACATCATCAATCGCGGCGACGTCTGGACCCGCGTTCAGATCCTGAGCAACTGATGCGCTTGCCGGCCCTTTTCGCCGCCCTGGCCCTGCTTGCCCCGCCGGCCCTGGCCCAGGATACGCCCGAGAGCCTGAGGGCCGAGGCCTATGAGGCGGCCCAGTGGGCCATGGCGTCCGACGCCGCCGACGCCCTGGCCAAGGTCTCCGCCCGCTTCGCCCAGGGCGACAACGCCCTCGGCCAGCTGGCCGAGACGCGAGAACGGCTGATCGCCGAGCGCGATGCGCTGGAGCGCAGGCTCGAGCAGCTCTACGCCGAGGGTCAACCGGCCGCCGAACGCCGCGCCGAGGCCCGCACGCGCTACGAGCAGGTCCTGGCCGAGCTGACCGCCGCCGACGCCGCCATCCAGACCAGCTTCCCGGCCTATGCCGACCTGACCAGCCCCCGCGCCCTGTCGGTCCAGGAGACCCAGGCCCTGCTGAAGCCGGACGAGGCCCTGCTTCTGGTCTTGGTCAATCCCGAGGCCGCCTATGTCTGGGGCGTGTCCAGCGACCGGATCGCCTGGGCCCGCGCCGCCGATCTGGGCGAGGAGGGGATGACGGCGGCCGTCGCGGCCCTGCGCCAGAGCCTGACCACCACCGCTTCGCGCGGCGACCCCAGCTTCGATCCTGCTCTGTTCGCCGGCCGGACCGCCGCCGCCTTCGACCGGGCGACCGCCCACCGGCTCTACAAGCAGCTGGTCGAACCGGTGGAGGCGGTGTTCGAGGGCAAGACCACCCTGATCACCGTGACGACGGGGGCCCTCACCACCCTGCCGCTGGCGGTCCTGTCGACCGCCCCGCCGCAGGGCTCGGACTCGGCGCCCGAGGCCCTGGCCGCCACCCCCTGGCTGATCGACCGCTACGCGCTCGCCACCCTGCCTTCGGTCTCGAGCCTGAAGGCGCTACGGTGCCACCTGACGACGCGCCCGGTCGGCGGCTGTCCGAACGGCACCCAGGGCGTCGAGGAGCCGATGCGTCTGCGAAGCGGCGGCGTTCAGCTGGCGGCCTTCGGCGCCCCCGTCCTGGCCGGTGCGCCGCAGGACGCGACCCGGGGCGCCCCGCTGGCGGATTCCATTCTCGGCGAGGGCCGGCTGGCGGACGTCGAACGCCTGCGCGCCCTGCCCTATCTGCCGGGCTCCAAGGCGGAGCTCGACACCCTGAAGGCCCGCTTCACACGAGCGGTGGTGCGAACCGGCCCGGAGGCCACCGAGACCGCGCTCAAGGGTCCGGATGCCCCGAGCCTGGCCCAGGCCCGGTTCGTGGTCTTCTCCACCCACGGCCTTATGGCGGGCGCCACGGCTGGCGAACCCGGCCTGGTCCTGACCCCGCCGTCCGAAGCCACGGATCTCGACGACGGCTATCTCAGCGCCTCGGAGGCCGCCCAGATGCGGCTCCAGGCCGATTTCGTGGTGCTGTCAGCCTGCAACACCGCCGCCTCGGACGGCCGTCCCGGCGGCGAGGGTCTGTCGGGTCTGGCCCGGGCCTTCTTCTACGCCGGGGCCAAGTCGCTGCTGGTCTCGCATTGGGAGGTCTCGGACGCGGCGACCTCCCAGCTGATCCTCGACACCTTCGGGGCGCTGGACGGCGACGACCCGGCCGACCGCGCCCGCGCGCTCCAGACCGCCATGCGGGCCGTCCGCGCCGAGCGCCGCTGGAACCACCCCGCCTTCTGGGCCGCCTTCACCCTGGTGGGCGAGCCGCGCTGATCTTCTCCGCCCCCGCAACGCGGGGGAGGATAGCTGGGGTCAGGCCCCCGCCTTCCGCGCGAACGCCCAGGCCGCGTCGGCTAGTGG
Organism: Pseudomonadota bacterium; assembly: GCA_023386645.1. Taxonomy (GTDB): domain Bacteria; phylum Pseudomonadota; class Alphaproteobacteria; order Caulobacterales; family Caulobacteraceae; genus Brevundimonas. The sequence goes on from JAEWJI010000058.1 coordinate 41,662, forward strand.
CTGGACCTGGTCCGCCATGGTCTTCGCATGGGCGCTGGCGGCGGTGCCATCCCTGATCCGGCCGGCGATGCCCTGGCAGATGGCCGCCAGCCGGAACAGGTTGTAGGCCATCAACCAGTCGAGGTTCCCCGGCCGCTCGCCCCCGGCGCGGGCTGCATAGCGATCCACCGTCTCCTCGATCGAGGGGATGCCCAGGGTCTCCAGATCGGCGCCGGCCAGGCCGTTGCGCAGACTCGCCGGGATGGCCCAGGCGATCAGCAGATAGGACAGGTCCGCCATCGGATCGCCCAGGGTCGACAGCTCCCAGTCCAGCACCGCCAGGACTTCCGGCCGCTTGGGGTGCAGGATCATGTTGTCCAGCCGCCAGTCGCCATGGACCACCCGCGCCGGCCGCGGCGCCGGCAGATCCTGGGGAAAGAAGGCGATCAGCCGGTCCATGGCCGGGACCGGCTCGGTCTCCGAGGCCCGGTACTGCTTGGTCCAGCGCCCCACCTGGCGCTCGAAATAGTTGCCCGGAGCCCCGTAGTCGCCAAGGCCGATCGCCTCCGGATCGAACCGGTGAAGATCGGCGAGCGCATCGGTTTGGGCGGCATAGATGGCGCGGCGCTGGTCAGGCGTCATCCCTGGCAGCTTCAGGTCCCACAGCACCCGGCCGTCGACCCGGGCCATGACGTAGAACATCGAGCCGATGACGCCGTCGTCGGTGCACACGGCGTAGGGGCGGGCGACCGGATAGCCCTGGGCGTGCAGGGCCGAGATGACCCGGAACTCCCGGTCCACCGCATGGGCCGACGGCAGCAGCACGCCCGGCGGCTTGCGCCTCAGCACATAGGCGGCCCTGGGCGTGGTCAGCTCATAGGTCGGGTTCGACTGGCCGCCCTTGAACTGGCGCACGGTCAGGGGGCCGGCGTAGCCCTCGACATGCGCCGTCATCCAGGCGTCCAGCGCCGCCTCGTCCAGACGATAGCGAGGATCGACCTCGCGCACTCCGGAAAAGGCGGCCTGGGGGTCTTCGACGGATGGTGCGCTCATTTCGCCGCCATGATGGCCGCCTGAACCGCGCTTCGCCAACCCTTCAGCAGCCGGTTTCGTTCGGGCGCCGCCATCCGGGGCGACCAGCAGGCCGGGGCGTCGGCGGACCGGGGCGTCAGGTCGTCGACCAGGCCGGCGCCCAGGGCCGCGAGCCGGGCGGCGCCCAGAGCCGTCATTTCCTGGAAGGCCGGGCGCTCCACCGGGGCCTCGCAGATGTCGGCCACGAACTGCATGGCGAAGGCGTTGGCCGTCACCCCTCCGTCGACTTTCAGCACCGCCGGTCGCGGCGCACCGTCGCGGTCGAGCGCGTCCAGCAGGTCGCGGGTCTGGTAGGCCAGGGCCTCAAGGGCGGCGCGGACGAAGTGGGCCGGGCGTGTATCGCGCGTCAGGCCCAGCACCGCCCCTCTCGCCTCCGGCTCCCACCAGGGGGCGCCCAGGCCGGTGAAGCCGGGCACCAGATAGACCCCGCCATTGTCCGGCAAGGCCTGGGCCATGGCCTCGGACTGACGCGATTCCTGGATCATCCCGGCGCCGTCGCGCAACCATTGGATCGCCGAGCCGGCGGAGAAGATCGAGCCTTCCAGGGCGTAGGCCGCTTGATCCGGCACCGCATAGGCGAGCGTACCCAGCAGCCGGCTGGTCGAGGTCGCGGGCCGCTCGCCCACATTGGCCACCAGAAAGGCGCCTGTGCCGTAGGTGATCTTGGCGTCCCCGGCGTTCAGCGCTCCGTGGCCAACCAAGGCCGCCTGCTGGTCGCCGGCCGAACCGGTGATCGGCAGGGCCCGGCCGAACAGGCTGGGGTCGGTCTCGCCCAGGTCGCCGGCGCAGTCTCGGATCTCGGGCAGAGCCGCCCGTGGAACGCGGAACAGGTCGCAGATATCGTCGCGCCAGACCCGCTCCTCCAGATCCATCAGCGAGGTGCGGCTGGCGTTGGTGGCGTCCGTGGCGTGGAGCGCGCCGCCCGTCAGCTTCCAGATCAGCCAGGATTCGACGGTGCCGAGCCGGGCCTCGCCCCGTTCCGCCCGCTCCCGCGCGCCCGGGACCGCGTCCAGCAGCCAGGCGAATTTGGTCGCCGAAAAATAGGGGTCGAGGATCAGGCCGGTCGCCGCCTGGACCGCCGCTTCATGGCCCTCGGCAGCCAGTCCGGCCGTCACCTCCGCAGTTCGCCGGTCCTGCCAGACGATGGCCCGATGCAGGGGCTCGCCGGTTGCGGCATCCCACAGGACCGCGGTCTCGCGCTGGTTGGTGATGCCGATGGCGGCGAACCGGCCGACGCCGCCGGCCTTGCGGATGACTTCCCGACAGGTCTGGAGGGTCGCCGTCCAGATTTCGCCCGCGTCATGCTCCACCCAGCCGGGGCGCGGGAAATGCTGGGCCAGTTCGATCTGGCTGACCGCCACGGGCGACAGCCGCCCGTCCGCCAGCTCGAAGGCGATGGCGCGGGTCGAGGTCGTGCCCTGGTCGATGGCGAGGATCAGCGTCAAGGAAGCCTCCAGCGACTGATCGGGCATGGTGGCGGGGTCGCCCCCGCCCGTCCAGCCGCCTCAGCCCATCTTCATCAGGCGGCGGCATAGCTCGTCTAGCTGCTCGAGCGAGCCGTAGCGCAGGGTCAATTCGCCCCAGCCGTCCTTGTCGCGGAGCTCGACCTTGATGCCCAGGGCATCGGCCAGGTCCTGCTCAAGCGCCTGTACGTCGGCGGAGCTCTCGAAGGTGGCCCGCTTCGGCTTGTTGACCTTGGCTGCGCCGTTCGACTGGCGCGCCAGGATCTCGGTCTGGCGGACGTTCAGCCCCTTGGCGATCACCTGCTCGGCCAGACCTTCGGGGTCGCGCGCGGTGATCAGGGCCCGGGCGTGCCCCGCCGACAGCCGGCCTTCCATCACATGATCCAGCACCTGGATCGGCAGCTGGAGCAGGCGAAGGGTGTTGGCCACGTGGCTGCGGCTCTTGCCCACCACGCCGGCGACGGCGTCCTGGGTCCGTCCGAACCGCTCCATCAAGACCGAATAGGCGTTGGCCTCCTCGACCGGGTTCAGATCCGCCCGCTGGACGTTCTCGATGATGCCGACCTCGAGCACCTCGCCGTCGTCCATCTCGCGGACGATGATCGGCACCTCGGTCAGGCGGGCGGCCTGGGCGGCGCGCCAGCGGCGCTCGCCGGCGATGATCTGGAACTGGGCTTCGGCTCCGGGCGCCGGGCGCACCAGGATGGGCTGGAGCACCCCCTTCTCCTGGATCGACCGGCTGAGGTCGATCATCTCCTCGTTGCTGAAGACCTTGCGCGGCTGGTCCGGATTGCGGACCAGGCTTTCGACTGGAACGTAACGGACACCGGCCGGAGCGACCTCGTCGCCCGCGACCGGAGCGGCCTCGGCGACCTGTTCTCCCAGCAGGGCCGACAGCCCGCGCCCCAGCCCTCTTTGTCGTTCGCTCACGGTCATTCCTCGGTTCAGGCGGCCAGACGGGCGCGGCGATCGCGCTCGCGGGCCACCACCTCGCGGGCGAGCCGCAGATAGGCCTGGCTGCCGGCGCATTTCAGGTCGTAGATCAGGGCCGGCTTGCCGAAGGACGGCGCCTCCGACACCCGCACGTTGCGAGGGATCACCGCCTCATAGACCTTGTCGCCGAAATGGGCGCGCACGTCGGCCGCGACCTGGCCCGACAGGGCGTTGCGGCGATCGAACATGGTCAGGACCAGCCCCTGGATCTCCAGTTTCGGGTTCAGGCTCTGGCGGACCATCTCCACCGTCTTCATCAGCTGGGTCAGGCCCTCCAGCGCGAAGAACTCGCATTGCAGCGGGACTAGGACGGCGTCGGCCGCCGCCATGGCGTTCAGCGTCAACAGGTTGAGTGACGGCGGGCAGTCGATTAGGACGTAATCGTAGGGCGGCTGCCCCCCCGCCCCTTGCTGGGCCAGGGCGTCGCGCAGGCGGTAGGACCGGCGGTCCTGCTGGCTCAGCTCGATCTCGACCCCCGACATGTCGACGTCAGCGGGGATGATGGCCAGGCCCGGCACCGCAGTTTGGACCGCCGCGTCGTCCACCGAACGACCATCCACAACCACGTCGTAGATCGTCACCCGCCGTGTTTCACGTGAAACACCCAGGCCGGTAGAGGCGTTGCCCTGCGGGTCCATGTCGACGATGAGGACCCGCTCGCCGATGGCGGCCAAGGCGGTGCCGAGGTTGATCGCGGTCGTGGTCTTCCCGACCCCGCCCTTCTGGTTGGAGACGGCCAGCACTCGCGTTCGGGGGGACTTAGCGTGCACGGCGAAGGCTCCGGATCGACAGGATGCGGCCGCGCGGATCACTCTGCGAAACGCTCAGCTCATGTTCGAAATGCCAGAGGCGCCGGGCCTCCCGCAACTCGCCGTCGACCTTCTCCCCCTTCAGAAACAGCCCTTGTGCACCGCGCATGAAGTAGGGCTGTGCATAACCCAGGAGGCGGTCGAGGGGCGCCAGGGCGCGAGCGGTGACGATGTCGGCTTCGATGTCCTGCTCCTCGGCCCGTCCGTTGACCACTGTGGCGGGCAGGTCCAGCTCTTCCACCAGCCCCTCCAGGAACCGGCAGCGCTTGCCCAGACTGTCGACCAGCCAGACATGGGCGTCGGGACGGTCCTTCAGAAGGATCGCCAGAACCACCCCCGGCATGCCGGCCCCGGCCCCGAGATCGGCCCAGACGTTCGCCCCCGGCGCATGGGCCAACAGCTGCGCCGAATCCCAGGCGTGACGGTTCCAGAAGTCCGGCAGGCTGTCCGGCCCGACGAGGTTCATCACCGCGTTGCCCTCGATGAGACAAGCGCGGAAGGTCTCCAGGTCAGCCATCTGCGCGGGGGTGGCGCGGGTGAGGGTCTGAAATTCGTTGGGCGTCATTTCTCCTCCCCATCTCTGATGGGGAGGGGGACCGCCCGCAGGGGGGTGGAGGGGCCCTCGAGGCCACGATGGAAGAAGCCCCTCCGTCTCGCCGGCTTCGCCGCCGATCCACCTCCCCATCCGCTGCGCGAACAGGGAGGAGACGCATCGGCCCTCACGCCGCGACCTTGCGGACGTGGGCCAGGAGGGCGGTCAACGCACCGGGCGTCACCCCCTCGATGCGTGCGGCCTGGCCCAGGGTGGCGGGGCGAACGCGGGACAGCTTCTCGCGGGCTTCGGACGACAGTCCCCCGATCGCGGCGTAGTCGAGGTTGGCCGGCAGGCTCAACGCCTCGTCGCGCCGAAGGGCCTCGGCCTCCTGGGCCTGACGATCGATATAGCCGGCGTAGGAGGCCTCGATCTGGATCTGCTCCCGGATCGTCGAGGTCCACTCCGCGATCTCGGGGCGAGCCGACAGGAACTGGTCCAGGGTAACGCCCGGATAGGCGAGCAGGTCGCGCATCGACCGCCGTTGGCCGTCGTTGTTCACTGCGATGCCCAGCGCTTGAGCCTCCTTGGGCGCGAAGGTCGTGGTCCGCGCAATGGTTGACGCGGCGTCGAGCGCCGTCTGTTTCACGTGAAACGACTCGGCGCGCGTGGGGCCAACCACGCCAGCCTCGACGCCCAGACCCGTCAACCGTTGATCCGCATTGTCCGCCCGCAGCATCAGCCGGTATTCAGCCCGGCTGGTGAACATCCGGTAGGGCTCGGTCACACCCCGGGTGACCAGATCGTCGATCATCACACCGATATAGGCCTGGTCGCGGCCAAGGATGACGGGGTCCCGTCCCGCCGCCGCCCGTGCGGCGTTCAGCCCGGCCAGGAGACCTTGGGCCCCGGCCTCCTCGTATCCCGTTGTGCCATTGATCTGGCCGGCCAGATACAGGCCCGGCCGGGCCTTGACCTCGAGCGCCGGCGTCAGCTCGCGGGGGTCCACGTAGTCATACTCGATGGCGTAGCCGAACCGGAACACCTCGACCGCCTCCAGTCCCGGGATGGTGCGCAGGAAGGCCAGCTGGGTCGCGTCGGACACCGAGGTCGAGATGCCGTTCGGATAAACGGTCGGGTCGTCCAGCCCCTCGGGCTCCAGGAAGATCTGGTGCGAGGTCTTGTCGGCGAAGCGGACGACCTTGTCCTCGATCGAGGGGCAGTAGCGGGGGCCACGCCCAGACAGGCGGCCGCCGTAGACGGCGCTCTCACCCAGGTTTTTGGCGATGATCCGGTGGGTCTCCTCGGTCGTGTGGGTGACGCCGCAGGCGATCTGAGGGACCTGGATCCGGTCGGTCAGGAAGCTGAAAGGCACGGGCCGTTCGTCGGCCGCCTGCATCTCCAGCCGCTCCCAGGCGATGGTGCGGCCGTCGAGGCGCGCGGGAGTGCCGGTCTTGAGCCGGCCCATCTGGAGCCCCGCCCCATACAGGTCGGCGGCCATACCGGTGGACGGCGCCTCGCCATGACGGCCGGCCGGAATGCGCTGATCCCCCTTATGGATCACCCCGTTCAGGAAGGTGCCCGTGGTCAGGACGACCGCCGCCGCTCGAAGCTCGGCGCCGTCATCGGCCACCACCCCGACCACGCGATCGCCGTCGAGGATCAGCCGCTCGGCCGTTCCCGCGCGCAGGATGAGGTTCGGATAGTCGGCTAGCTCGGCCTGCATCGCCTCGCGATACAGTCGGCGGTCGATCTGGCTGCGGGGGCCCTGAACCGCCGCTCCTTTGGAGCGGTTCAACAGCCGGAACTGGATGCCCGAACGATCCGCCAGCCGGCCCATCAGCCCGTCGAGCGCATCGATCTCCCGGACCAGATGCCCCTTGCCCAGGCCGCCGATGGCCGGGTTGCAGCTCATCTCGCCGATGGTTTCGAGCTTCTGGGTCAGCAGCAGGGTGCGCGCGCCAAACCGCGCCGAGGCGGCCGCGGCTTCACAGCCGGCGTGGCCGCCGCCGATGACGATGACGTCGAAGGAACTCATGAGCCGCCACATAGGCGAACCGGGGCGAAATCGCCACCTCGGCCGCAGCTATGTTTCACGTGAAACAGCGCCTGGCGCGAAGATTACTTCCCGATGCAGAAGGTCGAGAAGACCTCACCCAATATGTCCTCGACCCCGATGGCGCCGGTCACCCGGGCCACGGCGTCTGCCGCTCGCCGGAGGTCGTCCCCAGCCAGTTCGGGCGCGCCGTCCAGCGTGCGGCGGGCGTCGCGGACGGCGCCGAGGGCTTCGGTGAGGCGCAAGCGGTGCCGCTCGCGGGTCACAGACGGGAAGTCCGCCCCCGCCAGGTCGCGGGCCAGCCGGCCAGCGAGCCAGTCATGCAGGGCGCCCATCCCCTCCCCCGTCTCGACGCTGACCACGACGGCCTCACGGTCGGGCGGCGGGGCGGTCCGATCCAGGTCGGCCTTGGTCAAGACCAGGAGGTCGTCTGTTCGAACGAAGGGCGCGACGTGCTCGGTCGGGTCGCCGGGGGCGCGGACCCAGAGCCGCAGATCGGCCCCCTCGGCGCGCGCTCGGGCCCGTCGCACGCCTTCGGTTTCGACCGGATCGTCGCTGTCCCGAAGGCCAGCGGTGTCGGACAGGACCACGGCATAGCCGCCGATCACCAGCTGGGCGTCCAGCACGTCGCGCGTCGTGCCGGGGACGGGGGTGACGATCGCCGCCTCGCGGGCGACCAGCGCATTGAACAGCGACGACTTGCCGGCGTTAGTCTCGCCGATGAGGACGATCCGGTAGCCGTCCCGCACCCGCTCGCCCCGGCGGCCGTCGGCGAGCGCGGCTTCCAGGTCCGCGATCAGCCCGTCCAAGACCGGGCCCGCCGAGCGCGCCAGGTTGTCGGGCACCTCCTCGTCCGGGAAGTCGATCTCGGCCTCGACCAGCGACAGGGCCTTGAGCAGGTCGCGGCGGAAGCCGGCGTAGGTCTCGCTGAGCCGACCATCGAGCTGGCCGAGCGCCTGGGCGGCCTGGGCCTGGGTCTCCGCGTCGATCAGGTCAGCGACGGCCTCGGCCTGGGCCAGGTCCATGCGGCCATTCTGGAAGGCGCGACGGGTGAACTCGCCCGGGTCGGCCGGACGCAGGCCGAGCGCGATCAGGGCCTCACTGGTCGCCTCGACGATCGCCCGACCGCCATGCAGGTGCAGTTCGGCGCAGTCCTCTCCGGTGTAGGAGTTCGGCCCGGGGAACCACAGGACCAGGGCCTGGTCCAGGCACGCCCCGGCGTGGATCAGGGTCCGGAGGCTGGCCATCCGGGGCCGGAGCCGGTCGGCGCCCAGCGACGACAGGGCGTCGAACACCCCAGGGCCGCTGAGCCGGAAGATGGCGATCGCCCCCCGGCCCGGAGGCGTGGCGAGCGCGAAGATGGTGTCGGTCACGAAATCGTCCCCCGTTGGGGGAGGGGGACCGCGTCAGTGGTGGAGGGGGCTGATCCACGGCCGGTGTTCGGGGCTAGCCCTCTCCACCATGCTTCGCATGGTCCCCCTCCCCCAAGGGGGGCGGAGCGATGAGTTACGGCTTCACCCCGCCGACGGCGCTTTCCATCAGCTTGCGGAACTGATCCTGGGCCTGAAGCCCGAAGGCCGACCAGGTCTTCATCAGCTCCTCGGGCTGCATGGCGGCCATGTTGGCGTCCATGCGGCGCCGCATCTCCGCGACCAGATGATCGTTCAGCGGCGCGACATCGGGCAGGCCCAGGAAAGCCCGGGCCTCGGCCGGGGTGCAGTCCACTTCGACGGTGACCTTCATCTGAACGCTCCTGTTTCACGTGAAACATCGCAGTCGCACCGCTCGGCCTCAAAGCAGACGCGCACCGCGTGGGCGTCGATAGGCCCCAAACAAGGATCAGGTGTTCATGCTCTGGAAGAAGTCCGAATTGTTCTTCGACTGACGCAGCTTGTCGAGCAGGAACTCGATCGCGTCCTGCGGACCCATCGGGTTCAGGATGCGGCGCAGGACGTAGGTCTTCGTCAGCTGGTCCTTCGGCGTGATCAGATCTTCCTTCCGCGTGCCGGACTTCAGCACATCGATGGCCGGGAAGATGCGCTTGTCGGCGACCTTGCGGTCCAGCACGATCTCGGAGTTGCCGGTGCCCTTGAACTCTTCGAAGATCACCTCGTCCATGCGGCTGCCGGTGTCGATCAGGGCGGTGGCGATGATGGTCAGCGAGCCGCCCTCCTCGATGTTCCGGGCCGCGCCGAAGAAGCGCTTGGGCCGCTGAAGGGCGTTGGCGTCGACGCCGCCGGTCAGGACCTTGCCCGAGCTCGGCACCGTGGCGTTGTAGGCGCGACCCAGGCGGGTCACCGAGTCCAGCAGGATGACCACGTCCTTCTTGTGCTCGACCAGGCGCTTGGCCTTCTCGATCACCATCTCGGCCACGGCCACGTGCCGCGTCGCCGGCTCGTCGAAGGTCGAGGCCACGACCTCGCCCTTCACCGTACGCTGCATGTCGGTGACTTCTTCCGGCCGTTCGTCGATCAGCAGGACGATCAGGGTCACCTCGGGGTGGTTGGCCTCGATCGACTTGGCGATGTTCTGCAGCATGACCGTCTTGCCGACCCGCGGCGGGGCGACGATCAGGCAGCGCTGGCCCTTGCCGAGCGGGGCCACGATGTCGATCACCCGGCCGGAGCGGTCCTTAAGGGTCGGATCCTGGATCTCCATGTGCAGCCGCTCTTGCGGGTACAGCGGCGTCAGGTTGTCGAACAGGACTTTGGTGCGGACCTTCTCGGGGTCCTCGAAATTGATGGTGTCGACCTTGAGCAGGGCGAAGTAGCGCTCGCCCTCGCGCGGACCGCGCACCGCGCCATGCACCGTGTCGCCCGACCGCAGGCCGAAGCGGCGGATCTGCGACGGCGAGACATAGATGTCGTCCGGACCCGGCAGGTAGTTGGCGCCGGGGCTACGCAGGAAGCCGAAGCCGTCGGGCAGGATTTCCAGCACCCCGTCGGCGATGATCTCGACCTCTTCGTCGGCCAGCCCCTTCAGGATGGCGAATAGCAGATCCTGCTTGCGCAGGTTCGAGGCGTTCTCGATCTCCAGCTGCTCGGCGAAGGCGACCAGGTCGGACGGCGTCTTCTCGTTCAGCTCCTGCAGGGTGATCCGGCCGTTGGGCACGATCGGCTCGCCGTCATCCTCCTCGGCTTCCTGGTCGACCATGGGCAGGTCGGAGGCCTGGACCGTGTCCTCGACGGCGGCTTCGCTGTTCATGGTGTCGGTCTCGGGGGCGGTCGGATCGGTGTCGCGGACGTCGGTCATGGCAAACTCGGATGCACGGGAAGGCGCTCGCGAAAGACCGCGAGGCCGGCAGGCTGGCGATGGGGCCTCACGGCCGGTCGGGGGCGCGGCGGGATCCGAAGGGCTGAGCCGATCGGCGTCGCGAAGAAGAGAGGGACCGCCCGGCGAGGCCAGGGACGGTTCACCGCCAGCGAAAGCACGGGCGGGCAGGGCGGGTCAAGCAGAAGTACTCTCCTCCCCATCGTGAGCGCGATGGGGAGGACAGGCTTGGGCTTAGCCCAGCGTCCACTGGGTGGTCACCGACAGGACGGCGACGACCGCGATGACGAAGGGGATCTCGTTGGTCATCCGCCAGAAGCGGCTGGTGCGGGCCGAGGTCCCGGCGGCGATGCGCTTCAGCTCCCCGGCCAGAAAGCCGTGCCAGGCGCTGAGGGCGAGAACGGCCAGGAGCTTGGTCGCCATCCAGGGCTGGGCCAGGAAGCCCCACCCTTCGCCGAAGCCTATCACGTGGATGGCGATCAGCCAGGCGCCGAAGCCCCAGGCCGCGATCATGGCCGGGTCGATGATGATCTTCAGCAGCCGACGCTGCCAGCCGCGCAGCAGCCCCTGCATCTCGGACTTCAGAGGCTCGGCCTTGTCCGCCTGCTCGACATCGTAAGCGAATAGGCGGGGCAGGAACAGCATGCCGGCCATCCAGGCGATCACCGCCAGGATGTGCAGGCCCCGCACCCATTCGAACACGGTCGCGCTCATGCGGCCCTCCGCTGGGCCTGGCAGGGGCAGGCCTTCCAGTCCCGCCGGCAGCCCGGGCCATGAGGCGCGACGCCCTGACGGCCGAGAGCCTCGACCGCCGCGTCGGCCAGCATGGCGATGAACTCCCCGGCGACGCCCGCCGCTGGGACCCGCAGGTAGGGCGCCACGCCCAGACCGTGGGCCAGTTCGGCGTATTCGATGTCCAGTTCGACCAGGGTCTCGACGTGTTCGGAGACGAAGGCGATGGGGGCGACTACGACGCCCAGGCCGTCGGCCGCCGCCTCCTGGATGGCCTCGGGAGTCGACGGGCCCAGCCATTTCATCGGCCCGACCCGGCTCTGGTAGCAGACCCGGTGATCGACCGGGCCGCCCTCGGCCGTCAGCCGGTCGACGACCGCCGCCACCGTGGCCTCGACCTGCGCCTGGTAGGGATCGCCCCGGGCCTCGACCAGACGCTCCGGAATGCCGTGAGCGGAGAAGAGCAGACGTATCGGGGCGTTCCCGGCGGCCGAAAGCGTGGTGCGGATCGCCCGCGCCTGGGCCTCGATCCAGCCGGGCCCCTCAGGATAACAGCACACCGTGCGAGCCTGTCCGGAACCCGCGTAGGCCTCGTCCCAGGCCTTCAGGGACGAGGCGGTCGTGGTGGTCGAGAACTGGGGATAGAGGGGCAACAGCACCAGTTCGTCCGGAGCGAACGCGGCGACCTCGGCCGCCGTCTCCTCGATCATCGGCGACCAGTAGCGCATGGCGATGAACACCCGCGCCTCGTCGCTCGGAAGGCGCTCGGCCAGGGCGGTCCGCAGCGCCTGGCCTTGCGCCCGGGTCTCGGCCAGCAGGGGCGATCCGCCGCCCATGAGGGCGTAGTTCGCCTGGGCCGCCGTCTCGCGCCGGCTGGAGATCAGCCGGGCCAGGGGCGTCCGGAGGAGGCCCGGCAGGCCGATGATCGCCGGGTCGTTGAACAGATTGAACAGGAAGGGCTTCACATCGGCCTGTTCGTGGGGCCCGCCGAGGTTGAACAGGACGACGGCGATCCGACGGCTCATCGGCCCGCGGCCCCGGCGGACACGCGCGGGGCTCCGATCCGGTCCAGCACCTGCTCGACGTGGTCCATCGGGGTGTCCGGCAGGATGCCGTGGCCCAGGTTGAACACCCAGGGCCCCTGTCCCCAGGCGTCCAGCAGCTGGTCGACCCGACGGTCCAGCAGGTCGCCGCCGGCGCGCAGCAGCAGGGGATCGAGCGCGCCCTGGATCGGCTTGATGGCCTGCACCCGGCGACCGACCTCGAGCGGACAGGCGGTGTCCAGACCGACGGCCTGGACCTCAACCTCGGCGGCATAGCGTTCGGCGAGCGCGGCCGACCCTCGCGGGAAACCGATCAGGGGAACGGTGACGCCGAGCTCACGCACCCGCGCCACCAAAGCCTTGTGGGGCCGCAGCACCAGCCGCTCGAACAGGTCGTCCGGCATGCCCTCGGCCCAGCTCTCGAAGATCTGGAGCACCTGGGCGCCGCTGGCGGCCTGCATCTTCAGATAGTGGGCGGTCGCCTCGACCAGGATGTCGAGCAGGGCGTCGACCTGGGCGGGATCGGCGTAAGCGTAGGTCCGGGCCTGGGCCCGCTCGCCTTTGCCGATGGTCCGCGCCTCGCCGTCCAACATATAGGTCGCGACGGTCCAGGGCGCGCCAGCGAAGCCGATCAGGGTCTTGTCGGCCGGAAGCGCGGCCCGGACCCGCGACAAGCTTTCGCCCACGGCCTTGAGGGCCTCACCCGCGCCCTCGACCTTGGGTCGCATGACCGCTAGATCCGGCAGGACGCCGAGCCTCGGGCCCTCGCCTGCCTCGAACCAGACGTTCTGGCCAAGGGCGCCCGGGATTAGCAGGATGTCGGCGAAAACGATGGCCGCGTCGAACGGGAACCGCCGGAGCGGCTGGAGCGTCGCCTCGGCCGCCATCTCGGGGCTCAGACAGAAGGCGATGAAGTCCGGGGCCTCGGCCCGCAGGGCGCGATACTCGGGCAGGTACCGTCCGGCCTGGCGCATGAACCAGACGGGGGGCCGGTCCAGGCGTTCGCCGTCCAGCACCCTCAACATCGCGGGCTTCGTCATCCGTCGGCTTTACGGCCCCCCCGGTCGCCCCTCAAGCCCGGGCCCATCCTTCCTTCCTATCAAACTTGAATCTTGAGATTCAGAAGAAGGATTGGGGCCGGGCGCCGCGGGGATAAGTCGAAAGCCAGGGCGCGCTCGCCACAGGCTTTCCCCAACCGGGCGAGCCGAACCGGAGCCCCGAAACCCGTCCTGTCGAAACTGGGGAAAATGCTTAACGAACCCTTAAGACGCGGGCCTTTCAACGGTGTGCGTACGGTCGGACAGGTCCTCGGCTCTTAAGGTCTCGTTAAATCCTTCCCCAGGGTTGGATGATCGGTCCGCCCCTTTGAGGATCGCCGCCCGAGGATCGCGGACGTCCGTCCCCCGGCATCCCCGCTCGCCCGCTCCGGACCGCGCCGCTATAAGGGTCGGCGCCCAGGACGGCCGGGTTTGAACCGTTCGTCTGCACAGCCGCGTCCACAGGAATCCATCCGCCCATGCCCAGAGGATCCGAGGTCCGTCGATGAGGCGCCGCTCATGAGCCCCGGACGAACGGCCGCCCCCCGGCTGGCGACCTATTTCCATGTGCACCTGGTGTCCGACTCGACCGGGGAGACGCTGAACGCCATGGCCAAGGCCGTGATCGCGCGACTGGATGGGGTCATTCCGATCGAGCACATCTACGCCCTGGTCCGCTCGGACCGGCAGCTGGAGCGGGTTCTGGAGGAGATCGCCGACGCGCCCGGCGTGGTGCTTCACACCCTGGTCGACCGCGACCTGCGCGAACAGCTGGAGGAGGGCTGCCGGCGGCTGGACATGCCCCAGATCGGGGCGCTGGATCCCCTGGTGGGGGCGCTGTCACGTCACCTGGGCGCAGCGCTCTCGACCCGGGTGGGGGCGCAGCACGCCCTGGACACGGAGTATTTCAACCGCATCGGGGCGCTGGACTACGCCATGGCCCACGATGACGGGCAGGGCACGGCTGAGCAGCTGGAGGGCGCCGACGTGGTGCTGGTGGGCGTCAGTCGGACGTCCAAGACCCCGACCTGCATCTACCTGGCCCAGCGCGGGATCCGGGCCGCGAACGTCCCGCTGGTGCCGGGGCAAGAGGACGGGGAGCGGCTGGTGGGCCTGAAGAACCCCTTGATCGTCGGCCTGACCGTCGCCCCAGACCGGCTGGTGGCCATCCGGCGCAACCGGCTCGAGGGGCTGAACGCCGCGCGTGCGTCGGACTATGTCGATCAGGAGAAGGTGCGCGACGAGATCATCAAGGCGCGCCGGGCGTTCGAGCGGCGCGGCTGGCCGGTCATCGACGTCACCCGGCGCTCGATCGAGGAGACGGCGGCGGCGATCATCAACCTGCTGAGCGAACGCCGCACCCGCCGGGTCGGGGCGACGTGGTGAATGCCTGGCGTTCCGATGAGCGGCTGATCCTCGCTTCGGGCAGCGCGGCCCGGCGCGAGATGCTGGCGGCGGCCGGGGTTCCGTTCGAGGTGCGGACCGCGCCGGTAGACGAGGCGGCGCTGAAGGCGTCCCTGCCGGATCATTCGGCGCAGGATCTGGCGGTGGAACTGGCCGCGACCAAGGCACTCGCGGTGTCGCGCGCGGATCCCGAGGCCTGGGTGCTGGGCGGCGACCAGACCCTGGCCTTCGACGGCGGGCTGGTGTCGAAGGCGCGGTCGTTGGACGAGGCGCGCGAGCGGCTGCAAGCCATGCGCGGGCGGGCGCACAGCCTGCACTCAGGGGCGGCCCTGGCCAGGGGCGGGGCGGTGGTTTGGTCGGGCGTCGATACGGCCGTTATGCGGATGCGGAATGTGTCCGATGCGTTTCTGGACAACTATTTAGCGGCCGAAGGCGAAGCTTTGCTTTATGTCGTCGGCGCCTATCGACTGGAGGGGCTGGGGGCGCAGCTGTTCGAAGCCGTCGAGGGCGATCATTTCACCGTGCTCGGCCTGCCCCTGTGGCCCGTCCTGGCCGAACTGCGCCGCGCGGGCGTGATCCAGACATGATCACCGGAGCCGCCGTCGTCGCGGGCATCGCGGGAAACCCGGTCGCCCATTCCCTCAGCCCCGTGATCCACAACGCCTGGCTGGCCCGGGCCGGTCTGGACGCGGCCTATGTTCCGTTCGCGCCGCGCGATGACGCCGGTTTTCACGCCCTGGTCGAGGCCGGGCGGGCGGGACTGATCGCCGGGCTGAACGTCACCGCGCCGTTCAAGGAACAGGCCTTCGCCCTGGCCGACACGGCGAGCGAACGCGCCGGCCGTATTCGCTCTGCCAACATCCTGGTGTTCCGGGACGGCGAGGTTCGGGCCGACAGTTCGGATGGCGAAGGGCTGCTGGCGGCCCTCGCGGAACAGGCGCCGAAGCTCGACCTGGCCGGGGCCGTGGTGGTGATGCTGGGGGCGGGGGGCGCGGCACGCGCGGCGGTCGGCGCCCTGTCCGAGGCGGGCGCCGAGGTCGTCATCCTGAACCGGTCGCGGGACCGGGCAGAGGCGCTGGCCCGGGAGCTGGGGGCCTCGGTCGGAGAGGCTTCCGATCTTGGCCGGGCGGACCTGGTGGTGAACGCCCTGAGCGTCCGGCCGGAGATCGACCTTGGGGCCTTGCCGGCCCAGGCGGTGGTTATGGACATGACCTATCGGCCGGTCGAAACGCCGTTCCTGAAGGCCGCGCGAGAGCGGGGACTGCTGGGGGTGGACGGTCTGGCCATGCTGATCGGTCAGGCCGGGCCATCGTTCCAGGCCCTGTTTGGACAGGCGCCGCCGCCGCTCGATCTCCGGGCCTTGCTGCTGCGGCATCTCGGCGAGGTCGCCCGGTGATCGTCCTCGGCCTGACCGGCTCGATCGGCATGGGCAAGTCGACGACGGCGGCCATGTTCGCCGACGAGGGGGCCCTGGTCTGGAACGCCGATGACGCCGTGCACGGTCTCTATGCCCCCGGCGGCGCGGCGGTCGAGGCGGTGGGTGAAGCCTTCCCCGGCGTGGTCGTGGACGGCGCCGTCGACCGCACGCGGCTGGCCGAGGCCCTGGGCCGCGACGACCAGGCGTTCCGGCGGCTTGAGGCGATCGTCCACCCGCTGGTGCTGAAGGGGCGGCTGGAGGACCTGGCGGCGGCGGAGGCGCGGGGCGTCAGGCTGGCGGTGCTGGATATCCCGCTGCTGTTCGAGACCGGGGGGGATGCCGCGGTGGATGGGGTGGTCGTGGTCACCGCTTCGCCCGAGGTGCAGGCCGAGCGGGTGATGGCTCGCCCCGGCATGACCCGCGAGCGGTTCGAAGCCATCATGGCCCGGCAGGTCCCGGACGCCGACAAACGCCGGCGCGCCGACTTCGTGGTCGATACGGGACGCGGGCTGGCGGCCGCGCGGAAAGAGGTGCGGGAGATCGTCCACACCGTCCTGGGGCCTGAGTGGATCGGTCGCCATGGGACTCTTTTCGCCGCCGGCGAACGGCGGCAATAGAGGGCCATGGCCCGCGAAATCGTCCTGGATACCGAGACCACCGGCTTCGACCCGCGCACTGGCGACCGGATGATCGAGGTCGGCTGCATCGAGATCGAGGACCTGCTGCCGACCGGACGGACCTTTCACCGGCTGATCAATCCCGAGCGCCTGATCCCCGCCGACGCCATCAAGGTGCACGGCATCACCGATGACAAGGTGAGGGACGCGCCGCGTTTCCGGGAGATGGTCCACGAGCTGATGGACTTCATCGGGGACGCCCCGATCATCGCCCATAACGCCCAGTTCGACCGGGCCTTCATCGACCACGAGTTCACCCTGTGCGGGCGGGTCTGCTTCGAGGAGCACCGCTGGATCGACACGCTTCAGCTGGCCCAGAAGCGGTTCCCGGGGATGGCCAACTCGCTGGACGCCCTGTGCAAGCGGTTCAAGATCTCGCTGGTCGAGCGCAGCCTGCACGGCGCCCTGATCGACGCGCGTCTGCTGGCCGAGGTCTATCTGGAGCTGAGGGGCGGCAAGGAGCGGGCGCTGGATCTGACCAGCCGCCAGTCCGCGACGGTCGCGATGGCCACCACCGGCGGCTATGGCCCCCGCCCCCGGCCCCTGGCGGTCGGCCCCACGCCGGAAGAGCGCACGGCGCATGCGGCCTTCATGCGCGGCGTGATCAAGAACCCCGCGCTCTGGGCCGCCTATGGAGTGGACGTCGCCGACGAGGCGGCCTGACCGAGGCCTAGGCCGCCCTGGCGAGACTTACGCCTGGCCCTGCGGCTCGAACGGCTGGCCGTCGCGGGTGCGCAGCTGGGCCTGGCGACTCATGTAGATCTGGGTGAAGTCGATCGGGTCCAGCATGAAGGGCGGGTAGAAGCCGCCGTCGGCGCTGGCCTTGGTGATCACCTCGCGCGCGAAGGGGAACAGGTAGCGCGGGCATTCGATCAGCAGCATCGGCTCGATGTCCTGCTCGGACACATTGTTCAGCTGGAACAGGCCGCCGTAGACCAGCTCCGCCTGGAACACGGCCTGGTCCTCGTGCTTGGCGCCGACCGAGATCTTCAGATTGACCTCGAACAGTCCGTCCGGACGGCCGTTGGCGGACAGCTCCACGCCCATGTCGATCTTGGGCTGGCCCTGGATGCGCAGGCTGTCGGGCGCGCGCGGGTTCTCGAATGACAGGTCGCGCACGAACTGGGCCAGGATGCGGAAGCCCGGCATCGGGGGCTGGCCCTCGGTCGGCTGCGGCTGGCCCTGGGCGGCGTCGGAAGGAGGAGCGGCGTCGGTCATGATCAATGAGGCTTCGAGCGAGCGTGGAGGAGGCCCGCTGTCGAGGGGGCCGCGATGAGCGGCGGCGACTAGCACGGCGGGGGCCGCCGCGACAACATGGCCGGCCGATCACCGGTCCGGCGGGGGATGCGAGCGCGCTTGCGTGCGCCCATATCAGTCCCTAAGCCTCGACAGCCCCGCAGCGGGCCGTCGAACCCGTCCGGCCGCCCTTCGGCCAGCCGCCTTCAGGGATGCCCGTGCCCGTCCAGTTCCAGATCGTCCTCTTCGCCGTGATCGCCGCCGTGGTGCTGTTCCAGCTCTACAACGTGCTGGGCAAGAAGGTGGGCCGCCAGCCGACCGACGAGACCAAGACCCCCGCTCAAGCCGTCCCCGGCCAGGGCGACCCGGCGGCCGCCGGCCCGGTTCGGGCCCAGCCGGCGCTGGACGCCGCCCTGATGGCCGCGATCTCGGGCCTGCGCGCCCGCGACCCCAACTTCGATCCCGCGCGGTTCCTCGAGGGCTCCCGCACCGCCTATGAGACCATCGTGCGCGGTTATGCGGCGGGCGACCGGGCGGCCCTGAAGCCCTTGCTGACCGACCGGGTCCTGGCCTCGTTCGAGGCCGGGATGGCGGCGCGCGATGCGCGGGGCGAAACCGAGCAGGTCGAGTTCATCCATCCTCCGCGCGTGGACCTGGAAGAGGCGACCGCCGAGGGCGACCGCGCCATCGCCAAGGTTCGCTTCCTGGCTGAACTGCGGAGCCATGTCCGCCCCGCCGAGGGCGAGGAGCGGATCGAGGAGCGCCGCACGGCCGAGCACTGGACCTTCGAGCGGTCGCTGAGCGCGTCCGATCCCAACTGGGTGCTGGCCCGGGTGGAGCCCGCCAGCGCGTGACCGGACGGCTGAGGATGACCGGCTCCCGCTTCGCCGCCCTCGCCCTGTCCCTGCTGTTGGCCGCCTGCGCCAGCACGGCGCCGCTGCCCGCGCCACCGCCCGGCCCGTCGGCGCCCGTCCCACCGACCACGCCCGTTCCACTCCCGGCCGGCGCCCTCGGGCCCGAGACCCTGCCCGGCTGGGATCAGGAGAACCACCTCGCCGCCTTCGACGCCTATATCGACGGCTGTCGGGCGGCCCGCGAACCGGCGGCCCAGGCCCAGTGCGCCCGGGCGATGGAGCTGCGCCGCACCTCGCGGCCGGTGACGCCTTCGGCGGCGCGGCGGTTCTTCGAGACCGGGTTCACGGTGGTCGCGGCCGAGACGGCGGACGGCGCGCCCGGCCTTCTGACCAGCTATTTCGCGCCGGAATATCAGGCTCGGCGCGAACGGACGCGGGAGTTCGACGCCCCGGTCCTTGCGCGGCCCCGGACGACGGGCGCCCTGCCCGACCGGGCGGCCATCGAGGCGGGGGCGGTGGAGGCCGAGACGCTGGCCTGGATGCGGGCTGAGGACCTGTTCTTCCTGCAGATTCAGGGCTCGGGCTATCTGACCTTTGAGGACGGCGGGAGGGGGCGGGCCGCCTACGCCGCCGACAACGGTCACCGGTTCGTGGGCATCGCCCGGCCGATGGCGGATCGAGGCCTGCTGCCGGCCAACGGGACGTCGGGCGAGGCCATCCGGGCCTGGCTGGCGGCGCACAGAGGCGCCGAGGCGCGGGCGGTGATGGCCCTGAACCCGCGCTACATTTTCTTCCGGCTCGACCCCGATGACGGGGGCCATTCGGCGGGGGCGGCGGGCGTGCCGCTGACGCCCCGCCGGGCCATCGCCGTCGATCCGGCCAGCTGGAAATACGGCGACCTGGTCTGGATAGAGGCGGACGCGGGCAACCTGCGTGGCGCCCGTTCGGGTTATCGCGGCCTGGTCATGGCTCTGGACACTGGCTCGGCGATCCGGGGACCGGTGCGCGCGGACCTGTACATGGGTCGCGGCGACGCGGCCGGGGCCGAAGCCGGCACGGTCCGGCACCCGCTCAGGATGTGGCGGCTGGTTCCGCGTTGAAGCCTAGCCTCCCCATCGCAGATGGGGAGGAACCGGTTCGCCTTACCGCCGCCTGAGTCCGCCCAGCACGCCCCTCAACAGTTCGCGCGTGAGGGTCGACCCAGCCGTGCGCAGCACCGATTTAGTCAAGGCTTCCATCGGCGTCTGGCGGTTGCTGCGCGGGCGGGGCTTGGGGGCGGCGGGTTCGCGAGCGGGGGTGCGGGCCGGGGCGCGCGGAGTGGGTGCGGCCTCGGCTTCGGCCTCCACTTGTTGGGCCTGGGCTCGGCGGGCGGCGAGCACCTCATCAGCCGACTCGCGGTCGATGGTCGTGTCGTAGACGCCGCGCACCGGGCTGGCCGCCATCACGGCGGCGCGTTCGGCGGGGGTGGCGGGGCCCAGGCGGCTGTCGGGCGGGCGGATCGCGGTGCGGGCGACGATGGTGGGGGCGCCCTTCTCGTCCAGGGTCGAGACCAGGGCCTCGCCGACGCCCAGAGCCTGGATCGCCTCGGCGGTGTCGAAGGCGGAGTTGGCGCGGAAGCTCTGGGAGGCGGCCTTCAGGCCCCGCTGTTCGGCCGGGGTGTAGGCGCGCAGCGCATGCTGGATGCGGTTGCCGAGCTGGGCCAGCACGCTGTCGGGGATGTCGGCCGGGTTCTGGGTGATGAAATAGACCCCGACCCCCTTGGAGCGGATCAGGCGCACGACCTGCTCGACCTTCTCCATCAGGGCCTTGGGGGCGTCGCGGAACAGGAGGTGGGCCTCGTCGAAGAAGAAGACCAGGCGCGGCTTGTCGGGGTCGCCGACCTCCGGGAGCTGCTCGAAAAGCTCCGACAGCAGCCACAGCAGGAAGGCGCCGTAGGTGCGGGGGCTGTTCATCAGCCGGTCGGCGGCCAGGACGTTGACCTGGCCTCGGCCGTCGAGGCCGGTGCGGATCATGTCCTCCAGGCGCAGGGCCGGCTCGCCGAAGAAGCGGCCGCCGCCCTCCTGCTCCAACTGCAGCAGGGCGCGCTGGATGGCGGCGATCGACTGGGGCGCGACGTTTCCCACCTCGCGCCCGATGCGGGCGGCGTTCTCGCCCACATAGGCCAGCAGCGAGCGCAGGTCGTCGAGGTCGAGCAGCAGCAGGCCTTCCTTGTCGGCGACATGGAAGGCCACGGCCAGCACGCCCTCCTGCACCTCGTTGAGGTCCAGCATGCGGGCGAGCAGCAGGGGGCCGATCTCGGACACCGTGGTGCGGATTGGGTGACCCTTCTCGCCATACAGATCCCAGAAGACCACCGGCGCGGCCGAAGGCTTCAGCGTCAGGCCCATGCCGGCGGCCCGGGCGATGAGCTTGTCGTTCGGCGTTCCGGGCACGGCTATGCCCGACAGGTCGCCCTTGATGTCGGCGCAGAAGACCGGGACCCCGGCGTCGGAAAAGCCCTGGGCCATAATCTGCAGCGTCACGGTCTTGCCGGTGCCGGTCGCGCCGGCCACCACCCCGTGGCGATTGGCGCGGTTCCAGAGCAGCAACTCCGGCTTTTCGGACTGGCCGAGGAAGAGGCCGGGCGGGGTGTCGGTCATGGCGGGGGCCCTCGTGAACCTCCAGACTTAGCCGAGCGGGTCGCCGGCCTCCAGCGGTCGCCATTGACGGAACCTTCGGCCCCACGGACAACGGTCGCATGAAGCCGCCGATCACCGTTCCGACCTCCACGGTTTCGCGCAACGCCCTGGTGCTGCTGGCCGCGGTGGCGGCGGGGGCGGCGCTTTACTGGCTGAGGGACATCCTGACGCCCCTGGCGATGGCGATCTTCCTGCTGATCATGATCGACGGGGTGAAGCGGACGATCGAGACCCGCACCCGGGTGCCGGATCATCTGGCGGGGATCGCCGCCATCCTGGTGGTGGTGATGGGCTTCTTCGCCTCGATCGCCATCATCGTGAACGGCGCGGCGGGGTTCTTCTCCCAGGCCTCGGGGGTGACGGCGGGCATAGGGCCCCGGCTCGACCAGGTCATCGCCGACGGAGCGCGGTTGTTCGGCGTGGCCGCGCCGCCCACGGCGCAGGAACTCATCCGCGACATCGACGTGCGCGGCTATCTGACCCAGGCGGCCTTCCAGGTGCAGGGGATCGCCTCGGGGGCCTTCTTCGTCCTGGTCTATCTCGGCTTCCTGATGGCCTCCCAGGCCGGGTTCCGACGCAAGCTGGTGGCCATGTTCCCGCATCGGGAAAGCCGGTCCGAGGCCATGGAGGTGTTCCAGCGCGTGCGGTCCGGGGTCGAAGGCTATCTGTGGGTCCAGACGGTGACCGGAGCGATGATCTGCGCGGCGGCCTGGCTGCTGATGCGCGCGGTCGGCCTCCAGAACGCGGAGTTCTGGACCTTCGTCATCTTCATCGTCGGCTTCATCCCGGTGTTGGGAGGGGCGGTGGCGGGGCTGGCGCCGCCGCTGTTCGCTCTGGTGCAGTTCCCGACCTATTGGCCTGCGCTGATCCTGCTGGTGGGGCTGCAGTCGATCCTGTTCGTTGTCGGCAACTTCATCCAGCCGCGCATGCAGGGCGACAACCAGAACATCGATCCAGTCGTGGTGCTGTTGTCGCTGGCGCTGTGGGGCAAGCTGTGGGGCGTGGTCGGGATGTTCCTGTCGACGCCGCTGGCGGTGATGGCCATGGCCATACTGGCGGAGTTCAAGGGGTCGCGCTGGATGGCGGTGCTGTTGAGCGGTGACGGCCAGCCCTATGCCGACGAGGACAAGCCCGAGGTCACGGCCGCCAAGGGGCGCGTCAAGTCGCCGCGCAAACCTGTTGCGAATGGTTCTTGAAGACCGGCGCCGACCGCCTATCTAGACCCTGTCGCCGCGCCCTCCCCTCCCCCTCGGTCGCGGCGGCGCATCGGGTCTATACCCCTCCCCTCCTGATCGGCCCTAAAAAAGCAGGCCGCCGGACCGGTGTCCGGCGGCCTTGTCTTTGTCTGGAGCGGAGACCGGCGGAAGACCGCCGGCGCGCATTGATCCGGTCCTACTGAGCGGCGGTGGACGCCGTGGCCGCCGCGGCGGCCTTCTGCTGGGCTACCTGGCCGCGAACCTGGGCCGGCACGCCCCGGATCATGTCCGTGACGCCCGACAGCTGCGACACCATTCCAGCGGCGTTCGGATCGCTGGCCGCCTGCTGGGTGATGAAGGCTCCGACCTTGTCGGCGAAGCCGTCGGCCTGCGGCTGGTAGCGGGCGACGATGGCGTCCTCGGCGGCGCTGTCGGCGGCTTCGGCCAGCTCGGCGCCCATGGCCTCCATGCTGGCGCCGAACGCCTCGGCCAGAGCCTCGATCTGGGCCTCGGTCAGGGCTTCGGCCTGGACGGGGGCCGCGACCGGCGCCTCCTGGGCGAGCGCGGGGGAAACCGCCGAGAGGGTCAAGGCGGCGGCGAACATCAACTTACGCATTGGAAATCCGGATTTGAGGGAGCCCGGACCCTGGACCCGGCGCGCCGCCGGGGCAAGGCCGTTCAGCCGCCGGCCCGCTGATCCCGCCGCGCCAGGACGCGCAAGCGCAGGGCGTTCAGCTTGATGAAGCCCTCGGCGTCGCGGTGGTCGTAGGCCTGGACGCCCTCCTCGAAGGTGACCAGGTCCTGGTCGTACAGGCTCTGCGGGCTTTCGCGGCCGACCACGGTGACGTTGCCCTTGTAGAGCTTCATCCGCACGGTTCCGGTCACCCGGTGCTGGCTGTGGTCGATGGCGGCCTGGAGCATCTCGCGCTCGGGAGCGAACCAGAAGCCGTTGTAGATCAGGTGGGCGTATTTGACCGCCAGCTCGTCTTTCAGGTGCATGGCGCCCCGGTCCAGGGTGATGGACTCGATCGCCCGGTGGGCGGCCAGCAGGATGGTCCCGCCCGGGGTCTCGTAGACGCCCCGCGACTTCATGCCCACGAAGCGGTTCTCGACCAGGTCCAGGCGGCCGACGCCGTTGTCGTGGCCGAGCTGGTTGAGCGTCGTCAACAGTTGAGCCGGGCTCATGGCCTGGCCGTCGATCGAGACGGCGTCGCCCCGCTCGAAGCCGATCTCGACGATGGTGGCGCGATCGGGCGCGTCCTCGGGGGAGATGGTCCGCTGGTGCACGAACTCCGGAGCCTCGGCCGCCGGGTCCTCCAGCACCTTGCCCTCCGACGAGGAGTGCAGGAGGTTGGCGTCGACCGAGAAGGGCGCCTCGCCACGCTTGTCCTTGGAGATCGGGATCTGGTGCTTCTCGGCGAAGTCCAGAAGGGCCTCGCGCGAGCGGAAATCCCATTCCCGCCAGGGGGCGATGACGCGGATGTCGGGCTCAAGGGCGTAGTAGCCGAGCTCGAACCGGACCTGGTCGTTGCCCTTGCCGGTGGCGCCATGACAGACGGCGTCGGCGCCGACCTGGCGGGCGATCTCGATCTGGCGCTTGGCGATCAGCGGCCGGGCGATCGAGGTGCCGAGCAGATACTGGCCCTCATAGACGGTGTTGGCCCGGAACATCGGGAAGACGAAGTCGCGGACGAACTCCTCGCGCAGATCGTCGATGAAGATGTTCTCTTCCCTGATCCCGAGCTTGAGCGCCTTCTCGCGCGCCGGCCCCAGCTCCTCGCCCTGGCCCAGATCGGCGGTGAAGGTCACGACCTCCGCGCCGTATTCGGTCTGAAGCCACTTCAGGATGATCGAGGTGTCGAGACCGCCTGAATAGGCGAGCACGACCTTCTTGGGCGCGGGGAGGGCGGAACGGGACATGGGCGGATCCTTCGGCGAACGCGGATCGGACGCGTGGGGAGGCGTCGAAGCGAGCGCTTAAAGGGCCGAAGCGCCGCCGATGCAAGTGCGGCGCGCGTTCCTTGTCCGCGCGACGGGTGACGATCGTCCGTGGTCAGCCCCAGGGGCCGCGCGGGCGCGGCGTCTCGGACGTCGCCGCCGTCATCGGCACGCTGGTCGCGGACGAGCGGGTGAAGCCCATGGCCTGGGCCAGTTCGCCGAGCTTCTTCACGCGATTGCCGGTCGCCGGATGGGTCGAGAAAAGGTTGTCGGCGCCGTGGCCCGCCAGGGGATTGATGATGAACAGCTGGCCGGACGCCGGATTGCGCTCGGCGGTGGTGTTCACGATCCGGCGGGAATAGGCCTCGATCTTCTGGAGCGCCGAGGCCAGGGCCTGGGGATCCTGGGCGATCTCGGCGCCCACGCGGTCCGCCTCGTACTCACGCGCGCGGCTGATCGCCATCTGGACCAAGGCGGCGGCCATGGGGGCCAGGATCATGATGGCCAGGGTCCCGATGATCCCGCCGGGCCGTTCGCGGTCGTCGCCGCCGCCGAAGAACAGGGCGAAGTTGGCGAGCATGGCGATGGCGCCGGCGATGGTGGCGGTGACCGTCATGGTCAGAGTGTCGCGGTTCTTCACATGAGCCAGCTCATGGGCCATCACGCCCCGGATCTCGTCGCGGCTCAGCATGTCGAGCAGCCCCGTCGTAGCGCAGACGGCGGCGTTGGCCGGATTGCGGCCGGTGGCGAAGGCGTTCGGCTGGTCATTGGGGATGATAGCCACCTTCGGGCGCGGCAAACCGGCGTCGCGGGCCATCTGCAGCGTATCGGCCACGTAGGTGCGCACCCGGGGGTCGGGGTGGGTCTCGTCCACGGCCTGCGCCCGGTACATCTTCAGGACGATCTTGTCGGCGTTCCAGTAGCTGAACAGGTTCATAGCCACAGCCACGCCGAGCGCGATCAGCATGCCGCCCGCACCGCCGATGAAGTAACCGATGGCTCCGAACAGGGCGGTCAGGGCCGCCAGCAGGGTGAAGGTCTTCAGATGGTTCATCACCACGACTAGATGAGGCGGCGAGCCCCCGCCCTCAAGAGAGACGACCTGTGACCGAATATCCCACCCCGGAGGCGGCGAAGAACCAGGCCGAGAGCCCGGCCGGCGGCCGCCTGAACGCCGACGTCCCCAACGCCTCGCCGGATCGGGCCCTGAGCCCGGAGGCGCGCCGCGCCCTGCTGGAGGCGGCCGAGCGACGAGCGGCGGCCGAGGCCCCGGTGCTGCCGCCCGAGAACGGGGGGCCGCGCGGGCCCGAGCCGACCCGTTATGGCGACTGGGAGAAGAAGGGCCTGGCGGTGGATTTCTAGGCCTCGGCCTCTCGCGTCAGGAGAAAGCTGAACCGTGAACGACGACCGGCGTTAACCTTTCCGTTCAGGACGGGAGAATGGCGATGGCGCGGATGGGCTTGGCGGCGGTTGCGGCCGCGGGCGTGATGCTGGCGGCCGGCGCGGCCTCGGCCCAGGTCGTGGTCGGCGGGGGCTACGATGGCCGCTACAGCTACGGCGGGTCCTACACCAGCGGGGCCTATGTCGGCGGACGGGTCGGTTACGGCGGGGGCTACTCCAGCGGCTATTCCTACTCTGGCGGCGTTGGGCACGGCGGCTATGCGCCCCCGCCTCCTCCGCCGCCCCCGCCATCCTGGGGATACGGTTACGATCACGGGCCCCATGGCT
The DNA here is from genome assembly GCA_023386645.1 of Pseudomonadota bacterium. Taxonomy (GTDB): domain Bacteria; phylum Pseudomonadota; class Alphaproteobacteria; order Caulobacterales; family Caulobacteraceae; genus Brevundimonas. The sequence goes on from JAEWJI010000058.1 coordinate 67,796, forward strand.
ACGTCGATCGCGGCGGGCGCTACGGCTACAGCCGCTACAGCTACAGCTCCACGACCTATCCCGCCTACGGCTACGGCTATAGCTGCGGCGGGTACGGATACCAGGGCGGAGGGTACAGCCGGGGCTGCGGCGGCCAGGTCCATGGCCACGGCGGCTATTCAGCCGGCTCGAGCTACGGCTACCGGGATGTCTACGGCTACAACGACGACCGGCCGCCCAGCGCGCGTGGAGGGTATCGGTACGAAAGGCGCGACCGGGGGTGGGACCGCGACTGCGGGTGCGACTTCCACATCCTCGACGACCGCTGAATCCTAAGCCGCAGGGTTAAGATTCCCGCCAACGGGCGAACGGGCGCGCGATCCTCGCCGACCGGGTGCAAGCGCGAGCGACGCGCTTCGGGACGGGGTAGGGCAGGCCGCTAGTCCGGAGTTCTCCCATGCGTCCCATCCTTTCCGCCGTCCTCGTCAGTCTCGCCCTTGCTGCGGCGTCCGGAGCGTCGGCCGGCGAGCGCGGAGGTCATGGCAGCGGATATGGGGGCGGGCACCACGGCGGGGGCCATTGGGGCGGCAACGTCAATGTGAACGTCAACGCTAACGCTAACGCCAATGCGTACGCGGGAGGCTGGGCGGGCGGGGGCGCGATCAACGCCCGCGCCTACGACATGAGCGGCTTCCGGGGGAGCTACGGCGGCCCCGCCTATGGGGGCGGGACCATGTACGTCGGTGGCGGCGGGGGCAGCGGCGTGGCCAGCGCCTGCTGCGGCCCGGTCTATCGCGAGGCGCCGGCCGACTGGCGGCACCGCCGGGTGTACGCCGGCGCCTTCGGCTACCGCGTGTCCGGCTTCGGCCGAGCCTACTATGGTCGGACCTATCAGGGCGGGGGATATGACCGCGACTGCGGCTGCTATCCGCCTCCCCCGCCGCCGCCGCCGTCCTGCGGGGGCGGGTGCTACGGCCAGGGCCATCACCAACCCCCGGTGATCGTCGATCAGGGCCCGGTCTACGTCGACATCGCCCCGATCCGCCTGCGTGGGCAGCAGATTCACGTCCAGGCCCCGCCGGTGCGGGTGCGGGCGCCGGACGTCTATGTCGACGCGCCGGAAATCCATGTCGCTCCGTCGGAGGTGACGGTCGAGCCCGGGGAGATCCACTACGCTCCGGCCCGTCCGGCCGAGATCCCCTGCTGCGAGCCGGCGACGGTGGTCGATGGCGGAAGCCGGCCCCCGGCGGCGGCGGACACCTATCATGACGCCCCGACGTCATCTTCCGCCTATCCCTATCGCCAGGAGCCGGGCGAGCGGGGCTAGATCGGGCCAGTTCCGCTCGCCCCGTCGCGGCGGCGGGCGGATAGTCCGGCGTTCAGGCCCGAAGCATCTCTTCGATGATGGCCGAGGCGGCGGTCAGCGGATTGGCCGCCCCGATGATGGGTCGGGCCACGACGAGGTGACTGGCGCCGACCTGGAGCGCGGCCCGGGGCGTGGCGACCCGCTGCTGGTCGCCATGATCCGCTCCAGAGGGACGGACGCCGGGGGTGACGATCAGGAAATCCGAACGACCCGCTTCGGTCGCCAACTGGCGCGCGCGCGCGGCCTCCAGCGGGCTCGAGACCACGCCGTCGACGCCGCAGTCCAGCGCCTGGCGCACGCGGCGTTCGACGAGGTCCGCCGCGGTGAAACCGTAGCCGAGGTCGACCAGGTCCTGGTCCGACAGGCTGGTCAAGACCGTGACGGCCAGCAGCTTCGTGTCGGCTCCGGCCGCGTCGCGCCCGGCGACGGCGGCGCGCATCACCTGAGGCTCGGCGTGGACGGTCAGGAAGTCGCAGCCGCCCTCGGCGACCGAGCGGGCCGCGCCTTCGACCTGGGCCCCGATGTCGTGCAGCTTCCAGTCCTGGAACACCTGCTTGCCGCGCGCGCGCAGGCCTTGCGCGAAGGCGACCCCGCCCGGCCGGGCCAGAAGGGTCAGCCCGATCTTGTAGAAGGTCACGCTGGCCCCGATCCGGTCGACCATGGCCTCGGCCGCCTCCACCGAAGGCAGGTCCAGCCCGACGATCAGGCGGGGGTCGGTCAGGACAGGGGTCATCGACGCGCTCCGGCTTAGCCGCTAGATCGGACGCGTCGAAGCGCGGCCGTCGGGCGGCGAATGGCGATGTTTCAGGGCGAGGACAGGTGATGGACGCGGTCGATCTGGGGGTCAACCTGTTCGTGGCCCTGTTCGCCCTGCTGGACCCGATCGGCAATGTGCCGATCTTCGCGGCGGCGACGATCGGGGCAACCCTGCGTCAGCGCACCTCGGTCAGCGCCTTGATCTGCCTGTTCATGCTGGCCTTCCTGGCCTTCTTCTTCTTCACCGGCGTGGGGCTGCTTCAGTTCTTCGGGATCTCGATGGCGGCCTTCCGGATCGCCGGGGGCATCCTGCTCCTGCTCCTGGGGCTCGACATGGCGCGGGAGGACTTCCTGAAGATGTTCGCCGACGCCGACGCCGCGGCCGATGTGAAGGACGTGCGCGGGTATGCGCAGCGGCGGTTCAAGCGGCTGGTCGTGCCCTTCGCCATGCCGCTGCTGATCGGGCCCGGCGCGATCTCGACGGTGATCATTCAGGCGGGGGAGGCGGCCAAGATCGGGCCGGCGGGCCAGGCGGCGGGCATGGCGGCCATCGTGCTCGCGTCCCTGGCCATCTTCGCCTGCTTCTCCCTGACCGGGCCGATCAGCCGCCTGCTGGGCGATGTCGGCATGGCCATCGTGGTGCGGGTCCTGGGGTTGATCCTGTGCGCCCTGGCGATCCAGTTCATCCTGCTGGGCATGTCCGAGGCCATTCCCGGGATGATCTCGGGCGCGGTGACGAGCCCCTATCCGTCCGGAGGACACTGATCACCCCCGCCGAAACCCTGGTCGAGGGATGGCCGCCAGGCGCGCGGGTCCTCGCCCACAGACTGCGGAGGCTGGTCTCGGCCGCCGCGCCGGATGTGGTCGAGCATGTGAAGTGGAACGCCCCGAGCTTCCGCGTCGGCGGCGACGACCGGATCACCCTGGGACTGCAAAGGTCGGGAGAGGTGCGGGTCGTGCTCCACAGGGGCGCCAAATCCGCGCCGGCGCCGGGGTTCCGTTTCGAGGACCCCGCAGGGCTGGCGCGCTGGGCCGCTCCGGATCGCGGCGTGATCCTGTTCGCCGATGAAGCGGCGCTGGCGGCCGTCGAGCCGGCCTTCATCGATCTGATCCGCCGTTGGCTCGAGGCGACGCGGAGCTAGAGCCGATTCAGCCGCCGGGCGTGCCCGCCGACCATACGGAGCGCCAGGGCGTCGGGCAGGAACTTGCCCAGACCGGCCAGGACGACGTTGGCGGCGCCCGGGATGACCTTGGGCCGGTTCGCCTCGCAGGCGCGATAGCCGACCTCGGCGACCCGCTCGGCCGTCATCCACATCCAGGGCGGATAGGCGGTCGATACCTGGTCGCGCGATCCGTTGACGTCGTGGAACTCGCTGTAGGTGTAGCCCGGGCACAGGGCCGTGACGTGCACGCCCGTCCCCAAGGTCTCCAGATGCAGGCCCTGGGACGCCTTGATCAGGAAGCTCTTGATCGGGCCGTAAAGGGTGTCGCCGCCGGTCGCCGGCATGGTCCCGGCCAGGGACGCGACGTTCAGGACCCGCCCGAAGCCGCGCTCCACCATGCCGGGCAGGAACGCACGACCGAGTTCGACCGGGGTGGTCAGCATGACCCGGAGCATGGCGGCGTGGGCGTCCATCTCGGTCTGCAGAAAGCCGGTCGTGCGCGAGAAGCCGGCGTTGTTGACCAGGCCGTCGACTTGGAGGCCGCGAGTGGCGATCTCGGCGGCGAGGCGGGCGGGGGCGTCCGGATCAGCGAGGTCGGCGGTGACGATCTCGACTTGGCGTCCCTGGTCGGTCAGCTCGCCGGCGAGGGCCCGCAGCGGCGCCTCACGCCGGGCGGTCAGGATCAGGTCCCAGCCGTGGGCGGCGTAGACGCGGGCGAGGGCCGCGCCGATGCCGGCGGAGGCCCCGGTGATCAGGACGCGGGGTCGTTCAGGCCGCGACAGGACAGGAGCCGTGGGGCTTAAAGCCGGCGAGCGAGGCCGCGTCCTCGGCCAACAGGTCGGCGATGGTGATCTTCGAAAGGGCGGCGCCGGCCGCCTCATCGGCGGCGGTCAGGGCCTTGGCGACCTGGCGGGGGATGTGCTCGCCCACCGGGCAGCCCTTGGCCCCCGCCGGGGTCGAGCCCAGGTGGGCGCAGCCGTTCACCGCCTTCAGGACCTGATCCAGGGTGATCGTCTCCGGCTGGCGCAACAGCCAGGAGCCCCCCGAGGCGCCTGGCCGGGTGGCGATCAGCCCGGCCTTGGCCAGCAGGGCCGTGACCCGTCGGATGACCACGGGATTGGTGGGGACCGAGGCGGCCAGCACCGCGCTTGGGGCCGCCCGGTCGGCCGAGAATGCGCCCTTGTGGGCCAGATAGGCCAGGGCGTGGGCGGCGACGGGGAAGCGTTGGCTGTCGGACATGGCGTTCCTTCGAAGCCGAAGGTAGGCGCCGCGAGGCCTTTGCACAAATTCAGCCGCTTCGGGGCGATTGAAACCGGTTCGGGATGGGCCTAAACCGCCGCGGCTTTGATGGGCCCGCCGCTCGCGTGCGCCCGGAGGATACGCATGGCCGGGGACCTCAACCCCACGAGCGCCGCCGCTCCCCAGGCGAGCGCCTCAGCCGACCCCGCACAATCGCAGACCTCCGCGCCGCCCCAGGGCCACGGACCGACCGGTCACGGGCGCTCGGGCTTCTGGGCCCTGACGATCGGCGCGATCGGGGTGGTGTTCGGCGATATCGGCACCAGTCCGCTCTACGCCCTGCGCGAGGCGATCGATCACGCGCGGGGCGGGGCCCTGAGCGGCGACCTGGCGGTCATCGGCGTGGTTTCGCTGGCCTTCTGGGCCCTGATGGTCGTGGTGACGTTCAAATACGTCTTCTTCCTGATGCGGGCCGACAACAAGGGCGAGGGCGGCACCCTGGCGCTCATGGCCCTGGCCCAGCACGCGGTGGGTCGGCGCAGCGCCTGGATCTTCGTGCTCGGCGTCTGCGGCGCGGCCCTGTTCTACGGCGACGGTATCATCACGCCGGCGATCTCGGTGCTGTCGGCCGTTGAAGGAGTGAAGGACGCGCCGGGCGTGGCGGGCCGGCTGGATCCCCTGATCGTGCCGATCTCCGCCGGGATTCTTATCGGACTATTCCTCGTCCAGTCGCGCGGCACGGCGGGGCTGGCCCGGTATTTCGGACCCATCACGGCCCTGTGGTTTCTGTGCCTCGGAGGCCTCGGCCTGTTCCACATCTTCGACGACATCTCGATCCTGCGGGCCCTGTCGCCCCACTACGGCATCCAGCTGCTGATCGAGGACGGCTTCCTGGGTTTCATCATCCTGGGCAGCGTCTTCCTGGCCGTGACCGGTGCCGAGGCGCTGTACGCCGATATGGGTCACTTCGGTAAGGCGCCGATCCGGATGGGCTGGCTGGCCTTCGTCCTGCCCTGCCTGACCCTGAACTATCTGGGCCAGGGCGCCCTGATCCTGGACCGGCCTGAGGCCTCGGAGAACCCGTTCTGGAGCATGGTGCCGGAGATGGCCTACTGGCCCATGCTGGGCCTGGCCACGGCGGCCACGGTCATCGCTTCGCAGGCCGTGATCACCGGCGCCTTCTCGGTGACCCAGCAGGCGGTGCAGCTGGGGCTCCTGCCCCGGATCGAGATCAGGAATACGTCGGAGAGCCAGGCCGGCCAGATCTTCGTGCCGGCGGTAAACATGGCCCTGATGGTCGGGGTTCTGGTCCTGCTCTTCGCCTTCCGGAGCTCGCACAACCTGACGGCCGCCTATGGGGTGGCGGTGACGGGCACCATGCTGGTCAACACCCTGATGGCCTATTTCGTCGTCACCAAGAAGTGGCGCTGGCCCCTGTGGGCAGTGGCCGGGACGCTCATTCCCTTCGGCTTTATCGATACCGTGTTCCTGACGTCGAACCTGCTGAAGATTCCGGACGGGGCCTGGATGCCGCTGGTGCTCGGCGCGGCCCTGGTGCTGATCATGTGGACCTGGACGCGGGGCAGCCAAATCCTGGCCGACAAGGCCAAGAAGGACAGCCTGCCCCTGACCGACCTGATCGAGATGCTGAAGGCGCGGCCGCCTCACCGGGCGCCCGGGACGGCGGTGTTCCTTACGTCCGACCCCGACGTCGCGCCCGTCGCCCTCATGCACAATCTCAAGCACAACAAGGTGCTGCACGAGAAGAACGTGATCCTGACGGTGCGCACCGCCGATCGTCCGCGCGTGCCGGAGGACAAGCGGATCACGATGGAGCCGATCAGCGACGACTTCAAAAAGCTGACGGTCACCTACGGCTTCATGGAAACGCCCAACGTGCCGCGCGCGCTCAGCCTGTGCCGTCGCCAGGGGCTGAAGTTCGACATCATGTCGACCAGCTTCTTCCTCGGCCGGCGCTCGGTGATCCCCTCGGCCAACCAGGGCATGCCGTTGTGGCAGGACAGGCTCTATATCTTTCTGATGAGAAACGCGGCCAATCCCACGGACTTCTATCGGATTCCTCCCGGGCGGGTGGTCGAGCTCGGCGCGCAGGTGGCGGTGTGAGCGCGGTGCGAGGGCCCGGTGGCGGTCGCGATTCCGGCGCTCGCGGCCGAAGGATGGCGGACAAGGCGCGCGGTCCCCGGCGGCCGGCGGCGTCGTCTGAAGCGGTCCGAGACGAGGATCCCGGCTCCGGCGTAGAGGCGCGGGTCGCGGCGGCCCTGTTGCTGCAGGCGGCGCTCGAGCGGCGGGGCGGCATGGACGAGGCGCTGAAGCAGCCGGCCCTCGCCGCGCTCTCCGGGCCTGACCGGGCCTTCGCGCGGGCCGTCGCCATGGCCGCGCTGCGGCGGCTGGGCGAGATCGACCAGATCCTGGATCGGCGGCTGCAGAAGTCGCCGCCAGACGCGGTTCGGATGCTGATGCGCATCGCCCTGGCCCAGACCCTGGTGCTGAAGACCCCGGCCTTCGCGGCGATCTCCACGGCAGTCAAGCTGGCCGAGCGCGACCCCAAGACGCGGCCCTACAAGAACCTGGTCAATGCGGTGCTGCGCGGGGTGGACCGCGAAGGTCCCGGCCTGACCGTCGCCCGCGCCAACCTGCCCGACTGGATCGCGGCGCGCTGGGCCCAGGCCTATGGCGAGGCGGTGGTCGACGCCCTGGCCCTGGCCGCGCGGGAAGAGCCGGCGACCGACCTGAGCCTGAAGCCGGGCGTCGACCCTGCGGGCGTGGCGGAGGCCCTGGAGGGGGAGATAATGCCCGGCGGATCGGTGCGCACCGCCCGGCGCGGCGACGTGGCGACCTGGCCGGGGTTCGAGGCGGGCGACTGGTGGGTGCAGGATGCCGCCGCCGCCGTTCCGGCCCGGCTGCTCGCGGCCCGCTCCGGCGAGACCGTGCTCGACATGTGCGCCGCGCCCGGCGGCAAGACCCTGCAGTCGGCGGCGACGGGCGCGAAGGTCACGGCGCTGGATCGTTCCGAAAGCCGGCTGAAGCGTCTGCGCGCCAATCTGGAGCGGACCGGGCTCGACGCCGAGATCGTGGTGACGCCGGCTGAGGATTGGGACGATCCGCGCGCCTTCGACGCCGTGCTCCTGGACGCGCCCTGCACCGCCACCGGCACCTTCCGGCGCAATCCGGAAGTGTTGCGCGCCACCCGGCCGGCCGAGGTGGCCAAGCTGGCCGACGTACAGCACCGGCTGCTGGACGCGGCCGCAACCCGGGTGAAGCCGGGCGGGCGGCTGGTCTATTGCGTCTGCTCGCTGGAGCGTGAGGAGGGGGAGACCCAGATCATCGCCTTCCTGCGCCGCAACCCCGCGTTTCGCACCGTCCCCGCCGATCCGGCCGCCGTGGGCGCCCCGCCCGAGAGCCTGACCCCGGAGGGATGGCTGCGGATACTGCCCTCGATGTGGGCGGAACGCGGCGGCCTGGACGGCTTCTTCGCCGCGCGGCTGGAGCGGGAGAGGTAAGCCCGGAGGGGCGAACCTGGTTCGTCCCTCCGGGTGTTCACGCGTCAGTACGCGAGATCAGGAAAGTCGGCAGGCAGTTTCTCTGCGGCTGCGATGTCAGGGCCAATGCGCCCCTTCATAATGTCCGCGATACGGCCTTGATTGATGACGAAATATGAGGCGATCACCTCATACTTGTACCCAAGTTTACGGGCCAGCTTGATGATGCTGACGACCGTCTCGTCCAGTCTCGTTCGGTTCGCCATGATGGCGAGCTCCCTTCTCGATAAAGAGCCGAACGATTGACTGTCACCACGAATAGGGGACATATCCCCCGGTGATCACAAACCAACCGTTTCGGCGGTTGAACCCAAGGCCCCGGCGCCAACCGGGGCCTTGCCCTTTTGTGGCGGAGCGAATCCAAGCCACTCGTCAGCGTTGACGGATTCCACCGGCGCTACAACCATAAAAAGTTACGCAGTTTCAGCGGGGCGGTAGCTCCAGCTTGCCCCACGCGTCGCCCCGCCTTATCCCCCCGACATGGCCGCGCCCCTGATCTGTCCGTCGATCCTCGCCAGCGATTTCGCGCGGCTGGGCGAGGAGGTGCGGGCGCTGGAGGCGGCGGGAGCGGACTGGATCCACGTCGACGTCATGGACGGGCATTTCGTGCCGAACCTGACGATGGGGCCCGATATCGTGAAGGCGGTCCGCCCCCACTCGACCCTGCCCTTCGACGTACACCTGATGGTCGCTCCGGTCGATCCGTGGCTGGAGGCCTATCGCGAGGCCGGGGCCGATATCCTGACCGTCCATCCCGAGAGCGGGCCGCATCTGCACCGGACCCTGGGTCGGATCCGACAGCTTGGGGCCCGGGCCGGGGTGGTGTTCAACCCCGCGACGCCGCTGGCGATCCTGGAGGAGGTGGCGGACCTAGTCGATCTGGTGCTGATCATGTCGGTCAATCCGGGCTTCGGCGGCCAGTCGTTCATCCCGACCGCGCTTCGCAAGATCGAACGGGCGCGGGCGATCCTGGATGATGCAGGGTCGAAGGCGGTGCTGCAGGTCGACGGGGGCGTGACCTCGGCTAACGCGGCGGCTTGCGTCGCCGCCGGCGCGGACGCCCTGGTCGCCGGCTCCTTCGTGTTCAAGGGCGGCCCCGAGGCCTATTCCGCCAACATCGCCGCGTTGAAATCCGCTTCGTGAGCCCTCTCGGTCCCTTCGCCCCCCGTCCGCCGGCCGCCGACATCGGCGGAGCGATCCCCGGCCTGCCGGGCGCGCCGCCGCGCACCCCGGTGAAGGCGGGAGGCGCGCGGGCCGGCGCCGAACTGTGGCCCGCCCTGGCCGGACGCCTCCTGACGCGGCAGCTGTGGATCGAGCTCTACGGCCTGCCGGGCTACACTCTGACGCTGGCCGGTGGGCGCGGGGCCGGGTTCGCCGCCGCGCCGCGCGACTTTCGCCCCGTCGATCCGGCGATCGGCAAGGGAGCGCTCGGCGGCCGGTTCATGCTGGCGGGGGCCAGCCTGGAGGCCCCGGCGCCGGCCGACCCGTGGAACCGGCCCAGCCCCAGCCGGGCCTTCGCGACCGAGCTTCACGCTTTCGCCTGGGCGCCCGCCCTGCTCCAGCAGGGGGATCGCGGCGCCGCCGAGGCCCTGAGGCTTACGCTCGCGTGGTCGGACTATTTCAATCGCTGGTCGCCCTTCGCGTGGGACCCCGAGATCATGGGGCGGCGGGTGCTGACCCTGGCCTGTTCCGGTCGGCGGATGGCGGCGGTCGCCGACGAGGTCCAGCGCGGGCGGCTGGCGGACAGCCTTGCCCGGCAGGCGCGACAGCTGCTGCGGCCCCCGGGCGGTCTCGCGGGACGGGCGCGGAGACTGGCGGCGGCTGCGACTGCCGGATGCGTGCTCACGGGGCCGGCCGGCGCGAGCCTCAGGCGGCGGGCGCTGGGTCGTCTTCCCGGGGCGCTGAGGATCACGGCGGACGAGGCGGGCGGCCATGCCTCCCGCAGCCCCGAGGCGGGGCTGGAGCTCCTGTTCGACCTGCTGACGCTCGAGGACGCCCTGGCCCAGACAGCGGAAACGGCGCCGTCGGAGCTTGGACAGGCGATCGCGCGTCTGTCGCGAGGCCTGGAAGCCCTGGTCATGCCGGACGGACGACTGGCCAGCTTCCAGGGGGGCGGCCCCTCCACCGCGGCGCGCGTGGCCGCCGCCCTCCCGCCGTCCGAGGATCGCGCGCCGACCCCCGAGGGGGCGGTGGGCGGTCTGGTCCGCATCCAGAGTCCGCTTCTGACCATCATGGCCGATGCGGCCGCGCCGGCTTCCGGAGCCTGGGGCGCGGCGGCCTGCGCCCAGCCGCTGGCCCTGGAGATCGCCTGCGGGCGGGATCGGCTGATCACCGGATGCGGATGGACCCCCGCCGCGACCGAGCGCCAGGCGCTGAGGCTGACGCCCGGCCATTCGACCCTGACGCTGGGGGAGCAGTCGACGGCCGAACCTCTGGGCGGCTGGAAGGCGGACCTGCTTGGCCCGCGCCTGGTCGGGCGGTCGCCGACGGTCACGGTCGAGCAGCGGGCGGGCGAAGGCGCCCTGTGGCTGGAGATGGAGCACGACGGGTGGCTGGTCCCCTTCGGCCTGCTGCACCAGCGCCGGCTCTATCTCGACCAGCGGCTGGATGAGCTGAGGGCCGAGGAGCGGCTGCATCCGGGGCCGGGGCAGGAGGGGGTGGTGCGCGCCATCGCCGCCCCGTTCGCCGTGCGCTTCCATCTGGAGCCGGGGGTCCAGGCGTCCCTGGCGCGCGACCGGCGCTCGATCCTGTTGCGCGGCGGCTCGGGGCGGGGCTGGTGGTTCCGGACCGACGGTCCCGACGTCGCCATCGAACCCAGCGTCCGTATCGACGAGGGGCTGACGCGGCGCTCGCTGCAGATCGTCGTGCGTGGCTCGGCCCGGACGGACGCCGAGACCAGGATCCGCTGGAAACTGAACCCGGCCGGCGGCGCGGGCGACCCGGTCTAGGGCCCTAGCACGGCTGACGCCGGAGGGCCGGGATGCTAGAGGCCCGCATCCCCTTCAGCCGACGAGCTCTCCCCATGCCCGCCGCCCCCGACTTCCCGCCCGCGCCCGACCGGGTGAAGCCTGTCCGCGCCCTGATCTCGCTTTCGGGCAAGACCGGGCTGGAAGAGGCGGCCCGGGCGCTCCATCAGGCCGGGGTCGAGCTGGTATCGACCGGGGGCACCCGGGCCGCCCTGGCGGGGCTCGGTCTCCCGGTTCGGGATGTCGCCGACCTGACCGGCTTCCCGGAGATGATGGACGGGCGGGTGAAGACCCTGCATCCGGTGGTTCACGGCGGTCTGCTGGGCGTGCGCGACGCGGCCGACCACGCGGGGGCGATGCGGGATCACGGGATCGGCCCGATCGATATCGTCTGGATCGACCTCTATCCGTTCGAGTCCACCATCGCGGCGGGGGCCGGCTTCGAGGCGGCGATCGAGAACATCGACATCGGCGGCCCGGCCATGATCCGCTCCGGCGCCAAGAACCACGGCTATGTGGCGGTCGCGGTGGATCGTGAAGGCGTCAGCGAGATCGTCGAGGCCCTGGCGGGGGAGGGCGGTACGACCCTTGAACTGCGCAAACGCCTGGCGGCTCGAGCCTTCGCGCGCACCGCAGCCTATGACGCGGCCGTTTCGGGCTGGTTCGCGGGCCAGGTGGCAGATGCCGCGCCGGGCCGGCGGTCGATCGCCGGAAGCCTGGCCCAGACCCTGCGCTACGGCGAGAACCCGCACCAGTCCGGCGCCTTCTATCGCACCAGCGAGGCCCGGCCCGGCGTGGCCCACGCCCGCCAGCTTCAAGGCAAGGAACTGGGTTACAACAACATCGCCGACGCCGACGCCGCTTATGAGCTGGTCGCCGAATTCGCGGGGCCGGCCTGCGTGATCGTGAAACACGCCAACCCCTGCGGGGTGGCGGTGGGCGGAGACCTGGCAGAGGCCTATGCCCGGGCGCTGGAATGCGATCCGGTGTCGGCCTTCGGCGGGGTGGTGGCGGTCAACCGGCCGCTTTCGGAAGCCGATGCGCGGGCCATCACCGACATCTTCACCGAGGTCGTCATCGCGCCAGGCGCCGACGAAGCCGCCGTGGCGGTGTTCGCCGCCAAGAAGAACCTGCGTCTGCTACTGACCGACGACCTGCCCGATCCCATGGCGGCCGGCGAGGTGTTCCGCTCGGTGGCCGGGGGCTTCCTGGTCCAGTCGCGCGATACGGCGCGGATCACCGCCGCCGATCTGAAGATCGTGACCCGTCGCCAGCCGACGCCGCGCGAGATCGAGGACATGCTGTTCGCCTTCACCGTGGCCAAGCACGTCAAGTCCAACGCCATCGTCTACGCCAAGGACGGCCAGACCGCAGGCATCGGCGCCGGCCAGATGAACCGGCGGGACTCGGCCCGCATCGCGGCCATCCGGGCCAGGGAGGCGGGCGAGGCCAAGGGGCTGGCGCATTCGCTGGCCGAAGGCTCGGCCTGTGCGTCCGAGGCCTTCTTCCCGTTCGCCGACGGCCTGCTGGAGGCGGTCGCCGCCGGCGCTACGGCGGTGATCCAGCCGGGGGGCTCGATCCGCGACGCGGAGGTGATCGCCGCCGCGGACGAGGCGGGAGTGGCGATGGCGTTCACTGGGGTGCGGGTGTTCCGGCACTGATGTCTGGGAGCGCTATCGCTCGCCGCTCGGCGGCTCGCTCGTCTAGCTCCGGTCGTGACTTGAGGTGACAAGCATGGACACCCTGTCGGAACGGTGGGCGCGGCTGGAGCCGCACGCGATCTTCGAGGGGCCGGAGGACCGGACACCCCGGCCGACAGTGCTGCTGTTCCACGGCTGCGGGGGCTTGAGGGGGCATCTGCCCAAATACGCGGCGGCTGCGGTCGAGGCCGGCTGGCGGGCGGTGATCGTAGATTCCTATGCGCCGCGAGGCTGGAGCCGGGAGTTCGCCATGGCCACGGTCTGCACGGGCCTGTTGCTGCAGGGCTGGCAGAGGGCGGGCGACGTGCTGGCCTCCTTGGAGGGGGTGGCGAGCCGCCCGGACGTCGACGGGTCGCGTATCGCGCTGGCCGGCTGGAGCCACGGCGGCTGGGGGATCATGGAGGCGATGAGCGCGGACCGCGACCGATACGGCCCCCTGGGCGTGCGCGACGCCGAGATGGCGGACCTGTCGCCTGTGAAGGCGGCCTTCCTGGCCTATCCTTACGTGGGCATCGGGGCCTTGAACCGGATGCGGCCCTGGCACCATTGTCCGAAGACCTTGGCCGTGATCGCGCGCCGCGACCACCTGACCACCGTGCGAAACGCCGAGCGGGTGCACGAGATGGTGCGCGGCTGCGGCGCGGAGGTCGAGACCTGGATCGCCTCGGGCACCCACAGCTTCGACGAACCGATGACGGCCACGCCCATGCGGTATGACCCAGCCCTGGCCGAGGAGGCGGTGCGCCGTTTTCGAGGGCTGCTGGAAAGCGTCTAGGCGCGCCAGAAGCCGACGATGCGCTTGACCTCGTCGACCACCGGGTCGGCGACCGCGGCGGCGCGCTCGGCCCCGTCCTTGAGCACGCGGTCGATCTCGGCGGGATCATCCATCAGGCGGCGCATGCGGTCGGTGATCGGGCCCATCTTGGCGACGGCCAGGTCCGCCAGGCGCGGCTTGAAGGCGCCGAAGCCCTGGCCGCCGAACTCGGCCAGCACAGCCTCACGCGTCGTGTCGGCGAGCGCCGCGTAGAGGGTGACGAGGTTCTTGGCCTCGGCTCGGCCCTCCAGGCCTTCCAGTGTTTCCGGCAGGGGCTCGGCGTCGGTGCGGGCCTTCCGGACCTTGGCGGCGATGGCGTCGGCGTCGTCCAGCAGGTTGATGCGCGACTGGTCCGACGGGTCGGACTTGGACATCTTCGCCGAGCCGTCGCGAAGCGACATGACCCGGGGGGCGGGCCCTTGCGTCAGGGGTTCGGGCAGGGGGAAGAAGCCGGGAACGCCGAAGTCGGTGTTGAACTTCTGGGCGATGTCCCGGGTCAGCTCCAGGTGCTGCTTCTGGTCCTCGCCGGTCGGCACCTCGGTCGCCTTGTAGAGCAGAATGTCGGCGGCCTGGAGCACCGGGTAGGTATAGAGGCCGACCGAGGCGCGTTCCTTGTGCTTGCCCGACTTCTCCTTGAACTGGGTCATGCGGTCGAGCCAGCCGAGCCGGGCCACGCAGTTGAAGATCCAGGCCAGGTCGGCATGGGCGCGCACCGCCGACTGCGGGAAGATCACCGAGCGGACGGGGTCGAGGCCCGAGGCCAGATAGGCGGCGGCGATCTCTCGCGTCTGGGCGGTCAGGACGGCGGGGTCCTGCCAGACGGTGATGGCGTGCATGTCGGCGACGAACAGGAAGCAGGGCGCGCCCTGGTCCTGCAGCTGGGTGAAGCGCTTCAGGGCCCCGAGGTAGTTGCCGAGGTGCAGGGCGCCGGAGGCCTGGATGCCCGAAAGGATGCGGCGGGGGCCGGTGTAGGCGGAAGGGGCGGGGGCGTCGGTCATCAGTCCAGTCCGGGCGTGGCCGCCCCGCCGCCGGGCTCGCGCCGGAGGACGGCGCGCAGTTCGGCGGGGCTGGTGGCGCGCAAGAGCACGAGCCCGGCGCCATAGACAAGGGCGCCGACGCCACAGACCACCAAGACCGCGATCTCCTTGGCCAGGAACACGGCGCTGAGCCGCTCGTAGTTGAGCCCGGCCAGCAGCAGGACGGCCGCCATCAGAGCGGACGCGGCGATCACCCGCGACAGGCGTGCGACGAAGCGCGGCGACGGGGCCCAGACGCTCTCACGGATTAGGGTTCCCCCCAACAGGGCCACGTTCAGCCAGGCCGAAAGGCTGGTGGCGATGGCAAGACCCAGCACCCCGTCCACGCCGATGCGGCTGAACCACAGGAACAGGGCCGAGCCGACCACCACGGTCACGGCAACCGAGGCGACGGCGAAGATCATCGGCCGACGCGTGTCCTCGCGGGCGAAGAAGGGCGGGGTCAGGACCTTGGCGAGCACGAAGGCCGGGACGCCCCAGGCGAACTGGCGAAGGGCGTCCGCCGTCCGGGCCGCATCGGCGGAGGTGAAGGCGCCGCGTGTCACCGTCGCGTCGATGATGAAGAAGGGGATGACGAACAGGGCCACGGCGGCGGGAAGGGTGAAAACCATGGCGAGGGTCACGCCGTCGTCGAGCGTCCGCTGGCCGCCCTCATGATCGCCCGCGACGAAGGCGCGGGTCAGACGCGGCACCAGGGCCAGGCCGATGGCGACCCCGACCAAGCCAAGCGGCAGCTGGTACAGGCGGTCGGCGTTGTAGAGCACCGAACGCGCGCCCTCGTCCGACCCGGTCAGGACCTGGCTGACCACCGAGTTGAGCTGAAGCGCGCCGCCGGCCAGGGCCCCGGGGACTGCCAGGGCCAGCGCCCTCCGCACATTGGGGGTAAGGCGCGGCCAGCCCAGCCGGAGCCGCACGCCTAGTCGCCGCACGCCCCACCACAGGAGACCGGCCTGGACGAGGCCGGAAATCGTCACGGCTGCGCTGACGGCCAGCAGCAGCTCGCGCTGGGGGACCTCGAAGACGAAGGGGGCGAGCAAGGGTATCAGGGTGCAGATGTTCAGGAACACCGGCACGGCGGCCGACAGGGCGAAGCGGCCGGCGGTGTTGAGCACCCCTGACAGCAGCGACGCGATGGTCATGCAGGCGAGATAGGGCATGGCCAGCTGGGTCGCGGTCACGGCCGCGCGAAGGACCTCGGGCTGGTCACGATAGGCCGACAGCAGCCACGGCATGATCCAGGGCATGAGGACCTGGAGCAGGACGCAGAAGGCCGCGACCACGGCGAACATGAAGCTGAGCGCCTCAGAGGCCGTGACGGCCGCAGCCTCGGCCCCCTCACGCTGGCGCACCCCGCCGTAGACCGGCACGAAGGCCTGGGCGAAGGCGCCCTCGGCGAACAGCCGCCGGAACATGTTGGGCAGCATCAACGCCGTGGTGAAGGCGTCCATCATCGGCCCCTGACCGAAGCGGGCGGCCAGAGCCATGTCGCGGGCGAAGCCGAGCACGCGGCTGCCCAGCGTCAGGCCGGACTGGACCAGGGTGTTACGCGCCAGGCTCAACGGAAGGCTCGCGGACTGAGGGACTTCGCGCAGTTACCCCGGTTCGTCCCTTGGCGATATGGGGGGCGATGTTCCCGGGTCCCGTCGGGGTCCGGGCCGGGGAGCGAAGTCGGTGACGTCGCGGGCGCTGGCCAGAGCGGCGGGCAGGCGGCGTCCGTTGGCCTGGGGCGCTGGCTCCAGCACGCGGGTCAGGGCCTTCTCGACGGCCCCGAGCCGGCGGGCCGGAGGCGGGCCGTCGGGCGTCGTCACATAGAAGCTGTCGACGACTCGCGCACCGAATCCTGCGACGTGGGCCGAGCGGATCGACAGGCCGTGGTCGGCCAGCGCGCGGGCCAGTTCGGCCAACAGACCGGGCCGATCGGCCCCCGAGACCTCGATCACCGTCGCCGTGTCGCTGGCGTTCGGGTCGACGGTGACCACGGGGCGGACCTCGAAGGCGGCTCGTCTTGGGTGGGCGGCCGACCGCGCTGGAAGGACGGGCGCCTTGCGATCGCCACGGGCCACGGCCTCGATATCGGCCGTCAGGCGGGTCAGCCTGCGCGGTTCCGCCTGGCCATACGGCAGCCCGGCGCCGTCCTGTAGATGGAAGACATCCAGCACCGCGCCGTCGGGGGCGGTTGCGACCCGGGCGCCGGTCACGTCAGCGCCGGCGGCGGCCAGCACAGCGGCAAGGTCGGCGAACAGGCCCGGACGATCGCGCGCGGCCACGACCAGTTCGGTGGCGAGATCGTCGGCTGTGGGCTGTCGGGCCTCGGCGGCGGCTCCGTCGCTGGCGGCGCGGGCGACAAGCGCTTCGTGGCCAATCAGAGGGTCGACAACCGTGGGATCTTCACCTCGGAACAGAGCCTCGACGCCGGCATAGAGGGCGCGCATCAGCTGGCCCTTCCAGCCGTTCCAGACACCGGGCCCGACGGCTCGGATATCGGCCACGGTCAGGACCATCAGCATCCGCAGACGCTGGGGATCGCCCACAAGTTCGGCGAAGGCGCGCAGGGTCGCGGGGTCCGAAGGATCGCGCTTCTGGGCGTAGTCCGAAAGCGCCAGGTGATGGCGCACCAGCCAGACCACCAGCTCGGTTCGGCGGGGCTCCAGCCCCATCCGCTCGCAGGCCCGGCGGGCGGCGATGGCGCCTTCCTCGAGTTGACCGCGCTCGCCGCCCTTGCCGACGTCATGCAGCAGCATTGCCAGATAGAGCGCCACGGGATCGGTGATCAGCCGCATCACCTCGGACGCCACCGGGTGATCGGCCTTCAGGCGGCCGAGGGCGATGTCGTTGATCACCCCGATGGCTTGGAGCGTGTGCTCGTCGACCGTATAGGCGTGGTACATGTTGAACTGGGTCTGGCCGACGATCCGTGCCCATTCGGGAATGAATCGGCCGAGCAGACCCGCCTCGTTCATCAGGCTGAGGGTGCGGTAGGGTCGCCGGCCGCGCGCGAGCAGGTTCAGCAGGAGCCCGGCGGCGCGAGGGTCGCGGCGCAGTCTCGGCGTCACGAGCGACAGCGACCGACTGACGGCCGAAAAGGCGTGTGGGTGCAGGTCCAGGTCCAGCCGATCCGCGACCGTGAACAGCTCGATCAGGCGGACGGGATCGGCCATGAAAACCTCGGGACCCCGGACCGAGAGGCGTCCGCCCTCGTCGATGAAGCCCTCGACGCCGATGTCGCGCGTTCTCGCCGGCGTCAGGCGAGGCAGGTTCAGCGTCCGCTTCTGCTGCCGGGCCTCGAGGGTGGCGCTGAGCGCCCGGGTCAGGGCGCCGACGTCGCGGGCGACGATGAAGTAGCGCCGCATGAAGCGCTCCACCGCCGGCTCGTCGCCCCGTCCGCGCCAGCCCATTCGCCGCGCCACCTCGGGCTGGAGGTCAAAGGTCAGCTTCTCCTCGGCCCGGCCCGCCGTCAGATGCAGATGGGCCCGGACCCGCCAAAGGAAGTCGAACGCCTCCTCGAATAGTCTGCGTTCGCGGGGGGTCAGCAGGCCGATGAGCGCGCGTTCGCCGAGCGGACTGTCGGGGGCCAGCGAACGGGCGATCCAGAACAGGGTGTTGAGGTCGCGCAGGCCGCCCTTTCCGTCCTTGATGTTCGGCTCGACCCGGTAGCGGACGGCGCCGGCGCGCGCATGGCGCACGTCCCGCTCCGCCAGCTTGGCGGCGATGAAGGGCCGGGGATCGGCCTTCTCGACCTGTCGGCGGAAGCGGTCCAGGAACCGGTCCGCCTGCGTCGGGTGGCCGGCGACGAACCTGGCTTCCAGGAGGGTGGTCCGCACCGTCATGTCGCCCCGCGCCATCTCCAGCGCTTCGCGAGGCGAGCGCGAGGCCTGGCCGACCTTCAGCCCCAGGTCCCATAGGACATGAAGGATGTATTCGGTGACCCGTTCGACGCGCGCCGTCGGCTTGCCAGGGCGCAAGAACATCAGGTCGAGGTCAGAGTAGGGGGCCAGCACGCCGCGGCCATATCCACCGACCGCCAGCAGGCTCAGCCGTTCGGCGGGCTTGGCGGTCGGGAACAGGTCCTCGTCGGCCACACGCCACAGGGCGGTCAGCACCTCGTCGGCGGCGCGGGCGTATAGCCGTGCCACCTCGACGCCGGGCGCTCCCGCCTCCAGCCGCCGCTCCGCGCGCCGGCGTCCCTCGGTCCAGGCGGCCCGGAGCGCATCGACGATGGCCGCGCGCGGGTCCGGCACGGTCAGCGCCTCGACCAGCCGACGATGAAGAGGGTCCTGCGTCACCGGATCGATATAGCCGGTCCCGGCTCGCTTCGTCTTGATTGGACGCGGGCCGGCGACGCGGCCACCAGGAGACGATGTCCGCCCTCGTCGCCCTGTCCCTGGCCGCCGCCCTCCAGACGTCTCCGGCCGACCGTGCCTTCGCGCGAGCGGTGGTGGGGGAGGTGAACGCCGCCCGGACCGATCCCCAGGCTTACGCGGAGCGGCTGCGGCGCTATCGGAGCCATTTCGATGGACGTCGGGTGGTGCGGCCGGGGCGACAGACCGTACTGACGCGGGAGGGTCGGTCTGCCGTGGACGAGGCGATCCGCCATCTGGAGCGACAGCGGCCGGTTCCGGCGCTGGAGCCCGAGCGGCGGCTGGATCGGGCCGCCCGCGATCACGTCGCCGACCAGGGGCCGCGCGGCGCCATGGGCCATGTCGGCTCCGACGGGTCGTCGGTGGGAGAACGGCTCGGCCGTTATGGCGGTCGGCCCTATGGCGGCGAAAACATCCAGTACGGCGGCGATACGCCCGAGGACATGGTCGTCAACCTGATCGTCGACGACGGCGTGCCGGATCGAGGGCACCGGACCAACATCTTCCGCGAGGGCTATCGGACCGTCGGAGCAGCCTGCGGGGATCACGCCATCTACGGCTACATGTGCGTGATCGACTTCGGCTACTGACCGGTCAGAAGGTCACCTTGACCGAGGGCGCACTGCGCTGGGCCGCGCCGTGAAACACCGCCTCGATATTGTTGCCGTCGGGATCCAGCACGAAGGCTCCATAGTAGCCGGGGTGGTACTGGGCGCGCTCTCCCGGCTCGCCGTTGTCGGTTCCGCCAGCCGCCAGGGCCGCCCTGTGGAAGGCCTGGACGCGATCCTCGCTGTCGGCCTGGAAAGCCAGGTGATGACGGCCGGTCAGCTGGCCCTGCGCGGCCTCGCTGTCGGCGGTCGAGACATAAAGTTCGTCCGCCCAGAAATGGTCCGGCCCCTCGCCCCCGACGGGAATGTCGAGCGCCTCGAACACCGCCTTGTAGAACCTCCGGCTGGCCTCGATGTCGCGCACCACCAGCTGGATGTGGTCGATCAGCCGGCCGCGATGCAGTTTCTGGGTCTCCACGAGGTCCTCCATTGAAATCTACCTGCCGAACGTCGTTCGCGTCGGGTGAGTTCGCCCGTGGCTATCGCCGGAGCGCCTTCAGCCGGTAGAGCGTCTCCAGCGCCTCGCGCGGGCTGAGGTCGTCGGGGTCGATGTCGGCGAGCGCGTCGTCCAGCGCCGAGGAGATGGGAGGAGGCGGCGGCTCCATGGCGGCGAACAGGGGCAGGTCGTCCAGGCGGGCCGGGGCCGAGGCCTCGCCCTCCAGCCGGTCCAGCACGGCGCGGGCGCGGGCGACCACGGCGGCGGGGACGCCCGCGAGCTTGGCGACCTGGACCCCGTAGGAGCGGTCAGCGGCGCCTGGCGCGGCTTCATGCAGAAAGACCAGCTCGCCGTTCCACTCCCTTGCCTTCATCGACAGATTGCAGACGTGGGCCAGGCGCGTCTCCAGCCCGGCGAGCTCATGGTAGTGGGTGGCGAACAGGGTGCGGGCGCGGTTCACGTCGTGCAGCGCCTCGGCCGTGGCCCAGGCGATGGCCAGGCCGTCGTAGGTGGCGGTGCCCCGGCCGATCTCGTCCAGAACCACGAAGCTGCGCTCGGTCGCCTGGGTCAGGATGGCGGCGGTCTCGACCATCTCGGTCATGAATGTGGAACGGCCCCGCGCCAGGTCGTCGCCGGCCCCGACGCGGGAGAACAGTCGATCGACCACGCCCAGCCGCATCGCCCTGGCGGGCACGAAGGCCCCGGCCTGGGCCAGGACCACCATCAGGGCGTTCTGGCGCAGGAAGGTCGACTTGCCGGCCATGTTGGGCCCGGTGACAATGGCTAGCCGGGCGCAGGCCGCGCCCGAGCCGTCCAGGCGGCAGTCGTTGGGGGTGTAGGGATCGCCCGCCCGCTTCACCGCCGCCTCCACCACCGGGTGGCGTCCGGCGGTGACCTCAAAGCCCAGACCGTCGTGGACTTCGGGCCGGACCGCGCCGACCTCCTCGGCCCATTCGGCCAGGGCCGCGTGAGCGTCGAGCTCGGCGAGCGCGGAGGCCAAGGCCTGGATCGGCTGAGCCAGCCCTTGCGTGCGGGCGCGCCAGCCCTCGAAGGTCTCCGTTTCGATCGCCAGGGCGCGGAAGCCTGCCTGGCTGATCTTCGCATCCAGTTCCGAGAGCTCCACGGTGGTGAAGCGGACCTGGTTGGCCAGGGTCTGGCGGTGGATGAAGGGACTGTCCGGTCCGGCGCGCAGGAGAGGTTCGGCGTGCTTGGCCGTGGTCTCGAGGAAGTAGCCCAAGACGGCGTTGTGCCGGACCTTCAGCGGAATGCCGGCCTGGCCCTGCGCCCGCGCCTCCAGGTCGGCGACCACCCGCCGGCTGTCGTCGCGCAAGGTGCGCGCGGCGTCGAGCTCGGGGCGGCAGCCGGGGCGCACGAAACCGCCGTCGCGAACCAGGTGCGGCGGCTCGTCGACCAGGCCCTCGATCAGGTCGACAGCGAGAGCGCCGAGCTCGGGCGCAGGCGTCAGGGCGTCGAGCGCGGCCTCGATGCGGGCGGGAGGCCCGGCCAAGGACTCGCGGGCGGCCAGGAAAAGGCCGGCGAGGGCCTCGGCGGTGCTCAGTCCGGCGCGCAGGGCGCCGAGGTCGCGCGGCCCGCCGCGGCCGAGCGTCAGGCGACCCAGCGCCCGACCGACGTCGGCCGAGGCCCTCAACGCCTCCCGTAGTTTCCGGCGCAGGTCCCGCCGCTCGACGAACCAGGCGACCGCGTCCAGCTGGACGTTGATCGCGGTCGGCTCGCTCAAGGGTCGGGCGATACGCTCCGCCAGGGCCCGCGCCCCGCCCGAGGTGACGGTGCGATCCAGGCAGGCGAGCAAGGAGCCTTCCCGCTCGCCCCTCTGGGTCCGATCGATCTCGAGGCTGAGCCGCGTCGCGGGGTCGATGGCCAGGAAGCCGGCGGCTGAGGCGCGCCTGGGCGGGGCCAGCGCAGGCATCCGGCCGGCCTGGGTGGTCTCGAGGTAGCTGGCCGTCAGGCCGAGCGCCGATACCTCAGCCTCCTCGAAGGCGCCGAAGCCGTCCAGGGAGCGCACGCCGTACAGGCGCTCGATCCGTGTCCGGGACGCCTCCGGCTCCGCCAGAGCCTGGGCGAGGGCCTGAACCACTCCGCCCGAGCCGTCGAGCGCGGCCTTCAGTTCGGGGTCGGAGTAGAGCTTGTCGGTGACCAGCACCTCGCTGGGTCGAAAGGCGGCCAGGGTCGCGGACAGGTCGGTCGGTGCGCAGGCAACCGCGTCGACCGCCCCGGTTGAGAGCTCGACCACCGCCACCCCGGCCCGGCCCCGGCGGATCGCCACGGCCGCAAGTCGGTTGGCGCCGCGCGCATCGAGCAGGCTGTCTTCGGTCAGTGTGCCGGGGGTCACGACCCGGACGATGTCGCGCCGGACCACCGCCTTGGAGCCGCGCTTCCGGGCCTCGGAGGGGTCCTCCATCTGCTCGCAGACGGCGACGCGGTGACCCAGCCGGATCAGGCGGGCCAGATAGCCCTCCACCGCATGCACCGGCATCCCGCACATCGGAATGTCTTCACCCAGGTGCTTGCCGCGCTTGGTCAGGGCCAGGCCCAGGGCGGCCGAGACCACCTCCGCGTCCTCGAAGAACAGTTCGTAGAAGTCGCCCATGCGGAACAGCAGGACCGCGTCGGGCTGCCGGGCCTTGGCCGCCAGGAACTGGGCCATCACCGGCGTGACGCCCGGCTGGGCGATGTCGGCCTCGATCTTGGGCGGGTGGGACAGGGGGGCGTTCATGGCGGCCCGACAGCGTGACGGAACGCAAGGCCGCGCTCAAGCGCCGCCGAGGGTTGTCCCCAGGGCCGCCCCCTGCGAAAGAGGCCTCAGGCGGTTAAGGGAACGCGGTCGAACACCGCGGCTGTGCCCGCAACTGTAGGCGGCGAGGCCGTCGTTCGTCCGGATGTCCGCATCCGGCGCCACTGGAGCCTTCGGGTTCTGGGAAGGCGGGAACGGCAGCTGCTGACCCGCAAGCCAGGAGACCTGGCCGCCGACGTCGTCCGTCTTCGCCCGGGACCAGGCGCGAGGCGCGGTGATCCGTCGAGGCGACCCGACCCTGAGCGCCGTTCGTTCCGAACGGGTCGGTCGCCCCTGTCTGACGCCCGCGACGCCCTCGCGCGGGCCGACGGAGATATCGCCATGACGCGATCCCTGCTGCTCGGCGCCGCCTCGGCCGCCTGTTTCGCCCAACCCCTCCAGGCCCAGGAGGCGCCGGATGCCGCCGACGACGCCTTGCCCGAGGTGGTGGTCACCGCCACCCGCCTGCACTCGATCGTCAGCGACACGCCCGGCGCGCGGGCCATCGACGCGCGCACGATCCGGCAGCGTGGCGCGGTGTTCGCCGCCGACATCCTGTCCGACGTGCCGGGCCTGTCGGTGACCCGCACGGGCGCCTTCGGCGGCGCGGCCCAGGTGCGGATGCGCGGGGCGGAGCCCGGCAAGGCCCTGATCCTGATCGACGGGGTCCCGGTCAACGACCCGGCCGAGGTGAACGGCGCCTTCGACTTCTCTGTCCTGGACCTCGTGGAGGTCGAGCGGATCGAGGTGCTCAGCGGGCCGCAGTCCTCGCTCTGGGGTTCGGACGCCATCGGCGGGGTGATCGCCTTCACCACTCGAGAACCGGACGGCCTGCGCGCCGAGGCGGAGGCCGGCGGCTTTGACACCCGGCGAGGCCGTCTGGCGGCGGGGGTGGCGACGGAACGCTATGCGCTCGGGGCCTATGTCTCGCGCCTGGGGACCGACGGGATATCGGCCGCCGACGAGGCAGACGGCAATACCGAAGCCGACGGGTTCGACACCACCACCCTGGGCGCGAGGGGGAGGTTGACCCTGACCTCCGCCGCCAGCCTCGACGCCAGCATGCGCTGGTCGGGGGGACAGGCCGAGACGGACGGCTTTCCTCCGCCGGCCTATGTGCTGGCCGACAACGCCGACACCCAGACGGTCGAGACATGGTCGGGCTTTGGGCGGCTGCGTCTGCGGGCAGGCGGCCTGGCGCACCAATTCACGGCGGCGGGCTCGACGTTCGCGCGCGAAACGGTGTCCGACTTCCCGACGCAACTTGATGGATCGCGCCGGTCGTGGCGTTGGCAGGCGGACGGTTCCGCGCGGGGCCTGGCCTACGCCTTCGGAGCGGAGCGGGACGAGGCCGAGGCCAGCCTGTCCACCGGTCTGTCCGAGGCCCTCTCGACCACCTCCGCCTTCGCGACGGCCCAGGCCAGGACGGGCGAGCGGCTGACCATGACCGGGGCGCTGCGGTGGGATGACACCGACTTTGGCTCGCGGGTGACCGGCCGGCTGGCGGGGGCCTACGCCCTGGACGGGGGGCTCACGGTCTCCGGTGCCTATGGGACGGGGTTCAAGGCGCCCTCCATCAGCCAGGCGGTCTGCGACTTCTGCGTCTCCTCCAGCCCCTTCCCGGCCCTGCGGGCGGAGACGGCGGAGGGCTACGAGGCGGCGCTAGGGTGGCGCTCGGGAGACGGCCGCATCGAGACCCGGGCGACGGTTTATCGTCTCCGGACCGAGGACCAGATCACCTATGTGTTTGATCCAGCGAGCTTCGAGAGCGTCTATCTGAACCTGGCCGAGACCCGGACCGAGGGCCTGGAGCTGGAAGGCCGCGCCCTCTTGCCGCGCGGTTTCGATCTGTCTCTGGCCTGGGCCTTCACCGACGCGATCGACGTTCGCACCGGCGCCCGGCTGTTGCGGATTCCGGAGCGAGCCGCCTCCGTGACCCTGGGCTGGTCCGGCGACCGGCTGAGCACGGCCCTGACAGTGCGGACCGAGAGCGATCAGCCGGATTCCGGGGGGGTGGGCCAAGGCTTCGTCACGGCCAACCTTAACGGCGCCTGGCGATTGACCGACCAGGTGGAGCTGACCCTGCGGGTCGAGAACCTGGCGGACGAGCACTACCAGCAGGTCCTGGGCTACGGCGAGCCGGGACGGTCGGCCTACGCGGGGGTCAGGCTGCGCTACTGATCGCGGCCTCGGCGATCGCGGTCTGAAGCGACCGGGCCGCCGGCTCGGCCATGGCGAAGGCCGACCAGTCGAGCGTCGGGGCCGGCGCATGGGCGGCCGCGAGGACGGCGCGCAGCTCGGCCGAGGAGGCGACGGAGGCGACCACCGCCTCGACCGGCAGGCTGAGCGCGAAGGCCAGGGCCGCCTGCATCGGATCGAGCCGGGCCTCGGCCAGCCGTCGGCGGACGCGCGACAGGGCCAGGCTGTGTTCGGGGCCCGCCTCCGCGCCGGCGAACAGCAGGCCGCGCGCGAACACGGACGAAACGTGCACGGCCACGCCCTGGTCGGCGAGGGCCGCCAGCACGCCGGTCTGCGTGGCGCGCTGGTCCAGCAGGTTGCAGGGAATCTGGATCAGGTCCGGTTGAAGCCGGCGGGCCAGCAGGACCGGGGCGTCCTCGATCGTGGCGCACAGGCCGATGCGGCGGAACAGGCCGCGATCCTTCAGGGCCGACAGCCGGTCCCACAGCGCGCGGCCCTCGGCGCCGGCCAGGTCGGAGGCGCTGGAGACCAGCAGCACGTCGCCGCGCGGCAGGCCCAGCCGCTCGAGGGACCGGCGCGCGCGCGCCTCGATGCGGTCGGCGCCCTCCGACAGGGGCAGGGTGCTGATGCTGACCTGGAACGGCGAGGGGAAGGGCCAGGCCTGGCCGAGCAGCCGCTCGTCGTCACCGGTCGGGCGGGTGGCCACCCGGCTCACCCCGGCGTCGGCGGCCGTCTGCAACAGGTGACGGATGGCGTCTTCACGGGCTCCGGACGGCGCGGCCATGAAGGGGTTCGGCGCGCGCACCGGCTGGGTCACGACCGCGAGCGCGAGCCTGGCGGCGGGGCTGGAGGAGGCGAGGGTGACCGTCACCCTGCGAGCCTTGCCCCACAATGCTTAAGGGAGGCTGAGGGAGACGCTTACGAGACGTTACCGAACATGGTTTGCTGTGGATGATCCAGCATCAGTCGGCGTCGGGCTGGCGGTCCGGATGGGCGGCCTGGAAGGCGGGATGAGCGAGCGCCCTGGCCTCCACCTCAAGCAGACCCGGCCAGGCCCCAACCTCCACATTGTAGCGGCGGGCGGAATAGAGCTGCGGGATCAGATAGGCGTCGGCCAGGGTCGGACGGTCGCCGAAACACCAGCCCTGGCCATGACGTTCGATCATTGCGGCCAGGGCGTCGAAACCCTCTGAGATCCAGCGGCCGGCCCAGGCATCCACCCCGGCCTGATCCTGGCCCAGCGCCGCCTTCAGGTGCTGGGTGACCCGCAGGTTGTTCAGTGGATGGATGTCGCAGGCGATCATGGCGGCCATGGCGCGCACGGCGGCCCTGTCGCCCGCTTCGGCTGGAAGCAGCGCGGGCTCCGGATGGGTTTCCTCAAGCCATTCCAGGATGGCTGAGCTCTGGATCAGCACGTCGCCCTCGACCTCCAGGGCCGGGACCAGCCCCTGGGGGTTCAACGCCAGATAGTCGGGCGACCGTTGCGCGCCGGTGCGCAGGTCGTGCCCCGTCTGGTCGTAGCTCAGCCCCTTCAGTCCGAGCGCGATGCGGACGCGGTAGGCGGCGCTGGAGCGCCAGTAGCCGTGCAGGATCATCCGGCCACCGTGAAGCTGAGCGGTTCGAGGCCGCCGATGCTGGCCTCGACCCGGTCCCCTGGACGCAGCGGCCCCACGCCTTCGGGAGTGCCGGTAAAGATCAGGTCCCCGGCCTTCGGGCTCCAGAGTTCGCCAGCCTTGGCCAGCACCTCTTCCGGGCTCCAGACCATGTCGGAAAGGCGGCCCGACTGGCGGACTTCTCCGTTAACGGTCAGGCGGATCTCGGCTTCCGGATTGGTCAGGGCGCCGAGGGTCAGGGCGCCGCAGGGGGCGGACTGGTCGAAACCCTTGGCCGCGTCCCACGGACGGCCCTTCGTCTTGGCCTCGGCCTGGATGTCCCGGCGGGTCAGGTCGCAGCCGACGGCCCAGCCGACGATCCGCCCCTCGGGCCCCACGGCCGCGACCAGCTCGACCTCGTGGTGCAGGTTGGCCGTGGCGGACGGATAGGCCGGGTTGGCCCCATCGACGACGAGGGCGTCGGCGGGCTTGGAGAAGAAGAAGGGCTCGGCGCGTTCTGCCCCCATCTCGCGGGCGTGGGCGGCGTAGTTCTGGCCGACGCAGAGGATGCGGCGCACCGGAAAGCGGCTCGCCTCGCCCCGAATCGGGAGCGAAGCCTGCGGCGGGGGGGCGAAAAGCCAGTCGGTCATCCAGGCTGTCTAGGCCTGACCGGCGCGGCGGCCAAGCGGGTCTCGCGGGGCGTTTCGGAACCGGGGCCGTAGTCTGGCGTTGGTGCGCCAGGGGTCCTATCTGATAAAGCCAAGCTTGACCCGGCACGGAGCATCATCATGGCCACGACCAAGGCGCGCCAAGACATCAAGAACGACCTGAAGACCCTCAAGGAAGACGTGAAGGCCGGGGCCCGCGAGGAAACCCAGCGCCTGCGCGAGAAGGCCGCCGAGACCGAGGGCGCCGTGCGCGCCCGCGCCGAGGAACTGCGCGCCGCCGCCCAGGGCTACTACGACGAGGCCCGGGTGCGGGCCCGGGGCTATTACGACGAAGCGCGCGTGCGCGGCCGCGAATACTATGACGACGCCGCCGAGCGGCTGGACGAAGCCCAGCGGTACATCACCGAGCGGGTCCAGGAGCGGCCGGTCCAATCGACGGCGATCGCCCTGGGCGTCGGCCTGGTGCTCGGCCTGCTGCTGGCCGGTCGTCGTCGCTGATGATCGGCGGCGGGCTGGTCAAGAAACTGGCGGCGGCGGCGGTCGTCGCCGCCTGCGCGTTCGGGATCACCGTGGCCCTGGGCGCGGCGCTCTATTATGCGCTGTGCCTGGTCATGCCGCCTCTCGGGGCGGCGGCCCTGACGGCCGTGGCCTACGCCGTGGTCGCGGCGGTGACGGCGATGGCCTTCCTCATCGCAGCCGATGATAGCGATGATGAAGAGGACGAGGAACCGCAGGGGCTGGGCGCGCGCGCCTATCACCTGTTCCGCCAGCGTCCGGTGCTGGGCGCCGTCGCGGCCTTGGCCGGCGGCTGGATTTTCCTGAGAAACCCGGCCCTGGCCACCATGGTCGCGGCCGCCTTCACCGAGAAGACCCACCACGAGCGCAAGGACCGTCGCCGTCGCCGTCGACGCTAGAGGATCGGCGTTCGGAACGGCCGCGCTTCGGGAGCGTTAACCCGGGCGAAGGGCGGCCGGCCTGCCGGGCGTCGTCTTCAACATCCGCTTGGAGGAGCCGACATGATTCGCTGGGCTATCATCTTCCTCGTCATCGCGCTGATCGCGGCCGTGCTCGGCTTCGGCGGCATCGCGAACTTCTCGTTCGAGATCGCCAAGTTCATCGCCGTGATCGCCATCATCCTGTTCGTCATCGCCCTGGTGGCGGGCGGACTGCGGGGTCGGACCCCAAGGGTCTAGCGACGCTGACAATGCAAGACGAGAAAAGCCGCGGTTCGCTCTGCGGCTTTTTTCTTTGGACTTCCGAGGAGCCTAGGTCGCCGCCTTCTCCAGCGCGCCGGGCACGTTCGGGTCCGGGGCCGTCCACGGTTTCCTGGTGTCCTGGCGCCGCGGCAGACGCCAGGTCTGGCTGGGTTCGAACCGGTCGCCCGTCCAGGCCATGGCGGTGACGGTGATGGTTTTGGCGTCCCAGTCCAGCTGGTTGAAGCTGGGCGGCGTCCCGCGCTCTCGATGCGACAGGGTCCCGCAACCGATCGCATAGGAGCACCGGTCGGCCAGGTCGATCGGAAGGGCGAAGGGCACGTGGACGTGCCCGGTCATGATCAGGTCGACCCCGGCCTCGGCGAAGATCAGGGCGGCGGCGTCGCCGCGCTTGACGTCGCCGGTCATGGGTGTGCCGATCATCTCGATCAGCGGGTGGTGGCAGGCCAGGATGCGAAGCGCGCCAGGCGGGGCTTGCCGCAGCGCCTCGGCCGCCTGGCGGGTCTGACCCAGGTCGATCACGCCCTTGGACCAGTTCGGCCGCGCCTGCCAGCCGCGCGCGGTGGTCACGCCCCGCACCATGACGTTCTGGCTCAGGAACTGATGGTCATGCGCCGGATGGCCGGTGGCGGCCTCGAATGCGCGCCAGGGCCAGAAAAGCCGCGCCATCACATCCCAGTAGGGCACGTCGTGATTGCCGACGGTGACGAACACCGGCTGAGGCATCATTCGGATCCAGGCCCCGGCGGCGGCGAACTCTTCCGGATAGCCCTTCTGGGTGATGTCGCCGGTGATCAGAACCAGGTCCGAGGGCGTGGCGTGGGCGTAGTCCAGCGCCGCCTGCACCGCCCCCTTGTGTTCGACGCCGAAATGGACGTCGGAGAACTGGATCAACCGCCCCACGATCAGACGCTGTCCTCTGCGGCCGGCGGCTCGGGCGCCAGGGCGCGGAAGGCCTTGGGCGTGAAGCGGACCTCGGCCTCGTGGCGCAGCAATACGGGCTCCCCGTCCAGGACGGCGGGGATGCGGGAGCGGGCACGCACGTTGATGCGCCGGGCGGGTCGGGTGGTCACGGCGGGATCCTGACGCCAATCGCTGAAGAGGGCGTTGGCGCCCAGACGGAAGGCCTCGGCCGCGCCGGACGGCGTCATCGCCGCCGCCTCAAGACCGGTCGGCTCGTCCATGGCCCGCGAAATCATCGGGCTGATCAGCACGACCGCCTCGGCCTTGCGGGGGATGGCGCCGTCGAAACTGTAGCGAACGTGACCGCTGAACGCCCGCTTCAGCGCTCGGCGGGCGTAGGCGACGGCGAGCGACAGCTTGCCTGTCCGCATCGCCTCGCGCGCCGGGGCCCACAAGGCCGGCGCGCCCAGGATCGCGGCGCAATAGAAGCTGTGGCCCTCGACCGAGCCGCCCGAGATGGGCTGAGGCGCGCCCTCTTCAAGCGCCCGGCGCAGCGCCTCCTTCCAGTCGGTGGTGCCGTACAGCGCCTTGGGCAGCATGTTCATCGTGCCTCCCGGCAGAGGCGCCACCAGGGGGCCGGTCGGGCCCGCCATCGAGGCCGCGGCCCGCGCGGTCCCGTCGCCGGCGAGCACGAACAGGGCCTGGGGCTCGGTGTCCAGCGCCGCCTTGATCTGCGCGTCCAGCCGCCCCGGCTCGAGGATGATCACCTCGCCGTCCAGCGGATAGTCCGCGAGAATTTCCTCGACCTCGGCCCCCGCACGCGGTCCGACCGAGCCTGACAACGGATTGACTAGGACAACGATACGATCGAGCGCCGCATGGGGCGTCAGCACCCGCTCCGGCCCCGCCGTTTCGCTGGGCGCTTGATCAGGCGTGGCGGCGGCGTCCGTGGACCCCGGCCGTGGCGGCGGGTTAGGAGCCTTGAAGGCCTCGGCGCCGAACGCCCGGGCGTCGGCAAGCGGAGCGGCGTCGACCATGGCGCCGGAACGCCCCGCGGGAACCGATGTTCCGGGGCGCCCCGCGGCGGGCGGCCGCTGCTAGTTCTTCTTCAGTTCCTGAGCGGTCTCCGCCGCCCCGGCCTGCAGCGCGTCGCCGGTCTTTTCGGCCGCGTCGCCGGCGGCGACCGCGGCGTCTTCGGCGGCCTCGGGGGCTTGACCCGCAAGGCGCTTGGCGCCGTCCCAGCCGGCGCTGATCCAACCGTCGATCATGGCCCCGCCCTCGGCCACCGATTGTTCCTTGACCCCCAGCACCGCCGTCAGGGCGCCGAACAAGGCCAGGAGGGTGACCAGGAAGCTGACGACCGGGTTTCCGCCTCGACGCCGCTTGGTGCGCGCCCACACGGGAGCGTGCTCATCGTCCGCCATCCGGACTGGTTCAGGAAAACGCATGGAAGTCCCCGCCTTGCATTCCACGACCGGCGACCGCCCTTCGCGGCGCCATCCGGGCGAGGCTATAACAGCCAAGCCAAACCGCATAGGGCGGGAACCCTAGCCATATTCCAGTGTTCTCACCTCGGGGGCGAACAGAGGGACGAAGGGACAACCCATGAACAAGGCGATTCTCGCCATCGGCGCCGCCGGCCTGCTGGCCACCGCCTGCGCCAGTGATCCGTATTACGGCGGCGGCACGAACGAAACGGTCCGCCAAGGCGCTGTCGGCGCGGGCATCGGCGCCGTGGCCGGCGCGATCATCGGCAACAACGTCGGCGGCGGCAACGCGGCCACTGGCGCGGCCATCGGCGCAGTGGTCGGCGGCGCGGCCGGAGCCATCCGCGGCTCCAACCAGGATCGGGCCAATCAGCAGCGTTATCGCGACAGCGCCGGCCGGTACTACTACTGCTACGATAACCGCCAGACCGAGTGCTATTGGGAGAACGGCCAGCGCCGCTACTAGGCGCGAGGCCGGGGCTGGAAAGGCGGCTCGTCGGAGGACGGGTCGCCTTTTGCCTGCCTGGAGGATGGGCGGCCAGAAGGGTCGCCGGGAGGGTGTGAGATGTTCAGGGTCTATGGGCTGACGATCGGCGTCCTGGTCGGGGCGAGCGTGGCGCTGGGGGCGTGTGAGACCACACGGAACGTGTTTCGGGACCGCAGCGAGCTGGTGGCCGAGCCGGCCGTTTGTTCGGCCAAGCGGTTCGAGGTCTATTTCGGCGAGGGTCAGGCGCAGCTGACGGCGCCGGCGCGTGCGGCGATCGACCTGGCGGCGCGTCAGCTCGGCGATTGTGAAATTCGGCGGGTGCGGGTGCGGGGTCTGGCGGACGCGACGGGTACGGCCGAGGCGAACCAGAGCCTGTCGCAGCGGCGGGCCGTCACGGTGGCCCAGGCCCTGGCGCGCGCGGGCTGGCCCCGGCCGGCGTTCGAGCTGGACGCCGCGGGAGACGCCGGCGCCGTCACTGAGACGGGCGCGAGCGAGCCGATGCGCCGCCGCACCGAGGTGCTGATCGAGGCCGCCCCCCGCTGAGACCCTGCGACGCCCCGTCGGTGGCCTGGCGGACGAGGTCGCGCTAGGGATCATCCGTGATCGCGCGCCTCATCGCTCTTCTGTCGCTGTTCCTATTGCTGGGCGGGCCCGTGTCGGCGCAGCCGTCGGACCTCACCCGCAGCGCCGCGCCAGCCGCCGTCATCGGACCTCGGAGCAGCGAGAGGATCGAGGCCGAACTCGTGCCGATGAGCGGCTGGGCGACGCCGGGCTCGACCGCCGTGGTGGCGATCCGTCAGCGGATCCAGCCGGGCTGGCACACCTACTGGCGCAATCCGGGCGATAGCGGGGGCGCCACGACCCTCGATTGGCTCCTGCCCACGGGCGTCAGCGCGGGCGAGATCGTCTGGCCCCTGCCGGAACGGCAGCGGCTCCAGGGACTGATGAACTATGGCTATTCCGGCATAGTCTACTTGCCGGTCCCCATCGGAATTCCGGCCGATGCCCGACCGGGCACGACCCTGCCGCTCAGGGTCAAAGCGCTGTTCCTCGTGTGCAGCGACGAGATGTGCGTGCCCGACGAGCTCGAGCTCGGGCTCGACCTGCCAGTCCGCGAAGGCGCCGCCGGGCCCGATCCGCGACATGGCGAGGTGATCGCCAAGGTGCTGGCCGAGGCGCCGCGTCCGGCGGGGATCGAGGCGCGCGCCACGCTCGCCAATGGCATCCTGGCGCTCAGCGCCACGGGAGGGCGGCTGGGGCCGGGCGTCGGCTCCGCCTGGTTCTTTCCGTTCGACGGGGGGTTGATCGACCATGCGGCGGCCCAGCCGGGCGAGGCCGGTCCGAACGGCCTGACCCTGCGGCTGACGCCCGGTCAAGGCCTGCCGCCCGGTGGCCCGACCGCACCGCTGGCCGGTGTGCTGGCGACCGACAAGGGGGCCTGGGAGATCAGCGCGGTCCCCGGCTCTCCCCTGGCTGGCGCATCGGGCGGGCGCGGTCTGGCCGATCCGGACCCGGCGTCGGGGGGCGAAGGCTTGTCGCCCCCGGCGATCCTCCAGGCCCTGACGTTCGCCCTGTTGGGCGGGCTGATCCTGAACCTGATGCCCTGCGTTTTCCCGATCCTGTCGATGAAGGCGGCGTCGCTGGCGGCGTCGGCCGCCGAGCCGGCGCATGCGAGACGGGACGGCCTGGCCTTCCTGGCGGGTGTGCTGCTGACCTTCCTGATCCTGGCTGGGGTGCTGATCGGCCTCAGGGCGGCGGGTCAGGCGGTCGGCTGGGGCTTCCAGCTTCAGACCCCGGCGGTGACGGCGGTCCTGGCCCTGGTCATGCTGGCGGCGGCGCTGAACCTGTCGAACGTCTTCCATATGGGCGCCGGACTTCAGGGTGTCGGATCGGGGCCGATGGCGCGGCTTTCCGGCGCGGCGGGCGCCTTCTTCACGGGGATGCTGGCGGTGGTGGTCGCGGCGCCCTGTACGGCGCCCTTCATGGCGGCGGCGCTGGGCGCGGCCCTGGTCATGCCCTGGCCGCTGGCGCTGCTGGTGTTCCTGATGCTGGGGCTCGGCCTGGCCCTGCCCTACCTGGCGGTCAGCTTGTCGCCCGGCCTGCTGCGTCGTCTGCCCAGTCCGGGGCCGTGGATGGAGCGGCTCAAGACCCTGCTGGCCTTCCCGCTCTACGGCACAACGCTGTGGCTGGTCTGGGTGTTCGGACGCCAGACGGGCTGGGAGGCCATGGCCGGACTGATGGCCGGCGCCCTCATGCTGGCGCTCTCGCTCTGGCTCTGGGGACAGACCCAGGGCGCGCGATCCGAAGGACGGCGCGGCGTCGGCTGGACGGTGGGGGCGGCTCTCACCCTGCTTCTCGCCATCGCCGCCATCGCCGCGACCGTCGCGGCCGTTCGGCTATCGCCGCCGGAGGGGGACTCGAACGCCGGCGCCTCCGCCCAGACGGCATTGTCCAGCCAACCCTGGTCGCCCGAGGCGGTGCAGGCGGCCCTGGGCGAGGGGCGGCCCGTACTGGTCAACTTCACCGCCGACTGGTGCGTGACCTGCAAGATCAACGAGCGGACCTCCCTCAGCTCCGCCCGCGTCGCCCAGGGCCTGGGCGAGGCGAACGCCGTCTATCTGGTCGGAGACTGGACCCGCCGGGACGACGCCATCACCGCCGAGCTGGAGCGGCGCGGTCGGTCGGGGGTCCCGCTTTATCTGCTCTACCGCCCGGGCGAACCGGAGCCGCGCGTGCTGCCGCAGCTGCTGACCGAGGGCCTCGTGCTCGAGGCGCTGGAGCAGGCCGCGACAGGCTGACGCAGGCCCTCCCCATCGCACCGAGCGTCAGAAGGGACATTATGCGGAGGTCGATCCCATGGTCTGTCCTGCAAGGAGCCGTTCCGTGATCCGCCTGACCACCCTCGTTCCCGTCCTCGCCGCCTCCTCGATGGCCCTGGTTCTGGCGGCCTGCCAGCAAAGCGAGACCCCCGCCGCCAAGACAGAGCCAGCCGCTACGCAGGCTGTAGAGACCGCCTCGACCGAGCCCGGCGCGGGCGGAAAGCCGGGCGCTCTCGCCCCGGCCTTCACCCTGGTCGATGCCGAGGGGGTCCAGCGCTCGCTGGCCGACTTCCGGGGCAAGACGGTGGTCCTGGAATGGACCAACGAGGGCTGTCCCTATGTGAAGAAGCATTACACCGGCGCCATGCAGGCGCTTCAGCGCGAGGCGACCGGGGACGGCGTGGTGTGGCTGACCATCATCTCCTCGGCGCCCGGAACCCAAGGCTATGTCGAGGGCCAGGCCGCGCGCGAGTGGAAGACCCGCACCAACGGCGCGGCCACTCACCTGCTGCTCGATCCCTCGGGCCAGGTCGGCAGGCTTTACGACGCCAAGACCACGCCGGACATGCGGGTGATCGACCCGAACGGCCGCCTGGTCTTCGTCGGCGGCATCGACGACCGGCCCACCAACAAGGTCGAGGATCTGGAAGGGGCGAACAACTTCGTGCGCGCGGCCCTGGACGACCTAGAGGCCGGTCGCCCGGTGCGGACAGCCTTCGCACAGCCTTACGGGTGCGCGGTCAAGTATGCGGAAGGGGAGGCGGCCTGACCTATTACTCCCGCTCATCCCCGCGAAGGCGGGGACCCAGGAGGGACACGCTCGTCAGGGTTGGGGGTCAGCTTAGTTCTGTAACCGCCCGTCGCCCAAAGCACTGGGTCCCCGCCTTCGCGGGGATGAGCGGGATTTGGACCTGTTCTAGACCTCAGGCGCCGGCGGGGCGGTGATGACGGCGGCGTTGTCTTCGAGCAGGTGGGAGAGTTCCGACATGGCGACGGCGCGCTCCTCGTCGCTGGAGGCGGCCTCGATGGCGGCGACACGGACCGGCAGGTCCTCGGAGATGCCGCGCAGGATGCACTTCAGGTCGCCGTCGGTCCCGCGCTCCTTCAGGATCAGGTGACCCTGCATATCGAGCGCGGCGAGTTCGGTCGCCTGGGGCTTGAAGGCGCTGAAGGCGGCGGCGTCGAAGCCCGAGGCGGTCCAGCCGTCGACGATGGACTTCAGCCGGCCCGAGCGGGCGACGATGTCGGCGAACAGGGGCTCGGCCGCCACCGAGGCGAGCGCGCTGGCGGAAGCCGGCGGCTGGGAGGCCGCCAGGGCCACGTTCGGGTCCGAGAGCAGCAGGGCGGTGGCGAGGGCGAGGCCGCAGGACATGAGGTGAGCTCCGGAACGGCGAAGGGACGAATCGCGATTGAACCGGCTTACGCCTCACCCGTAAACGAGGGCTTGATCCCGCCGACAGCCGAGAGCGACCGCATGACGAACGCCGCGAGAGACGCCGCCTGGACCGCCTTCGACGAAGCCGCGCGCCGCGATGCGGAGGCCCGCATCGTGGATCAGCTCGAGGCCGATCCGGAGCGTCTGGAGCGGATGAGCCTGGAAGCGGCGGGGCTTTATCTCGACCTGTCCAAGCAGAGCTGGACGAAGGCGGGATTCGAGGCCTGCCTGGACCTGGCGCGCGCGGCGGATGTCGAGGAACGGCGGGCGGCCCTGTTCGGAGGCGAGGCGGTCAACCTGACCGAGGGCCGGGCTGTGCTGCATCCCGCGCTCAGGGCCGAAGCAGGGGGGAATTTCCGGGCGCTGGGTGAGCCGGTGTCTGCCGAGGTCGATGCGGTGCGGGCCGAGATGGCGGCTTATGCGGACGCCGTGCGCTCGGGCGTGGAGACCGGAGCGACCGGCGAGGCGTTCAAGGCTGTGGTCCACGTCGGCATCGGCGGCTCGGACCTGGGGCCCCGGCTGGTGTGGGATGCGCTCAGGCCCCTGGAGCCCGCGATCGACGTGCGGTTCGTCGCCAATATCGATCCGCGCGACATGGCCGAGGCCCTGGTCGGGCTGGATCCCGAGACGACCCTGGTGATCGTGGTGTCGAAGACCTTCACCACCCAGGAGACCCTGGCCAATGCCGAGGCCGCCAAGGCCTGGCTGGCGGCCAGCCTGCCGGAAGCGGGCCGCGAGAAGCATTTCATCGGGGTGACGGCCGCGCCGGAGAAGGCGCAGGCCTTTGGCTGCGGCCGGACCTTCGCCTTCCGGGACTGGGTCGGCGGTCGCTATTCCCTGTGGTCGGCGGTCAGCCTGTCCTGCGTGATCGGCCTTGGACCGGACGCGTTTGACGGCCTGCTTCAAGGTGCGCGGGAGATGGATCGGCATTTCCTCGAGGCGCCGCTGGAGCGCAACGCCCCGGTGCTGATGGCCCTGGCCCAGGTCTGGAACGTGGACGGGCTGGGACGGCCCGCACGGACGGTCGCGCCCTACGCCCACGCACTGCGTCGCCTGCCGGCCTTTCTCCAGCAACTGGAGATGGAGTCGAACGGCAAACGGGTGCGGCGCGACGGCGGGGCGGTCGAGCGCCAGACCTGCCCGGTGGTGTTCGGCGAACCCGGCACCAATGGCCAGCACGCCTTCTTCCAGCAAATTCACCAGGGGCCGCAGGTCGTCCCGGCCGAGTTCGTCGTGGTGGCCCGCACCCATACCGAGGACGAGAGCCCGCTGTGGGCCAACGCCCTGGCGCAAGCCCAGGCCCTGATGGTCGGCAAGACCGAGACGGCGGCTCGGGCCGAGCTGATCTCCGGCGGGGCCGATGAGGGCGAGGCGGCCCGGCTGTCGCCGCACAAGGCGTTTCCGGGGAACCGGCCCTCGACCACCATCCTGATGGACCGGCTGACGCCCGAGACCCTGGGCGCGCTGCTGGCGCTCTACGAGCACAAGACCTTCGTGGAAGGCGTGATCTGGGACATCAACAGCTTCGACCAGTGGGGCGTGGAGCTGGGCAAGGTCCTGGCCAAGGCGATCCTGAAGGACGTCGAGGCGGGCGGGCCCTCAGAGGCGCTGGACCCCTCGACGGCCGGCCTGCTCCGCCGGCTACTGCGCGCATAGAAAAAAGGGCGGAGGCCGAAGCCCCCGCCCTCTCGTGTCTACGACCGGGGCGATTACCAGCGGCGGTCGTAGCGATAGTCGCGGCGCTCGTCGCGCTGATGGCGGCGATAGTCGCGGCGCTGTTCCCAGCGCGGGTCGCGGCTGTTGATGCCGTGCTCGCGCTCCCAGTGGCCCCGGTTTCGCCAGCAGCGGCCGTCGCGGTAGTAGTCGCAGTTCTGGTACCGGTAGTCGTAGCCGTAGCGGCGGTTGTCGTTGTCGTTGCTGGCGGCCGCGCCCAGGGCCGCGCCGGCCAGGGCCCCGCCCAGGACATAGGAGCTGTCGCCATTGCCGACGGCGGCGCCGGCGATGCCGCCGACCACGGCGCCCAGGATGGCGTTGCGGCCCGCGTCGTCTCGGTCGTTGTCATAGCGACGGGACTGGGCCTCGGCGGTCCCGGCGACCATGGTCAGGGCCAGGGTGGCGGCCGCGATCGTGGATAGGGTCTTCATCTTGAACTCTCCCTGTCGTGACGCGGAACCGCGCCGTTGGGACCCGTTCTACGCCCTGGTGTTTGAACGCGTTCGGAGGTCGTCGTTCATCCGCGGTTCATCGCCCCCTTGCCGGATCGGGGTTCGCCGACCTAGCGTCACGGCATGGGGTTTTCGCGATCCGACCGGCGACGTGCGTGGACCATCGCCGTACTGGCGAACCTGCTCGCCGCAGGCGTGGCGGTCGCGCAGGAGGCGGGCGCCGATCCGCTGCAGGAACGGCTGACGGCCTCGGCCCAGGCGCTGGACCGGGGCGAGATCGACGCGGCCGATGCGGCGGCCGCGGAGGCCCTGATGCTGGCCGGAGATGCCGCCGCCATGCGGGCCCGGGCCGTCTGGGGCCAGGCCCGCGTGCGCAACGAGCAGGGGCGGTATCCGGACGCCTTGGCGCTGCTCGACGAGGCCGAACGGCTGGCGGGCGGCGCGGACGCACAGCTGGCGGCCTCGATCGCCTACGACCGGGCCCGGGCTTTCGATGGCCAGGGCGAGTATGCGCGGGCCGAGGCGGCGGCGCTGGACAGCCTGGAACGTCGCCGGGCCCTGTACGGCCAGGTTCATGACGCCGTGGCCGACGCGCTCAACCTCTACGCCAACGCCCTGGCGGCCCAGGGGCGGCATGCCGAGGCGGATCCGGCCTATCGGCAGGTGCTGGGCATGTACGAGGTCCTGCACGGGCCCAAGGCGCCGCGCGTGGCCATCGTGCTGTCGAACCTGGCCAACAGCCTGCGACGCACCGGGCGGTGGAGCCAGGCCGACCCCCTGTATCGCCGCGCGGTGGTGATCGCCCGGGCGTCCCAGGACAAGGTGCTGCTCGCCCAGTGCCTGAACAACTACGGATGGTTCCTGCATCTGTCGGGCGACGGTCCCAAGGCGGAGCGGCAGTTCAGGCCGACGCTGGAGTTGGCGCTGGAGATCGTGGGGCCGGAGCATCCCTTCACCGGGGTGGCGCGGGCCAATCTCGCCTACGCCCTTATGGACCAGGGGCGGGCGGTGGAGGCCGAGCCCCTCTTCGCCGAGGGGCTGCGTGTGCTGGCGGCCGGGATCGGCCAGGGCAGCCCGGACCTGCTGGAGACCCTGCGGGGCTATGCGGCGGCGCTGAAGGCGCAGGGGCGACTGGAAGAGGCCGAACCCCTGCTGCGCCGCGCCAGCGCGATCGCGACCGAGAGGCTGCAGCCCATCCATTCCGAGCGGCTGCGGTCCTCGGACGCCCTGGCCGGCCTCATGCTGGCGTCGGACCGCCCCGATGCAGCGTTGGAGGAGCTGCGCCGGTCGCTCGCGCCCCTGCGCCGCCGTTCGGGCGCCGAGCGGGACTGGCGCACCGCTGTGCGCGACGCGGGACCCCTGTTCGCGCGGGAGGTCGAGGCCGCCTGGGCGCTGGCGGAGCGCCGCTCAAACCCTTGACCCAGCCCTTGACGACCCTGCGGGCCGCCCCTATCTGCGGCGCCGTTAGCACTCGGGCGGGGCGGCTGCCAAAGCGCCGCGCCCGGGCGCTGGAACCATTCTCAGAGGGAGAGTTCAGATGGCGTTTCGTCCGCTCGGCGACCGCGTGCTGGTCAAGCGCGTTGAAGAGGAATCCAAGACCAAGGGCGGGATCATCATCCCCGACACGGCCAAGGAAAAGCCCCAGGAAGGCGAAGTGGTCGCCGTGGGCCCGGGCGCCCGTGACGAAGACGGCAAGCACGTCGCCATGGACCTGAAGGCCGGCGACCGCATCCTGTTCGGCAAGTGGTCGGGCACCGAGGTCAAGATCGACGGCGACGACCTGATCATCATGAAGGAATCCGACGTCCTGGGCGTGCTGTCCTAAGCACCCGCGTCGCGACCTTCTTCCCCGAAATCATACAGATAGGAGCTGCCTGATGGCTGCTAAAGTCGTAAACTTCAACACCGACGCGCGCG
Source organism: Pseudomonadota bacterium (assembly GCA_023386645.1). Classification (GTDB taxonomy): domain Bacteria; phylum Pseudomonadota; class Alphaproteobacteria; order Caulobacterales; family Caulobacteraceae; genus Brevundimonas. The sequence continues at coordinate 107,455 of JAEWJI010000058.1, forward strand.
ACAAGATGCTGCGCGGCGTCAACGTCCTCGCCAATGCGGTGAAGGTCACCCTGGGTCCCAAGGGCCGCAACGTCGTGATCCAGAAGTCCTTCGGCGCCCCGCGCTCGACCAAGGACGGCGTCTCGGTCGCCAAGGAAATCGAGCTGGAAGACGCCTTCGAGAACATGGGCGCCCAGATGATCCGCGAGGTCGCTTCGAAGACGAACGACAAGGCGGGTGACGGCACCACCACCGCGACCGTCCTGGCCCAGTCGATCGTCCAGGAAGGCCTCAAGGCCGTGGCCGCCGGCATGAACCCGATGGACCTGAAGCGCGGCATCGACAAGGCCGTCGGCGTGGTCATCGAAGAGATCAAGTCCTCGTCCAAGAAGGTCTCGGCCAACTCCGAGATCGCCCAGGTCGGCACCATCTCGGCCAACGGCGACGTGGAAGTGGGCGAGATGATCGCTCGCGCCATGGAAAAGGTCGGCAACGAAGGCGTCATCACCGTCGAGGAAGCCAAGACCGCCGAGACCGAGCTGGACGTCGTCGAAGGCATGCAGTTCGACCGCGGCTACCTGTCGCCCTACTTCATCACCAACGCCGACAAGATGGAGGCTCAGCTCGAGGAGCCCCTCATCCTGCTCCACGAGAAGAAGCTGTCCTCGCTGCAGGCCATGCTGCCGATCCTGGAAGCCGTGGTTCAGTCGGGCCGTCCGCTGGTGATCATCGCCGAGGACATCGAGGGCGAGGCCCTGGCCACCCTGGTGGTCAACAAGCTGCGCGGCGGCCTGCGGGTCGCGGCGGTCAAGGCTCCGGGCTTCGGCGACCGCCGCAAGGCCATGCTGGAGGACATCGCCGTCCTCACCGGCGGTCAGGTCATCTCGGAAGACCTGGGCATCAAGCTCGAGAACGTCACCCTCGACATGCTCGGCAAGGCCAAGAAGGTCACCATCACCAAGGACGACACGACCATCGTGGACGGCTCGGGTGAGAAGGACGGCATCGAAGGCCGCGTCGCCCAGATCAAGAAGCAGATCGAGGACACCACCTCGGACTACGACCGCGAGAAGCTGCAAGAGCGTCTGGCCAAGCTGGCCGGCGGCGTCGCGGTCATCCGCGTCGGCGGCTCGACCGAGGTCGAGGTCAAGGAGAAGAAGGACCGCGTCGACGACGCCCTGAACGCGACCCGTGCGGCCGTGGAAGAAGGCATCGTGCCCGGCGGCGGTATCGCCCTGCTGAAGGCGTCCAAGCGTCTGGAAGGTCTGGAAGGCGACAACGCCGACCAGAAGGCCGGCGTCGCCATCGTGCGCCGCGCCCTGCAGGCCCCGATCCGTCAGATCGCCGAGAACGCCGGCGTCGAAGGCTCGATCGTGGTCGGCAAGGTGCTGGAATCGAACGACGCCTCGTTCGGCTTCAACGCCCAGACCGAAGAGTACGGCGACCTGGTCAAGATGGGCGTGATCGACCCGGCCAAGGTCGTCCGCACCGCCCTGCAGGACGCCGCCTCCGTGGCCGGCATCCTGATCACCACCGAAGCGGCTGTCGCCGATGCGCCGAAAAAGGCCTCGGCCGGCGGCGCTGGCGGCATGCCGGGCGGCGGCATGGGCGGCATGGGCGACATGGACTTCTAAGTCCGGTCGTTCACTGACTGCACGAAGACGGGCGGGTCTGGAAACGGGCCCGCCCTTTTTCTTGAACGCCTCCGCCCGGCCGGCCTGGGACGCCCTGGGGTGAACCGAGCGCGGCCGTTGTCGTTCATCCAGGATGTTCGCTCCAGCCTCGCCGCATCGCCCCGCCCTCGCCGGCGTCCCGCTTCTGGCGCTCTCGCTGACCCTGGTCAGTTCCACCGCATGGGCGCATGTGAAGTGGTTCGAGGAGTATGAGGTGGCGGCCTCGCCGGTGCCGATCACCACCACCCTGTCGCTGCCGTTCTTCTGGCTGGGGCTCGGGCTGGTGCTGGTCTTTTTCCTCGCGACGACGGTGCTGGAGCGGCGGGCGCCGGGCCAGGCGGCCATGGGGGTTCTGGACACCGCCACCCGGCCGCTGCGCGATCATGCCGACGCCTTCATGATCGCGGTGCTGGCCGCCTTCTTCATCGCCCTGTTCTCGGTCGGCGGCAGCTATCTGACGCCCGAGCTGAAGACGGAATCGGAGCTGTTGCCGTGGGCGCAGCTGCTGATCGGCCTGCTGATCATCTGGCGGCGCACGCGCATCTTGGCCGCCGTGGCGATCGTGCTGCTGTGGGCCGTGGCCCTGGCCAACTACGACCTGTTCCACCTGTACGACTATCTGGCGCTGGGGCTGGGGCTGGCGGGCTATCTGTTGCTGTCGGGCCTGCCGGACGGCAAGTGGCGCGACCGGCGGTTCGCCATCCTGCGCTGGGGCATCGCCTGCGCGCTGATGTGGTCCAGCATGGAGAAGTTCATGTACCCGCAGTGGTTCCTGCCGCTGCTGGAGGAGAAGCCGTTCCTGGCGTTCGGCATTCCGTTCGGACCCTACACGACCATGGCTGGGGTGGCGGAGTTCACCCTGGGCTTCGGCCTGCTGTGGACGCCGCTGGTGCGCCGGTTGTCGGCCCTGGCCCTGTTCGCGCTGATGTTCGCGGCCGTCTATCCGTTCGGGCGGGTCGATCTCATCGGGCACGCGACGATCCTGGCGGGCCTGCTGGTCGCGATCGCGGATCCGCTGCGGGAGCACGCGCTGGAGGTGACGCCGCGCGACCGGCGCGCGACCCTGCTCGTGCCGGTGGGGCTGACCATCGCGCTGGTCATCACCATGGGGTCGTACGCCGGGCAGCATTATCTGTTCTACCGCGTCGCCTCCGGGCCGATCGCGTCGCTGTTGCGGCCGGAATCGCGCGAGGCGTCGCCGCAGGGCGGGGTGGCGCCGGGCGCCTTCTGGCGCGGCAAGGAGCACTATCACGGCGACGAGGCCTCGACGGCCGCCGCCGGCGCCGGCGCCACGGCCGCCATGATGGCCTCGATGGACCGGATGCACGGGGAGATGAACGCGGTGCAGGTGACCGGCGACCTGGATCGGGACTTTGTCGCCCTGATGATCCCGCACCACCAGTCGGGCGTGGACATGGCCCGCATCTATCTGGAGAGCGGGACCGATCCGGAGCTGAGGGCTCTGGCGCGGCAGATCGTGTCGAGCCAGCAGGCGGAGATCGGTCACATGCAGGCCGAGGTCGGCGCCGTCAGCCCCGGCCCGACCGTGGCGGCGGGCGCGGGCCATCGGAGACATTAAAACGCCCGGCGGGGCTGGAAATCAGGCGCGACGTTCGTCGCCCGAGGCGCTCACGCGGCGCGCGATGAGGATGGGCGGAGCCCGCTGACGGGCGGCTCATGCGAAAAAGGGCGGAGCCGCGAAGCTCCGCCCTTCGTCATTCAGCGCTCGAGACGGATCAGCCGCCGCGGCGGGCGTCGGCCACGGCCACGCGGGCCTGAAGGTGGGCGTCCGAGGAGACGGCCTGGGAGATCGCGTTGAAGCGCTCCAGGCTCAGGCCGCTGTTGGTGATGGCGGCAGCCATCTCGGCCTGTTGTTCGGCCGAAGGCGCCGAACCGGCCGCCTGGGCGATCGGCCGGACCTGGGCCATGGCCGCGGAGAACTGGTCGACCTCGGCGTCGGTGACGCCGGTGCTGACGGCCGAGGCCTCGGCCGAGGCCAGGGCCAGACGGGCCTGGATCAGGGGCGAGCCGGCCTGGGCGGAGATGGCGTTGAAACGCTCGAGCGTCAGGCCGCTCTCGGTGATGGCTGCGGCCATCTCCACCTGCTGTTCAGCGGTCGGGGCCGAGCCCGCAGCCTCAGCGATCGGCCGGACCTTCTCCATCGCCTGGGCGAACTGGTTCAGCTCCTGGTCGGTCGGCTCGGACGCCTGGACGAGAGCGGCCGGGGCGGCCAGGGCAGGCGCGGCGGCCAGGGCGGGAGCGGTGACAAGAGCAGCGGCGAAGGCGATGAAACGCATCAGGAATCCTTGGTTTGCGAACGGGTTCGGGGAGTGTTTTACGATCTGGGGCCATGATGACGCAAATCTGTCGCCCCGGCTCACCTTCCCGTGATCAGCGGGCGGGAGAGCCTGCCGGCTCAGTATCCTCGCGCGACATGCGCCGGCGAACCCCGGCGTCAAGCGCCAGGGCCACGAGCAGGCTGAGCCCCGTCAGCGGGTAGAGAATGCAGAATGGAAGCACGATCCCAAGTACGGCGGCCCTCACCCGGGCGCCGGGGGGAGCCTGGGGCGCGGCGAGGCGGCCACTGGGTCTGCGCTTCCACCACATCGCCAGGGCCGAGGCGCCTAGCACCCAGACGGAAAGACAGGCGAACAGCATGAGCCAGCGGTTCACCTGGCCGTACTCGCGGCCCTCGTGCACGGCGATGCCCCACTCGAAGGCGCGGGCGCCGAGCCCGAACCGATCGGCCGTCACGTCGGCGAGCACCTGCCCGTCGCGCGCCAGATAGATCAGGCGGGCGTCCTCGGCGGCCTGGTTCTCATGGGCGGCGGTGACCGCCAGGTCCGGCGTTTCCGGCAGGCCGACCCGATAGGGACGAGCCAGGCCGGCGGCCTCGACCGAGGCGACGATGGCGGTCAGGTCGACGGGACCAGGCGGAGCCGCCAGCGCCGTCGAGCCCATCGCCCAGCCGGCGTGCACCGGGGCGTCGGCGTGGTCGCCATGTCTCCAGTCCTGGGCGGCGGGCGCCGGGGGGCGGCCCAGGCCCGCGTTGTTGACCAGGCCCAGAAAACCGCCGCCCCACACCGTCGACCACGGCATGCCGGTGAACGCCAGGAAGAAGATGAAGCCGCCGGCGTAGAGGCCCGTCACCGCATGCAGATCGCGCCACAAGGGCCGGCCGCCACGCCCCCGGATCGTCACGACGCCCGCGCCCCGTCCGCGCGGCCACCACAGGAAGACGCCGGTGGCGACGAGGATCATCGCCCAGCCGGCGACGATCTCCACCACCAGGTTCATCCCGGGCCCGAGGATGATCAGGGAATGGATGCGCTTGACCGTCTCGGTGATCCCGCCGGCCCCCCGCACCCCGGTGACCCGCGCTCCGGCCGGATCCACGAAGACGACCTTCTGGGACCCATCGATCCCGGCCACGGTGACCTGCACCGCGCGATCCGGACGGTCGGGGACCAGGACCGCGGCGACCCTGCCCGGGGCCGCGGCCGTGGCGGCCATGCTCCATTCCGAGGGCGGGCTGGGGGGACGTCCCGGCTGGATGGCGGCGACGGATCGGGTCCGCCAGTCGTCGATCTCGCTCTTAAACAGATAGACGCCGCCGGTGAGCGCCATCAGCATCAGGAAGGGCAAGACCAGCAACCCGGCGTAGAAGTGCCAGCGCCAGACGGCGCGATAGGGGCCCGACAGGGCGTGGGGGTTCGTGCTCACAGGCGGGGCATACCGGGTCGGGCGAAGGGGCGGAACCACGGCAACGCTTCGCTCGATGAATGGCTCCGAAGGTCGGGCCGCGAGGCCGGTGTCAGTCGACCGCGATGACCTCCACCGCCTGACCCGCGACCACCGCCTCGTCGCCCGCCCGCTTGCCGATCAGGGCGCGGGCCAGAGGCGAGACGTGGCTGACCGAGCCGGTCGCCGGATCGGCCTCGTCCTCGCCGACGATCCTCCAAGTCTGGGTCCGGCCGTCCTCGCGCTCGATGGTCACCGAGCCCCCAAAGCGCACACGGCCGTCGGGCGCAGTCTCGACCAGCTGGGCCGAGGCTCGCCGGGCGGACCAGTAGCGCAGGTCGCGCGTCGCCCGCGCCATGGCCGTGCGGTCGGTCTCGATCGACCCCTGGGCCTGGGCCACCGCATAGGCCGCCCGCGCCTGGGCGAGCGCCGCATCGATGTCCGCCAGGCCCTGGGGCGTGACGAGGTTGGGATGGGGCGAGATGGGACGGTCTGGAAGATCGGCGGCCGTGGCCTCCAGATCCTCCTCACGCGTGAAGGCGACGCTCATGAGGGTTCAGCGTCCACGCGCCGCCGGCGTTCCCGAGGCCTCAACGCACAAGATCGAGCTGGCCCAGGTAGTCGCGCTTGCCCAGCGGGACGCCCAGGTGGCGCAGGATGGCGTAGGCCATGGAGACGTGGAAGTAGAAGTTGGGCAGGGCGAAGCTGGTCAGATAGCCGGCGCCGTGGAAGTCCAGTTCGACGCCTGGAAAGCGCAGCTCGACGCGGCGGGTCTCGGCGCCCTCGAAGGCCGAAGGATCAGTCGCCTCGATGAAGGCGATGGACAGGTCGATAGTGGCCTGGAGCTCGTCCAGGCTGGCCTCGGCGTCGTCGGTCCTGGGCCAGGATTGACCGGTCAGGCGGGCGACGCAGCTGCGGGCCGAGAAGGCGGCCATGCGGATCTGGTCCGCGAAGGGCCTCATGTCGGGGGCGAGACGCGCCTCGAGCAGCGCGGCTTCCTCAAGACCGGAGGCGCGGGCCGTCTCGATCAGGTGGCCGAGAACGCGCAGGCCACGGAGAAATATAGGGGCGGAGACCGGGTGGAGGGCGGGCGACATGGCGAACTCCGATGGCGACGAGCCGGTATGGCGCCGCTTGCCGATCCACGCCAGCAGGGTTGCCGCGGACCATCGCCCGTGCTTCGGCGGGGCATGTCTTCCCGTCTGCGCCCGCTCCTGCTGTGCATCGCATTCGCCGGCCTGATGGCGCTCGGCGCGCAGATCGACCTGCCCATGCACCCCGTGCCAATGACGATGCAGAGCTTCGCCGTGCTCCTGGCCGGAGTGGCGCTGGGCCCCGTGTGGGGCGTGGCGGCTGTGCTTGTCTATCTCGGTGCGGCGGCGGTGGGACTGCCGGTGCTGTCGGACGGAGCTTCGGGAATGCAGCCGTTCGCCGGACCCACGGCCGGCTACATCTTCGCCTTTCCGCTCGTGGCCGCACTGGCCGGGCTTGCGGCCCGGAAAGGCTGGGTGGAGGACTGGAAGCGCGGGATCGTGGCTCTATTCGGGCTGCACCTGCTTCTGGTTGTGATCGGCGGCGCCTGGCTGGCGACCTCCATCGGCGCAAACGAGGCCTGGACGGGCGGTGTCCAGCCGTTCCTGATCGGGGCGGCGGTCAAGTCAGGGCTGGTCTGGGCCGGCGCGCGAGTGTGGCCCCGCGCGGGGCGGAGCGCGGCTAGACCCGCTCGAACTCCAGGAAGATAGGGGCGGTGTCGCCGAGCTTCTTTTCCTCGTAGCGCGTGGTGACGTGGTCGGCGGGCGGGTTGCGCCAGTCATCCGCGTCTTCGGCCAGCCACTTCAGGCCCGGCGTGCGGTTGAACCGCTCCAGGGCCCAGTCCGCATAATCTTTCCAGTCGGTGACGAACCGGAGGCGGCCGCCTGGCCTGAGGGCTCGGGACATGGCGGCGGCGCTGTCGTCCTGGACCAGGCGTCGTTTCTGGTGCCGCGCCTTGGGCCAGGGGTCGGGGAAGAGGATCATGATCCGGTCGAGGCTGGCCTGCGGCAGGGCGTCGAGCACCGCACGGGCGTCGCCGGCATGCAGGCGCACGTTCGAAAGGCCGCGCTCCTCGATGTGTCGCAGGGCCGAGCCGACGCCGTTCAGGAAGGGCTCGCAACCGATCATCAGGGCGTCCGGGTGACGCGCGGCCTGTTCGACCAGATGTTCGCCCCCACCGAAGCCGATCTCCAGCCAGACCTCGCGGGCTCCGGGCTGGAGCGCCACGGGATCGATCGGTCCGGCCTCCGGGTCGGGAAGGGCGATGCGCGGCAGCAGGGTGTCGAACAGCGCCGCCTGGCGCGGCTTGAGCGTGCGCGACTTGATGCGACCGAAGGACCGCAGCGGCCCCCAGGTCGGTGCTGGAGGAGAGGCGTCGTCAGAGGAGGCGGGCATCGACGGCTTCTAGCCCGACGCCCGCGTCCTGTCAGGTGCGACCGGTCAGTCGCCCATCGTGCCCGAGATGCCTTCGTCGGTGACGACCACATACTCGAGCTCGCAGAAGTCCAGCTTCTGCTCGAACTCGTCGCCGTCGTCGAACACGACCTTGACCCAGTATTCGCAGGCGTCCTCGGAATCGTAGAAGCGCATGGCGACGCTGTCGCCGGCTTCCAGCACCCGGGTCGGCATCCAGTCCTGGCTGTAGGTGCCGTTGGGCCGGCCGGTCTGGAAGGTCAGGATGGTATAGCCGCTGGTCTCGTTATGCAGGTCGAAGGTGTAGTAGTCCCCGTCCGCCTGGGCCGATGCAGCGCCGGTCGAAGCGGCGAGCATCATGCCTGCGCCCGCCAGGGCGCCGAACATGCGCTTGATCATGATGATGGTCCCCCGTTCGCCCGACGACCACCGCCCGGCGTGACGCGCAGGTGCGGCCAAAAACGACGAACGGTCAAGCCTGCCGATCTAGATCAGGCCAGGGCTCGCAGCCGGTCGACGAGGTCGGTCCGTTCCCAACTGAAGCCGCCGTCCGCCTCGGGCTTGCGGCCGAAATGGCCGTAGGCGGCGGTGCGGGCATAGATCGGCCGGTTCAGCCCCAGATGCTGTCGGATCGCGCGCGGGGTAGCCCCGCCGATCATCCCGGGCAGCTCCCGTTCCAGCACCGCCTCCTCGATCCGGCCGGTGCCGTGCAGATCGACGTGGATGGACTGCGGTTCGGCGACCCCGATGGCGTAGCTTAGCTGAATGGTGCAGCGCTCGGCCAGGCCAGCGGCCACCACGTTCTTGGCCAGGTAGCGCGCCGCGTAGGCCGCCGACCGGTCGACCTTGGTCGGGTCCTTGCCCGAAAAGGCCCCGCCGCCGTGCGGGGCGGCCCCGCCATAGGTGTCGACGATGATCTTGCGGCCCGTCAGGCCCGCGTCGCCGTCCGGGCCGCCAATCTCGAAGATGCCGGTAGGATTGATGTGCCAGACGGTCTCGTCGGTGATGAAACCCTTGGGCAACACGCTTTCGACCACCGGCTTCACCACGGCGGCCACCTCGTCCTGGCTCTTGCCGGCCGCGTGCTGGGTGGAGACCACGATGGAGCTGGCCCGGACCGGCTTGCCGTTCTCGTAGAAGAGGGTCACCTGGCTCTTGGCGTCCGGCTCCAGGATCGAGCCGCCGGCGTGACGCAGCTCGGCGAGCTTTTTCAGGATCTCATGGCTATAGGCCAGGGTGGCGGGCATCAGTTCGGGCGTCTCGTTCGAGGCGTAGCCGAACATGATCCCCTGGTCGCCGGCGCCCTCGTCCTTGTTCTCGGTGGCGTCGACGCCGACCGCGATGTCCGCAGACTGCCCATGCAGGTGGTTGGAGAATTCGAAGGTCTCCCAGTGGAAGCCCGACTGTTCGTAGCCGATGGCCTTCACGGTCGCCCGCACGGCGCGTTCGATCTCGTCCGTGACGCCCGGAGCCCAGGCGCCATCTTCCCAGATGCCCCGGCCGCGGATTTCGCCGGCCAGGACCACGCGGTTGGTGGTGGTCAGGGTCTCGCAGGCGACGCGCGCCTCGGGGTCCTTGGCCAGGAACAGGTCCACGACGGTGTCGGAGATTTGGTCGGCGACCTTGTCGGGGTGGCCCTCGGAGACGCTTTCCGAGGTGAAATAGAAGGAGGTGCGGGGCAAGGCGGCTCCTGGGGACCGGGCGACAGCGGAGGCGACAGATATAAAGATATGCTTATATGTTCAAGTGATCCCCGGAGCGGCGAGGGCCGGTTCGGCGTTCAGCCAGAGTGAATCCGCTTCCGACCCAGGCCGACCTGTTCGCCGCGCCCGCGCCCCCGGAGCCTCAGGGCCTGGTCTATGTGGAGGATCTGATCTCGGCCGTCGAAGAGGCGGACCTGGTCGCCCGTTTCGCGACGCTGCCCTTCGAGGCCTTCGATTTCCAGGGATTCAAGGGCAATCGGCGGGTGGTCTATTTCGGCTGGAGCTATGATTTCAGCCGGGGGCGGGTGGCTGAGGCCCCTGCGATTCCGGACTGGATCGTGCCGCTGCGCGCTCGCGCCGCCGCCCTGGCCGGTGTGGAAGGCGAGGCTCTGGTGCAGCTGCTGATCAACGAGTATCGGCCTGGCGCCGGCATCGGCTGGCATCGCGACCGGCCTCAATTCGGCAAGGTTGTCGGCGTCTCGCTGGGCGCTCCGGCCGTGATGCGATTTCGTAGGCCACGCGGCGACGGTGGCTGGGTCCGCGCGGCCCGGTCCCTCGCGCCCCGTTCGGCCTATCTGCTGGACGGCCCGGCCCGGGAGGAATGGCAGCACAGCATCCTGCCCGGCGAACGAACGCGCTGGTCGGCGACCTTCCGAACGCTAAGGGCGACGACCGTCTGAGCGTGGCCTTGCGGCGCCGCGGCAGATCGTTCACGAGACGAGCCTCAACTGACCGAGGCCGCCTCCGTCCATGAAATTCCCGTTTGTGCGACCGGAGCTGCCGCCGGTCGAGGCGTGGGGGCCGCTGCTGGAGCCTGCCTACCAAGCTCGGTACTTCACGAACTTCGGCGCCCTGGAGACACGTTTCAGCGAGGCGTTGGCTGGCCGGTTCGCGAGCGAAGGGTCGGCAGTCACCCTAGCTAATAACGCTACGGTGGCGCTCAGCGCGGCGCTTCTGGCTCACGGCGTGAGGGGCAAGGTCGCGATCCCGAGCTTCACCTTTCCGGCGACCCTGGACGCGGTGCTGATGGCGCGCTGCGAGCCGGTATTGTGCGACGTGTCGGCGGACACCTGCGAGATGGACCCCGACAGCCTGTCCAAGGCGATGGATGAACATGAGATCGCGGCGGTCATGCCCGTGCGAGCCTATGGCTTCGTGCGGGACTTCGCTCCGCTTGTCGAACTCGCGCGGTCGCGATCCGCCGTGGTGGTGGTCGACGCAGCGGCCGCGCTCGGGGCGGGGAAAGTCCAGACGGCGCCGGATGTGACGGAGGTCTTTTCCCTTCACGCGACAAAGGCGTTCGGCATCGGCGAGGGCGGGGCGATCTTCTCGGATGCGGCGCTGAGGCCCCGCCTGAAACAGGCGATGAATTTCGGACTGAGGCCCGATCGCCAGTTCGACTACGGCTTCAACGGCAAGATGAGCGAGTTCCAGGCGGCGGTCGGACTAGCGCATCTGTCGCGCAACGATGCACTGGTCGAGGGCCGCCGCAGGATGGCGGACTGGTACGGCAGGCGGCTGGAGGCCCATCCGCGCGTGACGGTGCTCGCTAATCCGGGGCCGACGGCCTGGTCCAACTTTCCGATCCTCCTGCCCGATGGGGCGGACGCCCAGGCTTTCCAGGACTTCTGCCATGGGCGCGGCTACCAGGTGCGGCGCTATTACTGGCCGACGCTGCATGAGGGATATGCCGAACCCGTCTTGTGCGTGGGAGGGCTGGACCAGGCGTCGAGCCTGGCGAAGCGGGCGATCTGTCTGCCGCTCTATCCGGCCTTCACGGATGAGGAAGCCGCCGAGATCGCGCTCGTGCTGGATCAGGCGCTGTCTCTCCATGCGGGCTGACCTTGTGCGGGGGCGCGCTCACAGGTAACCGCACGGCCGCGCTCCGTTCCGGCGGTCCCGTGGTTGTTCGATTTCCCCCATCTAGGTGAGCAGTGTCAGCAGAGTCCTCTGTCCCGCCGGCGATTCCCTGCCTGGTGATGTCTCACGGCCTGGACGAGATCAACATCGCCTCCTTGCGATCGATGCTGGAGTCGGAAGCGCCGCTCGTCATAGACGTCGTGCACAACCCCTGGCCCGCCGAGGATGGGTCATTCGAGGCCTTCTGCCTGGAGGCCATCCGACAGGGGCGGGTGAACAGTTTCACCAGGCTTGACGAGAACATCAGCAACAACGCCGTCCATCTGGCCCTCGCCATCGACCGTGAGCGATACCTTCAATCCCCGTACATGATCGTCACGGACTGCGACGTGACCGCGCCCCCGGACGCGGTGCTCGAGGAGCTCGCAATCCTTGAACGGCATCCGCACCTCTTCGCCTGCGGGCTGAGGATCGACGCCTCGCGATGGCCTGACGGGCTCCACGTGAAGCAGGATCTGGTCGCGCGCTTCAACACCGCCGCCTACGAGCGCGAAGACCATATTCTGAGCGGCACCGGCATCTGGATGTCCATGTTCCGGACGGCGGAGCTCTATCGGGTGCTCGATCTTCTGGACGCGAACGGCATCCGCTTCATTGACGGCAACCTGAAGCGGATGGCCATGGTGGCGTTCAATCAAGGATGGGCCGCGACCAAGCGTTCGATGGGTCGCGAGCTCAATCGGGAGCGGACCGACTATGACAATCGGAAATCGGTCTCGATGTCCGGATTCGGCGCGCATTCGCCGGAGCCGCAAGGGAGCAGGTTCGCGACCTGGAACCACAACGTCACCAGCGGAGGCGTGCGGACCGACCGGGATGGGTCCAGCCGTCTAGAGGCGCCGCGCCTGGTGGAGGCCGCTGCCCGAGTAAGGGGACCTCTCGATGAGGATTCGCTCGTTCAGTCCCTGCTCGCGACTGAGACTCCCCTGGAGGTGCGGGCCACCCCACACACCCGGCCTCATCGTGGCGGCACGCGGATTCAGCTGGTGGCGGCCGGAACGGCTCCTCACAGCCTGACGGGCCTGCCGGACGACGGGTCGATCCTCTACATTTCCACGACGGACGGAGAGGGGCCGGCCTTGCCGGTCTTCAAGCGCATCGATGTCGGAGGACTGCTCAACGAGGTCGAGAACCGCTACGCGAAGGCCTGGTTCAACGGGCTGATCCGGCTGCTAACGGATGACGGCTGCCTCGTGGGTGAACTCGCAGATCCGACCCGCAATCCCGAGTCTTGGTCTCCCCATGGTTTCGCGAAGCTGGCCAAGAGTCGCGGGTGGGCGCTCGACCTTTCAGTAGAAGGGGACAGTCGCCGCTTCTCGATCTCCAGGTGCGTTCAGCCGGCTTCACCTTAGGCCGCCGGCGCAGGCGGGTGGGGCTCACCAAGCCGCGAGGCTCTCCCGCAGCGCCGACCTCCCCACGGCCGTCTGACGCCGGAAGTCCTCTTCCGCACCCTGGGTCGTGCGGCGATAGATCAGGGCCTCGGCGATATGGCGACGGAGGACGCCGGTGGAGCCGTCGAGGTCCGCGATGGTGCGCGCCAGCCTGAGCGTGCGGGTCCAACCCCGGGCCGTCAGGCCCCCCGCTTCGCCTGCGCGCATCAACAGGGCGCGGCCCGCCTCGTCGGGAGCGGCGAACCGGTCCAGGGCCTCGCCGGAGATGCGTGCGTTCAGATCCTGGCCGGCCCCGAAGCCAGCGGCGCGGGCTCGCTCCGCCTGGGCCGTGCGGGCGATCGCCACCCGGGCGGCGGCTTCGGCCGTGCCCTCGGAGGGCGGCGGCAGGGCCATGTCGGCGGCGGTCACCGGCGGGGTCTCCACCGTGAGATCGATGCGGTCGAACATCGGCCCCGAGATGCGGTTCTGGTAGTCGCGCTGGCAACGGGGAGCCTTGCCGCAGGCCCCCTTGCCGGCTCCTCCCAGTCCGCAGCGGCAGGGGTTCATGGCTGCAACCAGCTGGAACCGGGCGGGATAGCGCACATGGGCGTTGGCGCGGGCGACCACGATCTCGCCCGTTTCCAGCGGCTGGCGCAGGGAATCCAGCGCCTGAGGGGAATATTCCGGCCTTATGGCGCAAAGCCACCCAACGTGGCGTGAAAGCCGATGTTAAGGACCTACAGAGCCTTCTCCTTCGATGGCAGTGCACACGCTTTACGCTCTAGAAGCGGAACATCGCCGGCTCGCTGGAGAACTGCGGCTGGTCTTCCTCAACGTCACCAGCGATCGGAACTTTGCCGGCAGTTTAGCTGCGAGTGCCAGCGAGATTGATCGCCTCCGCCGTAGCATCTCGGCCGTTGAGACCACCATTCAGCTTCTTGACGACGAATGGACACCGGACAAGAATCCACTTCGTCGCACATATGGGAAGCGGAGCCCCTTTGGATACCGTCAGCTAAGAGGGCACATCTATGGGCTGATCCGGGATAGTGAGGAGTGGTGGACGATCCGGCGTCTGGCGGAAGAGATCACGAACAGGCATCTTCCAGAAAGGCTGTCGAATGAAGATCGATATAATCTTCAGCGCTCAATCTGGAGTCAGATGTGTAGGGACGAGGAAGCAGGTTTAGTCGAGCGTCGTAAAGAGTTGATCCACGAGGAGTGGCGGTTCATTCCGAAAGACAGGCGTCGGCCGGTCAATTTCCGGCCGCCAGCTTCCAAGGCCGCTTCCGCCGCTTAACTCCATCTTCCTGCTGCCAGCGCTGCCACCATCCAGCGAACCTCCTCGACTGGGGGGCATCGGCTACTGCGCCAATCAGCCTGCGCCAAAGGGTGCCCGTATCCTCGCGCCTGTAGTCCTCGCGCCAAGAAATCTCCTGGCCGTAGAGGTCAAGGTTGTGACCCCAGATGCGATAGTGAACACCTTCTTCGCAGCGCTGAACGCGGGCGAAAAAGCTTTCGGCAAAGTTGTTGTGAACGCCGTCTTTGGAGAATCCGCGCTTGTGGATGATCATATCGTGCGGACCGATATGACTAAAACTCCAGCCGCCATCTGAGAAGACGTGGGTGCCCGGTTTTACTAGGTCGGTAATCCAGCCAGCGGCTTGGCGCTCGTCCCCATCCACCACTCGGATACGGCTCTCGCCTCCGACCCCGCGTTCTCGAACGACGACGATGGACTGGCCACCGCCGCGTCCGCCAGTCGGTTTGCCGTCATACACGTAACGCCGCCGATGGTTCCCGACCGCCTTCCCATCAACGTCGACCGGACGCTCGCCACCTAGTTCGCGCACGGCCCGTGAGAAGGCCATCGCCTCTCGGGCTTTGTGCTCGGTCACGAACGCCGTCTTATAACTTGTGCCGTCGGCCCGCCGAGCGCGGAGAGCGGCGACTCCGCTGACCCCGTTCACGAAAACGATCAGGGAATAGAGGATGTCGTTGAAAGGGCGTTTGCGGCTGGCGAAGATGCGCTTCGACGTCACCGTGAACTGACGGCGACAGGCTTGGCACTTATAGATTGGCTGGACGAACCCCTCTCTGGCGCGCCTCTCCTGTCGGGCGGTCCGCAGGGTGTAACAGACCCGGTGGTTGCAGCCCTTGTAGGGGCAGACTGGATTCCCGCCGTTTTCGCGAAAGCGGATTGCCTTGAAGACTTCGTAAGCCTCGGCCTCCGACATACGGGCAACCTGCTTTTCGGTCACCGTCACGGCGCCGGCAGTCAGAAGGAAATGCTGTTGTTCCTGCCCAAGGGCGTTGAGCGGCAGGCGGCGAACGCGCTTCTTCAGCTTGCGCGTGCCCTCCTTTCCCCTCTCACCCCGTGCCGCCAACCCAGCCCTCCGATGCTATAGCCTCAATTTTGATGGCATAAGCACCGAAAGCGGTCGTATTGTCAAGCGTTCGCCATAGATTATGATGCTCACGCCATAGGAGGCAGTGTGCGTGATGGGCGAAATCGAAGAGTGGGATCACAACGCAAAGCCGGATGAATCCGGACAATCGAAGTTCGTCGCCAAACAGGTGATCAAGATCGAGATGGCGAAGCGCGATATGGGCTACCGTGAACTAGCGGCGGCTCTTGCGGCGGTCGGCGTCGAGATCGATGAGAAGGTGCTGCGAAACAAGGTCGCCAGAGGCACGTTCAGCGCCGCCTTCCTCATGACCTGCATGATCGCGATGCAGGTGAAGTCACTCGATCTGTCACAGTGGACCAAATCGATGGATGACGTTTTGGCGGACATCCGCAGGATAATTGCGGAAGACGATGAAGATAAAGCGGCGAAAATCGCCAAGGCTCTTGATAAGTAGACGGGAAACGCATTGCCGAGGGGTTGGGCTCGGGACTGAACGTGGATCGATACTCGCCGCGTATAAGACGCTTGCAGACTGCTCAGGGTTTGATCATTGCCTAATCAGGGCGGCCGCTCACCGGTAGTGCTGCACAACGCCCAACTTTTGCGAGCGCCAACATATTCGAAACGGGTGTTTCGCCTGGCGATTAGAAGACGAGACCCCGCCGGAAGCGGTCTTCCAGAAAATTGGCGATCTCAGTCCATCCCTGAGCCTCAATTCCACCCATCCGCGCCTTTCTCCGCACTTCGACGAGCAGGCCCTCGCGTTCAACGTATTGGACCACTTTTTGGTAGTCGCCTTGGAGGGCGAGCGGGCCGTTCGCAGCGCGCACTCTCAGGGAGCCGATATCCAGGTTTCCCTTGATGCGGTTGGCGTGGTCAGAAATTACGCGACAGTTGCCGATCACGTAACCTTGGCGGGGGTCGATGCGGTCAAGGGAAGGTGAGTTGGAGGATCGCCTCTGTCCCACGGCCAAGAGGGTCCCGGTCACCGGGCAGCGCTCTGGAACTACGACCTCCGAAAGGGGGAGATCAAACGAGATGCCGAGCCGCCGGGCACGCTTCTTGGCGCGGTGCCAAACAGCCCAATTTGGATCGTCCTTGTTCCGTTTTCGAAGATAGCCGCGCATGTAGGCTGAGTTGCAACCCGCGCAGGTCCTTCGGTTCTTAGGCTTACCGTGATCCGGACAGAGCGCCGGAAGGAAGGTATGCTGAGCCATAGCACATTCTCTTGATGGTGCTATTTTTCATCGATGGTCTTTTTTGTCAACATGCCCGCTAAGCAGACAAGTCTTCAAGACAAGGTTGTCGTCACCCCCGCCCAGCTTAGGGCCGCACGCGGTCTGCTTAACTGGTCAGTTTCGCGTCTGGCTAAGGAGGCGGGCTTGGCTATGAACACCGTCCGAAAGGCTGAAAACGCGCGGGAGTTCATGACCGTCTACAAGCCGAACGCAGAACTCCTCCGAAAGACGCTGGAGGGCGCGGGCGTGATTCTTATCGATGCCGACGAACAAGGAGCGGGCGCGAGGCTGCGATACCCAACTGAGCCGACCGGGTCACGACGCACATCGAGCTGACGGCAATCCTTAGCGTGTCCGTTGCCAGGCTTGGCCGAAGCGGGCGATGAAGGGCCATGCCCATCCTCACCTGGCTCACGCGTGACGAAGACCTAAAGGCCGCCCGGCGCGCGCCCTATCGGCTGCTGGAGGAAGACCCGGCCCTCGGCGACGGTGATCCGGCAGCCGGAAACATGCTGATCCAGGGTGACAACCTGGAGGCGCTCAAGGCGTTGTTGCCGTTCTACGCCGGCCGGGTGAAATGCATCTACATCGACCCGCCCTACAATACGCGGTCGGCCTTTGAGCACTACGACGACAACCTGGAGCACAGCCGCTGGCTGGCGATGATGTGGCCCCGGCTGGAGTTGCTACGCGAACTGCTGTCCGAAGACGGCTCGATCTGGGTCTCGATCGATGACCACGAGGGTCACTACCTCAAGGTCATCATGGACGAGGTGTTCGGCCGGTCGAACTTCGTGGCGAACTTCGTCTGGGAGAAGGACAAAGGCGGGCGCGGCGACGCAGATGTCTCAGTCAGCCACGACCATATTCTGCTCTACGCGCGCAACCGTGAAAAATGGAAAACGGTCCGCAACCTGATCGAACGCACGGCGGTGCAGAAGGGGCGGTTCCGGAACCCAGACAACGATCCGAGAGGGCCATGGCGCCAAGGTGACGACGGCACCGCAAAGAGCGGCACCGAGAAGCAGCGTTTCCCAATCACGCTACCCTCAGGGCGAGTTGTGACACCTAAGGCGGGGCGCTTCTGGGCCTTCTCAAAGGAGACTTTCGAAAAGGCGCGGGCCGAGGGCCGAGCCTACTTCGGGAAGAATGGCGACCGGTTGCCCTTGATCAAGCGCTACCAGGAGGTGGTTCGAGAAGGCGTGGCACCACGCACTTGGTGGTCAGGAGACGACGTCGGCACCAACCAATCTGCGAAAAGAGACCACCTCAACAAGCTGTTGGACAACATCACGCCGTTCGATACGCCGAAACCCGAGCCCATGCTCGCTAGAATGATTCACGTCTCCACAAACCCTGGCGACTTGGTGCTCGACTCATTCTTGGGGTCCGGCACAACCGCTGCCGTTGCGTTGAAAATGGGGCGCCAGTGGATTGGAATTGAGCAAGGACAGCACGCCGTCAGCCACTGTATCCCGCGCCTCAAGAAGGTGATCGAAGGCGAGCAAGGTGGCGCTTCTCCAGCACTGAATTGGACCGGCGGCGGTGGTTTCCGCTTTTATCGTCTCGGCGAAGCCGTGTTCGGGGAAGACGGAGCGCTCTCCACCGGCATCGCATTCGGACCTCTGGCGGCCCATGTTTGGTTCGCCGAGACGGGGCAGGCGCCGACGGCGCCCCCCAATGGTCCTGTGTTAGGCGTCGACGGCGAGCGCGCCATCGCCCTGCTTTACAACGGTGTGCTGGGCGATAGGCGGCCCGAGGGCGGCAATGTGCTGACGCGCCAGACCCTCGCCGTGATCCGCGAACACCTGCCGCCTGGCTTCGACGGCGAACTGGTCGTCTACGGCGAGCGCAGCGCTCTGTCCGGGCCTTCGCTGATCCGCGAGCGCATTGCTTTCCGCCAGACGCCCTATGACGTGAAGGCGCGCCGCTGATGCAATTGAAGCCCTACCAGAAGTCGGCCCTGAAGGTTCTCGGGGATTTCCTCGGCAAGGCGCAGGAAGTGGACCCGGCCCAGGCGTTCGACTGGGCGCTGGATCAGCCGTCCCTCGAAGACCAGCCGCCGCTGCGCCAGAGGCTCGGCCGCTTCGCCGGCCCCTATCGGGCGCCCAAGGGCCTCGGCGAGACCCCCTACTGCTGCATCCGCCTGCCGACCGGTGGCGGCAAGACCATCCTGGCCGCCCATGCTGTGCCGCTGGCCCGAGACGCCGGGGTATCGCGCGAGTATCCCGTGGTGCTGTGGCTGGTGACCTCGAATGTCATCCGCAAGCAGACGGTCGAGGCGCTGGCCGATCCGCGCCACCCCTATCGCGCCGCCGTTGACGCCGCCTTCGGCGGGGCCGTGCGCGTGTTCGACATCGGCGACTTCGTCAACATCACGCCGCACGACCTGGCGTCGAACGCTTGCATCATCGTGGCCACCGTTCAGACCCTGCGGGTGGAGAACACCGAGGGCCGCAAGGTCTATCAGCACCACGAGGCGCTGGAGCCCTTCTTTAGCCGGTTGGATGCCGCAACGTTGGCGGCCTTCCCAGCCCTGGAGAAGACCGAGGCCGGCGGCGTCCGCTTCTCCTTCGCCAACCTGCTCCACATGTCCCGGCCGATGATGATCGTCGACGAGGCCCACAACGTCGTCACCACGCTCAGCGACCAGATGCGCGAGCGGATCAACCCGTGGGCGGTGGTGGAATTCACCGCCACGCCGCGCGGGCGCAGCAACATCCTGTTCAACGCCACGGCCGCCGAGTTGAAGGCCGAGCAGATGATCAAGATGCCGATCGTGCTCCAAGAGCACGCGCACTGGCAGTCGGCGGTCGCCGGCGCCGTGGCAGAGCGGGCCCGGCTTGCTGATCTGGCGGCCAAGGAAAAGGAGCCCCTGCGGCCGATCACCCTTTACCAGGCCGAGCCGAAGGATCGGGAGGTAACGGTCGAGGTTCTGCGCCGCCACCTGATCGACGACCTTTCGATCCCCGAGGAGCGGGTCGCCGTCGCGACCGGCGATCAACGCGGGCTCGACGGCGTGGACCTCGCTGCGCCCGATTGCCCTATCGAACACATCATCACCGTCGAGGCGCTGAAGGAGGGATGGGACTGCCCCTTCGCCTACGTCTTCTGCTCGGTGGCCAGCATCAAGAGTTCGATATCGGTCGAGCAGCTTCTCGGCCGGGTGCTGCGAATGCCCTACGCCAGTCGCCGCGGGGCTCCCGAACTGAACCGCGCTTACGCCCACGTCTCCGAGCCGACCTTCTACGCGGCCGCCACCGCCCTAAAGGACGCGCTGGTCGACATGGGCTTCGAAGACGGCGAAGCCGAACAGGCTATCGAACATCCGCAACTCGACCTGTCGGACGGCCTGTTCGCACCGCCCAAGCCGCCGGTCACCCTCGACTTGATCGACACGCCCGAGACGCGGGCCGTTCTCGCCGAGCACGGAGTCGCGGCAGCCGAGACCCGGCCCGGCGTGCTGACCCTCGCGGCGACCGAGATCGCCCGACCCGGCCTGATCGAAGAGGTGATGAAGGCCTCACCCGCCGGCGCGGCGGAATTGATGCGGGCGGTGGAAGCCTTGCCGGTAGCGCCGGCCACGCGCGGCGCCGTGATGCGAGTGCCCGCTCTCGGCACGACGATCAACGGTGAGTTGATGCTGGCTGACCTCGACCTGCTGATGGAGCACGTCGAGTGGCGCCTATCGGACCAATCACCGGCGGTGCCGGGTTTGGCCGAAAGCTTGGGCGAGACTGTCCGCCGATACTTGATCGACGTCGATGGTCGTCAGGTCACGCACACCTACCTGACCGGCGACCTGTTCGAGGGCACCGAGCAGGTGGACGGCTGGACCGAGGCGCGACTGGTCGCGCTGCTGGACCCGCTGGTGCGCGACCCCTCGTTCACGCAGTCGGACAAGGTAGGGTGGCTCCAGAAAGTCGTGGCACGCCTGATCCAGGTCGACGGCCTTTCTCTGGCGCAGTTGATGCGGATGCGGCAGGCGCTGGCGCGCAAGCTGTCCGCACGGATCGACGACCTTCGGCGTCATTATCGCGCGACGACGGCCCAGAGGTATCTGCTAGACCCCGGCGCGCCCGTTCAGGCGCTCGCGAACGAGGCTTTCGAATTCCGGTTCGGTATGTATGACGACCAGCCGACCTATCGAGGCCCGATCGGCTTCACCAAGCATTTCCTGGACCGCGTTCCGGCCTTCGACGGAAAGGTGGACGGTGAGGAGGTGCGCTGCGCCCAAGCGCTCGACAGCCTGAAGAACGTGAAGCACTGGGTGCGAAACGTGGCCAAGCATCCCGCGTCCTTTTGGCTCCAGACGTCGACCCAGCGCACCTATCCCGACTTCGTCGCCGAGCTGACCGACGGCCGGTTCTTCGTGGTCGAATACAAGGGCGCCGACCATTGGGCTGACGCCGCCGAGGACCGAGCGATCGGGGAGGTCTGGGCGCGGGCGACGGGGAATTTCTATCTGATGGCGCGGTCAAAAGACGACGACGGTCGCGATGTTGTCAGCCAGTTGACGCGAGTTACCTCGGCTTCGTGACTTGGCTATAAGGGGTAGCTTGACATAAGCGACGGCCGAGGCGGCGCTCGCGCGCCTGCGGCAGCGCTCGCGCCCGGCTCCGCCGGCCACCTTCGGTCCACCGAGCGATCAGCACGGTCCACACGCGTTCGCTAGATCGCGATGCAACCTAGAGACTCTGTTCACGAATCGTCGGAAGGTAAATGAGCCCGCGATGCGTCAACATCGCGGGCTCCTCGAAACCGCCGAGGCGGCCCCGTGCTGTGAAGCACTCCGATTAGAATCGGTGTCGCGCGCAGGGTCAATCTCTCGGCTCCATGAAAGGGCCTCGAAATGGCTGACCGTGCCGTGCGTAAGACCGGAAAGAACGCAGAGGGGGACATCACCCGCCTCTGCAACGAGGGTGATGCATGGTCGCCCCGCTCCAAAGCGGATGCGATCTACGACATCGAGAACGGTATCCACACCTACTACGTCCCCTGGACGAGCGGGCGGACCGAGATCAGGGTCGTCAACGATGCGAAGAAGGGGAAATACCTTCGGACGGATCGCGACCAGACGACCCGGAACAATCTGGACGATCTGCCGGACTGCTGATCGGACGCGAGGATGCGAACGCCGTTCGCATCCTCGCCGTTTCGGATGGAAGGCCTCTCTATGCGCAACATGCTGACCCAAGAGCACCGCCGCTACGTCGGACACGACGTCATGCAGGTGTGCCTTAACGGCCATCAGATCACCGACCGTGCGATGACGCGGCCGCAGTTCCGTCAGGACTTTTGCGACAAGTGCGGGGAATCGACCACCGACGCTTGCCCTAGGTGTCGCACCTCGATCCGGGGAAAATACCACTACGAGAATGTCGCGGGTGGCCGATCGCCGCCGGTGCCGGCTTACTGTCATGGCTGCGGTAAGCCTTATCCATGGCAGGAAGCCGCGATAGCGAATCTGAAGGACGTCCTTCGCGAAGGTGAACTGTCTGACGACGACATCGCGGCGGCCGAAGCCACACTGCCCGATGTTCTTCGTGACACCCCGAAGTCAGAAGCTGCCGCACTCCGACTGAAGCGGATCATGGGCGGCTTAGGGAAGCCGGTGTATGACGTAGCGATCAAGGTCGTATCGGACATCGCGACCGAGACGGCGAAGAAGACGATGGGCCTGTAGTTAGCCGTCCTCTTCCCAGGACGGAGCCCGATAGAGTTTGACCGTTCGGGCCATTAGCTTTTCCAGGCGCGCGAAGTAGGTCGCTTGGGTGCCGCTGTTGTCGCTGTAGAGATACAGCCGCTCGGGCTCCTCCCAGATGCCTTGGAAGCCGTGCGGGTCTCGGTCGAACACGACCGCTTGGTGGAGGAAATCCTGATAGTCCACCCAAGGCCGGGTCTGCCGGGGCGTGCCGTAACCGAGCGGCTTGTAGTTCCGATTCAGCGGGAGATAGACGTGCTTGGCGTCCGGCACGTCCATCGGGATGAACTGGTAGGGCATCCAGACCCGGAACCACTGATTCCTGACGGTGAGCCGGGTGTCTGCCATGCGATCTCCTCTGTCCGTTGACCAAGACTAGGGGGCGGTGGGCGCCGAGGCTAGGCTGCTAGCGGCACTAGGTTTGTTGGCACCTTAACAGCGGGGGATTACCTTCGGACCGACGCGACACCACCACCCGCAACAATCTGGACGACCTGCTGGACTACTGAACGGGCAGCCCAGGCTTCTTGCGCAGCCTGGGCGCGGCCTAAAATGGAACTGGGTCGTCCAAAGGTGCGGGAGGCTGGCCCGGATCGGCAGGCGGGGCAGCGGGGGGCAAGCGCCCCGGCGGATGGGCGGCCCGGAAGGCATGAACGAAGCCGTCTCGGTCATTCAGCCTAAGGAGGACCGGATTCTCGCAAGATGAGGCTTTTCCAAAAACGACGGCATGGCGCGCTTCGAGGCTAGGGAGCACCGAAGCGTATTCGGCTCCAATGTAGTTAGACAAGAACTCCTTCCCGGTATCGTCAAATGTTCTCATCGCCAAAATAGTATTGCATTGATTGAGAATCGTCTTGGTGACGTTTGCGGTTCTTTGCGTTATTAACAGACATCCGAGCCCATACTTCCTGCCTTGCAGGATCGCCCGAGCACTTACCGCTGTAGCCGTCTTGTCTCCATCGGCGGCCACGGAGTTCCATTCAGGAACGAGAGAGTGCGCCTCTTCATACACCAAACACATCCTCGCCCGATCGGTCATGCCAAGTTCTTGGCAAACCATGAGCGCGCAGTCCGAGAAAATGGACGTTATCTCGCTGGGGGTTAGGGTGCCTAATTCGGCATCGTTTTGAAACATCCCTCCCAACTGCTTGGTCACGGCGAACTGTGACGGGTTAAAAATGAGGATGTGCCTATCTGGCGTCGCAAGGAAGTCTCGAAGATGCTCACTGACTTTTTGGCGAAACGCCACCTTGGAGCCGCCGAGTTCTCGATTGCGGTTTGGTTGACCTCCGGCGCTGGCTGCTTCCAGGTCCCGGTTGAGACCGGCTTGGTGCGCCTCGTCGATATAATCCGAGAGCAGCGTGGCGTATTGATTTGTAAGGTCCAAGCATACCACCTTGACCTCGGCGGCGATCATGCGCTCGACCAACTCGGCGGACAGGTAGGTCTTCCCTATCCCCAAGATCCCGAGGATCGCCGTGTTGTGAGTCACGGCGCTCGAAATATCCAATCCCACACCGTAGGAAGTGCCAGGGAAGTGACCGATCTTATCTGCCGACGGCTCAAAAGCCGCTTCATCCACTAGGAATACCGGGCTGTTTATTCGCGGAAGCCAAGGAACGTGCCGGAATCGCTCTTCGGCCTCATCCCACGCGCCAATCTTCCGGGCTGTGGCTCTAGCGTAGCCGTATTTGTTCTTTTGTTGAACGATCTCCTCGTGCGTGATCCCTTCGACGAGTTGGAAGAGGACGCTGCGCTCTTCGGCAATTCGGGCCTCGACGAGGCGGCCTTCTTGCAGGCCTTTCTCGTTGATCACCTCGAACCGAAGCGCTTCGAAGGTCGTGTCGCTATCTACAATGCCGCACAACCTGTTAATCCACTCCAAGGCCGCAATGTCGGGAACTTCGGCCTCTGGAATAACTAGCGAGAGCGCCGCACCAGAGCCGGGTCCTACGGGTCGACCCTGAGCGAACTTCGACAGTTGAGTCGGGAGCGGCGCCGTAAGGGCGCGCAGCAGATTTCCTTCGTCACGGCCGACGTAGTTGAGGGCCACGCCAAGCATCCAAGTCGCCTGCTCGCTGGCCACCAAGAGCGTTGCGCCCATCTGCACAGGAGGCCCCGAAGATTGCCGGATGAGCGCGATATTGGGGGCCTGATATGCGGCCACGGGGCCAACGATCGGCTCCTTGAAGCCTGGCTTCGCGTGCAGACGTATCCAACCGAGATATTCGGCGATCGACTCCACCGGGCGCAGCAGTGTGATGACTGCCCAGACCGTCACTATTGCAAACACTTCACCGGGTCGGGTGCGGTGGAAGAGCCAAGTCGCAACCAAGATCACCAGGGTGAAGATCACATGAGGGCTGCCCAACTTCTGAACAGCCCTATCCAGTGCCTGAACCCAAAGAGGTTGCGCCGTCCCCATCGGCGGACGAGCAAGCAGCACGGCCAGGGCGCCGAACATGACCGCAGCCGAGAAGACGCCGGTCGCAATCAGGATGTAGGCGTCTAATGTGCCAGCGGTGACTGCAAGCGAGGCCGCGATCGCAGACATTGAGGCGGCGAAGCCGTTCGTCGCTGCCCCCGAAGGTGGCGTGAAGTAAGGATTGAGAAGGCGGCTCCCGAAGAGGAGGCCCGCCAGCCCGTTGTAGAGCCAGATCGAATTCTGGTTCGGCGCCAAGCCGCTCTCGACGATCAGAAGTTGCAGCGCGCAGAGCGCGGCGGCGTAGATGGCGATCGCAACGATGCGCAGTTTCGGGGAAGATTGCATGGGCCCTCCGAGAGCCGCCAACCTCCCCTCCCGGTCAAGAAAGCGCAAGTATTCCGGCATCACCCGGCGCCGGAGCCTGTCCCTTTGGATATCCCAAAGGGTCCCCGCATCGCTCTAAAATGTCAGCGGGCTCATTTGAGCAACCGCCGCAAGGTCTCGATCTCGCGGTTGGCGTTCGTCATGATGTAGACGACGAAGCTGCCCAGCGGCTGCCCTTCCTGCGGCTCTTCGAATGCGGCCGATCGGGAGAACAGTTCTCTGAAGTGGATGAAGGCTGTCGTAGCCTCGGTGGACCCGATCTTCTCGATCGGGCACCGCGAGAGCATGGCTTCGATCACGTCAAGCTGCGGCACATACCACTCGCTTCGCTCCTTACCTTGGCCGAGGTAGCTGTCCGCCAACGTAGTCATAACCTCGTAGGCGGAGTTGACTGTCGCGAGCGTGGCAGCTTTCGCCTGCTGAAGGTCGATGCTGCGTTGGATCAACACAGGCAACGAGACCACGATGATAGCGGCCACCGAACCGAGGGCCTGGACCCAAGCCGCGACGATTGCGCTGTCGCCATCGCCTCGAACAACCGCAACGCCGCCCACGATCAGAGCGATCAGAGCGACGGCATACGCGGCAATCTCACGGCTTTTCATGCCGCTATTAGTGCCACGCTTCCTTCCTACGGCATAGGCGTGGGGCCGCGTCGGCGACCGAAGGTTGGCCGGCGGAGCCGGTCACGAGCGCAGCCGAAGGCCAGCGAGTGACTACCGACGCCAGCGCGCCGCCAGGATCAGCGCGCGAGCGACACCGGGACGATCCGGCGCAGTCGCGACAATTCGGCCGTTACGAAGGCCGACATAGCCGGCGCCGTCGCGCTGAGGCGCGATCTGGCAGAGTTGATTGCCGTGAAAGAAGATGATGGGGGTCATCGCTCGCCCTTCCTGATGATCTGCCAGCCGAGCAGGGTGCTGCCCTCCAGTTCCATCGACCGGACGTAGCCCTTGTTCTTTTGAGTCTTCAGGCAGGCGCCGACCCGCTTGGTCATCATCACGACCACGTCCTTGTCGTCGACGTTCAGCCCGCGCTCCCGCATGAGGGTCTTGGCGATGTCGCGCGACGTCAGGGGCTGCTTCGCCTCGCGCAGCGCCTTGAACACGATCCGCGTCACCTCGCCCTTGAAGGCCGCGTGGCGCGGCGGCACCGGGCGCGGGTGGATCGCCATCATGTCGATGTCGGGGTCGAAGATGCGGATCGTCGCCTCGATCGCGTCGAGTTCCACGATCAGCCTGCGCAACTCTTGCTGATTGGCTTCGATGCGGCCGGCGATCTCGGCGCGCTTGTCGACGAGCCCGTTCAGCAGGTTCGGGCGCTCGACGTCTTCGGAAATTGCATGGTGGACCATGCAGAAGAACGTAGAAGGAACAAAGAGTTAGTCTAGGTGGCGTATGGGTGGCTTTGCTCCATAAGGCCGGAATATTCCGGCAGTTCGTCCAGGAACAGCACGCCGTTGTGCGCCAGCGAGGCCTCACCCGGCTTCGCCTTCAGTCCGCCACCTGTCAGTGCGGCCATGGAGGCGGAATGATGCGGCGCCCGGAACGGCCGGTCGCGTCGCAAGGCGCCCCGCTCGATCAAGCCGGCGACCGACCAGACCATCGAGGTCTCGAGCAGCTCCTGGGATGTCAGGGGCGGCAAAAGGCCCGGAAGGCGCGCCGCCATCATCGACTTGCCCGAACCCGGCGGCCCGATGAAGAGGAGGTTGTGGCCTCCGGCCGCGGCGACCTCCAGCGCCCGCTTGGCGCTCTCCTGGCCCTTGACCTCGCGCAGGTCGGGCACTGACTCCCCGCCGCTCATCGGGCCTGGCTGCGGCGCGGCCATGATCTGGGAGCCCTTGAAGTGGTTGATGATCCCGATCAGCGAGCGGGGCGCCAGGATGCGGGCGTCGCCGGCCCAGGCGGCCTCGGGCCCGTTGGCCTCGGGACAGATCAGGCCCAAGCCCATGGCCGACAGGGCGACCGCCGCCGGCAGCGTCCCGCCCACGGGGGCGATGCGGCCGTCCAGGCCGAGTTCCCCGAGGGCCGCCCAGCCTTCAAGAGCGTCGATTGGAATGACTCCCATCGACCCCAGAAGGGCCAGCGCGATCGGCAGGTCGAAATGGCTGCCTTCCTTGGGCAAGTCGGCGGGCGCCAGGTTGGCGATGATCCGCTTGGTGGGGAGGGCCAGGCCAATGCCGGCGAACGCGCCCCGGACCCGCTCCCGGCTTTCGGCCACCGCCTTGTCGGGCAGGCCGACGATGTTGAAGTGCCCATGCTCGCTGGACAGCTGCTGGACCTGAACGTCCACGCGGCGGGCCTCGACCCCTTCGAACGCCACGGTCGCGATAGTCGCCAGCATCGTCCCGTCATCCTCCAAGCTCGGCGAGAACGAAACACGAACTCATCGACTTGGCAAGCGACGTTCGTCTAGCCGCGTCTGGCCTCGATCACATCCCACAGGGCCGCCGAGGCGTCGATGCCGGTGAACTGTTTCAGCTGCTGGGCGCCCGTCGGCGAGGTGACGTTGATCTCGGTCAGGTAGTCGCCGATCACGTCGATGCCGACGAAGAGTAGTCCGCGCCGCTTCAGCTCCGGGCCGATAGCGGCGCATATCTCGAGATCGCGGGGGGTCAAGTCGACCGGCTGAGCCGTTCCGCCGACGCGAAGGTTCGAGCGCACCTGATCCTTGGCAGGCACCCGATTGATGGCGCCCACGACCTCGCCATCGACCAGCAGGATGCGCTTGTCGCCGGCGGACACCGCCGGAATGAACTTCTGGATCACCAGAGGATCTCGCGATCCGGTGGCGTGGATCTCGACCAGGGCCTCCAGATTGGGATCGCGGGCCTTCAGTCGCACCACGCCGGAGCCGGCCGCGCCGTGCAGGGGCTTGAGCACCACGTCGCCGTGGCGGGCGTGGAAATCGGACAGGGCGGCCGGATCGGAGCTGATCAGGGTGGGCGGGGTCAGGCCTGGGAAGCGGGTGACTAGCAACTTCTCCGGTGCGCTTCTGACCTCGGCCGGGTCATTCACCACCAAGGTCTTAGGGTGCACGGTCTCCAGCAGGTAGGTGGCCGTCACGTAGGCCATGTCGAACGGCGGGTCCTGGCGCATCAGGATGACGTCCACGTCGTCGGCCAGGTCCAGCTTCACCCAGCCACCGAAGGCGACGTGATCCCCTTGGACCTGGCGCAGGGTCACGGGGCGGGCCCGGCAGGAAAGGCGGCCGTCCTCCAGCGCCAGGGTGCGGAAGTCGTAGACCCAGAGGCGATGACCGCGCTCCTGAGCGACCGTCATCATCTGCCAGGTGGTGTCCGAGTCGATGTTGACGGTCTCGATGGGGTCCATCTGGACCGCGACCCTGAGCATGGCGTCATCCTGCGTGAGACCCGGAGGGGCCGACCCGCCCTACTTGATGGCGCCACGCCCCCGCATCAAGCGGCTCAGTTCAGGCGCAGGCGAACCCGCTCGTAGGTGGCGTCGCGATGAAAGCCGGCCGGACCGTCCAGTCCGCGCGCGCGGTTGAGGGCGTCGAGCGCTCCGGCGAGAGCCCCCTGCCGTTCCCGCGCCGCCGCCACGTCCAACCAGGGACGGTGGTCCTCCGGATCAAGGAGGGCGCGGCGCAGCGCGGACCGTTCGGCGCCTTCGTAATCCCCGACCTTCAGGGCGCGGCTGAACAGGACGTTCTGAAGCCGGACCAGGGCCTGGCGGTGGGTCACCGGAGCCATGAGCAGGTCGAGCCGGTCCGCCACATGCGGCGTCAGGCCAGCCCGAAGCGCCCGGCGCGTGAGCTCAGAGGGCAGGACCACCCGGCCCTGGCTGAAGGGATCCACCGCCACCGGCCCTTCCGGGGTCTCGACGCGCAGGAGAAAGTGGTTGGGGAAATCGACGCCCCGGCATTCCAGTCCCGCCCTTTGAGCGGCGTCTAGGTAGAAGACGGCGAGCGCGGCCGACAGGCCGCGCCTGCGATCGGCGACATCGATCACGTCGGTATTGGCCGGGCTGTCGTAGGTCAGCAGGTCGCCGTTCAGGCGCAGGTCCGCAGCCATCGTCTCGGCCAGGGCGTCGTCCGGGCTTTCGCCGCCGACGCGCTCAGCCAACCGCTCCGCCGCGTTGGCGGCCAGGACACGCACCGGCTCGGGGTCGCGAAACGGATAGTCGTGGATGGCGCAGGCGATGGCCGCTTCCAGGAGCGGGAAGTCGCTGTCCTCGGCCTGTCCCGCCTGCACCAGAGCCTGTTCGGCGTCCTCGCGCGTCATGTCCGCAGCCCCTCAGCCGGGCCTCCCCGGGGGCCCGACGCCGCGAACATGACGCGGAAATCGTCGAGGAGCCAGCGCGACAGTATCGATTCTGAGCGACAGTGTGGCCAATCCGCGACGGCCCCTCGCCACGGACCGGCCCGCCGCGAGCAAACGGGCGTGTTGATTGGACGTGAGCGCCGTGAGGGCGGCGTCCAGGGTCGAGCGCCGCTTGACCTCGACCACCGCCAGGACCGAGCCGCGCCGGGCGAGGATGTCGATTTCGCCTGCCCGGGTCTTCAGGCGAAAGCCCAGGATCCGATAGCCCTTGGCCATCAGATAGAGCGCCGCGACCCATTCCGACGCCCGACCCGTCCGGCGGGAGCGACCACCAAGGCCTACGCGCCAGGGACGCTTGGCCGGGGCGGCCTTCGCCGGCCTCATCCCGACTTGAGCTCCACCGCGCGGCGGTACAGGGCCTTGCGCGGCAGGTCGAAGGCTCGGGCGACCTCGGAGGCGGCCTCCCCCGGAGGCAGCCGGGCGAGGGCCTCGACCAGGGCGGCCTCGGCATCGGCCGCGGACACCGCCTCCGTCTCGCCCGGGCCGATCACCACGACGATCTCTCCCTTCGGGGCCTGGCAACGGGGGTCGCGGGCGAGGTCGGGCAGTGCGCCCCGCACCGCCTCCTCATAGAGTTTGGTCAGTTCGCGACAGACCGTGGCCGGGCGGGGGCCCAGGACCTCGGCCATGTCGGCCAGGCTGTCGGCCAGCCGGGGTCCGCTCTCGAAGAAGACCAGCGTCTGGCGGCCGGGCTTGAGCTCTTCCAGCATGGTGCGGCGGGCGCCGGATTTCGGCGGCAGGAAACCAGCGAACAGCACCCGATCGGCCGGAAGGCCGGCGAGGCACAGGGCCGCGAGCAGGCTGGAGGCGCCGGGGACCGGGTGGATGGGCAGGCCCTCGGCGATCACCGCCCGGGCGACGACGAAGCCGGGGTCCGACACCATCGGGGTGCCGGCGTCCGAGACCAGGGCCACCACCTCGCCGGCGGCGACGCGCTGTACGGCGAGTTCGGCGGCCGCAGCCGAGGCGTGGTCGTCGCAGCGCTCCAGCCGCGTCCTAAGCCCATAGGCGGTCAGCAGCTTGGCGGTGACGCGGGTGTCCTCGGCCAGGACCAGGTCGGCGGCGGCCAGGACGTCGAGGGCGCGCAAGGTCATGTCCCGCAGGTTTCCGATCGGGGTGGCGACCAGATAGAGGCCGGGTGACACCGGCCGGGGTGGTGGGGCCGAGGGCGGGAAGACGGAGGGTTCGGCCATGGCCCCGACCCTGCCAGCGCGCGGCGGCTGGCTCAACCCGGCGCTCAGGTCAGTAGGGCGCGCAGGACCGCATCCAGCACCGGCCGGCCCCGGTCGGTGGCGGCGATACGCCCCTCCCGAACGATCAGGAAGCCGTCCTGGATCAAGTCGGCCACGGGATCAGCGGACGGGGCCAGGCCAAGCTCGGCCAGGAGCGACAGCGGCGCCCCCTCGCTGACGCGCAGCGCTAGGAGCAACCGTTCCTCCGCCGTCTGTTGAGGCGACAGGGTTTCCGTTTCGGCCCAGGGTCGGCCGACCGCGACGCCCGAGGCGTAGTCGGCGATCCGGCGATGGGCGACCGTGGTGTGACGAACGCCGTCCAGCGTCAGGCGTCCGTGGGCTCCCGGCCCCACGCCCACATAGTCGCCTCCGCGCCAGACGTGCAGGTTGTGGGTGGATCGCGCGGCGGCGTCCCTCGCGTGGTTCGACACCTCGTAGGCCTCGAAACCCGCGTCGCCCAGAACCACCTGCGTCGCGTCATAGAGGTCCGCCGCCGCATCCTCGGGCGGAGGCGTCAGGCTGCCCCTGGCGAAGGCGCGGCCGAATGCGGTCGTCGGCTCGATGGTGAGTTGATAAGGCGAGACGTGTTCGAATCCGAGGTCGAGTGCGACCCTCAGCTCTTCGGCCCAGGCTTCGACGGTCTGACCCGGACGGGCGTAGATCAAGTCGATTGACAGGCGAGGGAACAGCCGCCCGGCCAGACGAGCCGCGCGGCGCGCCTCTTCCGCACCGTGGTTGCGGCCCAGGAACCTCAGGGATGCATCGTCGAGGGCCTGGACGCCGAGCGACAGCCGGTTGACGCCCGCCTCCGCCAGAGCCTCGAAGCGGGCGGCCTCGGCGTCGGTCGGATTGGTCTCCAGCGTCACCTCGACGGGTTCGTTCGTCGGAAAGGCGCGCCGGGCGGCGGCGACGATCCGACCGACCGCCTCAGGCGCCATCAGCGAGGGCGTGCCGCCGCCGAAGAACAGACTGGCCAGGGGGCGATGGCCCAGCCGCGCGGCCTGTGCGTCCAGGTCGTCGAGGATGGCGGAGACCAGATCCGCCTGCTCCGCAGCTCGCCCCCGGTCGCGAACCACGTTGAAGTCGCAATAGGGACAGATGCGGGCGCAGTAGGGCCAGTGGACATAGACTGCGACGCCCTGGGGGCGGTCGGGCTCAGTCAATCAGGGCCGCCTTCAGCGTCTCGAAGGCGCGGGTACGATGGCTGATCGCGGCCTTCTCGGCCTCTTCCATCTCCCCGAAGGTCAGCGCCGAACCCTGCGGCTGGAAGATCGGATCGTAACCGAAGCCGCGCGTCCCACGCCCTGGAAAGACCAGCGTTCCGTCGACCCGGCCCTCGACCACCACCGCCGGCCCGTTCGGCCAGGCGACCGCCAGGGCCGAGGTGAACCAGGCCGAGCGATCAGACGCTCCCGCTTCCTCCAACCGCTCCTCGACCTTGGCCATGGCGCGGGCGAAGTCCCGGCCCGGGCCCGCCCAGCGCGCCGAGAAGATGCCGGGCTGGCCGTCCAGGGCGGTGACGGACAGGCCGGAGTCGTCCGCGAGCGCCACCTCGCCCGAGGCCTGAGCGGCCGCTCGGGCCTTCAGCAGCGCATTGCCGGAAAAGGTGCTCTCGGTTTCGTCGGGTTCAGGCAGATTCAGGCTGGCTGCGGTGACGATCTCGTAATTTCCATCCAGGAGCGCCGCGATCTCGGCGGCCTTGCCCGGATTATGGGTCGCCGCGACGATGCGCATCCCTTTGATAAGTCTCAACATCATGGCTCAGCTTATGGTCCGTACATTTCGTTGCGGAAGTTTAATATCGTTAAACGATATGTAACGTGATCTCTCCTGAGGCATGGCCTATCTATTTCCTCACGAACGGAGGCCGCGCCGTTCCCGGTTAGACCCGATACCGGGTTCAACCTTCCAGCGGAGCAACAAAAACGGGGTCGAATCGACCCCATCAGGATCGAAAGAGAACGACAATGGATACGATGAACGTCTCGCTGTTCATGGACAAGCTGGGCCATGCCTTCGTCAACACCGTGCTGCTGGCCGCCCTGCCGACCGCTCTGGTCGCCACCCTGATCCAGAGCTTCTGAGCCCTCGGGCCTCAGAGGCTTTGACGATCTCCATGAAGACCGCGAAAAGTAAGACCGCGCGTGGGTTCGCCGGACCCCGCGCGGCGATCGCGCCCAGACTTCCGGCCTGAAGGGCCGATGACCATGCGCCTGCCGATCCCCAGGACCTTCGGGATCGCGCGACTGCGCAGCCCCTTCCGGACGCTCGGCCCCGGATCGGTCTCCTCCATGCTGAAGATCGCGCTGGACGTGGCCTATGTGCTGCTGGCGCTGATCACGGGGGTGCTTCTGCTCCTGTTCGTCGCGGCGGTGTTCGTGCCGCTGGACAACCTGAACATCACCGTTACCGACGATTCCGGCGGCCGCCAGCTGCCTTTGACGCGCAGCCTGCTGCTGTTCGGCGTCGGCGCCTTTTCCGCCTGGTTCGGCGGCTTCCTGCTGATCCTGCGTTCGCTGCGCCAGATCTTCCGCACCCTGATCCAGGGCGACCCATTCCAGCCCGAGAACGTGCGCCGTTTGCGTCAGATCGGCCTGATCCTGGCCGTCGTCACCGGCGGCGTCTGGCTGGTTCAGGGGCTGGTCGCCTCGCGCCTGGCCCCCGGAGTGATGGACAGGCAAGGACTGGGCGAGCTTCTGACCCCCATCTTCGCCGTCCTGGTGGTGCTGGTCCTTTCGGAAGTGTTCCGAGAGGGCGCGCGCCTGCGTCGCGAATCCGAGCTGACCATCTGATCATGGCCCGCCGCGCTTCCCCGCTTTTCCGCCTCGCGTCGCCCCGATAGAAGCTCGCCATGGCCATCCGCGTGCAACTGGACCGCATCCTTGTCGAACGGCGCATGTCGCTGACGGAACTGGCCGACCGCGTGGGCGTGACCGTGGCCAATCTGTCGATCCTCAAGACCGGCAAGGCGCGGGCGATCCGGTTCACGACCCTGGACGCCCTGTGTCGCGAGCTGGACTGTCAGCCCGGCGACCTTCTGGTGCGCGAGCCGGGCCCGCAGGAGGTCGGCGACGAGACCGACGGCGACGAGGGCTAGGCCGTGGCCCGCAGAGGCAACCTGACCCCGGAGGATCGCCGCATCTGGAGCCGGGTGGCGGGCAGCGTCACCCCGTCGAAGCGCCGAAAGCCGGCCCGCGTTACCGCCGAGGCTCCGCTCGCGAACGCGGCGCCCGCCCTTTCACCTCAGGCGCCCGCCCCCGCGCTGACGCCTCCGGCCGTCCGCAAGCCGAGCCAGATACCGAGCTACCGGCCCCCTGTCGCCGCTCCGTCGCCCGTCCGCGCCGCCCATGCCCAGCCGGAAACGCTGGAGCCCCGGCGACAGAGGCGCCTGTCGCGCGAGCGGGACCGGATCGAGGCGACGCTCGACCTGCACGGCTTCGGGCGGTTCGAGGCCGAGGACCAGTTGCGCGCCTTCCTGCTACACGCCCATGCGCGCGGCCATCGCGCCGTACTGGTCGTTACCGGCCAGGGCCGGCGCGGCGGCGGGGTGATCCGCGCCTCGATCGTCGAATGGCTGCAGAGCCAGCGTCTACGTGGCGTGGTGTCCGGCTACGCCTTCGCTCACCGTCGCCACGGTGGGGAGGGGGCGGTCTATGTGACGCTTCGGCGGCGAGACTAGATCGACAGGCCGTTCGATGCGGCCAGATCCTTGAGCGAGGTCATCGGGCGGGGGCCCCAGTGGGCGATGACCTCCGAGGCGGCCAGTGAGCCGAGCCGACCAGCCGTTTCCAGCGCGGCCCCGCGCGCGACTCCCAGCAGGAAGCCGGCGGCGTACTGGTCGCCGGCGCCGGTGGTGTCGACCACCTTGTCGACCGGATAGGCGGGCACGGTAACCCGCTCGTCGCCGCGCAGGATCACCGAGCCTTCGGCTCCGCGCGTGATGGCCGCGAGCTCGACCATCGCGGACAGGCGATCGCACGCGGTATCGAAGTCGTCGGTCTCGAACAGGGCCTGGAGTTCGCCTTCGTTGGCCAGGACGATATCCGTCGACGCCTGGATGAACGCCAGCAGCTCCGCCCGCCAGCGCGCGACAACGAAGGTGTCCGACAGGGTGATCGCCACCTTGCGTCCAGCCGCGTGGGCCACGGCCGCCGCGCGCTCGAAGGCTTGCCGCGCCGGGGCGGGGTCGAACAGATAGCCTTCCAGATAGACAATGGCGCTGGCTTCGACGACAGCGGCGTCGATGTCGTCGGCGGTCAGCTGGTTGGCGGCGCCGAGGAAGGTGCACATGGTGCGCTGGCCGTCCGGCGTGACATTGATCAGGCAGCGACCCGTGCCTTCGCCCCCCTGCAGCTCAGGCGTCGAGAAATGCACCCCCGCAGCCCGGATGTCGTGGCTGAACACCTGACCGAGCGCGTCGCGCGCCACCTTGCCGATATAGGCCGCCCGCCCGCCGAAGGAGCCGACGCCGGCCACCGTATTGCCCGCCGATCCGCCGGACGCCTCGACCCCCGCCGCCATGGCCGCATACAGAGCTGCGCTCTGGTTCTCGTCCACCAGTTGCATCGAGCCGGGCGTCAGGCCCTGGGCCTGAAGGAAGCCAGCGTCGCAGGGAGCGAGCACGTCGACGATGGCGTTGCCGACGGCGCAGACGTCGTGGGCGGTGTCCGAGGAGGAGAGGGGCTGGGTCATCGGCGCCCCATAGCGGCGGCGGGCCCTTTCCGCTAGGCGCGAAGCTCAAAGGAGCCGCCATGACCGAGATCGCCGTTCTCACTCCCGACGCGGATGATCCCTCCTACGCAAGCCAATGGCCAGGCGTCCTGGATCGACTGAGCGCCGCCCTGGCCCACGCCGGTGTGACCGCCGTCCCCACCGCCTGGACCGACCACGTCGAGGACGTATCGGGCCTTTCGCCCTTTCCGCTGATCCTTCCCGTCATCGCCTGGGGCTATCATCGCGACCATGACCGCTGGATGCGCGGCTGCGGTTTGTGGGAGGCGGAAGGTCTGCCCTTCGCCAATCCCGCGCGGGTGATCGGTTGGAACTCCGACAAGAGCTATCTCGGCCGCTTGGCCGAAGCCGGAGTGGCGATCCCGCCCACCCTGTGGACCGACGGAGTGACCCAGAAGGAGGTCGATGAAGCGTTCGGCCGGCTGGACGTCGACACCCTGATCGTCAAGCCGCGCGTCTCCGGCGGGGCGTGGAAGACCCTGCGCCTGTCCCGGGGCGATCAGTTGCTGGAGTCGCCCGAAGGCGCGGCGATGATCCAGCCCTATCTTCCGTCGATCGAGACGGAGGGCGAAACGTCGCTGCTCTTCTTCGGCGGGCGGCTCAGCCACGTCGTGAACAAGCGACCGGTCGCGGGCGACTTCCGCATCCAGGTTCAGTTCGGCGGTCAGTACAAGGCCTTGCCGCATCCGCCTGAGGGCGCGCTTGAACTTGCGGAGCAAGTCCTCGCCGCCATCGGCGAGGACCTGCTGTATGCTCGCATCGACATGGCGCGTGATCAGGAGGGCGGCTGGCGTCTGATGGAAGCCGAGCTGATCGAGCCGGACTTCTATCTGGCGCAGGACCCGAGAGGCGGGGCCGGCTTCGCGGAGGCCGTCAGGGCGCGGCTGGGTTGAAACGGGGATCGAACAGGGGCCGCGATGGGCACAGCTCGGCGACCGGGCAGCCGGGGCAGTCCGGCTTCCTGGCCGTGCAGGTGTAGCGTCCGTGCAGGATCAGCCAGTGGTGGGCCTTGGGCAGATAGTCCTCCGGGACGACCTGATGCAGCTGAGCCTCGACCTTGTCGGGGGTCGCGGCGTTGGCGAGACCCAGCCGGTGCGAGACACGGAACACATGGGTGTCGACGGCGATGGCCGGCTCGACGGCGAGCTCGTTCAGGACCACTGAAGCGGTCTTGCGCCCCACGCCTGGCAAGGCCTGCAGCGCCTCGCGGTTCAGGGGAATCTGGCCGCCATGCTGCTCCAGCACGATGCGGCTGAGCGCGATGACGTTCTTCGCCTTGCCGCGATACAGGCCGATGGAGGCGATGAAGGGGATCAGCCCCTCCTCGCCCAACGCCAGCATCTTCTCCGGGGTGTCCGCGACCGCGAACAGCCGCTCGGTCGCCTTGTTGACTGAGACGTCGGTGGCCTGGGCCGACAGGGCGACGGCGACCACGAAGGTGAAGGGGTTGGTGTAGTTCAACTCGGTCTTCGGCTCCGGCATGAAGCGAGCAAGCGCGGCGAAGATCGCTTCGACCCGGCCCTCCGTCGGCGGCCAGGGGAAGGAGGGGACGGCCGCGCCGGTCATCACCGCCGGGCGCCTCGGCGTCGCCGGTCGCTTGACCGTGGATCGCTTCATTCGGGCCGCGCTAACCCGAGCCCGGCCAGGATCGCGTCGGCCGCCCGCTCTCCCTCGATCCAGGCGCCGTGAGCGGTCCCGTAGAAGTCAGGGGAGGTCGCCTCTCCCGCCAGGAAGATACGATCCTCGATCGGTCGCCGCAGGACGGCGCGGTCGCCGGCCCGGCCCGGCAAGGCGTGGGAATAGGCGCCGCGCGCGAAGGGATCGACGCCCCACATCGAGGTCGAGACCGGCTCGATCCGCCTGCGCATGTTCGAGCCCAGAAGCGAGACCAGCTCGTCCGTCGCGAAGGCCAGGAAGGCGGCTTCGCCCTCTGCCTCCAGCGCCCAGGCCAGCGCCCCGCCGAAATAGGCCTCGATCATCGGTCGCCCGAAGGGGCGCAGGTGATAGCCGGCGGTGTCGGCGGTGTCGTTCCGTCCCCACAGCTGGCAGTCCGGCGGAAAATCCTCCGCCCGCTCCACAGCCAGATGCAGCTTGGACGCCAGGCCCAGCGGCACGCCCTCGCATGCGGCCAGCAGATCGTCGTCGGCCGGCTCGAGCCGGAGGGCGCCGGACGAGATCACGCCCGTCGGAACGGTGACGATCACCCGGTCAGCGTTGACGTCGCCCTGGGTCGTCTCGAGGCGCACCTGCGCCCCGGCGCGATCGATCTTCGTGACCGCACAGCCGAGCCGGATCGGCAACCCGTCGGCCAGTCCGGCGACCAGGGAGCCATAGCCTTCCCGCACCCGCCAGTTCACGCCGGTATCGCGGTAGGCGTCGTAGTCAACGATCGAGACCTCGGAGAAACGGGCGCCGTTCAGAGCTCCGGAAATGGCGTCCATCCTGCCGTTCCAACGGCAGCCCGGATCGAACAGGGATGATGCCGGTCCTTCCTTTCCGCCCCCGGCCGCCTCGGCCACGCGGTCCTCGAAGTCGGCGAAAGCCTTTCGGAACTCCGCCTGCTCGGCTGGCGTCATCTCGTGGTTGAAGGCCTGGCTCTCCCAGGGGGGCGGGGTCTTGTCGAGCGTCAGGCCCCGAGGCTCGACCAGCCTCGCCAAGGGATTCTCATCGGCCGAGTGCAGCCAGCCGCAGCCCACGTCCAGGCCATGGCCGGCCCAATCCCGGGTCCACGCCCGGCCGCCGGCCCGATCGCGCGCCTCGAGCAGCAGGCAATCGACGCCCGCGTCGCGCAGTCGGCGGGCCGCGGCGACCCCGGCCGCTCCAGCTCCGATGATGATGGCGAAAAGGCTGTCGGTCGTGGTCTGCATCGCTCCCCAACCTAGCGAAACACCACGTGTTCACCAGCGGATCCGCGCGTCTTGATTTCTGGACGGAACTGTCCATTTTACACGCCTCCCGCGACCCTTTGCGACCTTTTGTCACATGACCATATCCGCCGCCGCCCGTAGGCGCCTGCCTCTCGTCATCGCCGTCGTCGTGGCGGTCGGCCTTCTGATCGGAGGTCTGCTCTGGTGGCAGGGCAAGCAGAGATGGGAGGCGACCGATAACGCCTTCGTCGAGGCCGACACCACCCTGGTCAGCCCTCAGATCGAGGGGTACGTCGCCGAAGTCCTGGTCCAGGACAACCAGCGCGTCGAGGCCGGCCAGATCCTGGTCCGGCTGGACGACGCTGACGCGCGCGCCCGCCTGCAGGCGGCGGAGGCCAATCTCGCGTCGGTGGTCGCCGCGGTCGGTAATGTCGACGCCCGCTCGGCCCAGGAAGAAGCTGTCATCGCCTCCCGGGCCGCCGCGGTGGCCCAGGCCCAGGCTCAGGCCGAACTGGCGCGCGCCGAGGTCGAGCGCTATGGGCGCCTGGCCGAACAGGGTTGGGTCTCCCAGCAGCGGATTCAGTCGCAGCAGGCGACCGCCACGACAGCCCAGGCCAGCGTCGCCGAAGCTCGTGCGGCCCTGATCGCCGAGCAGCGCGCCGCCGGTGTCCTGAACACGACGCGCGAACAGAGCCTGGCCGCCGTCGAGCAGGCCCGGGCCCAGGTCGAACAGGCGCGCATCGCGCTGGAGCGCACCGTGATCCGTGCGCCCGTGGCCGGCGTCGTCGGGGCCCGCGCCGTTCGTCCCGGCCAGTATGTCCGCCCGGGCGGCCAGCTGCTGTCGATCGTGCCGCTCGGAGACACCTATGTGGTCGCCAACTTCAAGGAGACCCAGCTGGATCGCCTGCGCCTGGGCCAAGCGGTCGAGATCACCGCCGACGCCTTTCCGGGCCGGACCCTGAGCGGACGCATCGAGAGCTTCGCGCCCGCCACCGGCTCGGAGTTCGCCCTGATCCCGATCGAGAACGCCACCGGCAACTTCACCAAGATCACCCAGCGCGTCCCGGTGCGGATCGTGGTGGATCGGCCCGAGGGCGCCGTCGCCCTGCGTCCCGGCCTGTCGGTCGAGGTCAGGGTTGATTTGAAGAGCCAGGGCGGCGCCGGTTTCGCCGAGGCCGCGGTCGCGCCGTGACAGCCGCCTCGGCCGAAGCCGCTTCCGCCCGCGTCGCCGACGGGTCGGAGCCCCAGGTCAACTGGACCGTTCTGTTGCTCGGCTTCGCCGGGATGGTGATCGGCCAGTTCATGGCCATCCTGGACATCCAGATCGTCGCCGCCTCGCTTCCGCAGATCCAGGCCGGCGTGGGCGCCTCGGCCGATGAGATCAGCTGGGTCCAGACGGCCTATCTGATCCCCGAGGTCGTGATGATCCCCCTGTCGGGATATCTGTCGCGCCTTTGGGGCACCCAGAAGGTGTTCCTGGCGTCCTGCCTCGGCTTCATCCTGATGAGCGTGGCGACCGGGCTTTCCAGTTCGATCGACATGATGATCGTCTTCCGCGCGCTCCAGGGCTTCGTCGGCGGGGCGATGATTCCGACCGTCTTCGCCGTGGCCTTCACCGCCTTCCCGCCCAAACAGCGGGTGACGGCCAGCATCGTGATGGGTCTGATCGTCACCCTGGCCCCGACCG
This sequence comes from Pseudomonadota bacterium, assembly GCA_023386645.1. GTDB lineage: Bacteria > Pseudomonadota > Alphaproteobacteria > Caulobacterales > Caulobacteraceae > Brevundimonas. Next base: position 147,307 of record JAEWJI010000058.1, read on the forward strand.
TCGGCCCGACCTTGGGGGGGCACCTGACCGAGTGGCTCAGCTGGCGCTGGCTCTTCTTCATCAACGTTCCGCCGGGGCTTCTGGTGCTGTTTCTGGTCGGCCGATACGCGAACTTCGACAAGGGCGATCCCGGCCTGGCCAAGGGCTTCGACTGGTTCGGCCTAGGGTTGATGGCGGTCTTCCTGATGAGCCTGCAGTTCGTGCTGGAGGAAGGCGCCAAGAACGACTGGTTCGCCGACGACCACATCCTGCTCCTGGCGGTCATGGCGGCGGTGACGGGACCGGCGTTCATCTGGCGTTCGCTCAGCTACTACAATCCGATCGTGGAGCTCCGGGCGTTCGCCAACCGCAACTTCACCGTCGGGGTGATCATGACCTTCACGGTCGGGGCGGCCCTGTTCGGCGGCACCTTCCTCCTGCCGTTGTTCCTGGGCCGGGTGCGGGACTATTCCGCCGCCGAGGTGGGCACCACCATGGTCGTCTCCGGCCTCGCCATGTTCGCCACGGGACCGATCGCCGGACCCCTGACGCGCAAGGTGGATTTGCGCATCCTCATGTTCGGGGGCTTCATGTTGTGCGCCTGGGGCATGTGGGACGCCCACGCGGTCACTAGCGAGTGGGGCTTCTGGGAGTTCGCGGGGGTTCAGGCCCTGCGCGGCGTGGGGGTGATGATGGCGATGATCGCGGCCCAGCAGGTGACCATGTCGACCCTGCCGCCGCACATGGTCAAGAACGCCTCTGGCCTGGTGAACCTCAGCCGCAACGTCGGCGGCGCCTTCGGGCTCGCCTTTCTCAACACCTCGTTGACCACCCAGACCGCCGCCCACATGAGCGAACTCACCACCCGCATCGACCAGACCAACGGTCAGATGACCGCCCTGCTCGCAGCGATGCAGGAGCGGTTCGCCGGGTCCGTCGATCCCGAGGGCGCGGCGATGAAGGCTGTATGGGGCATGCTCCAGAGACAGGCCACGACGCTGGCGTTCGGAGACGCCTTCGCGATGCTGGCGGTCGCCTGCGCCTTCGCCGGGGTGGTGACCCTGTTCTCCCGTCCCGTGAAACACACCCCCGAGGCCGCGGCGGCGGCGGCGGAGGCGCACTGATGCCCCGGATCGCCGGCCAGATCGACGAGAGCAAGACCGAGGCGATCCTGAACGCGGCCTCGGCCCTGTTTCACGAGAAGGGCGCGACCGCCTCGATGGACGAGATCGCTCGCCGGGCTGGAGTGTCCAAACAGACCCTCTACAACCGCTTCGCCTCCAAGACCGACATCGGGCGGGCCCTTTCGCGGCGGCGTTCGGAGGATGTCACGGCGCCGTTGCGCGCCGGCGGCGAACCCGAAGCGGTTCTCACCGCCTTGGCCGCAAGCCTGATCGGCCGGGTCTGCACGCCCGAGAAGGGAGCCAACCTGCGCGGGGTCGCCCTGATGTCGCCCGAGGCCCCGGAGCTGGCGCGCGCGGTCTATGAGGCGGGACCCGGCGAGGCGCTCCATCGCATCGCGGACTGGCTGGCGGACCAGGACGCGGCCGGCAGACTGCGCGTGCCCGATCCCCTGCTGGCGGCCGAGATGTTCACCGGCATGGCCCTGGGGCACGCCCACCTGCGCAGCGTGCTGGGCCTGCCCCACCCGGAGGCTCACAGAACCGAGGCGCGCGCCGCCGAGGCCGCGAAGCGCTTCATCCGGGCCTTCGCGCCCGCCCCCGAACAAGGCTAGGAAGCCGCATGCTGATCCACCTTTCCTCCTGGCCCGAGATCGAAACCCGGCTGAAGGCGTCGACCACCGTCGTCGTGCCCATCGGCTCGAACGAGCAGCATGGGCCCACGGGCCTGCTCGGCACCGACTGGCTGTGCCCCGAGATCATCGCCCATGCGGCGGAGGCCCTGGATGGCGACCTGACCATCGCCCCGACCTTCAACATCGGCATGGCCCAGCACCACCTGGCCTTTCCGGGCACCATCTCGCTGCGCCCCTCGACCTTCATGGCCGCCATCACCGACTGGGTGCTTTCGCTGGCTCGGCACGGCTTCGAGCGCATCTATTTCCTGAACGGCCACGGCGGCAACGTCGCGACCATCGAGGCGACCTTCAGCGAAATCTACGCGGCCCATTCCTTCCGACGAGAACCGGCGCCGTTCATGCTCAAGCTCCGCAATTGGTGGGAACTGCCGGGCGTGATGGGCCTGTGCGGCTCGCTGTTTCCCTCCGGCCACGGCTCGCACGCGACCCCCTCGGAGATCGCGGTCACCCAGGCGGCCTATCTCGACCGCATCAAGATCGCGGACTATTCGCCCAAGATCGCGCCCAGCGGCCCGATCCGGGACGCGCTGGACTATCGCGCGCGCTTCCCCGACGGCCGCATCGGCTCGGATCCCGGCCAGGCCAGTCCGGAGAAGGGCCGCCAGATCATCGACGTGGCGGCCCCGGCTCTGATCCAGGACGTCTCCGCCTTCACGGCCGAAGCCTTTCCCGCGCGGGCGGCCTAGTCCAATGGCCAGACGTGCAAGACCATCGCTCGCGACGACCGCCGCCTCGGCGGGCGCGAATGCGCGGGTCGGGGCGGAGATGATGGAGGCGGCCCAGCAGGTCGTGGCGGCGCGCCTGGATATCCTCTCCGCCGGACTGAACGACCCTCTCAAGGCCGACCTGCCCGAAATCGCTCTGATGGGCGCCGAGAAGGTGGAGGCCCTGACGCTGGCGACTGCGGCCGCGACGCGTGGTCTCAGCGACGTCGGCCAGCGCTTCGCTCGGGACGCGTCACGGGAGGCGCAGGCCGCCACCAGCGCGCTGACGGCGATGGTCCAGGCAGGGTCCCCCGCCGCCGCCTATGCGGTGCAGATGAACTATGCGCTGGGCTGGTGGGGTCGGGCCACAGGTTCGATCCTGTCGCTGAACGCCGGGCTCGCCGCCGCCCAGGCCCAGGCGATGGCGCCCCTGCATCGGACCGCGACGGCCAACGCCCGGAGACTGGCCCGCCGCTAGGCCGTGCGGATCACTCCACCCGAACTCTCGACCGGCCAGGGCGTCAGTCTCCCGCCGGCGCAGGGGCCGCCGACGCATTCGCCCGTCAGAGGTTCGAACACCGCTCCGTGCCAGCCGCACAGGATCAGGGCGCCGTCCGGGGTCAGATAGCGATCCAGCTCGACCGCGACAGGAAATCCCTGGTGCGGACATCGGTCGACGAAGCCCGCCACCTGTCCGTTCTTGCGCACCACGAAGCCGTGGAAATAGGCCTCGCCGATCTGGAGCACGAAGCCGCGCGAGCCCGGGTCGGAGATATCGGTCTCCGCACACAGGGCCACGCCCGCCGGCGTCTTCCAGACCCGTCTGCGCTCGGTGGGCGGCGTCTCGCTCAATGCCGCTCGACCTTGAGCGGCCGCGACAGCAGGGCGTCGATCAAGGCGCCCGCGTCGATCTCTCCAGCCAGAAGGGCGGCGATGCCCAGCGAGATCGGCATGTCGACCCCCAGCCGTGTCGCCAGTTCGCGCACGGCCGGCGCGCTCTCATAGCCCTCGGCCACCGATCGTTTTCCGGCCAGGGCCTGTTCGATCGTCTGGCCCTGACCCAGGGCCAGTCCCAGGCTCATGTTGCGCGATTGCGGACTGGAGCAGGTCAGGACCAGGTCTCCCAGTCCGCAGAGCCCGGCCACCGTCTCGGCTCGCCCGCCCATGGCCACGCCCAGCCGCGTCATCTCCGCGAACCCCCGGGTGATCAGGGCGGCATGGGCGCTGCGGCCCAGGCCCCGGCCCTCGGACAGACCGCAGGCGATGGCGAGCACGTTCTTGATCGCGCCGCCGACCTCGGCCCCGATCAGGTCGTCGGCGAGATACGGCCGAAACCCCGGAGCCGACAGGGCCTGCATCAGGGCCTGGCCGAGATCATCGTCCTCGCAGGCCAGGGTCACGGCGCTGGGCAGGCCCCGCGCCACCTCTCCGGCGAAGCTGGGCCCCGACAGCACGGCCGCCCGCGCTTCGGGCAGGGTCTCGATCAGAACGTCGGTCATCAGCTTGAGCGAGCCCCGCTCGACCCCTTTGGAGCACAGTACGACCGGCGTTCCAGGCCGATGATGCGCCGCATAGGCCGCCAGCGTCGCTCGCATGTGCTGGGCTGGCGGCACCGCCAGGACCAGATCGCAGTCCGCGAGATCGGCGAGGTCGCCTGTCGCCGCGATTGCGGGCTCCAGCTCCACCCCCGGCAGGAAGGCCTCGTTGACCCGGCGAGCGCCAATGCTTTCGACGACCTCGGGCTCGCGCGCCTGCAAGACCACTTCGAGCCCCGCCCTGGCGCACACCTGGGCCAGGGCCGTGCCCCACGCGCCAGCGCCAATGACACCCGCTTTCGAAAACGCCATCCGGGCTCCTTAGGCCTTCGGCCCCTTGCGGCCGGTCGCATACAGAGGATCGGTCAGGGCGCGCCGTTCGTCCAGCGGCCAGCGTGGCCGCGCCACCGCGTCCATTCCCGAAACCAGCCCCAGGGCCAGCCGTTCCGCGCCGGCCAGGGCGATCATCGCGGCGTTGTCGGTGCAGTAGGCCAGGGGCGGGGCCAGGAAGTCGAAGCCGCGCCGGGCCGCCGTCTCCTCCAGCACCCGCCGAACCGTGCGATTCGCCGCGACCCCGCCCGCGACCACGAACAGTCGCTGGTCATGTCGCTCGGCGTAGTCGGCCATGGCCCGCTCGGAGCGTTCGGACAGCTGTCGCGCGATCGCGTTCTGGACAGCGTCGGCCAGGTCGGCGCGATCCTGCTCGGTCTCCAGAGTCTGGGCCATGCGCGCCGCCGCCGTCTTCAGGCCCGAGAAAGAGAAGTCGCAGTCCTTGCGACCGAGCAGGGCCCTCGGCAGCTCGAACCACGAGCCGTCGCCGCCCTCCGCCAGCCGCTCCAGCGCCGGTCCGCCCGGGTAACCCAGGCCCATGGACTTGGCGATCTTGTCGAAGGCCTCCCCCGCCGCGTCGTCGATGGTCGCGCCCAGCCGGGTCATGTCGCCGATCCCGCGCACCTCCATCAGCTGACAGTGCCCGCCAGAGACCAGCAGAAGCAGGAAGGGGTAGGCGATCGGTCGCGCCAGCCGCGCCGACACCGCGTGTCCCTCAAGGTGATTGACCGCGATCAACGGCTTGCCCGCCGCCAGGGCCGCGCCCTTGGCGAAGCCCAGGCCCACCATGACCCCGCCGACCAGCCCGGGGCCAGCGGTCGCGGCGATCCCGTCCAGATCCGCATGGCTCAGGCCGGCCTCGGCCAGCGCCCGCTCGGCCACGCCCTCGATCATCTCCACATGGCTGCGGGCGGCGATCTCGGGCACCACCCCGCCGTACAGGGCGTGATCGTCGATCTGGCTGTGCACGATGGACGACAGCACCGTCGCCTCACCCCCAAACGACAGCCGCACCACCGAGGCGGCGGTTTCGTCGCAGCTGGTCTCGAAGCCGAGCACCGTCAGCGGGCGCCGCTCGGTTGCCGGGCCGCCGGGCTCGGGATATGGCGTGGCCCTGTCCATGCGGGGCAGGTAGCGGGCGGCCGGCGCTCGCGCAACGCCGCCGCTGTTCTGGTATCCCGTGCCCCTGACCGTCCCCGTCCGCATCGGCACCCGCCGCTCCAAACTGGCGCTCACCCAGTCGGGCATGATGCAGCGCGCGGTCGCCCGCGCGCTGGGCGCGTCCGAGGCCGAGGCGGACGCGGTCGCCCCCCTGGTCGAGATCGTCACCACGGGCGACCGCATCCAGGACCGCCGCCTGCTCGAGGTCGGCGGCAAGGCGATGTTCACCAAGGAGATCGAGGAGGCGCTGCTGGACGGCCGCGTCGACCTGGCGGTGCACTCCATGAAGGACGTGCCGACCGAACCGCCGCCAGGCCTTGTCATCGCCGCGGCGCCTATGCGCGAGGACGCCCGCGACGCCTTCATCAGCGAGACCTACCCGACGTTCGGGGACCTGCCGGCCGGCGCAAGGCTCGGCACCGCGTCATTGCGTCGCCAGGCCCAGGCGCTAGCCCTGCGCCCCGACATGAAGGTCGAGGTCCTGCGCGGCAACGTCGACACCCGCCTGCGCCGGCTGGCGGACGGCGAGTTCGACGCCATCCTTCTCGCCTGCGCGGGGCTCGAACGGCTGGGCCGCACCGAGGTGATCCGCGAACGCCTGTCGCTGAACGACTTCCTGCCGGCCCCCGGCCAGGGCGCGCTGGCGCTCCAGGTCCGGGCCGAGGACGCCGACGCCGAGTGGCTACGGTCGCTCAACCACCCCGAGACCGCCCTGGCCGTCGCCGCCGAGCGGGGCGCCATGGTTTCCCTCGAGGGCTCCTGCCGCACGGCTGTCGGGGCCCACGCCGTCATCGCCGAAGGCGTCCTTCGGCTGACGGTCGAGATGCTGGCTCCCGATGGCTCGGCTCGCTGGAGGCGCTCCGGAGAGATCGCGGCTTCCGCCTCCGAGAGCGAGGCCTGGTCGCTCGGCGAACGCCTGGGCGCCGAGGTGCATGGCGAGGCGGGGAACCAGGAGATTCCGCTCTGAGCGGCGCGCCGCGCGTCTGGGTCACCCGCGCCTCGCCCGGGGCCGAACGCACCGCCGAACGCCTCCGCGCCCTGGGGTTCGAACCCCTCGTCCGCCCCCTCCTGCGGGTCGAGCGGCTTTCCGGTCCCATGCCCGAGGGGCCATGGGACGCCCTCGCCCTGACCAGCCCCAACGGGGTCGAGGCCTTCGCCGCCACGGTACGGGAGCGCCATTGGCCCGTGCTGGCGGTGGGCGACGCGACCGCCCAGGCGGCTCGCGCGGCGGGCTTCTCCGAAGTCGCCAGCGCCGGCGGCGACGCCTCGGACCTCGCGCGCCTGATCCTGGCGCACGGCGCACGCCGGGTGCTGCACCCCTGCGCGGAGGAGCCGGCCCGCGATCTTGGCGAACTGACTGGCGGCCGCACCCAGGCGTGGCCTTTGTATCGGACGCGCGAAACCGGAGTGGAGGCGCCATCGGACTGGCGTATCGCGCTTCTGCATTCGCCCAAGGGAGCCCGGGCCCTGGCCGCCCGTCTCTCGCCGGACCAGGCGCGCGGCCGAACCGCCTGCGCCATATCCGACGCCGCCGCCCGCCCCCTGGCGGACCTGCCCTTCGCCGAGGTGCGGACTGCCCGGGCGCCCACAGAAGACGCCCTCCTCGCCGCGCTTGGCAATCCCCGCCCGCCAGTGTAAAGCCCGCGCCTCCCACAGGGCGTCCTTCGCCCCTGTCCCGGGCCGCTTTAGCTCAGCCGGTAGAGCACCTCATTCGTAATGAGGGGGTCGCGTGTTCGAGTCACGCAAGCGGCACCACCTTTCCAGAGCAGCGCTAGTCTTCACGCCCGGCGGGATCCGCCGGACGGCGGTTCCGCGTGGGCATGCGGTGAGGAGCGCCATCAAGAGAGCGCCCCTTCGTAATGAGGGAGTCGCGTGTTCGAGACCCGCGAACGGCGCCGCCGCCTTGAAACGTCCTTAACGCCTGGCCGTCATCTTGGACGATGCGGAGGCGAGGATGGCGAGAGCGACGCGAGATAGGATGACGGCGGACGCGGGGCTCCCCTTGGCTCGGTTCGGCGAACCGTCCGTCGACGCGACGCCCGCCGACCAGTTCCTGCGGTTGATGAGCCACGAGATGCGGACGCCCCTCAACGGGGTGATCGGGATGCTGGGGCTGCTCACCCGGACGCGGCTGGACGGGGCGCAGCGGTCCTACGCGGAGGCGGCGCGGGCGTCGGCGGAACACCTGCTGGGGCTGGTCAACGATCTTCTGGATTACGCCCGGCTGGAGGCGGGAGCTCTGGAGTTCGATCTGGCGCCGGTGGACCTGGAGGGGCTGGTGCGCGGGGTGGCCGAGCTGCTCAGCCCGCGCGCGCACGAAAAGGGGCTGGAGATCGCGTGGTCCGTGGCCGCCGATGCGCCGGACATCCTGGCCGACGACGGTCGTCTGCGGCAGGTGCTGTTCAACCTGGCGGGTAACGCGGTGAAGTTTACCGAGAGCGGCGGAGTCCGCATCGCGGTGGAACGTGCGGGTGGGGATGCCGGCCGGCCGAACCTGATCTTCACCATCGACGACAGTGGTCCCGGCGTCCCGGTCGAGGCGCGGGGGCGGATCTTCGAGGAGTTCGGGCACGCCGATGTTTCGGACGCAGTGCGCCACGATGGCGCTGGCCTGGGCCTGGCGGTGGTCCGGCGGCTGGCGGCGGCGATGGACGGTCGGGTGACGGTCGAGGATCGTCCGGACGGCCCCGGCGCCCGTTTCCGCTTCGAGGCCAGGTTTAACGCGGTCGAGGGTCGGGCGCGGCCAGGAACGCTCGAAGGCGTCATGGTCGCGCTGCGGACAGCCGAGCCCATGATTCATCAGGCGGCGACGGCCCAGATCGAAGCCAGCGGAGGCGGCGTGGCCGAAGCGGCCGCCGTAACCCTGGTGGACCACGCCCTGGCGCGTCCCGGCGGGCTGGCCCCGGCGCCGGAGACGGGGCGGGCGATCGTGATGTTGAAGCCGTCCGAACGGGACCTGATCGATCGTTACCGGGGCGCCGGCTTCCATGGCTACCTGATCAAGCCCCTGCGCCGGGCGTCGCTGGTCGAGCGGGTCCAGGCGGCCCTGGGGGCCCAGCCGGCCGCCGCCGCTGCGCCGCCGGTCGACGACCGGCTGCTGGCCGGGCGACACACGGGGGTCCGGGTGCTGCTGGCCGAGGACAACCCGGTGGGCGCGCTGTTGGCCCGCACCCTGCTGCGGCGCGAGGGCTGCGTGGTCGAGACGGCGGCGAGCGGCGAGGAGGCGGTCGAGGCGCTGCGCCGGGCCCGCTACGACCTCGTGTTCATGGACATGCGGATGCCGGGCATGGACGGCCTCGCCGCGGCGCGGGCGTTGCGGGCGGCTGGAGATCGCACCCCGATCGTGGCCCTGACGGCCAACGCCTTCCCGGAGGACCGCAGGGCCTGCCTGGAGGCGGGGATGAACGACCATCTGGTCAAGCCGCTGGAGCCCGAGGCGCTGCGCGCCGCCCTGGCCCGCTGGACGAACCTCGACTTCCGCGCCAAGGTCGCCGCCGGATAACGGGACGCGGGGGCGTCGCCGCCGAGGGACGCGCAGCATGACCGATCGCACGCCGCCTGCCGCCACGCCCGCTGCCGAGGTCGCGGCGTTGAGGCCCGCGCCGAAGGGCCTGGGGGTCCTGAAGGCCGCCTTCCGCGAACGCCGCACCCTGGCGATGCTGCTGCTGGGCTTCTCGGCCGGCCTGCCCTTCGCGATGCTGATCGGCACCCTGAACGCCTGGCTGACCGAGGTCGAGGTGCCGGTGGCGACCATCGGCATCCTGAGCTGGATCGGCCTGTTCGGAGCCTTCCGGTTCCTGTGGTCCCCGACGGTCAACTGGACGCCGCCGATCATCGGCCGGCGGTTCGGACGGCGGCGCAGCTGGCTGCTGGTGCTGCAGGTCCTGATCGGCCTGGCCCTGGCTTCCATCGCCCTGTCGCACCCGGAGACCGGGTTCCTGGGACCGCTAGCGCTGGGCGCGGCGGTGGGCGCCTTCGCCTTCGCGACCCAGGACATCGTCATCGACACCTGGCGGATCGAGGTCGCGGACGAGACCGTGCCGATCGATCTGCTGTCGACCATCTATCAGTTCGGATACCGGACCGCGGCGCTGGTGGGCGGCGCGGGGGCCCTGCTGCTGGCTTCGGCGGTCAGCTGGCCCGGCGTGTTCGTGGTCGCCGCCCTGCTGATGGGGCTGGGGCTGGCCGGAACCCTGATCGCGCCGGAACCGCAGCCGAGCTCGACCCAAAGGGTCGCGCGCGAGCGTCGCGGCTCGCCGCGCCTGCGGCTGGCGGTGCTGGTCGCGACCCTGGCGGCCTGGGCCTGGGCGGCCTTCATGCTGGCGCGGTTCATGATCACCGCCCTGACCACCACGCCCGCGCCGAGCGCCGGAGAATTCACCGCGACCTGGGGGCCCTGGATCGTGGGGGCCACGGTCGTCCTACCGGCCGCGCTCGCGGGCCTGATCGTCTGGAAGGGCCGGGCTGCGACCGCGGAGGAAGCGGCGGCGGGACCCAACCTGCCGAACACTCTCTACGACGCGATCCTGGCGCCGCTGGTCGAGCTGATGGGCCGACTGGGGTGGGGCGCGCTGATCGTGCTCGGCCTGATCCTGACTTATCGGATCACCGACGGGGTCTGGGGGCCGTTCGCCTTCCCGTTCTATATGGGGGCCGAGGGCGGGGCCCTGGGTCACACCAAGGCGGAGGTGGCCCTGGCGTCGAAGACCTTCGGCGTTGTGATGACCATCGTCGGCATCGCCCTGGGCGGCTGGGCGCTGCTGGTCATCGGGCGGATGTGGAGCCTGACCATCGGGGCGGTGCTCAGCGCTGCCACCAACCTGCTGATGATGGACCTGGCGCTGGGCGCCCCGTCGATCGGGCCGTTCATGCAGGCGACCGGCCTGTACTCGCTGTTCGGCGCCTTCGGCGTAGGCGAGCCGCTGGCGCGGCTGATGCTGGCCATCGCGGGCGAGAACATCGCGGGCGGTTTCGCCGGCGCGGCCTTCGTGGCCTATCTGTCCGCCCTGGCCAACCGGACCTTCGGGGCGGTGCAGTTCGCCGTCTTCATCTCGCTGGCGCTGCTGATCGGGACCCTCGGACGAGGCGCTCTGGGCGAACTGATCGACGCGCAGGGCTATGCGCCAATGTTCGTCATTGCGGCCTGGCTGGGCGTCGTGGCCTTCGCCTTCTGCCTGATCGAATGGGCCAGGCTCGCGGCCGAGAAGCGTCGGCTGGCGCGCGAGGGCGTGGCGGTCGGCTGAAACAGGCGGGGCCTCGTAGGGTGAGACGGTCAGGACCGTCTCACCGTCTCGCGAGTCTCACCCCTGATATTGTCGTGGTCTGCCAGGGCGTTGCGGACCGCCTCAGGTGAGCGCGGGCCGAGACCGTCTCACCTTCGCCTCCGCCCTCGGATCGATGTCAAAGACCGAGCCTCCGAGTCTAGCATGGCCCGGACCCATGGGGCGTCGATTTTGCGAAATCAGACCTCCAGCGTCGCGCCTTCCTCATAGGCGGCGAAGGTGGCGGCGGTGATGATCTCGGACACCGAGGCGCCCAGCGGGACGATCTGAACCGACTTCTCCAGTCCCACCAGCAGGGGCCCGATCACGGTGGCGGCGCCCAGTGACTGGACGAGCCGGGTCGAGATCGCGGCGGAATGGATGGCCGGCATGATCAGGACGTTGGCGTCCTTGGTCAGGCGCATGAAGGGATAGGCCGACCGGGCCTCGGGATCGAGGGCCAGTTCGGGCGGCATCTCGCCCTCGTATTCGAAATCGACGCCGCGCTGGTCGAGAATGCGGATCGCCTCGCGAACCTTCTCGCCCCGGTCGCCCGGCGGATTGCCGAAGGTCGAATAGCTGAGGAAGGCCACGCGGGGATTGCGGCCCAGCTTGCGGACCGTGCGGGCCGCCTTGATGGCGATCTCGGCCAGTTCGGCGGCGTCCGGCAGCTCGTGGATGGAGGTGTCGGCCACGAACAGGGTCCGGCCCTTGGCCAGGACGATCGACAGGCCGATCATCCGATCCTGGACATCAAGGACGCGACGCACCTCCTTGAGAACCATGTTGAAGTTGCGGGTGACGCCGGTGACCATGCAGTCCGCCTGGCCGCGCGCGACCATCGCGGCGCCGAAGTAGTTGCGGTCCTGGTTGATCATCCGCTGCACGTCGCGACGCAGGTAGCCGCGCCGCTGCAGCCGGCCGTACAGCCAGTCGGTGTAGTCGGCGTTCAGATGCGAGACCCGGGCGTTGGCGATCTCGATGTCCAGTTCGTCGAAGTTCAGCCCGGCCTCGGTTGCGTTCTGGCGGATCAGCTCCTCGCGACCGATCAGGATGGGAATGCCCAGCTCGGCCTGTTTGAAGCCCCAGGCGGCGCGGATGACCGACGGCTCCTCGCCCTCGGCGAACACCACCCGTTTGTTGGGGGCGGCCCGCACGGCCCCGGCGATCTGCTGCATCAGGGCGGCGGACGGATCGACGCGCTGGCGCAGGGCTGCGCGGTAGGCGTCCATGTCCTCGATGGGCCGGCGGGCCACGCCCGTGTCCATGGCGGCCTGGGCCACGAAGGGCGGGATGTACCAGATCAGGCGCGGGTCGAACGGCGTCGGGATGATGTAGTCGGGTCCGAACTTCAGCTTGCGGCCGCGATAGGCGGCGGCGACCTCGTCGGGCACGTCCTCGCGGGCGAGCGCCGCCAGGGCCTGGGCGCAGGCGACCTTCATCTCGTGGTTCACCCGACGCGCGCGAACGTCGAGCGCGCCCCGGAAGATGTAGGGGAAGCCCAGGACGTTGTTGACCTGGTTCGGATAGTCCGACCGGCCGGTGGCCACGATGGCGTCGGAGCGGACGCTGTGGACGTCCTCCGGCGTGATCTCCGGATCCGGATTGGCCATGGCGAAGATGATGGGCCGGGGCGCCATGGAGGCGACCATCTCCTTGGTGATCGCGCCCTTGGCGGCCAGGCCCAGGACCACGTCGGCGCCGACCATCGCCTCCTCCAGCGTGCGAACCGAGGTGTCGGTGGCGTGGGCCGCCTTCCACTGGTCGATGTTGGGACGGCCCTTGTAGACCACCCCGTCGCGGTCGAGGATCACGGTGTTCTCGGCCCGCACCCCGGCGGCCTTCATCAGGGCGATGGACGACAGGCCGGCGGCGCCCGCGCCGACCAGGACCACCTTCACGTCCTCGAGCTTCTTGCCGACGATGTGGCAGGCGTTGATCAGGCCGGCGGTCGAGATGATCGCGGTGCCGTGCTGGTCGTCGTGGAAGACCGGGATGTCGAGCAGGTCCTGAAGCTCGGCCTCGATCTGGAAGCATTCGGGGGACTTGATGTCCTCCAGATTGATGCCGCCCCAGGTGTCGCCGATGTTCTTGACCACGGTGACGAACTCGGCGGGGTCGGTCGTCTTCACCTCGACGTCGAAGCTGTCGACGTCGGCGAACCGTTTGAACAGGACGGACTTGCCCTCCATCACCGGCTTGGAGGCCATGTGGCCGAGGTTGCCGAGGCCCAAGATGGCGGTGCCGTTGGAGATGACGGCGACCATGTTGCCCTTGGAGGTGTAGTCGTAGGCGCGGTCGATGTCGGCCGCGATGGCCAGGACCGGCACGGCCACGCCCGGCGAATAGGCCAGCGACAGGTCGCGCTGGGTCGCCATCGGCTTGGTCGGCGCCATGGAGATCTTGCCCGGCGTCGGCGACTGGTGGAACTCCAGCGCGTCCTCGTCGGAGAAGGTCTGTTTGTCGGTCAGGTCAGGCATGGCGTTTCCGGTCGGGCGTTCTGGTGCGCCCGCCGTTCCTAGACCCGAGGCGAGGGCGGGGACAACCGGCGAGCGCCGGGAGCGGCCCGACGTCCCATTCTTTCGTCATCCTCCGGTCTCCGCTTCGCTTCGCCGGAGGATGACGATCAGAGTGGCAGGACGCCCGTCCGTTCAATCTCCACCGGGCCGGTCATCAGGACGTGGCCAGTGGCCTGGTCCCAGTCGATGACCAGTTCGCCGCCGTCGACCTCGACGTTGGCGCGGCGGCCGGTCAGGCCGCGACGGCTGGCGGCGACCAGGGCGGCGCAGGCGCCGGTGCCGCACGCCTTTGTCAGGCCAGCGCCGCGTTCCCACACCCTCAGGCGGATGCGGTCGGGACCCAGCACATTGGCGAATCCGACGTTGACCCCCTCGGGGAACAGCGGGTGGTGCTCGATCAGGGAGCCGGTCCCGCGCACGAAGCCGTCGTCCTGGCGGTCGGTGAAGAAGACCACGTGCGGATTGCCCATCGAGACGGCGCCGGGCGTGTGGACCACCGGATCGTCGATCGGGCCGACCTGAAGCTCGACGCCGCGGGTGTCCATCTCCTCGGCCAGCGGCACCTCGTCCCAGGCCAGGCGAGGGGGGCCCATGTCGACTGTCACCTGATGCGGCCCGGCCCGACGGGCCGTCGTCGGCCCGCCCAGGGTGTCGATCCGGACCTGATCGGCGCCGGAGGCCTGCATCAACAGCCAGCCGACGCAGCGGAGCGCATTGCCGCAGGTCTGGACCACCCCGCCGTCGGCGTTCCACACGCGCATGAAGGCGTCGGCGGTGTCGGATGGCTCGATGACGATCAGCTGGTCGCAGCCGCCGGTCGGACCCGAGCGGTCGCACAGGGCGCGCGCCTGATCCTCCGTCGGCCTGAACGGCCGATCCAGCGCCTGGACGACGATGAAGTCGTTGCCGGCGCCGTTCATCTTCACGAAGGGGCGAGACATGGCGCACATATAGTCGGACGCCCGGGTTCGACCAAAACCGGCCTGGGACGTTTCGCGCCCGAGAAGGAGAGCCGAGCATCGTCAGACCCGCCCCTAGTCCGCAGGAGCCCCGGCGCGAGGGCCTGCGCCTGCGCGCGCGGCTGAGGGCGCTTTACCACGGCTCCTCCCCCGTTGCGGTGCGGTTCCGGCTGACGGTGATCGTCATCGACCTGATCCTCGTCGGCTTCTTCATGGCCGCGCCCCTGCTGAAGGAGGCGGGGCGAGCCTACTATATCGTCGACTACGCCATCGCGGCGGTGCTGGCGGCGGATCTCGCCGGACGGGCGCTGGCCTATACCGATATCAAGGACTGGCTGAAACGGCCGATCGTCTGGGTCGACCTGTTCGTGCTGGCGACCCTCTTGTTCCCGGCCTGGCTGGCCAACTTCGCCTTCCTGCGCGTGGTGCGGCTCTGGACCCTGCTGAACTCCGACTTCTTCTGGCGGACGGTCGGGCGGCGCTACGACGACACCCGGGTGGAGGAGATCACCCGCGCGGTCGCGGCGCTGCTGACCTTCATCTTCGTGGTGACCGGCTTCGTCTATTCGACCTTCGACACCCATCCGGGCATCAACGGCTATATCGACGCCCTGTATTTCACCATCGCCACCCTGACGACGACGGGGTTCGGGGACATCACCCTGCCGGGCGCCTGGGGGCGGCTGCTGTCCATCGCGGTGATGCTGACCGGGATCACCCTATTCCTGCGCCTGGCCCAGACCATCTTCCGGCCGCACAAGGTGAAGTTCGACTGCCCGCATTGCGGGCTTCAGCGGCACGATCCGGACGCGGTGCACTGCAAGGCCTGCGGCGAACTGATCTGCATCCCCGACGAGGGGTTGTGAGGCGACCGCGGGACGGTAGGGTGCGGCCGCCCATCCGCTGGAGTTCCGCATGATCCGTCCGCTGGCCCTGTCCGCCGCCCTCCTCGCCGCCACCAGTCTTTCGAGCGTCGCCATGGCCCAATCGCCTGAGATCGTCCCGCCGGCCCAGAGCGCGTCGGCCTTCGCCACCAGCGACGAGACCGACCCCTATCTGTGGCTGGAGGAGGTCGAGGGCGAACGGGCCATGGCCTGGGTGCGCGAGCGGAACGAGCGGTCGCTCGGGACGCTGCAGGCCGATCCTCGCTACGAGGCGCTGCACCAGCAGGCGCTGGAGATCGTCCAGTCGCGGGACCGGATCCCGACGCCGGGCTTCAACCGCGACGGAACCGTCGACAACTTCTGGCAGGACGCCCAGCACGTGCGCGGCGTCTGGCGCCGGACCACGCTGGACAGCTACCGCACCGAAACGCCCGAGTGGGAGGCGGTGCTGGACTTCGACGCCCTGGCCGCCGCCGAGGGCGCCAACTGGGTCTACAAGGGCGCGACCTGTCTCCAGCCCGACGAGCGGCTGTGCCTGGTGTCGCTGTCGAACGGCGGCAAGGACGCGGTCACGGTGCGCGAGTTCGACGCGGTGTCGAAGACCTTCGTCGAGGGCGGCTTCAACCTGCCGGAATCCAAGGGCGGGGTGACCTGGATCGACGCCGACACCCTGCTGCTGGGTCGCGACTTCGGCGAGGGCAGCCTGACCGACAGCGGCTATCCCCGCACCCTTCGCCTGCTGAAGCGCGGCCAGAGCCTGGAGCAGGCGACCGAGGTGTTCGCCGGCCAGCAGACGGATGTTTCGGTCAGCGGCTACACTCTGCGCGACGCCGACGGGGCGATCCAGGCGATCCTGATCAACCGGGGGATCAGCTTCTACGAGGGCGAGACCCATCAGCTGATGCCCGACGGGACGACGCGCCAGCTGCCGCTGCCGGCCAAGTCCAGCCTCAACGCCCTGGTCCAGGGCCAGCTGGTGTTCACCACGGACCAGGACTGGACCGCGCCCTCGGGGCAGGAATTCCGGACCGGCGACGTCATCGCCTATGATCTGTCGGACTGGCTGGCGGATCATTCCGTCCAGGCGCGGCTGGTCATCCGGCCGGGCGAACGCGAGGCGATCGAGGGGATCACCGCGACCCGCAACCGCCTGGTCGTCGCCCTGTTCGAGAACGTGCGCGGCTCGGTCTACAGCTATGAGCCCTCAGAGTCCGGCGAGTGGTCGCGCACCCGGCTGGACCTGCCCCAGAACGTCACCGTGGGCGTCGGCTCGGCCTCGGAAATCGACGACCAGGTCTTCGTCAGCGTCGCGGGCTATCTGAACCCGTCGAGCCTCTATCTGGCCGACGCGGCGACCGGAGAGGTCGATCCGGTCAAGTCGTTGCCGGCCAAGTTCGACGCCGAGGGGTTGACGGTGGACCAGTTCGAGGCCCGCTCGGCGGACGGGACCATGATCCCCTATTTCATCGTGCACCGGGCGGATGCGCCGACCGACGGCTCGACCCCGACGCTGCTCTATGGCTACGGCGGCTTCCAGAGCTCGCTCCTGCCCGGCTATTCGGCCACGGTCGGCAAGCTGTGGCTGGAGCGCGGCGGGGCCTATGTGATCGCCAACACCCGCGGCGGCGGCGAGTTCGGCCCGCGCTGGCACCAGGCGGCGCTGCAGGAAAACCGCCAGCGCGCGCACGAGGACTTCCAGGCGGTGGCCGAGGACCTGATCGCGCGCGGCCTGACCAGCCAGCCGCGTCTTGGGATCATGGGCGGCTCGCAGGGCGGGCTGTTCATGGGGGCGATGCTGACCCAGCGGCCGGACCTGATCAACGCGGCGGTCATCCAGGTGCCCCTGTTCGACATGCTGCGCTTCCACAGGCTGCTGGCCGGGGCCAGCTGGATCGCGGAGTACGGCAACCCGGACGTGGCCGAGGAGCGCGCCTGGATCGAGCGCTATTCGCCCTATCAGAACCTGCGGGCGGGCCAGCCCTATCCGGAGGTCTTCATCCACACCTCGACCAAGGACGACCGGGTGCATCCGGGCCATGCGAGGAAGGCGGCGGCGCGGCTGGAAGAGCTGGGCTATCCGGTGCTGTTCTACGAGAACACCGACGGCGGCCACGCGGCGGGGGCCAACCTGCGGGAAACCGCCCGCCGGCTGGCGCTGGAGTACACCTACCTCAGCCGCCGGCTGATGGATTGACCTAAAGCCTGTCCTCCCCATCGCTGGCGATGGGGAGGGGGACCACGAAGTGGTGGAGGGGTAGAGGAGATCGCATGCGATCGACGACGGCCCGCAAACACCGGCCGTGGTTCCGCCCCCTCCACCATGCTTCGCATGGTCCCCCTCCCCCCGAAGCTTCGCGTCGGGGGAGGATAGATCGGAGTCCACGATGCGCCTGACCCTCGCCACCGCCCTCGCCATCCTGGCGACATCCGCCATGGCGCAGACCGCCCCGCACATGCCTTCGGACCTTACGCCCGCGGGCGTGCGCGCCGCCGACGAGCACCTGGCGCTCGAGCAGGTGGACGGCGCCGAGGCGATGGCCTTCGTGCGGGCGGAGAACGAACGCAGCCTCGCGGCCCTGACCTCGGACCCGCGCTACGAGACCTTCCGCCAGCAGGCCGAGGCGATCCTGACCGCCACCGACCGCATTCCCACGCCGGTCTTCCTCGGCGATGGCCTGGCCAACTTCTGGCAGGACGCGGCCAATCCCAAAGGCGTGTGGCGGCGCACGACGCTGGATAGCTATCGGTCCGACGACACCCGCTGGGAGACCCTGATCGACGTCGATGCGCTCGCCCGCGCCGAGGGCCGCGACTGGGTGTGGAAGGGCGCCAACTGCCTGGCCCCGGACGAGACCCGCTGTCTGATCAACCTGTCGGACGGCGGCAAGGACGCGGTGGTGGTGCGCGAGTTCGACACCGTCAAAGGCGCCTTCGTCGAGGGCGGCTTCTCCATCCCCGAAGGCAAGCACCGCATCGCCTGGCTGGACGCCGACACGCTGCTGATCGCCACCGACTTCGGTCCAGGGACGCTGACGGAGTCGGGCTATCCCTACATCGTCAAGGCGCTGGAGCGCGGTCAGGGTCTGGATCAGGCGACCGAAGTGTTCCGGGGCGAGCAGGGCGACGGCGGCTATGGCGTTAGCCCACGCGTCTTCCGCGACGCCGAGGGCGCCGTCGAGGCGGTGATCGTCTCGCGTCCGCTCGACACCTTTCGCTCGGAGAGCTGGGAGCTGGTCGACGGCCGGCCGGTACGGCTGAACCTGCCCCAGCGAGTGTCGATCCACGGGACGTCGCGGGGTCTGCTGATCTTCTCGCCGGAGGAGGCCTGGTCCCCCAGCGGCATCGAATACGCGGCCGGCTCCCTTCTGGCCTTCAGCCCCGCCATGCTGCGCGAGGGCGACGAGATCGTCATCAGCAACCAGGCCCGCCAGATCTTCGCGCCGGGCCCGCGTCAGTCGATCAGCGACGTCGCCGTGTTCTCCGACCGGGTCGCGGTGGCGATCAACGACAATGTGCGCGGCCGCCTGTCGATATTCGCCAATCGCGGCGAGTGGGGATGGCTGGAGCGGACCGTCGCCGTGGCGGACAACAGCGCCATCGCCCTGGGCGACAACTCCAAGAGCCGGGGCGAGGTCTTCGTCTCCACCCAAGGTTTCCTCTCGCCCACGACCCTGGGCCTGCTGGACGTCGACTTCCCGGTCAGCCGGCGGGACCAGCCGGGCGCCTCGCCCAACGCCATCGCCGAACTGCGCACCGCGCCGGCCAAGTTCGACGCCTCGACCCATGTGGTCGAGCAGTTCGAAGTGGCTTCGTCGGACGGCGCCGCCATCCCCTATTTCGTCGTTCGCCCGCGCGAGATGAGCGGCCCGGCGCCCGCGATCCTGTTCGGCTACGGCGGTTTCCAGGTGTCGTTCCCGCCCGCCTACAAGCCCGAGATGGGCAAGCTGTGGCTCGAGAACGGCGGGGTCTTCGTCCAGGCCAACATCCGGGGCGGCGGCGAGTTCGGGCCGGCCTGGCACCAGGCGGTGCTGAAGGAAAACCGCCAGCTGGCCTTCGACGACTTCGCCGCCGTGGCGCGGGATTTGACCGCGCGCGGGATCACCGAGCCGCGCCGGTTGGGCATCTACGGCCGGTCGAACGGCGGGGTTCTGACCAGCGTGTCGATCACCCAGCATCCGGAGCTGTTCAACGCCGCCGTCATCGAGAGCCCGCTGATCGACATGCTGCGCTATCACGAGTTGCCTGCGGGGGCGTCCTGGATCGGCGAGTACGGCGACCCGCGCATCCCTGGGGAGGCCGCCTTCATCGCGCGGTATTCCGGCTACCAGAACCTGCGCGAGGGCGCCGGCTATCCGCGCCTCTACATCACCACCAACACCCGCGACGACCGGGTCCATCCGGGCCATGCGAGGAAGTTCGCGGCCCGTCTGGGGGAGATGGGTTACGACCGGCTCTACTACGAGGAGACCGCCGGCGGTCACTCCAATGATGCCGACCCGGTCGCCAACGCGAGGCGCTGGGCCCGGCACTACACCTACCTGGCGCAGCAGCTGATGGACTGAAGCCTATCCTCCCCATCGCAGATGGGGAGGGGGACAACCCAAAGGGTGGTGGAGGGGCTCTGGCCACCACGAAGGAAAGAGGCCCCTCCGTCTCGTCGGCTGATCGCCGCCGATCCACCTCCCCATCCTGCGGATGGGTGAGGAGATGCGCGTCCTCCCAGGGTAAACGAGCCCTTAACCGCCGGCTTGCGACACTGGCCTCCGTTCGTCCGGAGGTCCGTTCATGTCCGCCGCCCTCGCGCTCGGCCGCCAGGCCTGGTTCAGCGCCCGCGTCCTGTGGGAGGCGCCGTTCGTCGTGCGCTTCCGGGGGGTGTTGCAGGCGCTTCTGGCCACGTTGCTCGCCGTCGCCCTGCTGTCGTGGAACCCGGCCGATCCCAGCCTGAACGCCGCCTCGTCGGCCGCCCCGACCAACTGGCTGGGCGCGAACGGGGCGCTGTTCGCCGACCTGTTCATGCAGTCGCTGGGGCTGGCGGCCTGGCCCGCCTGTCTGCTGCTGATCGCCTTCGGCCTGGCCCATGCGATCGGGGATGCTCTGCAACAGCGGCTGAGGCCCACGACCGGCCGGGCTCTGGCCGCGACCGGCGGCGTGCTGCTGATCGCCTGCGCCCTGTCGGCGCTCGCCACGCCGGCCGCCTGGCCTCTCGCGGCGGGCCTAGGCGGCCTGTGGGGCGAGGCCACCGGCGGCTTGATGCTGGGCGGGCTGAACACCATCGGCGTGCCGGGCGGTGAATGGATCGTCGGGCTGGCCACGGGCGCGCTCGGCCTCTGGGCCATCGCCTATGCGGTCGGCGTGCGTCTGTCGGACTTCGGCGAGGCTCGGGCCTGGGCCGGCGGCATGCACCGCCAGCCCCACCCCGCCGAACCCGCGCCCGAACGCGTGAAGACGCCGCGCGCGCCGAAACGGGCGGCGGCCCCGGCCCGGCTGGAGATGCCGGCCGACGAGGAGGATGAGGGCCCGCCGTGGTCCGCGCCGGCTCCCGCGGAGCCGACCTCCATGGCCTATGTCGCCCCCGAGCCCCGCGCGAGCGGACGGGTCGAGCCCAAGGTCGCGGCCGCCAAAACGCCCAAGAAGCGGCCCGTGGACGAGGCGCAGGCCGCCTTCGACTTCGTGCGGCCCGAGGGCGCCTTCGATCTGCCCAGCCTCGGCATCCTGGCCAAGCCGCAGGTCCGCACCGCCTCCGTCGACGAGGCGGCGCTGAAGCAGAACGCCGCCATGCTGGAGGGGGTGCTGGCCGAGTTCGGGGTCAAGGGGGTGATCGACCAGATCCGTCCCGGCCCCGTCGTCACCCTGTATGAACTGGTCCCGGCGCCCGGGGTGAAGCACGGCCGGGTGGTGGCCCTGTCGGACGACATCGCCCGGTCGATGTCGGCCCGCGCCTGCCGCATCTCGGTGGTGCCCAACCGAAACGCCATCGGCATCGAACTGCCCAACGCACGGCGAGAGACGGTTTACCTGCGCGACCTGCTGGCCTCGGGCGAGTACGACAAGCCGAGCCACCTTCTGCCGCTGGCGCTGGGTGAGACCATCGGGGGCGAGCCCTATGTCGCCGACCTGGCGCGCATGCCGCACCTGCTGATCGCCGGCACCACCGGCTCGGGCAAGTCGGTGGGGGTCAACGCCATGATCCTGTCGATCCTGTACCGGCTGTCGCCCGCCGAGTGCCGGTTCATCATGATCGACCCCAAGATGCTGGAGCTCAGCGTCTATGACGGCATCCCGCACCTGCTGGCGCCCGTCGTCACCGATCCGAAGAAGGCGGTCGTGGCGCTCAAGTGGACGGTGCGCGAGATGGAGGACCGCTACCGCCGCATGTCCAAGCTGGGGGTGCGCAACGTTGCCAGCTACAACGAGCGAGCGCGCGAGGCCCAGGCCAAGGGCGAGCATTTCGAGCGGACCATCCAGACCGGCTTCGACGACCAGGGCCGGCCGATCTACGAGACCGAGAAGATCCGTCCCGAGCCCATGCCCTATCTGGTCGTGGTCATGGACGAGATGGCCGACCTGATGCTGGTCGCCGGCAAGGACGTGGAGGGCGCGGTCCAGCGCCTGGCGCAGATGGCGCGGGCCGCCGGCATCCACCTGATCATGGCGACCCAGCGGCCGTCGGTGGACGTGATCACCGGCACCATCAAGGCCAACTTCCCGACCCGGATCTCCTTCCAGGTCACCTCCAAGATCGACAGCCGCACCATCCTGGGGGAACAGGGCGGCGAGCAGCTGCTGGGCCAGGGCGACATGCTCTACATGGCCGGCGGCGGCCGCATCACCCGCCTGCACGGGCCGTTCGTCACCGACCAGGAGGTCGAGGAGGTCTGCAAGCACCTGCGGGCCCAGGCCGAGCCGGAATACCTGGACCTCATCACCGACGAGCCGGACGGCGACGGGGACGCGGGCGACTATGGCGGAGGCGGCAACGGCTCGTCGGGCGACGACCTGTATGACCAGGCGGTGGCCGTGGTCACCCGCGACCGCAAGGCCTCGACCAGCTACGTCCAGCGCCGGCTCCAGATCGGCTACAACCGCGCCGCCTCCCTGATCGAGCGGATGGAGCAGGAGGGGGTGGTCAGCCCCGCCAATCACGCCGGCAAGCGCGACGTCCTGGCGCCTCCGCCAGTCTAGGCAGCGGCTTGCCGGGAACCGCCGGCGATGAACGGCGCTTCATCGGACCGCCGGAATATGGTCAGGCTGGCGTCATGGGCTCGCCAAGCGGGCGCGCAACAAGGGCGGCCTGGTCCCTTCGCCTGAACGGAGCTTCGAGATGACCCTGACCCGCCGCACGCTCGGCCTGTCCGCCCTGTCGATGGGGGCGCTTGCGGCCCTGCCGGCCTCGGCCCAGACGCTGGAGGCGCTGAGCCGCGAGGACAATCTCGCGCTGGGCGGGGTGCAGCAGTACCTGCAGGGCCTGACGGCGGCGCAGGGGACCTTCACCGAGACCGGCGCCGGCGGCGTGACCCGGTCGGGCCGGTTCTACATCCAGCGGCCGGGCAAGATGCGGTTCGAATACACCAATCCGGCGGGCCTGCTGGTGGTGTCGGACGGATCCAACGTGATGCGCTACGACCCGCGTCTGAACGTCTTCCGCCAGGTGCCGCTGGGCCAGACGCCGCTGTCGACCTTCCTCGGCCGCAACGTGCGCTTCGATCAGGGCGTGCGGGTCGACCGGGTGGTGCGGATGCAGAACGGCGGGGTGACCATCACCGCGCGCGACGCCCGCAGGCCGAACGACGGCCAGGTGACCCTGGTGTTCGGCGGTTCGCCCTTCCGGCTGCTGGAGTGGACGATCACGGACGCGCAAGGCGGCCGCACCCGCACCCAGCTGACCTCGCTGCAGCCGGCCTCGGGCCTGGCCGCCAGCCTGTTCCAGCTGCGCGATCCGACCCGCCGCAACCGTCGCTGAGCCGGCGCGGCAGGGTTGGGCGAAGCGTGCTAGGGCGGGGCCATGACGCTCCGCCTCGCCACCTGGAACATCAACTCCGTCCGCCTGCGCATCGACCAGGTCGCCCGCTTCGTCGCGGAGGCCGGCGTGGACGTGCTGTGCCTTCAGGAGATCAAATGCCTGGAGGACCAGTTCCCGCGCGGGGCCTTCGCGGACATGGGCCTGCCGCACGTGAAGGTGGCGGGCCAGAAGGGCTGGCACGGGGTCGCCATCGCCTCGCGCCTGCCGATGGAGCCGTCCGAGACCTTCCAGGCCTGTAAGCTGGGCCATGCCCGCTGCGTCTCGGCGCGGATCGCGGGGATCGACGTCCAGAACTTCTACATCCCGGCCGGCGGCGACGTGCCCGATCGCGAGCTGAACCCGAAGTTCGATCACAAGATGGACTTCTACGAGCAGCTGACCGGGATCGTGGCGGGCCTCGACCGGTCCGAGCGTCTCCTGATGTGCGGGGATTTCAACATCGCGCCGTCGGAGTTCGACGTCTGGAACCACCGCTATATGTCGAAGATCGTCAGCCACACCCCGCTCGAGGTCGAGACGCTGAACCGACTTCAGGCGGCGGGCGGTTTCGCCGACGTGGTCCGCGACGCCTTTCCGGAGCCGCAGAAACTGGCGTCGTGGTGGAGCTATCGCGCGCAGGATTTCAGGAAGTCGAACCGGGGCCTTCGACTGGATCACATCTGGACCTCGCCAGGCCTGACGCCCGCCGTCGTCCCCGGGTCGGCGACCATCCACGAACCGGTCCGGGCCTGGGACCAGCCCTCCGACCACTGCCCGATCACGGTCGATCTGGACGTCTGATCGAACCGTGCTACCCCTGCGCCGGGGAGCCGCCAGATGTCCAACGCCGAACTGAGCGTCGCCTTTTTCCTGCAGATGGCGGTGATCATCGCCGCCTGTCGCATTGTCGGCTGGCTGGCGCGGCGGTTCCTGGGCCAGCCCCAGGTGGTGGGCGAGATGATCGCCGGGGTCATCCTGGGGCCGTCGCTGTTTGGCCTGCTGCTGCCTGAGATCCAGGGGGCGCTTTTCCCGATCGAGAGCCGCAGCGTGCTGTTCGTCGGGGCCCAGCTGGGCGTCGGACTCTACATGTTCCTGGTCGGGCTGGGTTTCCGCACCGAGCACTTCCGGGCCCAGGCACGTAGCGCGGCGGCGGTGTCGCTGTCCGGAATGGCCGCGCCCTTCCTTCTGGCCATCGTGATCACGCCCTGGCTGCTGACCCAAGGCCTGTTCGGGCCGCAGGTGGGAGCGGTGCAGGCCGCCCTGTTCATGGGCGCGGCGATCTCGATCACCGCCTTTCCGATGCTGGCGCGGATCATCCACGAGCGCGGCCTGTCGGGCACGCCGTTGGGTTCGCTGTCCCTGGCGGCCGGGGCGATCGACGACGCCGGGGCGTGGACGGTCCTGGCGCTCGTCCTGGCCATGTTGGGCGCCGGGGCGATGGTGGCGGTCAGGGCCGTGGCCGGGGGCGCCGCCTTCGCCCTGCTGATGCTGACCTTGGGCCCGCGCCTGCTCCGGCCCCTGGGACGAAGTGCCGAGGCGGACGGCGAGGTCGGCTATGGCCTGATGGCGATCGTGCTGATCCTGTTCATGCTCTCGGCCTTCGCCATGGACGCGGTCGGCATCCATGCGGTGTTCGGGGGTTTCATCCTGGGCTGCGTCATGCCGCGCGGGGTCCTGGCCGACGGCCTGCGCCAGAAGCTGGAGCCGTTCGCGGTCGTGGTGCTGCTGCCGATGTTCTTCACCTTCTCAGGGCTGAACACCCGGCTGGACCTGATCGGCGACCCTGGCCTGCTGCTGA
This sequence comes from Pseudomonadota bacterium, assembly GCA_023386645.1. Lineage (GTDB taxonomy): Bacteria > Pseudomonadota > Alphaproteobacteria > Caulobacterales > Caulobacteraceae > Brevundimonas. Next base: position 172,255 of record JAEWJI010000058.1, read on the forward strand.
CCGCAGGTGTGGTGCTGGTGGTGTCGGTCGCGGCCAAGTTCGGGGCCTGCTGGGCGGCGGCCCGACTGACGGGTCAGGACAACGCCACCGCTCTAGGGGTCGGGGCCCTGATGAACGCGCGCGGCCTGATGGAGCTGATCATCATCAACATCGGGCTCCAGGCCGGGGTGATCGGTCCCGAGCTGTTCTCGATCCTGGTGATCATGGCGGTGGTCACCACCCTGATGGCCACGCCCCTGTTCGAATGGGTCTATGGCCGCAAGGCGCGTGAGCGGGGCGATCTTCCGGCGACGGCCTAGGGCTGGAGCCTGTAGCCGCCGGCGTCAGTCAGGAGCAGGCGGGCCTGGCCGGGCTCGGGCTCGATCTTCTGGCGCAGGCGGTAGATGTGGGTCTCCAGGGTGTGGGTGGTCACGCCGGCGTTGTAGCCCCAGACCTCGGTCAGCAGCTCCTCGCGCGACACCGGCTTGGCGCCCGCGCGATAGAGGTACTTCAGGATGTTGGTTTCCTTCTCCGTCAGCCGGATCTTCCTGCCCTTGTCGTCCAGCAGCATCTTGCCGGCGGGCTTGAAGGCGTAGGGGCCGATCTGGAAGACGGCGTCCTCGGACTGTTCGTGGCTGCGTAGATGGGCGCGGATGCGGGCCAGCAGCACCGCGAAGCGGAAGGGCTTGACCACGTAGTCGTTGGCCCCCGCCTCCAGCCCCTGGACGGTGTCGGCGTCAGACCCCTGGGCGGTCAGCATGATGACCGGGGTGGAGACGCCGTTGGCGCGCAGGCGGCGACAGGCCTCGCGTCCGTCCATGTCGGGCAGGTCGATGTCCAGCAGGATCAGGTCGGCGCGAACCTCCGAGGCCATCCGCACTCCGTCCCCGGCGGTCGCGGCCTGGACCGGGCGGAACTCCTCATGCAGGGCCAGCTGCTCGGCCAGGGCCTCGCGCAGGTCGTCGTCGTCGTCGATGATCAGGATGGTCTTGGCGGCAGGCATGGGCGCTAAGATGGCGGCGCTTGTCCGCCGCGCCAAGCTTTCAGCGAAAATCTCCGCCTGGCGTCAAGCCGCGGGCCGTTCGCCGAACAGCGCCGAGCCCACCCGGACATGGGTCGCCCCGTAGCGGACGGCGGTCTCGTAGTCGCCGCTCATTCCCATCGACAGGACCGAAAGGCCGTTGCGAGCGGCGATCCCGGCCAGCAGGGCGAAGTGCATGGCGGGCTCCTCACCGGCCGGCGGGATGCACATCAGGCCCCCGACGTTCAGGCCCATCCGGCGGGCGGTTTCGATCAGGGCGTCGGCCTCGCGCGGCGGGACCCCGGCCTTTTGCGGCTCCAGCCCGGTGTTCACCTGGATGAGGACCCGGGGCGCCAGGCCCAGCGCCTGACCGGCCTCGGCCAGGGCGCGCGCCAGCTTCTCGCGGTCCAAGGTCTCGATCACGTCGAACAGCTGAAGCGCGTCTCGCGCCTTGTTGGTCTGGAGCGGCCCGATGAGGCGCAGTTCGAGGTCGGGCTCGGCCACGCGCCTGTCGATCCAGCGGGCCTGGGCTTCCTGGACCCGATTCTCGCCGAAAACCCGCTGGCCGGCGGCGACCGCGGCCTCGATGGCGATGGGCGGCTGGGTCTTGGACACGGCGGTCAGGACGATCGAGCCCGGATCCCGTGCCGCCCGCCGCGCGGCCTTGTCGATGCGGGCGCGCACATGCGCGATGCGCGATGCGGTGGACGCGGCAACGGGATCGGGGGAAGGAGCGGACATGGAGATGTCGGACGAAGGGCGCGCGCTGTGGGAGACGGCCCAGGCTCTAGCCCGGGCGCGTCCGCCTGTCAGCGGCAGACCGGCCGTGCTGCCGATGCTGTTCTTCACGGACCCGGACCGCACCCCTCGCCCATGGGAGGCGGCGGCCCGCCTGCCGGCCGGGTCCGGTGTGGTCTACCGGCACTTCGGCGCCGACGACGCGCGACAGGTCGCCGAGCGACTGAGGGCGGCGACCCGGGCGGCTGGGGCGGCACTGCTGATCGGCGCCGACGCCCAACTGGCCGAGGCGGTCGGCGCCGACGGCCTTCACCTTCCGGAGCGGGATCTGGCGCACGCGGTGCGGCTGCGGAGGCCGGGCTGGGTGGTGACCGGCGCCGTGCATACGTTTGAGGCCGCGCGGGCCGCGCGCGGTCTCGATGGTCTCGTGCTGTCGCCGATCTTCCCGGCGGGTGGGGCGTCGGCCCGACGAGCCGCGCTGGGCCTGGAGGTTTTGAGAGCGGCGGCCGAACTATCGACGCCCATCATCGCCCTGGGCGGCGTGGACGCCCGTTCGGCTCCTCGCCTGATCGGGACGGGGGCGGCCGGCCTGGCGGCGGTGGGGGCGATCCAGGGCGCCTTCGCGCCGGCGGACGCCTAGAAGCGGAAGATCGATTCCAGCCGCACGCGCGGCTGGGTGCGGCTCTCGGTCTGGGGCGCGCGCGCCGGGTCGGCGGACGGTTCGGCCAGGCCGGCGGCGGCGCCGACGCGCAGGCGGGGGCTCAGGCGATAATAGGCGCCGGCCTCCACGTCGCCCCATTCGGCCTCGCGGCCGACCGGCTGCTGGAGGTTGAAGTTCAGGCCCCAGCGGCCGCTGTCGTTCCAGCGCAGGCCACGACGGGCCGGAGCAGGCGTCGAACGCTGGGCGGTCTGGGCCTCGGACAGGGTCACCGCGGGCGCGCGCGATCGGCTCTGGGCCGACGCCTCGCCGGCCACGGCCGTTCCGGCCAGCCCCACGAGCGTCGCAGCCATGATCGCGCCGAGCCGCATCACATACCCTTTCGACGGCGAGGTTCGCCGCCAGATCCTGAACCCCGCGAAACGACGCCGCGAGGTTCACCCCGCGATTAGGCGCCGTCCCGCCTCCCGATCAAGCCAACGTAGCCATAAGCGGGCGGTTCCAAGCGACTCTGACGGAGTCCTGTGGCTCCCGCGTCACGGGAATGGGGCGCAAACCGGTCAAGGGCTTAGGGCGTTGATGCGACGGGCCCGAGGCCCCGTGCGAGCTCCGCCTTGTCATCGCCTCTTTTGCCCGTGCTATAGGGGCACGCCCGGTCGCGCCGTAGCGCGCGCCGGACCCTGAATCGAAGAGGTCCCGGATGTCCTTCGCCCGCGTCGCCACCGTCCTCGGCGCCTCCGCCATGGCGCTGACGCTTTCGGCCTGCGGCGGCCTGCCCTTCTCGGGCGGCGACCGGGCCCAGCGCACCAACGTGCAGCAGGGCATCGGCGTCAACGGCTACCTGTGGCGCGCGACGCTGGACACCTTCAGCTTCATGCCGCTGCTGACCGCCGACCCGTGGGGCGGGGTGGTCAACTACGACTGGTACACCAACCCCCAGACGCCGAACGAGCGTTTCAAGGCGACCGTCTTCATCCTCGACACCCGTCTGCGGGCCGACGCCCTGAACGTGACCGTGACCAAGGAAGTCCGGGACGCCTCCGGCGGCTGGACCGCCGCCCCGGTCGCGGCCCAGACCGAGACGGATCTGGAGAACGCGATCCTGACCCGGGCGCGCCAGCTGAACCTGTCGAACGCCCGTTAAAGGCCCTCTCCGCGCTCGCGGGGCTGGACAAAGCGGCCGCCTTGGCCTCCATCGGGGTCTGATCCCCGAGAACGCCCAAGGACCGCCGTGGCCTCCCCGACCACCCGATACGACTTCAAAGCCGCAGAACCGCGCCAGCAGGCCCGTTGGGCCGAGGCCGACGCCTTCGTCGCGTCCAACGCCGACACCGGCCGGCCAAAATACTATGTGCTGGAGATGTTCCCCTACCCGTCGGGGAACATCCACATGGGCCACGCCCGCAACTACGTCATGGGCGACGTGGTGGCGCGGTCGAAGCGGGCGCAGGGCTTCGACGTGCTGCACCCCATGGGCTGGGACGCCTTCGGCCTGCCGGCCGAGAACGCCGCCATCGAGCGCGGAATCCATCCCGGTGACTGGACCTGGTCCAACATCGCGGCGATGCGCGACCAGCTGAAGCTGCTGGGCCTGTCGCTGGACTGGAGCCGGGAGTTCGCCACCTGCGATCCGGCCTATTATGGCCAGCAGCAGGCCTGGTTCCTGGAACTGTTCAAGCGGGGCCTGGTCTATCGCAAGGACTCGGTCGTCAACTGGGACCCGGTCGACAACACCGTGCTGGCCAACGAGCAGGTGGTCGACGGGCGCGGCTGGCGTTCGGGCGCGGTGGTCGAGAAGCGCAAGCTGAACCAGTGGTTCCTGCGGATCACCGACTACGCCGACGATCTGATCGAGGGCCTGAAGGAACTGGAGGGCCGCTGGCCCGACAAGGTGCGGCTGATGCAGGAGAACTGGATCGGCCGGTCCAGGGGTCTGCAGATGACCTGGGCCTGGGCGGGCGAGGCGCCGGCCGCCGCGCCGGAGGGGCTGGAGATCTACACCACCCGCCCCGACACCCTGTTCGGGGCCAGCTTCATGGGCATCGCGCCCGATCACCCGCTCGCCAAGGCCCTGGCCGAGGCCGATCCGAAGGTGGCGGACTTCGTCGCCGAATGCCGCAAGGGCGGCGCCTCCCAGGCCGAGATCGAACAGGCCGAGAAGATCGGCTGGGACACCGGCCTGAAGGTGCTCCACCCGTTCGACGGGCGCGAGGTCTCGGTCTGGATCGCCAACTTCATCCTGTCGGAATACGGCACGGGAGCCATCTTCGGCTGCCCGGCGCATGACCAGCGCGACCTGGATTTCGCCCGAAAATACGGCCTGCCGGTCCTTCCGGTGGTGAAGCCGGAGGGAGGCGAGGCGGCCGAGATCGGAACCGAGGCCTATGTCGGACCGGGCCGGATCTTCAACTCCGACTTCCTGGACGGGCTGGAGATCGAGGCGGCCAAGGCGGAGGCCATCCGTCGCATCGAAGCCGCCGGCCAGGGCCAGGGCGCGACCATCTATCGTCTGCGCGACTGGGGCGTGTCGCGCCAGCGCTATTGGGGCTGTCCGATCCCGATCATCCACTGCGCGGCCTGCGGACCGGTGGCGGCGCCGGCCGACCAGCTGCCGATCGAACTGCCCAAGGACGTGACCTTCGACACGCCGGGCAATCCTCTCGACCGCCACCCGACCTGGAAGCACACGACCTGCCCGTCGTGCGGCGCCGAGGCGACCCGCGAAACCGACACGCTCGACACCTTCGTCGACAGCTCATGGTATTTCGCCCGGTTCACCGACCCGAACGCGGCCGAGCCGATCAACCGCGCCGCCGCCGACAAATGGCTGCCGGTCGACCAGTACATCGGCGGTGTGGAGCACGCGGTGCTGCACCTCCTCTACGCCCGGTTCATCAGCCGCGCCCTGTCCGACGCGGGTCTGATGGGGGTCAAGGAGCCGTTCGCGGGCCTGTTCACGCAAGGGATGGTGGTCCACGAGACCTACCGTCGCGCAGACGGCGGCTGGGTCGAGCCGACCGATGTCGAGCTGTCGAACGACGGCGGGAAGCGTTCCGCCCGCCAGCTGTCGACCGGCGAGACCCTGACCATCGGCGACATCGAGAAGATGTCGAAATCCAAGAAGAACGTGGTCGCGCCTCAGGAAATCGTCGACGCCTATGGGGTGGACGCCGGCCGCCTGTTCGTCCTGTCCGACAGTCCGCCCGAGCGCGACGTGCAATGGACGGCGGGGGGCGTCGAGGGCGCCAGCCGCTTCGTCCAGCGCGTCTGGGCAGAGTTCGACGGCTTCGATCCCGCCGCCCCGGCCAATGCGGCGGCCGACGCCGTCCTGGTCCGCGAGACCCACAAGGCGATCAAGGCGGTATCGGAGGGCGTGACCCAGTTCCGGTTCAACTCCGCCATCGCCAAGCTCTACGCCTTCCTGGCCACGGTGCGCGACGCTCGGGACGCGGGCGGCGAGGCGCGGCGTCAGGCCCTCTCGGCGCTCGCTCGCCTGATCGCTCCCTTCACGCCGCACCTGGCCGAGGAATGCTGGACCCGCCTCGGCGAGAGCGGAATGATCCTCGACGCGCCCTGGCCGGAATACGATCCCGCCCTGGCCGCCGACGACCAGATCACCCTGCCGATCCAGATTGGCGGCAAGCGCCGCAGCGAGATCGTCATGCCGCCCGGTTCGGACCAGGCGTCGGTCGAGGCCGCGGCCCTCGCCGATCCGGCGGTCCAGGCGTATCTTGCCGCGAACGGACAGTCCGTGAGGAAGGTGATCGTGGTCCCGGATCGCATCGTCAATCTGGTGGTCGGCTGATGCGCGCCCTGCTGGCCGCCCTCATCCTGCTCGGCGGATCGACCCTGTCCGCCTGCGGCTTCACGCCGCTCTATGGCGAGGGCGCGGTCGGGGGGCAGCTGTCGCGCGTCGCGGTGACGACCCAGGACGACCGGCTCGGCTACCGCCTGCGTGAGCAGCTGGAGGACGTGCTGGGCCGCAGCCCCGGCGCTCCGCCGCTCTGGCGGCTCCAGACCCAGGTTGAACAGGCGCGCCGTCCGCTGGGGCGTCGGATCGACGATACGGCCACCCGCTATGAACTGACCCTCCGGGCCGCCTGGACCCTGACGCCGGCCGCCGGCGGCGAGGCCATCGAGGGCGTGACCGCGACGACCACCACCTATGCCGCCGCCGACCAGCCCTACGCCGCCATCGCGGCCCAGCAGGACGGCGAGGACCGCGCCGCCGCCGACCTGGCGCGCCTGATCCGGCTGGACCTGATGCGGGCTCTGTCGGGACGGTGATCCTCTCCAAGCGGCCCGAGGTCGATCGCTTCCTGAAATCGCCGGACCCGCGCGTGCGGGCCGCCGTCATCCACGGCAAGGACCGGTCCGGGGTGACCGAGCGCGCCGAGGCCCTGTGCCGGACGGTGACGCCCGACCTGAACGATCCCTTCAACGTCACGGTCCTGACCGACAGCGACATCGATGGCGACGAGGCCCGGCTGGAGGAGGCGCTGACCGCCATGAGCCTGATGGGCGGCCGTCGGCTGGTCAGGGTGCGGCTGGGCGGCGAGAAGAGCTCGATCGACAAGCTGCTGGCCGCCGCGCTCAAGGTCCACGCTGACGGCGGCTACAATCCCGACGCCATGCTGGTGGTCGAGGCCGGGGCGCTGGGTCGCGACTCGGCGCTTCGCAAGGCGGCCGAGGCTCACGCCGGCGCGGTGGGCATCGCCTGCTATGAGGACGAGGTGGGCGACGTGGCCCGCATGACCCGCGAGGCCCTGGCGGCGGACAAGGTCGGCCTGACCTCCGACGCGCTGGACCGTTTCGTCTCCCGCTTGCCGCGCGAGCGCGGGCTGATGCGCCAGGAGATCGAGCGGCTGATCCTGTTCATCGGGCCCGGCTCCGGTCGGACCATCGGCCCTGACGAACTGGACGAACACCTGGGCGTCGAGCCCGACGCCTCGTTGCAGGACGCCGCGCTCCAGGCCTTCGGCGGCCGCCCGGCGCCCGCCCAGGCGGGTCTGCGCCGCGCCCTGGCCGAGGGCGAGAGCCCGGTGATGGCCGTCCGTCAGGCCTCGATCCACCTGAACAGGCTGCGGCGCATCAATGTGCTGCAGGAGTCGGGGGCGGGCGCCAAGGAGGCCGCCAAGGCCGCCGGCGTCTTCTGGAAGCAGGAGCAGGAGATGCTGCGCCAGGCCCGAGCCTGGAGGTTGTCGGACATCGACGAGGTCCAGGACAGCGTCAACACGGCCGACGTGGCGACCAAGACCACCGGCTACCCCTCGGAGCTGATCGCCGAGCGGCTGCTGCTGGAGATTTCCGGTCGGGCGCGGCGGCTCGGCCTCTAGCCGCGCTTCGACGCTCGCCGGAACGCCGGCTTGTTGGCCCCCAGCGTCTGGGCCTTCATCGCCTTCTCGCTCTTGCCGACGGGGGCCGCGCCCTTCGGTCCAGAGCCGGAGCCGGCCTTCTTGGCGGCCAGCGCGCGCTTCAGGGCCTCGGTGGCGGACTTGGGATCGGCTTGATCGGTCATCCCGCCATCCTAGCACACACTTACGCATCCGCGGCGCATGGGGCATAGCATGGGCCATGCACCAGGCCTCCTTCTCCGGCGTCCAGGACGCCGCTCGTCAGATTTCCGGCGTCGCCGTGCGCACGCCCCTGATCGAAAGCCCGGCCCTGAACGACCGGCTGGGCGGGCGGGTGCTGATGAAGGCGGAGAACCTGCAGCATGCGGGCGCCTTCAAATTCCGGGGCGCCTATAACCGCATCAGCCGCCTGACGGATGAGGAGAAGGCGCGCGGCGTCGTCGCCTATTCCTCCGGCAACCACGCCCAGGCCGTGGCCGCCGCCGCCCGCATGGTCGGGACCTCGGCCATCATCGTCATGCCCGCCGACAGTCCGAAGGTGAAGGTCGAGGGCGTCATCGCCTTTGGCGGCGAGGTGCGGACTTACGACCGCTATTCCGAAAGCCGCGAGGCCATCGGCGAGGAGATCGCGGCCACGCGCGGCTCGGTGCTGGTCCGGCCCTTCGACGATCCCTTCGTCATCGAGGGCCAGGGCACGACGGGGCTGGAGATCATCGAACAGGCCGGCGGCGCCCGCATCGACCGGCTGCTGTGCGGCGCTTCGGGCGGCGGCCTGATCGCCGGGATCAACCTGTCGATGGAGGCCCTGTCGCCGGACACCCGGGTCATCGGCGTCGAGCCCGAGCACTACAACGACACCCAGCTGTCGCTCGCGGCCGGGAAGCGGCTGACCTACGCCCCGGCCCCCGGCACCATCTGCGACGCCCTGATGACCGATCGGCCGGGCGAGCTGACCTTCCCGATCAATCGGCGTCTGTCGGGGGTCGTGACCGTCAGCGACGCCGAGGTCGCCGAGGCCGTGCGCTACGCCTTCCGCACCCTGAAACTGGTGGTCGAGCCGGGCGGGGCGGTGTCGCTGGCCGCGCTCCTGTCCGGCAAGGTCGAGGCGGAGGGCCAGACGACCGTCATCGTCCTGTCCGGCGGAAACATAGATCCAGGCCTGTTCTCCGCCATCATCGAAAACCGCTTCGGAGCCTGACCATGGCCACGCCCCAACAGCTTCAGGCGCGGATCGGCGAGGAGATCGGCGTCTCGCGCTGGTTCGAGATCGACCAGGCCCGGATCGACGCCTTCGCCGGGATCACCGAGGATCGGCAGTTCATCCATGTCGATCCCGAAGCCGCCGCGAAGACCCCGCTCGGCGGGACCATCGCCCACGGCTTCCTGACGCTGAGCCTCGGCGCGGCCATGAGCTACGACGCCGTGCCCGTGCTGGACGGCGTGTCGATGGGCTTCAACTACGGCTTCGACAAACTCCGCTTCCTCCAGCCGGTCCGGGCCGGTTCGCGGGTGCGCGGACGGTTCAAGCTCCTGTCGGTCGAGGACAAGGGCGCCGGCCGCTGGCTGGTCGGCTATGAGCTGACCGTCGAGACCGAAGGCTCGGACAAGCCCGCCCTGGTGGCCGAATGGCTGGGCATGCAGGTGCTAGGCTAAGCGGTCGCCAGTCCCGCCTCGGCCTCGGCGATCAGGGCCCTGTCGTCGATCTGCCAGGGGTGGAAGCCCGGCCGATAGAAGGCCAGGTAGTCGCCGAGCATGCGGCGATACAGGCCGGGCCTCAGCCACAGCCAGCGGAACAGGCCCAGGCGCGCCTTCCAGCCCGTGATCCCGTCCTGGGCCAGCAGCATCAGGCTGGTTTCGCGCACGGTCCGGGTGAAAAGCAGGGTGGTCAGCATCATGGCCCAGCGGCGGATGGCCCAGCGCTTGCCGGGCGACAGCTCGCGCGCGGCGTGCAGGAATACGTCGTAGGCCACGCCCTTGTGCTCGATCTCCTCGATCGAATGCCAGCGCCACAGCCGCGCCAGTTCGGGCGGGGCGCCGGCCGTCAATTCGGGTTCAGCCAGCAGGCGATGAGCGAAGGCGGCAGTGAAATGCTCCAGCGCCATAGTCGCGGCCAGCTGGGCCAGCGGCGGGCGGGCGCGGGCGATATCCAGCCGCCGGTTGATGTAGGCCTCGATCTCGGCGACCGCATAGCCCGATCGCTCGGTGATCTGGTTGAAGGCGATGTGCTCGCGGGTGTGGGCGCCCTCCTGGGCGACGAAGGCGCGGATGTCGGCGGCCAGGCGAGGCGGGGTGTCCTTGGCGAAACGCTTCACCGACTGGATGCAGAACCGCTCGCCGTCCGGAAAGCTCAGCGACAGGGCGTTCATCACCGCCGTTCCGAACGGGTCGCCGCCCAGCCACCAGCGTGGCGTCTCGATCTCCCGGTCGATATTCAGGGGCCGCGGCGTGATTGTAAGATCGGCGGGGAGAATGTGATGGCCATGGCGGCAGTATGCCGACGTTTCCCTCGCGACGCACCCGGGGCGCCAGGCGCCCGCCTCTTGGCGAACGAGGGATGGAAGGCGTTCAGCCTTCTCCCAGACACCTCAACGCGACTTCCAGGTTCCGCATTCCATCCTCGCCGGTGACCGCCGGGGTCTCGCCGGTACGGATGGCGTGGGCGAAGGCTTCGAGCTCCTTCTTGAGCGGCTCGTTCGGCCAGCTCATCACCCCGCGTGTGGAGTAGGAGCCATCCGGCTGCTGGCCGAAGTACTCGGTGACCTGGCGGGTCATCAGGTCGGCGACCACGAATTTGTTGGCCGTCGCGACCTGCAGGGTGCGGGTCTTGTAGGGCGTCACCCAGTTGGTGGTGATGTGGGCGATCACCCCGTTCTCCAGCCGGAACTGAAGCAACGCCGTGTCCTCGCGATCCGCCTTGGTGCGGGCCAGCTGGGGCTGGACCTCGGCGATCTCGGAACCGGTCAGGTGGCGGATGATGTCGATGTCGTGGACCGCCAGGTCGATGACCACGCCCACCTCGCCCATGCGCGGCGGGAAGGGGCCGACGCGGGTGATCTGGATCGAGATCACGTCCTCGCCGGCGATGGCGCGCTTGACTGCCTCGACCGCCGGGTTGAACCGCTCGACCTGGCCCACCATCAGGACGCGGTCGTTGGCCTTTGCCGCGTCGATCATCCGCTGGGCGTCGGCGACGGTGGCCGCGATCGGCTTTTCGACCAGCACGTGGACCCCCGCTTCCAGCAGGGCGACGCCCAGGTCGGCGTGGTGGCGGTTGGGCGTGGCGATCACCGCCGCGTCCAGTCCTCCGGCGACGAAGTCCTGAGCCGTCGTCACCGGCGCGGCGCCATAAGCGGCGGCCACGCCCTCGGCGGTGATGGCGTCGGGGTCGAACACCAGGGCCAGGTCGATGTCGCGCATCTCAGACAGGACGCGCGCATGGTTGCGGCCCATGACGCCGGCGCCGGCGACGCCGGTACGCAGAGGCGGGGTCAGGTGGGTCGGGTTCATCGGCAGCCTCCTTGCCTCAGCCCTTGAACGAGGCCACGGCCGCGACGATCCGAGCCTGGGTCGCCTCGTCCAGGTCGGCGTGCATCGGCAGGCTGATGACCACGTCCTTCAGCCGCTCAGTCACCGGCAGGCCGTCGGCTCCGCGCGGGTACATCTCATAGGCGGGCTGGAGGTGCAGCGGGATCGGGTAATAGACCGCCGTCGGCACGCCCTGGTCCTTCAGGTGCGCGGCCAAGCCGTCGCGGTCCTCGTGCTCGATCGTGTACTGGGCCCAGTTCGAGACATTGCCCTCGGGCACGTGCGGCACGGCCGCCACATGGGGCGCCAGCAGGTCGTTGTAGCGGGCGGCGATCCGGTTCCGCCACTCGATCTCCTGGCCGAACACCTTCAGCTTCTCGATCAGGACGGCGGCCTGGATGGTGTCCAGCCGGCTGTTCAGCCCGATGCGCATGTTCAGGTATTTCGGGTCGTGGTCGAAGGTGCGGTCCTTCAGGTCCACGGCCACCGCCTTGCCGTGCACGCGGATGGAATCGATCAGCTGGGCCAGCTCGTCGTCATTGGTCAGCACCGCCCCGCCGTCGCCGTAGCAGCCCAGCGGCTTGGCCGGGAAGAAGCTGGTGGTGGTGATGTCGGCCCATTTCAGCGGATGCTCGCCGTTTATGGTGCAGCCGAAACCCTGGGCCGAATCCGAAATCAGCTTCAGCCCATGCTTGTCGCAGATCGCGCGGATGGCCGGATAGTCCGCCGGCTGGCCGAACAGGTCGACCGCGATGACCACGCGGGGCTTGAGCCGGCCCTCTTTGATCGTCGCCTCGATCGCGGCCTCCAGGTGGCCGGGGTCCATATTGTAGGTGCGTTCGTCGACGTCGATGAACACCGGCTCGGCGTCGAACCAGGGCACGACCTCGGCCGTCGCCGCGAAGGTGAAGGACGGCACGAAGACCGCGTCGCCGCGCCCGATCCCCCAGGCCATCAGGGGCAGGGCGAGCGCATCGGTGCCGTTGGCGCAGCCCAGCGCATGCTTGGCCTTCCCGAACGCCGCCAGGTCCGCCTCGAACTGGCGCACCTGCGGGCCCATCACCCAGGCGCCGCCGACCACCGCCTCCTGCACCGCCCGCTCGATGGCGCCGTCCAGCCGCACGCGCTGGGCCTGGAGGTCGATGAAGGGCAGGGTCATGGGTGAGAGCTCGCATGCAGGGGGCGAGCGCGGCTCAGCCCGGCGGAGGAGGCGGTCCATATCAAACTCGTCCCCGGCGCGCCAAACACGAGACGGTCACTTCGCATTGCGGCTTGCAACGCCAGGTCCTATCCGAAGGTTCGATGTCACCCGCCCCGTCCCCCGGTTATCCCGCCGTCTTTCTCGACCGCGACGGCGTCCTGATCGAGGACACCGGCTATCCGCACGTGGAGGCGGACATGCGGATCATGCCGGGCGCGGCCGAGGCGGTGCGCCGGCTGAACGCCCTGGGCTATTTCGTGGTCATCGCCACCAACCAGTCAGGCGTGGCGCGGGGCCTGTTCACGCTCGACCAGATGAACCGATTCAACGACTCCCTGGTGCGGCGGCTGGCGGCCAAAGGCGCGCGCATCGGCGCGGTTTACGCCTGCCCCTTCCACGCCGAGGCGAAGGTCGAGGAATACTGCCACCCCGACCACCCGGACCGCAAGCCGAACCCGGGCATGCTGCTGCGCGCCATCGCAGATCATGACCTGGACCCGGCGCGATCCTTCATGATCGGCGACCAGCCCTCGGACCTGGAGGCGGCCCGCCGCGCCGGAATGGCGGGGTTCCGGTTCGAGGGCGGCGATCTGGACGCCTTCGTGCGCGAGCTCCTCGGCGCCTGATCGTATTTCGCCGACGGATGAATTAGGCTCAGACCTCGCACGAAGGAGCCCGCCCCGTGACCGATTTCGCCGAACGCCGCTGGTCCTCGCAGGATGGTCTGAGCCTGTTCGCGCGCGATTACGCCCCAGCCTCGGGGGCGGCGAAGCTGCCGGTCATCGCCATCCACGGCCTGACCCGCAACTCGGCCGACTTCGGCGCCATCGCGTCCCTCCTGGCCCAGAGCGGCCGACGCGTAATGGCCATCGACGTGCGGGGGCGGGGCCAGTCGGACCGCGCGCCCGACCCGATGACCTATAGCCCCGATGTCTACGCCCGGGACGTGCAGGCGTTGATGGAGCAGGCGGGGATCGAGCGGGCGGTGTTCCTCGGAACCTCCATGGGCGGGCTGATCACCATGGCCCTGGCGGCCATGGCGTCCAAGCGGATCGAGGCCTCGATCATCAACGACGTGGGGCCGGAGGTGTCCAAGGAAGGCCTCGCCCGGATCGCCGCCTATACGGGCCAGCCCGTCGAGATCCACACCTGGGCCGACGCCGCCGCCTACAGCCGCCGCAACAACGAAATCGCCCTGCCGCACTACACGGACGCGGACTGGGACGCCTTCGCCCGGCGGACCTTCCGCGAGGGATCGGAGGGCGGGCCGATCCTCGACTACGACCCGGACATCGCCGTGCCGATCCGGGCGGCCGGGGCCAAGGCGCTGGTCCCCAACCTCTGGCCCTTCTTCCGCCGCCTGGCCAAGGGCCGCCCGACCCTGCTGATCCGCGGCGCGACCTCGGACCTGCTGGGGCCGGACATCGCGGCGAAGATGCGCAAGGCGGCGCCGAAGATGGAGTTCGCCGAAGTCCCAGGGGTGGGTCACGCGCCCATGCTGGACGAGCCCGAAGCCAAGGCCGCGATCTTCAGCTTCCTGAGAGACGTGCCGTAGGTCCCGTCTCCTCCCTGTCCGCGCAGCGGATGGGGAGGTGGATCGGGCGCGTCAGCGATCGAGACGGAGGGGCTCTTCCTTCCTTCGCGTAGCCAAGAGCCCCTCCACCACTTCGTGATCCCCTCCCCATCCGCGATGGGGAGGAGATGGCTCACGCCTTACGCACGAACTCCGTCCTCAACACCAGCCCGCGCACCTTCTCGACGTTGGCCTCGATCTCGGCAGGGTCGTCGGTCAGGCGGATGTTCTTGACCAGGGTCCCGCGTTTCAGGGTCACGCCGCCCGATCCCTTGACTTTGAGGTCCTTGATCAGGGTCACGCTGTCGCCGTCGGCCAGCCGGTTGCCGTTGGAGTCCTTGGTCGGTGCGTCGGTCATGGGGTGGCCTTAGGCGTCGGGCGTGTTCGCCTCAAGCTCGTCCAGCCAGACCCGCGCGGTCGAGTCCGACGGCGCCCGCCAGTCGCCGCGCGGCGACAGCGAGCCGCCGGTGACGACCTTTGGCCCGTTGGGCACGGCGGAACGCTTGAACTGGCTGGTCTGGAAGAAGCGGACCAGGAACTTCCGCAGCCAGTGCTTGATCGTCGGCAGGTCGTAGGCGACCCGCTCCGCCTCCGGCGTATTGGCCGGCCACACCCCGCGCCCGGCGTCCCCGAACGCCTCCAGCGCCAGATAGGCGATCTTGGACGGCTTGAGCCCGAAACGCGTGGTGTAGAACAGGAAAAAGTCGTTGAGCGCATAGGGGCCGACCGTTCCCTCGGTCGACTGCAGCTTGCCGTCGTCGGACGGGACCAGCTCGGGCGAGATTTCCGTCTCCAGGATCGAGCGCAAGGTCGGCGACGCCGCCTCGCCCACCACGTTCCGGTCCGCCACCCAGCGGATCAGGTGGCGCACCAGGGTCTTCGCTACCCCGCCGTTGACGTTGTAGTGGCTCATGTGGTCGCCGACGCCGTAGGTGGCCCAGCCCAGGGCGAGCTCCGACAGGTCGCCGGTGCCCAGCACGAAGCCGCCGTTCTGGTTGGCCAGGCGGAACAGGTAGTCGGTCCTGAGGCCCGCCTGCACGTTCTCGAAGGTGATGTCATAGACCGGCTCGCCTCGTCCGTATGGGTGGCCGATGCCCTGCAGCATGGCGGTCGCGGCCGGGCGGATGTCGATCTCCTCGCCGGTGATGCCCAAGGCGTTCATCAGGGCCCAGGCGTTCGACTTGGTGCCCTCCGAGGTCGCGAAGCCGGGCATGGTGAAGCCCAGGATGCCGGTGCGGGGCAGGCCCAACCTGTCGAAGGCCCCGCAGGCGACCAGCAGCGCCAGGGTCGAATCCAGCCCGCCCGAGACGCCGATGACGATCCGCTGGCCGTTCGTCGACTTCAGCCGACGCATCAGCCCCTGCATCTGGATGTTGAAGGCCTCGTAGCAGTCCTGATCCAGCCGCGCCGGATCGTCGGGCACGAAGGGGAAGCGGTCGAGCGAGCGGCGCAGAGGCCCGGCCGCCGCATCCTCCCGCGCCGCGAACGGCACGAGCTGGAAGCGGCTCTCGTCCAGTTCGGTCTTGGCGCAGTCGGCGAAGGTGGCGGTGCGCAGCCGCTCCAGCCCGATCCGCTCCACGTCCACGTCGGCGATGGTCAGGTGGCTGTCCATCGAGAAGCGATCGCCCGAGGCCAGGCATTCGCCCAGCACGTGCACCGTGGCCTGTCCGTCCCAGGCCAGGTCGGTGGTGCTCTCGCCCCAGCCCGAGGCGGTGAACACATAGGCGGCCATCGCCCGCGCCGACTGGCTGGAGCACAGCATGGCCCGGTTCTCGGCCTTGCCGATGACAATGTTGGAGGCCGAGAGGTTCAGCAGGATGCGCGCCCCGGCCAAGGCCTGGCGCGTCGAGGGCGGCAGCGGCGCCCAGTAGTCCTCGCAGATCTCGACCCCGAAGACGAAACCCGGCCGGTTCTCGGCCTGGAAGATCAATCCCGTCCCGAACGGCGCCCACAACTCGCCGATGCGGATGTCGCTGGTGAACGGCGACAGGCCCGCCGCGGAAGCGAACCAGCGCTTCTCGTAATACTCGCGGTAGTTCGGCAGGTAGGTCTTGGGAACGACGCCCAGGATCGCGCCCTCGCCCAGCACCACGGCGCAGTTGTAGAGCCGGTCCCCGTCCCGGATCGGCGCCCCCACGGCCGCGATCACGCCGGCGTCCGCAGTCGCCTCGGCCAGCCGCGCGATCTGGCGCTCCACCTCGTCCAGCAGGGCGCCCTGCATGACCAGGTCGTCGATGGCGTAGGCCGACAGGCTGAGCTCGGGGAAGACGATCAGGTCGCACCCCTCGTCCGCCGCCTGCCGGATCAGGGCGATATGCTCGTCGGCGTTGGCGACCGGATCGGCCGTGTGCACCACCGGCGTCGCGGCGGCCACGCGCACGAAGCCGTGGGTGGTGGGGGAATGGAACGCGCTCTTGGCCATCATCTCTTCCGCTCATCCCCGCGAAGGCGGGGATCCAGGAGAACCGCAGGACGCGGGCCCGGGTCATAGATAACCGCAACGGTCGAACCTAAGAACTGGGTCCCCGCCTTCGCGGGGATGAGCGGAGGTTGAGCCGCCGCCCGCGCCTGAACAGTGGCGCATCGCGCGGCGGATGCGTAAAGCCCTCCCATGACCGACGCGCCGAAGAAGGGCTGGCTCCAGCGGCTGAGCGAGGGCCTGTCCCGCTCCTCGAAGCAGATGACCGAACAGGTCGTCGGCGCCTTCGTGAAGGAGCCCCTGTCCGAAGCCGCGCTCGAGGGGCTGGAGGAGCATCTGCTCGAAAGCGACCTGGGGCCCGCCGCGACCGACCGCATCGTCGCCCGCTTCCGCGACCTGCGCTTCGGCGCTGGGGCTTCCGAGCGGGAAGTGAAGGAGGCCCTGGCTGAGGCCGTGGCCGCCGAATTGATCAACCACGAGGCCCGCTACGAACCCCTGGGCGGCGCCAAGCCGTTCGTCACCCTGTTCGTGGGCGTCAACGGCTCGGGCAAGACCACGACGCTGGGCAAGATCGCCGCCGACCTGACCGCGCGCGGGGCCAAGGTGATGATCGTCGCCGGCGACACCTTCCGCGCCGCCGCCCGCGAGCAGCTGAAGGTCTGGGCCGAGCGCTCCGGCGCCCATTTCGAGAGCCGCCGCGACGGCGCCGACGCCGCCGGCCTCGCCTTCGACGCCTACACCAAGGCCCGCGCCGAAGGCTTCGACGTCGTCCTGATCGACACCGCCGGCCGGTTGCAGAACAAGTCCGCCCTGATGGACGAACTGCTGAAGATCGTGCGCGTGCTCAAGAAGATCGACCCCGACGCTCCGCACGAGACCCTGCTGGTCCTCGACGCCACCGTCGGTCGCAACGCCCTGGCTCAGGAGCAGATCTTCGGCCGCACCGCCTATGTCTCCGGCATCGTCATGACCAAGCTGGACGGCACGGCGCGGGGCGGGGTGCTGGTGCCGGTGGCCCAGGCCTCGGACGCCCCCATCAAGCTGATCGGGGTGGGCGAGGGGATCGACGACCTGCAGCCCTTCGACGCCCGCGCCTTTTCCCGCTCCCTCGTGGGCCTGGAGGACTGACCATGGCTGAAGTCGCCGCCAAGCCCTCCACCATCCGCCAGCTGGTCGATTTCGGGGCCCTGGTCGCCTTCATGGCCGCCTATGCGGTCAACCGTTTCGCGCGGGGCCTGGATGGCCAGGAGGCCCTGGTCCAGGCGACCTGGGTCCTGGTCGGCGCCTCGGCCATCGCCCTGCTGGTCGGCTGGATCGTCGAGAAGCGACTGGCCCCCCTGCCGATGCTGGCCGGCGGTTTCGCCCTGGTGTTCGGGGTCCTGACTCTGGTCTTCCACGATCCCAGCCTGCTGAAGATCAAGCTGACGCTCCAGAACACCGTGCTGGCGGTGGTCCTGCTCGGCTCCCTGCCGCTCAGGAAGTATCCGTTCAAATATCTGCTCGGCGAGGCCTTTCAGCTGACCGAGGCGGGCTGGCGCGGCCTGACCCTGCGCTACGGCCTGTTCTTCGCCGCCGTGGCCCTGACCAACGAAATCATCTGGCGCACCCAGTCGGACGACGTCTGGGTCGGCTTCCGGGGCGGCCTCTGGATCGCCTCGGCGGCCTTCGGGATCTGGCAGGTCTTCTTCATCCTGAAGCATCGCCTGCCCGACGAAGAGCCGGTGACGCCCGAACCGGCCGACCCGGGCCTCTGACCGCCCGGCCTCCTGTCGTCAAACCGTAAACCAGCCCTGCTAGCTCTGCCGTCGACACCGCAGGGGATAGCGATGGTCAAGTCCGGCAAGCCGCCGAAGGGGTCAGGCCCGCTCGCGGCCTCCCCCAGCCATCTGATGCACCGGGCGCTTCAGCTGGCGCTCGACATCTATGCCGAGGAGACGGGCCCGGACGGCCCCACCCAGAGGCAGTTCGCGGTGCTGGAGGCGGTCTCGGCCCGCTCAGGCCTGACCCAGACCGACCTGGTCCGCGCCACCGGCATCGACCGCTCCACCCTGGCCGATCTCGTGGCCCGGATGACCGCCAAGGGCCTGCTTGAGCGCGAACGCTCGCCCGCCGACGCCCGGGCCATGGCGGTGCGCCTGTCGGCCGAGGGCGAGGCCATGCTCGAGGCCGCCCGCCCTCGCGTCGTGGCCGCCGACAAGCGGATCATGGCCCTGCTGCCCAAGGCCAAGCGCGAGGGGTTCCTGAGCCTGCTGTCGGACCTCGCGGCCACGGCCGACGCCGCCCCCGACCTGGCCAGACAGGAGGCCAAGGCCGCCAGGCGAGCCGCCAAGGAAGCCCGCAAGGCGGAGAAGGCGGCGAAGAAGGCCGCCGAGGGCAAGGTCAAGAAGCCGAAGAGGCCGAAGGTCGCGGAAGCGGCTTAAGCCACAGTCTCCCGGGTGGGAGACTAAACCCGGATATCCAGCAAGGCGCCCGGCCGCATCGGGCGCTCGCGTTCGACGGGCGCCGTGGCGGGCCCCTGAGTGGAGGCGGGGGCCGCGGCCGGGGCCTCCACCTGTCCCATCGCCGCTCGGAAGAAGGCGGCCTGAGCCATCCGGGCGGCCTCCGGCGCGCGCGGCGCGGCGGGGGGAGCAAGCGGCAGGTCGGGGCGGATGGCGCTCATCCGCCTAGGTTAACGAAACCGGTCGAGAAACGGTTAACGGGGCGCCGCGGTGGGCGCTGGCCGGGGCGGCGCCTGCATGGACGCCACCAGCCGCTCGATCTCGGCGTCGTCCAGCAGCGGTCCGGAGACCTTGCCGGTCACCCGGCCCATGGCGTCGACCGCGAAGGTCTCGGGCACGCCCGATACGCCCAGGTCCAGCCCCGCCCGGCCCTCGGCGTCGACCAGGACCATGGCGTAGGGGTCGCCCAGCTCATCCAGGAAACGGGCCGTGGCCTCCGGCTCGTCCTTGTAGGCCACCCCCACCACCGCGATCCCGCGCGCCTTCAAATCCATCAGCTTGGGATGTTCGATCCGGCACGGGGCGCACCAGGAGGCGAACAGGTTGACGATCATCGGCCGGCCGACGCCGGCGGTCTTCAGATCCACCATCCGCGGACCCGCGACGCCGTCTTGCAGGATGGGCAGGACGGTCTCGGGTATGGCCTGGCCCACCATGGCGTCGGGCTTGTAGGCCGGGTCGCGCTTCAGCGACCAGCCGACGAAAAGGGCCGCCAGCGCCACGAGCACGACCAGGGGAACGATCGCCAGCCAGCGCTTCACGGCCGGTCACCCTCGAGCCGCCGCAGTTCGGCGCGCCAGCGCCGGCTGGCGGCCACGGCGCGCACGACCAGCCCACCCATCACAAGGGCGCTGATCCCCCAGGCGGGCCAGACGAAGGCGGCATAGGGGCTCATGTCCAGATCAATCATCCTCAGGCCTCCATCGCCCGGCGGGCCCGGATCGCCAGCACCCGCCGCCGCACGATCTCGGTGCGGATCGCCGTGGTCCAGAGCGCCAGGAACAGAAAACCATAGGCGGCCATCATCACCAGAAGCGGCCACAGGTATTCCGGCGCCAGGGCCGGCCCGTCGGCCCGCAGCAGCGAGGCCGGCTGGTGCAGTGTGTTCCACCAGTCGACCGAGAACTTCACGATCGGCAGGTTGACCAGTCCGACCAGCCCGAGCACGGCCGCCGCCCGCGCCGCGCGGGCCTCGTCGTCGATCGACGACCGCAGCGCCATGTAGCCGAGGTAGAACAGGAACAGCACCAGCACGGATGTCAGGCGCGCGTCCCACACCCACCAGGTTCCCCACATCGGCTGGCCCCACAGGGAGCCGGTGACGAGGGCCAGCGCCGTGAGCGCCGCGCCTGGCAGGGCCGCCGCACGGGCCGCGGCGTCCGCCAGGGCGTGCCGGAACACCAGGGACATCAGGCTGCAGACGCCAAGCGCCAGATAGGCCATCAGCCCCATCGAGGCGGCCGGCACGTGCACGAACAGGATCCGCACCGTGTCGCCCTGCTGATAGTCCTCCGGCGCCGCGAACGCCCCCCAGACGCCGACCCCGACCCCCACGGCCGCCGCCGCCCACAGCCAGGGCAGCAGGGGCCCTGTCCAGCGCAGGAAGCGGTCGGGATTGGCGAGGCCGAACATCGCGCGGGGCTTACGCGCCGCCCCGGAAAGGAGCAAGCTGGCGCCGGGCCGTCGACGTCGCGGAACATGCTTCGCGGCGGGCGGTTCAACAACGGCTCTCCTCCGCGAAAGGCATGTCCATGCGCACGATCCTGTCCCTTTCCCTCGGCGTTGCGGTCCTGGCCGCCGCCGGTCTGTCCGCCTGCGCCAGCGGGCCTCCGGGCGAGAACAGCTATACCGCCCAGATGGACCGGCTGGAGGCCGACTGCCGGGCCCGCGGCGGCATCCTGACTCCGACCGGCGCAACCTCCGGTCGCCCGCAGCGGGACTACGCCTGTCAGATCACAGGCGGCGCCAGCCGCATCGACAACGACTGAAGGCGCGGCGGACGGGGGATTGGCCTCTCTCAGAACCCGTCCGCCGAAGCGTCGCCATGAAGATGTCCCGCCCGTAATCTTGTGACGGCGAAGTAATGTAGATGACAGGGAAGTAACTGTCGGGCGCCGGAACCCGCTGATACCGAATCCTCATTGGCGGCGCGTCCGAGCCCGCCCCGGGGAATGATCATGCTTTCGTTCAGGCTCGCCCTTCTGGCCGCCACCGCGCTCGCGACATCGACGGCGCCGGCGCTCGCCCAGTCCGCCCAGGGGCCGGCTCCGGCGCAGACGCAGCCTGGCCAATCACAGACCCCATCCCCGCAGGCTCCAGCGCAGTCGCAGCAACCGGCTGAGGACCCCGCGGACGAGGCGCCCGCCGAGGCCCAGGTGGAGGAGGTCAACGTCACCGGTCGCCGGAGCGACGTCCGCACCTCGATCGACTCCATCAGCTACAGCCTGGCCAACGATCTACAGGCCGCCTCGGGCAGCCTGGCCGACGCGCTCCGCAACGTCCCCTCGGTCGATGTCGACCCCCAGGGCAATGTCTCGCTGCGCGGCGACGGCAACGTCACCATTTTGGTCGATGGCCGTCCCTCCGGCGTGCTCCAGGGCGAGGGCCGGGGGCAGGCCATCCTGAGCCTTCCGGCCGACCAGTACGCCCGCATCGAGGTCATGACCAATCCATCGGCGGCCTACAGCCCCGAGGGTTCGGGCGGGGTCATCAACCTGATCACCAAGCCGACCGCGCCGCGTCAGGGCCAGACCTATTCAGGTTCGGTGCGCCTGAACGTCGGCGACAGCGAGAAGTGGAACGCTGGCGTCAGCGGCTCCTGGCAGAGCGGCCGGCTGACCCTCTCGGGCGACCTGAACGCGAGGCACGATTCCATCGTCCAGGAGATCGATACCCGGCGCGAGCGGCTGGACCCGGCGACCGGGGCCGTGCTGAGCGTGACGACCACGGATCGCGTCATCGACCCGGCTATCTCCGACGGCGTTTTCGGGCGCTTCACCGCCGAATACCGCCTGGACGACCGAACCCAGCTGACCGGCGAACTGCGCGCCAACGCCTTCGAGAACTATGGCGAGGGACTGGAGCTGTTCGAGACCTTCGACGCGGCCGGCGCCCGGACCGGCGCCTTCCAGCGCGAGGGTCGCGGCGA
The DNA here is from genome assembly GCA_023386645.1 of Pseudomonadota bacterium. Classification (GTDB taxonomy): domain Bacteria; phylum Pseudomonadota; class Alphaproteobacteria; order Caulobacterales; family Caulobacteraceae; genus Brevundimonas. Next base: position 194,369 of record JAEWJI010000058.1, read on the forward strand.
GTTCCAGAACGAGGGCCTGGGCTTCACCGGCCGCCTGCTGCGCCGCTTCGACGACCAGGGCCACGAATGGTCCAATGAGCTGCGGATCGACCGGGGCGCCAACGACAACCTGTTCCGCACCATCGTGACCCCCAGCCTGCCGGCCGGTCCGTCCTCGTTCGAAAGCAGCGCCACCGAGACGGACTTCACCATCCTGGCCTTCACCAGCGCCTACGTACGCCCTTCCGCCGACGGATCGCGCCTGCGCCTGGGTTATGAACTCGACTCCCGCCAGCCCGAGGTCGGCAACACCCTGCGGCGCGGCCCGAGCGAAGGCGCGGCCGCCGTCGTGCCCGGCCTGACCAACAGGTTCGAGGCCGAGCAGACCGTGCACGCCGTCTACGGCACCTACGAGAAGCCCCTGACCGAAAAGCTGTCGGGTCAGATCGGCCTGCGGCTCGAACAGGCGGACATCGAGATCAACCAGATCACGACCGCGACCCGGGCCGCGCAGGACTACTTCAAGGCCTACCCGACCATGCACCTGCAGTATCAGCTGACCGAGACCCAGCTGCTGCGGGCAAGCTATTCGCGCCGCATCCAGCGGCCCCAGCCGTTCCAGCTGAACCCCTTCGTCTCCTATCAGGACCCCCTGAACCAGCGGTCGGGCAATCCGGACCTGGAGCCGCAGGAGACCGACGCCTTCGAGGCCCTGTGGCAGGTGCGGGCCGGCCAGAGCTTCTATCAGGCCACCCTCTATTATCGCGACACCAGCGGCGCCTTCACCGACGTGGCTCGCGACATCGGCGGCGGCGTCCTCCTGACCCGGCCCGAGAACCTCGGCGCGCGTCGGGATGTAGGGGTGGAGCTGGTCGCCAACGGTCGGCTGCACTCGACCCTGCGCTACAACGCTGCGGTCAACGTCTTCCGCCAGGAAATCGACGCCGCGGGGATTCCGGGCGCCCAGGACCGCGAGGGCGACCTGGTCTCCGGTCGCCTGACCCTCAACTGGCAGCCCACGGCCAATGACTTCCTCCAGGTCTCCGGCTTCTGGCAGGGCGAGCAACTTCTGGCCCAGGGCACGCGCGAATCCAGCGGCATGGTCAACCTCGGCTATCGCCGCACGCTCAATCCGAAGTGGGCCTTCCAGTTCACCGCGCGGGACGTCTTCGACACCTTCGAGAACACGGTGAACTTCGACACCCCGGCCTTCCGTGACCGGCAGAACGTCAAGATCGGCCTCAGAGGCTTCTTCGTCGGCCTGACCTATTCGTTCGGCGCGGCCCCTCGCCAGCCCAGGGATCCGCAGTTCGACTTCTCCGGGCCTCAGACCGGAGGCTGAGCTTGCGCTCGCGGCGGCCGTCTGGTCGAGTTCGCTCGACACGGCGGGCCTCGGCGGACCGTCCCGATTCCTTGAAGGACCCGTCATGATCGATCGACGCCGCCTGTTCGCCGCCTCGACGGCTCTGGCGGGTGCGGGGCTGGCCTCGCCCGCCCTGGCCCTGGCTCAGACGCCGGCGCCGGCTCCCGAGGCCGTGGCGGCGCTGGATGCGCTCCTCGCGGGCAAGGACAGCGCGGGCGGCGTGCTGGTCGCCGTTCGGGGCGGCCGGACCGAGGCGGTCTACCCTTGGGGCCGGGCCTCTCTGCCCTTCGACGTTCCGGTGACCGAGCGGACCCTGTTCCACCTGGGGTCCAACGCCAAGTTCATGACCGCGATCGGCGTGGCCCAGCTGATGGAAGCGGGCGCCTTCGGTCTGGACGATCCCATTGGCCGCCACCTTCCGGACCTGCCGCCGACCCTGGCCGCCCCGACCATCAGCCAGTTGCTGCACCATACCTCCGGCCTGGTCGACTATCCCGAGGTCCTCCCGGACTGGGATCGGCCCCAGACCCGCGAAGCCGTCGTGGCGGCGATGAGGGACCAGCCGGTCCAGTTCCAGCCCGGCGAGGCCTGGAGCTACTCGAACACCAACTACCTGCTGCTCGGCTGGCTGATCGAGACGGTCTCGGGCCAGTCCTATGCCGACTACATCCAGACCCGGGTGTTCACGCCCGCCGCGACGACGACCGCCCGCGCCGACGCCGCCCAGCAGGTCATCCCGCACCGCGCCGAGCCCTATGAGTTCGCCGACGGCGTCTTCCGCCACGCCGTCAGGATGGAGGACGGGGTGTCGCGCGCGGCCGACGGCGGCCTGTTGTTCTCCGCCATCGACGCCGCCCCGTGGCGCTCAGCCCTGGACCGCCACCGGCTGGTGGCGGTCCCGACCATGCGCCGCCTGCTCCAGCCCGGAGCCCTCAGCTCAGGCCGGTTGGCGCCCTACGGCTGCGGCGTCTTCCTGGAGCAATCGCGCGGCGCGCCGGTACTCCGGCACACCGGAGGCGTGCCGGGCTTCATCAGCAACTGGATCACCTGGCCGGAGGCCGACCTGTCGATCCTGGCGCTGACGAACAGCCAGGCGCGCAACGGCCCCTTCCTCGGCGACATGATCCTGACCCTGGCCGAGTCGCTGCGGCCGGGCGTCACCTGGACCGGGCAGGAACCCATCGGCGATGGCTCCGACAGCCGCAGTCGCAAGCTGCGCGCCCTTCTCGAGCGTCCCGAAGCCGCGCCGCCGCCCGAAGGTCTGCTGGCGCCGGAAAAAGCCTGGCTCCCGGCCAGTCGCATTCGAAGGTTCCGCGACCTGGCCGACCTCCAGCCGCTGGAGCAATGGCGGGTCGGCGACCGCGCCGACGAGGGCGAAATGGTCCGCTACCGCGCGACCCTGGCCAACGGCGCCCGCGATCTCGTGGTCGGCTGGACCGCCGACGACCGGATCTACTGGCTCTGACCCGATCCCGCCGGACGCGTCCGCCGCAGGCTAGCCCAGCAGCCGCGTGGCCGCCGCCCGGTCGGCGGACGACAGGTCGAGCGCCAGGGCCGCGCGCAGGCGCGACTCGGCCGCGGCCTCGCGTCCGTCGGCCTTGAGCGCCCGCGCCCAGGCCAGGTGTAGGGCGCCCCATTTGGGCGCGAGGCGGGCCGCGGCCTGGTACTTGCGGATCGCGCCGGCCTCGTCCCCCTGGGCCAGCAGGGCGTCGCCCCAGAACTTCAGCGGGTCGGCCCACTTCGGTGCCCGGGTCGCGGCGGTCGAGAATAGGGGCGACGCACCCGTCGCGTCGCCGCGCTCCAGCCGCGCCCGTCCCCAGGCCAGGTGGGCGTCGGCCAGGTTTGGTCCGCGCGCGGCCGCCTGGGCGAACCATCGCTCGGCGGCGGCATGATCGCCGGCGATCGCCGCGAGCTGGCCCTGTGCGATCAGGGTGAAATAGGCCCCCGGCGTGGCGCGGGCCATATAGGTCTGGGCCCCCGCCGTGTCGCCGGCCCGCGCCAGGGCCACGGCGATACGCGGGGCTATGGTCGACCTCCAGGCCTGGGCGGCGCCGGCGCGGGGCGCTTCGGACGGTGGCTCGGGAAAAGCGCGAGGGAAGAGCGCCGCCAGCGCGGTCCAGTCCTCGAGCATCCCCAAGGCGGCGACCTCATAGGCGTCCTGGGGCGACGCTCCGGTGGTGACCGACCCTCCGCCGGCGTCGGTCTGCTGGTCGGCGGTGATGGTCGCGGCGAGGCGTCGGCCCTCCGAGATGTCGCCCATCAATGCCCTCTGGGTCGCGGCGGCCAGGGCGTTGCCGCGTCCGTTCTCCCCGTCGAGGCGAGCGGCCGTGTCGAACCGCCGGGCCGCTTCGGCGTGATCGTGGCTGATCTCGGCGGTGGATCCCGCCATTTCCGAAACGAAGTTCTCGCGCTGCTCGGGATCGACGTCCCGGCTGTTGCTGAGAGAGCGAGCCGAGGCCCGGATAAATACATAGCTGCGATCCGCATCGCCGACGCTGCTCAGCACCCCGGCCAGATTGGCCTGCGCCAGACCGAACGCCGGATCGATCTCCAGCGCCTGTTCCGCCCGCCGTATCGAGGCGTCGAAATCTCCGGTCAGCTGCAGCCACAGGCTCCAGCCGGCCAGGGCCCATTTGCGATCGACCTCGTCGCCGGTCATGGCCAGGCGCTCGAACGCCGCCAGGGCCTCGTCCAGGCGCTCGGCGCGCGCCAGATAGACGGCGTAGCGGTAGGGCTGGGTGTCGCGATAGATCGCCTCGGCGGCCTGGGTCAGCATCGCCTCCAGCTCCGCCTCGGCGCCCATGATCGGGGCCCCTGCCGTTCCGCCGGCCCGCGCCGTGAGCTGCAGCCCGGCGTCGGTGCGCACCAGCTCTCCGGTGATCTTCACCTCCTCGCCCAGCCACGAGCGCAGGAACTTCCACAGCTCGCCGGCCGAGACGCCGGTCTGCGGGATCTCGACCTCGACCGAGTCGCCCCAGGAGTTGGCGTAGGTGTTGGCCGCCCGGATCGAGTTGGTGCCCGCCTGCATGGCCGTCAGCTTGTCCAGGACCCGGGTCGCCACCGCCGCCCCGTTCAGGCCCCGCGCCTCCATCTCCGGCGGCACCGAGAAGGGCTGGACGGTTACCCCCCGATACTGGCTGGCCGAGACCAGCAGCACGGCGATCACCACCGCCACCACCACGCCCACCACGACCGTCAGCAGCTTCAGGGTGAAGGCCGCCCGCTCCGTGGCGATCTGCCAGCCGACCAGCTGGGCCTGTTTCGCGATCAGGGTGCTGGCCGCGCCGCCGGGCGCCTGGCCGGACGCCTCGGCCTCCAGCGCCAGTTCGATGGCGTCGTCCGTGGTCGGCGCGCCCTCGCGCGGCGCCCGAACTGTTCGTTTCGCCGCCATCACCCCACTCCCAGTCGTTCGATCTCGGCCCGCTCGGCCGGGGTCAGGTCCAGGGTCGCCGCCCGCCGATAGGTCTCTCGCGCACGATCCCTTCGCCCCAGCCGCTCCAGCGCCCGACCCCACGCCAGGTGCAGGCCGCCCCAGTTCGGCGCCCGCGTCGCGGCCCGCGCATACAACCCCTCGGCCTCGCGCGCCCGGTCCAGCGCCATCAGGGCGTCGGCCTCGCCCTTCAGCGGATCCGCCCACCGCGGGCCCAGGCGCCGGGCCTGCCGAAAGGCCAGGCGCGCCGCCTCGGGATCGCCCCAGTCCATCCGCGCCTGCCCCCACGCCTGCCACGCCTGCGGCAGGGAGGGCCCCAGCGTCGTCGCATGGCGGAACAGGCGGATCGCTTCGGCGCGCCGGCCCCTCAGGACGGCGACCTCCGCCCGGGCGACCGCGCAGGGATAGCAGTCGTCGCGCAGCCCCAGCAGGACGGCCTCCGCGCCGTCGGCGTCCCCCGCCCTTGTCAGGATGCGCGCGATCTCGGCCTGCTCCGTGGCCGAACGGACGATCCGGGCGCCGGCGGGCGGGGTCGAGGTCTCGAGTTGACGCACCAGGGCGATGGCGCGCGCGGGCTCGCCGGCCTCCGCGGCCAGGGCGGCGCCTGTGAAAAGCGACAACTGCGCCCTCCCGCCTCTGCGGTCCGCGACCGACAGGGCCGCGCGGGCCGCCTTCAGGTCATGCAGGCCGATATGCGCCGCAACGATCTGGTAGCCGGCGGACTGAGCGGCGCCGCCGTAGTCCGGCAGGCCGAAGCGGATGCGCGCATTCTCCAAAGCGACAGCGTGGTCGCCCAGATACTGCGCGGCCGACCCACGACTGCCATACAGCACCTGGTCCTGGGCGGCCTTCGTCACCCGAGGGTCGCGCCGGCGCATCACTCGCGCGATCTCGCGGCTCTCGTGCAGGTCGGCCTCGTGCCAGCCCAGCAGGACATAGCCGTCCGACAGGTTCCAGCGCGCCTTGTGGAAGCTGGGGTCCAGCGCCAGCGCTTCCCGCGCCAGGGCGACGGTCAGCAACGGATCGGTGGAGTAGGCTCTCACCGACTGCCCGGCCAGGGCCCACAGCCGCTCGGTCTTGTCGCTCGACGCCGCCAGCTCGGCCAGGACCTCGGCGTCGTCGCCCCCGCCGTTGCGCTCCAGCCAGACCGTGTACCGATACGGCTGGGCCTGCCGATAGACGGCCCGGGCCGCCTCATCCAGCAGCCGGTCCAGCTCTTCAGTACCGCCCGAGACCGCCACCCCGGGATTGGCCCCAACCCGGGTGGTCAGGGTCAGGGTCCCGTCCGCCGCACGCGTCAGGTCGCCCGACAGCCGCGTCTCGTCGCCCAGGGTCTGGCGCAGCATCCGCCAGGCCTCGCCGACCGACATCCCCGTCTGCGGCAGTTCGACCGCCAGATCGTCGCCCCAGTTGTTGCCGAAGGTCGAGGGCGCGCGCGAGCTGTCGGTCCCCGCCTGCATGGCGCTGAGCCGGTCCAGCAGCCGCGCGGCCAGCACCGATCCGTCCAGGCCGGTCGCGGCCATCTCGGGCGGGGTTGCGAAGGCCTCGACCACCAGGCCCTCGGCCCGATGCGCGTTCCACAGGACCACGCCCAGGCCCACGACCAGCCCCAGCACCACGGCCGACAGGGCCATGTCGCGCACCGCCTTGATCCGGTTGCGGAAGCGCTCGTTGCGCGCCAAGCCGATCTGCTCGTCGAACAGGGCCGACTGCCTGCGCAGCACCGCCAGCGCCTCGTCCCCGGGAGCCCGGCCGGAGACGTCCGCCTCCATGGCCATCTCCACCGCGTCCGGCGTGGTCGGCGTATCGGCCCTGGCCGCCCGTCTCGGTCGTCTCGCCATCGTCCCGTCCCCCGGGAAACGACGGTATCGAGAGCCGACGCCCTCGGCAACAAGGCTTGACAGGGCCGCCGCACTCTTGCGTGGCCAATCGGCCACACCCAACTAAATCCCAACGCCGGTTCGCGTCGCTCCTTCGAGGGCGCGGTCCGGCATCCGCCTTGCAGGGGATGAACCGCATGAACCTCGACCTCTATTCCGACCGCGCCAAACAGGCGGTCCAGTCGGCCCAGTCGCTGGCCCTGGCCCGCCGGCACCAGCAGTTCGCGCCCGAGCACCTGCTGAAGGTGCTGCTCGAGGAGCGCGACGGCCTGGCCCGCAACCTGATCACGGCCGCCGGCGGCGACGCCCGCCGCGCCGAGACCGACGTCGAGACGGCGCTATCGAAGCGCGCCCAGGTCACCGGCGGCTCGGGCCAGCTGTATCTGGACGGCGACACCGCCCGCGTCTTCGCCGCCGCGGAAGCCTCCGCCAAGAAGGCCGGCGACCAGTTCGTGACCACCGAGCGCATCCTCGCGGCCCTGGCGCGCGAGGGCGGCGTGGCCTCGACCGTGCTCAAGGCCGCCGGCGCCGACGCCGACAAGCTGGACGCCGCCATCAACGATCTGCGCAAGGGCAAGACGGCCGACTCGGCCGGCGCCGAGGACGCCTACGACGCCCTGAAACGCTACGCCCGCGACCTGACCCAGGCCGCCCGCGACGGCAAGATCGACCCGGTCATCGGCCGCGACGAGGAGATCCGCCGCACCATCCAGGTCCTGGCCCGCCGCACCAAGAACAACCCCGTCCTGATCGGCGAGCCCGGCGTCGGCAAGACCGCCATCGTCGAGGGCCTGGCCGCCCGCGTCGTCAACGGCGACGTCCCCGAATCCCTGCGCGACAAGCGCGTGCTGTCGCTGGACATGGGCGCCCTGATCGCCGGGGCGAAATACCGGGGCGAGTTCGAGGAGCGGCTGAAGGCGGTGCTGAACGAGGTCGCGGCCGCCGAGGGCCAGGTCGTCCTGTTCATCGACGAGATGCACACCCTGGTCGGCGCCGGAAAGACCGACGGCGCCATGGATGCGTCCAACCTGCTGAAACCCGCCCTGGCGCGCGGCGAGCTGCACTGCGTCGGCGCCACCACCCTGGATGAATACCGCAAGCACGTGGAGAAGGACGCGGCGCTCGCCCGGCGCTTCCAGCCGGTGTTCGTGTCCGAGCCGACGGTCGAGGACACCGTCTCCATCCTGCGCGGCCTCAAGGAGAAGTACGAGGTCCACCACGGGGTGCGGATTTCGGACAGCGCCATTGTCGCCGCCGCCACCCTGTCCAACCGCTACATCACCGACCGCTTCCTGCCCGACAAGGCGATCGACCTGGTCGACGAGGCCGCCAGCCGCGTCCGCATGGCCGTCGACAGCAAGCCCGAGGCGCTCGACGAGATCGACCGCCGCCTGGTCCAGCTCAAGATCGAACGCGAGGCCCTGAAGAAGGAGACCGACGCCGCCTCGCGCCAGCGGCTGGAGAAGCTCGAGGACGAGATCGCCGACCTGGAGGGCCAGTCCGACGACCTCACCGCCCGCTGGAAGGCCGAGAAGGAGAAGGTCGGGCAAGGAGCGACGCTGCGCGAAACCCTTGACCGCCTGCGCCTCGAACTCGCCAACGCCCAGCGTCAGGGCGACCTCGGCCGCGCGTCCGAGATCGCCTACGGCCAGATCCCCCAGATCGAAAAACAGCTGGCCGAGGCCGAGGCCAACGAGGCCGACAAGTCCGGCCCCCTGACCCCCGAGGTGGTCGACGCCGAACAGATCGCCGCCGTCGTCTCGCGCTGGACCGGCGTCCCGGTCGACAAGATGCTGGAGGGCGAGCGCGAGAAGCTGCTCAAGATGGAGGACGCCCTTCGCGCCCGCGTCGTCGGCCAGGACGAGGCGCTGGAAGCGGTGTCCGATGCGGTGCGCCGCGCCCGCGCCGGCCTGAACGACCCCAACAAGCCGCTCGGCTCCTTCCTGTTCCTGGGACCCACGGGCGTCGGCAAGACCGAGCTGACCCGGGCGCTGGCCGGCTTCCTGTTCGACGACGACGCGGCCATCACCCGCATCGACATGAGCGAATACATGGAGAAGCACTCGGTCAGCCGCCTGATCGGCGCCCCTCCCGGCTACGTCGGCTACGACGAGGGCGGGGCCCTGACGGAAGCCGTGCGTCGCCGCCCCTACCAGGTCGTGTTGTTCGATGAGGTCGAGAAGGCCCACCCGGACGTGTTCAACGTCCTGCTCCAGGTGCTGGACGACGGCCGCCTGACCGACGGCCAGGGCCGGACCATCGACTTCAAGAACACCCTGATCATCATGACCTCCAACCTCGGCTCGGCCGCCCTCGCCGACCAGGGGGAAGGCGACGACGTCGAGGCCGCCCGCCCCGCCGTCATGGAGGCCGTCCGCGCCCACTTCCGCCCGGAGTTCCTGAACCGCATCGACGAGATCATCCTGTTCCGCCGCCTCGGCCGCGCCCAGATGGGCGGCATCGTCCGCATCCAGCTGGCCCGTATCGAGAAGCTGATGGCCGACCGCCGCCTGACCCTGGCCCTCGACGACAGCGCCTACGCCTGGCTCGCCGACAAGGGCTACGACCCGGTCTACGGCGCGCGACCGTTGAAGCGCGTCATCCAGAAGGAGCTGGTCGACCCGGTGGCGAAGAAGCTGCTGGCGGGCGAGATCGAGGACGGCAGCGTGATCGCCGTGTCAGCGGGGGAAGGCGGCCTCACCATCGGCAAAGCCCGCGTCCACTGACGCCTTGTCATCCCCGGGCCGCGCAAGCGGACCCGGGAGCGGGAAGGCGCGGGTGCATCAGGAGCGTTTCGCTGCCTGAGCCGCTGGTTCGGCGCTTCCCAATGCCCCGCCAAAAGAACTAGCTCGCTTATCGTCGTCCTCCGGCAAGCCGCGCAGCGGCGCGACCGGAGGACCCAGCGGCGCTGCGACGGCGGCGAAACACTGGTGGCGGCGTTTGTTTTCGTCGGCAGCAACGTCCAAGACCGCGCTCCTGACAGAGTCGCGCTATCGCGCGCCGCTGGGTCCTCCGATCTCGCCTCGCCTTCGCGAGGGTCGCCGTAGGATGACGAAAGGGTGTGGATCAGCATAGATTGCTGGATGGCCGCCCGCCGCGCTCTGTTCATCGCCCTCGCGATCACCTGGGTCGCCGCCTTGGCCGGACTTGTCTGGCTGATGGCGGTTGCGGACGCCCGTCTCCACCACATCCCGGACTTGCTGATCGGCACGAACCCCTTGACGAAGGTATGCGTCATCCTGTCCGTCGCCTCGACGGTGGCCGGCGTGATCAGCGCCTTCGTTGGCGCGCGGTCTCGGCCCATGATCGGCGTCGGCGGCGCTTTCGGTTGGGGCGCCTTGGGCGCTCTCTATGCCGCAGCAAACGCGCGGAACATGTTGATCAATATGAATCCGCCGATACCCTTCGCCGTCTACGCACCCAACTACGCCGCGGCGCTGATCGCCCTGTTTCTTGGCGTGACCGGCGCCATCCTCTGCCTTGGTCTGCTCGCCCTTCAGAAACCCAGCTAGGGTTCGCACCTCCGTCGCACCGCCATTTCGCTTGCCCCTTCCCTTGGTCATCCTCCGGCAAGCCGCGCAGCGGCGCGACCGGAGGACCCAGCGGCGCCGCGACGGCGGCGAAACACTGGCGGTGGTGATAGGTCGCGTCAGAACAGCCCACGACCGCGCCCCTGACAGGGCCACGCTCTCGCGCGCCGCTGGGTCCTACGGTCTCGGCTTCGCCTCGCCGTAGGATGACGAAAGAAAGCGCGGCGGAGATGACGAAAGGGGAAGGGCGGATGACGGGAGAACGGTGATCGGTTAGCGTCGCCCCATGCCCACCCATCGCACCTTCATCGCCACATACATCATGGCGAGCGGGCGCAACGGGACGCTCTACACGGGCATGACCTCCAACCTCCCGGCGCGCGTCTGGAAGCACAAGACCGGCGCCTTTCCCGGCTTCAGCGCCCAATATGGCTGCACGAACCTGGTCTGGTTCGAACAGCACCAGTGGGTCACCCAGGCCATCGCTCGCGAGAAGCGGCTCAAGACCTGGCTGCGCGACTGGAAGCTGAAGCTGATCGAGGACGCCAACCCCGGCTGGCTGGACCTCGCCGCCGACTGGTTTCCGGTCAACGATCCGGACTGGACTGCTCCGGCTGAGGCGGACTGACCGGCGGCTCGCCCTTGTCCTCCCTCCCGCAACGCGGTTCCATGACCGACGCCCGAGGAGGACCCCATGCTCGCCGCCGCCTTCGCTCTCGCCCTCCTGGCCCAGGACTCGTCCGTGCCCGACGCCCCCGCCCCCACCGTCTCCATCCGCCGCGCCGGCGAAGCCGCCAACTCCATCGGCGTCGGAGAGGTCGGCTATCTGTCGCCTCCGGGCGCGCCGCATCTGGGCCAGATCCTGCTGACCGAGGCGCCCGGCTATCGCACGCCGGTGCATGTGCATCACCGCACCGACGAGAGCTTCCATGTCCTGTCGGGCCGGCTGACCCTGTGGGTCGACGGCGTCTTCCATGAGCTGGAGCCCGGCGACCACGTCCACATCCCGCGCGGCGTGCCCCACGCCCAGGGCAACCGGGGAACGGAGCCGGCCCGTCTGCTGATGAGCGTCTCGCCCGGCGACTTCGTGGACTTCTTCCGGGCGCGCGAGGAGATCATCCAGACCGCCCCGCCCGGCCACCCCGACTACGGCCCGCGCATGGAGGCGCTGAGCGACCGCTTCGACGTCGAGAACCTGGCTTCTTCGCCCTTCTGACAGGCTTTCCGCAGGACCCGCGCCGGACGAAACCCCGCGCACGAGGCCTCGCCGATAGGGGCGTGACCGGGCGCCTGCGCCCGCATCGCCGCCGGGAATTCCCTTCGGCTTCAGGGCCCAAGCCGGGCGAGGCGGCGACTTGCGCCCCTGACCCTCGACCGCGCGCACACTCCTCCCGTCCCGTCGCGGGGGAGGGCGCCTGGCGCGCAGGGCCGTCGCGTGCGGCGGGATGTGGTCGAGCGGGATTGTCCGGGGGCTAAAACCCCGGTGACCGGAGGGGTCTTGCGTCCCCTTCGCCCGTCGCGGGCCTACTTCCGAAAGGGTCTAACGGCAGATGGCCGACGACGCCCGTCCCGGAATGCTCGTGTGAACCGGCCGCGCGGAGCCTGGCGGCGACGCCGAAAAAATCCCATCCGCTCCCGTACGGCGAAAGCCAGGGGGCATCTCCGGTTCCGGGCGCCGACGCCCAGGCTCCGCCACCTCCCCATGACCCTGCGGCCCTGTGGGCCGGCGGGCGCTTCACCGCGCCGGTTGCGCGCGACGCGGCGGGGGCTAGGCTCTCGCCCCATGTGCGCCTCCTACGAAGCCCGCTTCTCCATCACCCAGCTGATCGAGGCCTTCGACCGGCGCGGGGCGCCCCTGCGGTTTCCGTCCGGCCTGCCCAACATCGAGCCGGTGGACGAGGTGCGGCCCACCGATCCCGCCTATGCGGTGCGCGCGGGCGGCGAGGACGGCGGGGCGGAGCTGGCGCGCATGCGCTTCGGCTTCCCGCCCCCGGCGCCGAAACGGCCCCCGGTGATCAACTTCCGGTCCGAGGGGCGGGAGTTCAGGAACGCCCCGACCAGCGGCCGCGCCCTGATCCCCGTCTCCGGCTTCTACGAGTTCACCGGCGCCAAATATCCCAAGACCCGCTGGGTCCTGCGCGGGGTCGACCAGCCGGTCCTGGCGCTCGCGGCCCTGTGGCGGGCGGGGCCGGAGGGCGACGCTTTCTCCCTCCTGACCGCCGAGCCGGGACCGGACGTCGCTCCCTACCACGACCGGGGCGTCCTGCCGCTTGCGCCCGAGCGCTGGGCCGACTGGCTGTTCAACCGGGCCCCCGCCGCCGAACTGCTGACGCCCCCGCCCGCCGGGACCCTGTTCGCCGAGGAGAAACGCCGCAAATGACCGACAAGCCCAAACTGCTCTCCGGCGGCAATCCGCAGATCCCCAAGGGCGAGGGCGACGCCCCGGTCCAGGCCTGGATCGCCGCCTGCCCCGACTGGAAATCGGCCGCCGCCGCCCGGCTGGATCGGGTGATCACCGAGACGGTGCCCGGTGTCCGCAAGGCCGTGAAGTGGAACTCGCCGCTCTATGGCGCGCCGGAGGGACCGGAGAACCACTGGTTCATGGGCCTTCACGTCTTCGACCGCTACATCAAGGTCGGTTTCTTCAACGGGGCCGAGCTGGACCCGCCGCCGCCCGTCAGCTCCAAACAGCCCCGGGTTCGCTACTGGCACATCGAGGCCGAGGACTTCGACGAGGCGCAGGCCGCCGACTGGATCCGCCAGGCCGCCGCCCTGCCCGGCGAAAAGATGTGAGGCGCCGACGCGGCTCTAGGCGGCCGCCTTGGTCACGTCGCGGGGCGCCGGCAGGCCCAGGTCGGCCATCACGTCGCGCATCATGCGGTAGCAGCCGCACGAAGCCCGTTCGAGGGCCGGGCGATCGAGAACCTCGACCCAGCCCCGGCCCCGGCGGATCAGGTGCTTGCCCTCCAGCTCGGCGCCCACTTCCGACACCGTGGCGCGGCGCACGCCCAGCATGCCGGCGATGTCGGACTGGGTCAGGTCGAACCGGTCCGCCTCGGCCTTGTCGTGCAGGGTCAGCAGCCAGCGCGCCATCCGCTGGTCCAGCGGGTGTTGCAGGTTGCACGCGGCGGTCTGCTGCACCTGGGCCAGCAGACCCTCGGTGAACCGGGCCAGCGCGCCGCGCATCCCCTCGCTTTTCTCCAGCGCCTCGGAGAAGGCGTCGGCGGAACAGCAGACGGCCAGGCCTTCGATCTGCGAGATGGCCCGGCTGGCGGCGCGGCCGTTCATCGGCCCGCAGGTGACGCCGACCAGTCCCTCCCGGCCGATCGCGGCGGTTTCGACCATGCGGTCGTCGGGCAGGAGCGTCATCAGTGAGACCACGCCGCTGACCGGAAACCAGACGTCGCCCACCGACTCCCCGGCGTCATAGAGCACCTGCCCGGGTTGAAACGCACGCGGCTTCAGATGGGGCTCGATCCGCGCCCGGTCGGCGGCGGAAAGGGAGGCGATCCAGAGATTGTCCAACGCACGTCCTCCTCGAAAAACGGCGACGCTTGTTAACGCCGAAGCTTGACCGCTGTTCCGAGCTTGTCCGTACGAGTCGGGGAGCCTACCGATGACGGTCGAACACACGGAGGCGAACATGGCGGAACGGATCGGGGCCCAGGCGGCGAGCGCCGGACTTCCGGGCTGGAGCATCGCGCCCGGAGACCGGGATGCGATCTCGCGCACCCTGCGGTTCGCCGATTTCAACGCCGCCTTCGGCTTCATGAGCCGCGTGGCCCTGAAAGCCGAGACCATGGACCACCATCCGGAGTGGGCCAACGTCTACGACCGCGTCGAAATCCTCCTGACCACCCATGACGCGGGGGGCGTGACCGAAAAGGACGTGGCCCTGGCCCGCTTCATCGACGAGGCGGCGGCACAAGCGGGCGGCCGCTGATGGCCGCCGGATCCAAAGGACGGGTCGCCGGCAAGACGGCGCTGATCACCGGCGCCGCAGGCGGCCTGGGACAGGCCATGGCGCACATGCTAGCTCGCGAAGGGGCCAGGGTGGCCCTCACCGACATCGACGGCGACCGGGCCCAGGCCCTGGCCGCAGCCGTGAACGCCGAGACCCCGGGCGCGGCCTTCGCCTACGCCCACGACGTGGCCAGCGAGGATGAGTGGCGCGACGTGATCGCCCGGGCCGTCGCCGATCTCGGAAGTCTGTCGATCCTGATCAACAACGCCGGCGTCGGGGGCGCCTTGAGCTTCGTCGAGGACGACACCGCCGAGAACTGGCAGCGCCAGTACGAGATCAACCTCCGCTCGGTGATGCTGGGCTGCAAGCACGCCATGCCGCACCTGCGGGCCTCGGCTCCGGCGTCGATCGTCAACATCTCGTCGATCGCAGGGCTGGCGGCGGCCCCCGGCATGGGCGCCTACAACGCCACCAAGGCGGGCGTCTGGATGTACACCAAGACCGTGGCCCTGGAGGCGGCCAAGGCCGGATGGAACGTGCGCTGCAACTCCGTGCATCCCATCTTCATCCGCACGCCGATCCTGGATCCCTTCGTCGCCATGGCCGGCGGGGACGTGGGCAAGGCGCACGAGCGGCTGAGCCGAGGCATCCCGCTGAAGCGGATCGGAGAGCCGGACGACGTCGCCTATTGCGTCCTCTATCTCGCCTCGGACGAATCCAAGTTCGTGACCGGGTCGGAGTTCAAGATCGACGGCGGCATGACGGCCCAGTGATCGGCGCGCCGATCCGCCTCGTGACGCCGGCGCCGAAAAGGCGCTAGACCGGCGCCATGACCGACGCCGCCTCCCCCTCGGCCAAGACCTCGCCGTTCGGCTTCATCGATCTCGATGCGACCGAGAAGGTGCGCCGGGTGCGCGGCGTGTTCGACAGCGTGGCCTCGAACTACGACCTGATGAACGACCTGATGAGCGCGGGCGTCCATCGGCGGTGGAAGGACGCCGCGGCGGCCAAGCTGAATCCGCGCCCGGGCGAAACCATTCTGGACGTCGCGGGCGGCACCGGGGACATGGCGCGGCGCTACGCCCGGATGGCCCGCCGCGCCCAGGAACGCCGAGGGGGCGACGACGCCTCGGTCCTGGTGCTGGACTACAACGCCGAGATGATCATGGCCGGCGTCGACAAGGGCGGGGAGCCGGAGATGCAGTGGCTCGTCGGGGACGCATTGGCCCTGCCTCTGCCCGACGCCTCCGTCGACGCCTATTCGATCAGCTTCGGCATCCGCAACGTCGCCGATGTGCAGGCCGCCCTGGTGGAGGCGCGGCGGGTGGTGAAGCCGGGCGGGCGGTTCCTGTGCCTGGAGTTCTCGCGGCCCACCGCCTCGGCGATCCGCGCGGCCTATGACGCCTGGTCGTTCAACGCCATCCCGCGCATCGGCGGCTGGGTGGCCGGCGATCGGGACAGCTATCAGTACCTGGTCGAGAGCATCCGACGCTTTCCGGACCAGCCGACCTTCAAGCGTATGATCGAACAGGCCGGCTTCGCCCGGGTCTCGGTGACGAATCTGTCGGGCGGGATCGCCGCCATCCACCACGGATGGGCGATCTGACCCGGATCGACGCCGCCACGCCGCCCCCGCCTCCGGCCATCCAGCCGGTCAGGAATCCGGTGCGCGCCTTCTTCCGCCTGGCGGGGTGGCTGATGGTGCTGCTGCGCCACGACGCCGTCCTGCCGCGCGAGATCACGCCCCTGCTGCCGATGTGGGTGCGCTGGATCGCGCACGGGCTCCACCTCTTCGCGGGGCGGGAGGCGCGCGATGGGCGGCCGGGCCAGAGGCTGGGCAAGGCGTTCGAACATCTGGGCCCGGTGGCGATCAAGCTGGGGCAGGTGCTGGCCACCCGGGCCGATATTTTCGGGGTGGAGTTCGCTCGCGACCTCGGCCGTCTGAAGGACGCCCTGCCGGCCTTCCCTGTGGAGGAGGCGCGCCGTGAGGTCGAGCGGTCGCTAGGCCGCCCGGTCGAAAGCCTGTTCGTCGATTTCGGCCCGCCTGTCGCCGCCGCCTCCCTGGCCCAGGCCCACCCGGCGTGGCTGCCGGATGGGCGCAAGGTGGCGGTCAAGGTGCTGCGGCCCGGCGTTGAACGACGGGTGGCGCAGGGGCTGGACGCCATGCGGCTGGGCGCCCAGCTGGCTCACCGCCTGGTTCCCCTGGCTCGCCGCCTGGAGCCCTCGGCCTTCGTCGAGACCATCGCCCGGGCCCTGACGCTGGAGCTCGACATGCGGCTGGAGGCGGCGGCCGCTTCCGAGCTCAAGGACATCATGGATCGCACGGTCGGGGAGCCGGGCGGGCTGGGCGGGCACATGACCGCGCCGGCTGTGATCTGGGACGGCGTCGGGCGCCGGGTGCTGACGCTGGAGTGGGCGCCGGGCCTGCCCATGACCGACCCGGCGGCGGCCGATCAGCCCGGGCTCGACCGCGACGCCCTGGCCGACAATGTGGTGCGGGCCTTTTTGGTGCAGGCGCTGGATCACGGCGCGTTCCATGCCGACCTGCACGAGGGCAACCTCTTCTGCCGCGCCCCGGCCGAGCTGACCGCCATCGATTTCGGCATCGTCGGGCGGCTGGGGCCGGCCGAGCGGCGCTACCTCGCCGAAATTCTCTGGGGTTTCCTGAGCCGCGACTACGACCGGATCGCCCGTGTCCATTTCGAGGCCGGCTACGTGCCCCCCGAGCATTCAGTGGAGGCCTTCGCCCAGGCGCTGCGGGCCGTGGGCGAGCCGGTGATCGGCAAACAGGCCAGTCAGGTGTCGATGGGCCGGCTGCTGGGCCAGCTGTTCGAGATCACCGCCCTGTTCGACATGCATCTGCGCCCCGAGCTGATCCTGCTGCAGAAGACCATGGTCTCGGTCGAGGGCGTGGCGCGGCGTCTGAATCCCGACCACGACCTGTGGGCCGCCGCCCAGCCGGTGGTCGAGCGCTGGATCCGCCGCGAGCTCGGCCCTCAGGCCCAGGTGCGCGACGGCTTGAAGGAGGCGCTGGCGACGCTGAAGGCCCTGTCCCGGCTGGCGCAGAACCCGCCAGAGACCCGAGTGGTCGTCCAGACGACGCGGACCCCGGCGTGGCTGGCCGCTTTGGTCGTCTTGAGCGCCGCGGCTTCCCTGACGGCGCTGGCCATCGCGACCTGGACGGCCTGGGGCTAGGCGCCCCTTCGGATCGCCTCGACCACACGATCGACGTCGCCGTCGCTCATGCCGGAACCGGAGGGCAGGCACAGGCCCTTGGCGAACAGACGTTCCGACACCTCGCCACCCACCCGGGGGGCGTCCCGGAACAACGGCTGGAGATGCATCGGCTTCCAGACCGGCCGAGCCTCGATGTCCTCGGCTTCCAGGACGAGGCGAACCTCTTCCGGCGTTCGCCCGAACGCCTCCGCGTCCACCAGCACCACGGTCAGCCAGCGGCTGTGCCGCCGCCCCGGCGCCTCGGGCGCGAAACCGATGCCGGGCAGGCCCGACAGGGCGGCGCAATAGCGGTCGAAGATGGCTCGCCGCCGGGCCACCCGGGTCTCGATCGTCTCCAGCTGGGCCAGGCCGATGGCGGCGGAAATGTTGCTGAGCCGGTAGTTGTAGCCGACCTCTGTGTGCTCGTAGTGCGGGGACGGCTGGCGCGCGGCGGTCGCCAGGTATCGGGCCCGGTCGATCAGCGCCTTGTCGTCGGAGGTCAGCATGCCGCCGCCCGAGGTCGTGATGATCTTGTTGCCGTTGAAGGAATAGGCCGCGCAGGTCGCTCCGGCCCCGGCGTGACGCCCTTCGTGCAGGCCGCCGACCCCCTCGGCCGAATCCATGATCAGGGGAACGCCATGAGCCTCCGCGAGGCTCGACAGGGCCTTTACGTCGCACGCCTGGCCATAGAGGTCGGTCGGCATGACCGCCCTGACCTTCAGGCCCTGGCGGGCCGCAAGGGCGAAGGCATCATCGAGCAGGGCCTCATCCAGGCACCAGGTCACCGGATCGCAATCCACGAACACCGGCGTGGCGCCCTGATAGAGGATCGGGGCCACGCCGCCGATGAAGGTCAGGCTGGGGGCGATCACCGCGTCGCCGGGCCCCAGATCGAGCATCCGGAGCGCGAGGTGCAGGGCCGCCGTGCCGGACGACACCGCCACCGCATGCCGGACGCCGACATAATCCGCGAAGGTCCGCTCGAACCGCTCCAGCATCGGGCCGATCGGGGCGATGTAGCCGCTGTCGAAGGCTTCGGCGACCAACTCGCGTTCGCGGGCCCCGATGTCCGGAGGCGACAGGAACAACCGGCTCATCAGGCCTCCATCGGGCGGGCCGGGCAGCCGGTCACCCGGTCCGCCGCCGCGACATCGCGGGTGACCACAGCCCCGGCCCCGACCACCGCGCCGGCCCCCACACGTACGCCGGGCAGTACAACTGCGCCGGCGCCAACCAGAGCGCCTTCGTCGATCATCACTCCGCCCGCCAGGACGGCTCCCGGACCAACATGGACGAAGGCCTCGATTTGGCAGTCGTGCTCAACCACGGCGCCGGTGTTGACGATCGCATGATCGCCGATCACGGCCCCTGTCTGGACCTTGGCGCCCATGCAGACCAGGGCGCCGGCCCCGACCTCCACCCCCGGGGCGACCAGGGCCTGCGGGTGGACGATGCTGGGCCAGTCGCGAGCCGCCCAGCGATCCGCCAGGCGCCGTCGCAACCCGATCTCCCCGACCCCGAGATGGCAGGAGCCCTGCAGCGTCGCCAGGGCGTCGTCCGCG
This sequence comes from Pseudomonadota bacterium, assembly GCA_023386645.1. Classification (GTDB taxonomy): domain Bacteria; phylum Pseudomonadota; class Alphaproteobacteria; order Caulobacterales; family Caulobacteraceae; genus Brevundimonas. Next base: position 213,293 of record JAEWJI010000058.1, read on the forward strand.
CCGAGCACGGGCAGGCCATCCGGCGCCTCGTCCACCGACGCCCAGGGATCGAGCCAGCCCTGGATCTCCATTCCCGCGGCCCGCGCGGCGGCCAGGACCACGCGCCCGTGGCCGCCCGCGCCCAGGATCAGCAGGCCGGCAAGGTTCGGAGGGCTCGGGACGGTCGCGTTCATGGGCTCCACGGCAAGGCCGTTACCTGATACCGGTTCGGCGATCGAGGGAAGCCTGACCGTATGGTGAAGCGCCGCCGCGACCTGAGCTCCGGCCGATGAGCCGGCGACTGCCCATCCTGCTGACCTCGGCCGGACGGCGGGTCGCGCTGCTTGAGCTGCTGCGCGCGGACGCCGAGGCGTTGGGGTTCGAGCCGCAGATAATCGTCGGGGAGCTCCAGCCCGATCTGTCGGCGGCCGCCGGCCTGGCGGACAAGCCGGTCCGCCTGCCGCCTGTTTCGGCTCCGGAGTATGCCGACGCGGTGCTGGATGTCTGTCGGCGCGAAGGCGTGCGGCTGCTCGTGCCGACCATCGATCCCGAGCTTGAGGCCATGGCGCGCCGGCGCGAGGACTTCCGGTCGGAAGGGGTGCTGATCAACGTCTCGACCCCCGAAGCGGTCGCCGTGGCGCGCGACAAGCTGGCGACGGCGCGGGCCCTGGAAACCGCAGGCGTGCCCACGCCAAGAACGGCGACGCCGGACGGCGTCCTGGCGGCCCCGGACGATTGGTCCTGGCCTCTGATCTTCAAGCCTCGCGACGGCTCCTCCTCCGTGGGGCTGCGTCGTGTCGCCCGACCCGCCGACCTCGAAGAGGCCATGCGGGCGCGAACCGGCGGTCTCGTCCAGGCCCTGGCCGAGGGACCCGAGTTCACCGTTAACATGTTCGTGGACGCGGACGGTGCCTGCCGAGCGGCCGTTCCCCACCTGCGGTACGAAGTGCGGGGCGGGGAGGTGTCCAAGGGGGTGACGGTACGCGTCCCGGCCCTGACGGAGGCCGCGCACCGCATCGCCGCCGGCCTGCCGGGCCTGTTCGGCGCCCTCTGTTTCCAGGCGATCCTGACCGACCAGGGGCCGGTGGTGTTCGAGATCAACGCCCGCTTCGGCGGCGGCTTTCCGCTGGCTCATCGGGCGGGCGCCCCCTTCACCCGCTGGCTGATCCAGATGGCCGTGGGCCAAACGCCGGAGATGGCCGACGACTGGCGCGAGGGGGTGACCATGCTGCGCTACGACGCGGCCGTGTTCGGTGAGGTCGGGGCGGAGGGGATGGCTGCTTGGCGCGGGTGATCGTCTTCGACCTGGACGACACGCTGTATCTGGAGCGCGACTATGTCCGTTCCGGCTTCCAAGCGGTCGAGCGGCGTCTGGGCGTCGACGGCTTCTGCGCCACCGCCTGGCGGCTGTTCGAGGCCGGGGCGCGGGGCGACGTCTTCGATCAGGCAATGGCGCGTCACGGGATCAGGACCCCGGTGGCGGAACTCGTGGAAGTCTATCGCTCCCATGCGCCCGACATCGTGCTCCGGCCCGAGGTCCTGTCCCTGATCCGAGAGCTCGCGTCCCAGGGTCGGGCCTTGGCTCTGATCTCGGATGGGGCGCATGTCTCCCAGGCGGCCAAGGTCGAGGCTCTCGGTCTGGCGGGTCTGCTGGACCCGATCATCCTCACGGACGCCTGGGGGGCGGACTTCTGGAAACCTCACGCTCGCGCCTTCGAGACGGTGATGGCGGCCCATGGCGGCGACGGCGCCGAATACGTCTATGTCGCCGACAATCCGGCCAAGGATTTCCTCGCGCCGCGCGAACTCGGCTGGCGCACCATCCGAATGCGATGGCCCGGCGCCCTGCACGAGGGGGTGGAGGCGCCCGGCTGCGCCGACCATCAGGCGTGCGACTACGCCGAACTGCGCGAGCTGCTGGACGTCTAGCGCAGGGCCAGGGTCAGGGTCTTGATGTCCACGTACTCGTCCAGGCCATGCTCGGAGCCCTCGCGCCCGTAGCCCGATTGTTTGACCCCGCCGAAGGGGGCGACGGCCGTGGAGATGATGCCGGTGTTGATCCCGCACATCCCCGCCTCGATCGAACGGCCGATACGCATGGCGCGGTCCAGGTCGCGGCTGAACAGATAGGAGGCGAGGCCGAACTCGCTGTCGTTGGCCTTGGCGACCACCTCCGCCTCGCTGTCGAAAGCGAAGACGGGAACCAGGGGGCCAAAGGTCTCCTCGCGGCGGAACAGGGCGTCGTCGCCGTCGAAGGTCACGCTCGGCTGGAAGAAGCGGCCGCCGCGCTCGTGCCGCCCGCCGCCGGTGAGGACCCGACCGCCGTCGGCGACCACGGCCCTGAGATGCGCCTCCACCTTCTCGACCGCCTTGTCCTCGATCAGGGGGCCGACCTTCACGCCATCCTCGAAGGCCGCGCCGACGGGCAGGGCCGAGACTGCCTGGGCCAGCTTTTCGGCATAGGCCTCGGCGACCGAGCGCTCGACATAGACCCGGTTCGGACAGACGCAGGTCTGACCGGAGTTGCGGAACTTGCCCTTCACCGTCTCGGCCACGGCGTGGTCGATGTCCGCGTCGGCGAAGACGATCAGGGGCGCAGCGCCCCCCAGCTCCATCGACACCCGCTTCAGGGTGGGCGCGCATTGCTCGGCCAGCTTGCGGCCGACGGGTGTCGATCCGGTGAAGCTGAGCTTGCGGATCAGGGGGGAGGCCGTCAGGGCTCCGCCGATGGATGCGGCGTCTCCGGTGACAACGCTCAGGGCGCCTGCCGGCACGCCCGCCTCATAGGCCAGTTCGACCAGGGCGATGGCGGTGAACGGGGTCTGGCTGGCGGGCTTCACGACCGCGGTGCAGCCGGCCGCGAAGGCCGGTCCCAGCTTGCGGGTCAGCATGGCGGCGGGGAAGTTCCAGGGCGTGATGAAGGCGCACGGCCCCACCGGCTCGCGGAAGGTCAGGAGGGTGTGGCCCAGCGGACTCGTCTGGCTCTCGCCCTGGATGCGTTCAGCGATGTTGGCGAACCATTTGATGAAGCTGTTGGCGTAGGCGACCTCGCCCTTGGCTTCCTCGAACGGCTTGCCGTTCTCCAGCGCCATCAGGGCCCCAAGAGCCTCGGCGTTCTGGTCGATCAGGCCGGCCCAGCGGCGCAGGATCGCCGCCCGCTCGTGAGGATTTGTCGCCGCCCAGGCCGGGAAGGCTTCATGGGCTGCCTGGATGGCGGTCTCGGTCTCGGCGGCGCCGAGGTCCGGAACGTGGCCGATGATCTCCCCGGTCGCCGGGTCGTCCACCGCGATGCGACGTCCGGAAGTGACGGGCCGTCCCGCGATCAAGGCGTGTTCGCGCAGCAGCTTCAGGCCGGCGTCGCGGGCGGAAAGGGTCATCTGCGGCTCCTAAGGTCGGGACCCTCGTCAGTGACCCGCCACGCAGCCGCCGACAAGTCTCAGATGGCGTCCAGGTCCCGCCCACGCGTCTCCGGCAGGAAGAAGAAGGCCACGACGGCCGCGACCGCCGTGAAGGCGACGGCGTACCAGAGCCCGAAGTAGATGTCGCCGGACCAGGCCACGAGCGCGAAGCTGGCGGCCGGAAGCAGGCCTCCGACCCAGCCCGTGCCGATGTTGTAGGGCAGGCTCATGGCCGTGTAGCGTACCCGGGTCGGGAACAGCTCGACCAGGGCCGCCGCCTGCGGCCCATACACAGCGGTCGCCGCGATCATGAAGATCATCAGGATGCCAAACACGGCCGGCAGGTTCATTCGGGCGGGGTCGGCGCGGGTGGGGTAGCCGGCGGTCGTCAACGCCGCCTTGATCCGGCCTTCCACCTCGCCGCGCGTGGCCTTCAGGGCGGCGGCGTCCATGCCGGTTCCTTCGGCCGAGGCGACGACCGTCTCGCCGATATGCACCATGGCGACCGATCCCGTCGGGGCGGCCCGGTTGGCGTAGGAGACCCCGGCGTTGGACAGGACGCTCTTGGCGATATCGCAGGAACTGGCGAAGGCGGCCTTGCCGACCGGATCGAACTGGACCGCGCAGGCGGCGGGATCGGCGACGACGATGACGGGAGCCGAGGCCTGAGCCTGCGCCAGCGCCGGGTTGGCCGCCTGGGTCAGGGCGTGGAAGCCGGGGAAGAAGGCGACGAGCGCCAGGATCATGCCGCCGAGCATCACCGGCTTGCGGCCCACCTTGTCCGACAACCAGCCAAAGAACACGTAGAGCACCGCCGACGCGACGGTGATGCCGAGGATCAGCTGGTCGACAATCGCCACGTCGACCTTCAGGACCCGCTCCATGAAGAAACGGGTGTAGAAATAGCCCGCGTACCAGACGGCGCCCTGCGCGAACATGATGCCGACCAGGGCGACCAGGACCCACTTGCCGTTGCGCCAGGTGGCGAAAGCCTCCCGATACGGGGCGCGGCGCTCGGTGCTCTCGGCCTCCATCCGCTTGAAGGCCGGGCTCTCGTTCAGCTTGAGCCGGATCCACAGCGACACGACGAGCAGCAGGGCGGAAAGGATGAAGGGAATGCGCCAGCCCCAGGCGTCGAACGCCTCGACCCCCACGATCATGCGGGTGACGAGGATGACCGACAGGGCGCCCATCAGGCCGAAGGCGGCCGTGGTCTGGATCCAGCCGGTCAGGAAGCCCCGGCGCTTCGGGGGCGCGTGCTCCGCAACGTATATCGCGGCGCCGCCGTACTCCCCGCCCAGCGCGAAGCCCTGAAGGATGCGGAGCAGGATAAGCAGGACGGGCGCGGCGATGCCGATGGCGTCATAATCGGGCAGAACACCGATCAGGACGGTGGCTAGGCCCATCAGGGTGATGGTCACCAGAAAGGTGGCCTTGCGCCCTGTCCGGTCGCCGAACCAGCCGAACACCAGGGCGCCCAGGGGGCGGACCACGAAGCCGACTCCGAAGGTCAGCAGCGCCAGGATGTAGCTCGTGCCCTCTCCCACATCGGCGTAGAAGTGCCGCGCGATGATCGTGGTCAGCGATCCGAAGATGAAGAAGTCATACCACTCGAACGCCGTGCCGGCGGCCGAAGCGCCGACGACGGTTCTCAGCCCTGGCTCCTCGCGAGCGGGCGCGGCGGCTTGGCTTTCGGTCATCAGGCTTCCCCTCCGAGGCGTCTCTGGCGGACGCTCTCGCCCTCAAGCCTAGCGAGGGTCGTCGAACAGTAAAAGTCCCGCCGGCGGGGGAGCCGGCGGGACTTCTGACCTCGGACGTCGGGGGGGCGCGTCCGGGTGGACCGGCCGGGTTTCGGCCGGATCTCGAGAGATTTAGGTCTTGGCGTCTTCCGCGGCGCCGGTCACCGCCTGACCGGCGGCTGAGGCGTCCCGTCCGACGCCCGAGATGGTGTTGCAGGCGGCCGTGGCCAGGGCGGCGGCGGCGGCGACGAGGACGAAAACTTTGCGCATCGGAAGGCTCCGTGAGGGCATACCGGGCGAGGGAGGGGCCCCGGCACGCTGGGAGAACGGGGTCAGGCGCGGACGGTTCCCACCACATCCGCCGGATCGATGGGCGTGGCCGCTTCGGGGGTGAGGAAGGTCATGCGCGCCAGCACGCCGCCCCCCGGCGCCGCGAGGATTTCCACGTCTCCGCGCAGCTGGCGGGCGAAGGCCGTCATCAGGGTCTGACCCACGCCTGGAGCGCCGTCGGTCGTCGGCTGGCCGGGTCCGTCGTCCTGAACCTCCAGCACGCTCTGCTCGCCGTCGACCCTGAACCGGACCTGCAGGTCCCCGCCGCGTCCGGCGAACGCGTGCTTCTGGGCGTTGGTGATCGCCTCGACCAGCCACAGGGCCAGCGGAGCCAGCTTGTCGGGATCGATCGGAATGGAGTCCGCCTCGACAGAACTGGTGACGACATATCCCCGCATGGCGTCGGCGGCGACCAGCTGGCCGACCAGTTCCGTCAGGAAGGTGCGGCTGTCGGCCACACGTACGTCGTGGCTCTGGTAGAGGGTGCGATAGATCAGGGCGAGGGCGGAGATCCTCTGGCGGGTGTCGCCCAGGGCCGACTTGGCCGCAGCGTCCGTCAGCGCTCGCTGCTGCATCGACAGCAGGGACGAGATGATCTGCAGGTTGTTCTTCACCCGGTGGTGGATCTCGCGCATCAGCGCGTCCTTCTCCGACAGGCTGTCGAGCAGCGACCGGTCGCGGCTGACGATGTTCTCCGCCAAGTCGTCGAGCGTGCGAGCCAGGATCCGGATCTCGGAAGGCGCATGCATCGCCTGGACCGGCCGCACGGAGAAGCGGCCGCGCGCATAGATGGCCGCGATGCGCTCCAGGTAGTCCAGCCAGCGCACCACCACCCGCTCGGATACCAGCATCACCGCCCCGAACGCCGTCAGCCAGGCCGCCAGCGGTAGGAGGAGGGACCCGATCGGATTGAGCCGGGCCCAACTCAGGAGGCCAGGCGCGGGCGCCGAGAGCAGGACATAGACGTCCTGGCCGGCCAGGGCGGCTCCTGCATAAACTCGCCGTTGACCGTCGGCGTCTTCGGCCTCGAACAGGGAAGAGGCGTCCGCACGCGCCCGCTCCACCCACCCAGTCAGCCCCTGCCGCCCCGCCAGAGTGAAGGCCTGGATGTCCGTCGCCGCTAGGATGCGGCCTTCGGCGTCGGTCAGAGCCGCCTGTGCGCCTTCCGGCAGGGCCGGGTCGGCGATATCGGGCTGAAGCGTCCGGAGCGGGATGAGGGCGGTCATGCCGCCGTCGAACCGGCCCATGGGCCGATCGACCCGCGTGGCGACGACCAGCGCCGGCTCTCTCAAGACCGGAGACGTCGACCGCACCACGGCGACATGCTCCCCGGCCGCCAGACGGCCGAACCACGGCCTGGCGCGAATGACTTCAGGCGTCGCGCTGGCCGCCGCCGGGCGCGACGCGCAGATCAGATGGCCCGTCGCGGAATAGCGGAACAGGGATTCATAGTCCCTCAGCCGTTGAGCCAGACTTGCCAACCGGGCGCCGCAATAGGGCCCGCTGGACTCCGGCCCGATGGCCTCCAGCAGAACGGTCGCACCGTCGAGCCGCGCCTTGGTCGCCACGGCCGCGCGGCTGGCGGCTAGCTGGAGATCGGCCCGACGGTCAGACTCCTGCTTACGAAAGTCGGACTGCGCCTGAACCGCGCCCAGGATCAGGATCGGCAGCAGGGCGATGGCCATGGCCATGCCCAGGCGAAAGCGGATGCCCTGAAACCGCGGCGGGGCCAGACCCCGGCCGAGACGGCGGCCGAGGCGGAGCACGCCTCAGCCTTGCCGATGACCGCTGAGGCGGTCGGCGTCGGCGAGAATGGTGCGCATGGCGTCGCCGGCGGCCTTGCCGTCGCGATCGTAGCCGCCGCGTTCGAGCGTGGCCTGAAGGGCGCGACGGGCGCGCGAGACCCGGCTCTTCACAGTGCCCACCGCGCAGTTGCAGATCTCGGCCGCCTCCTCGTAGGCGAAGCCGCCGGCGCCGACCAGGATCAGGGCCTCGCGCTGCTCCTCAGGCAGGGTCGCCAGGGCGAGGCGCAGTTCGTCCAGCGCGACCGGCGCCTCAGGATCATCGACCGCCACCAGGGTGCGTTCGGCCGCCTCCTGGTCCAGCTGCGACTGGCGCCACGACCGGCGTTTTTCCGAGTAGAACTGGTTGCGCAGGATCATGAAGGTCCAGGCCTTCATGTTTGTGCCCATCTGATAGGAGGCGCGCGCGTCCCAGGCCTTCATCATGGCGTCCTGAGCCAGGTCGTCGGCCGCCGTCGGATCGCCCGTCAGGGTCCGGGCGAAGGCGCGCAGATGCGGAATCAGCTGCACCAACTCGCGCTTGAAGGCGGCGTCGTCGGACGAAGGGGGCTTGGGCGGCGGTGAAGGCCGCGATGCGGAAAGGCTCATGCTCAGCGCCCACCGCTCTTGTCGTCGGCCCGGCGCAGGATCTCCAGGAACTCATCAGGGACCGGCTCGTTGACCACTTCGTCGAACATGTGACGAAGCTTCACGCCGATCGCCTGCTGGCGAAGTCGCGCCTCCTCAATACCCGCCGGGCCGCTCTTGGCCGAGCCGGAATCTTCGCCGGGCTTACGCCGCGATTGCGTTGAATCGATCATAGATAAGACAGCCGCCACCCGATTTGCTCATTCAAGCTTAGGGAAGCCAAACGTCACCGATGCCGGCGGGTTCCTGCCTGAACCGCAAATTATGCTCAAGCTTGGGAGGGGGGCCGGAACCGTGGCAGCTTGGCGACGTTATTGGGTGTCGTGCGTCCTGGTCTCCGGACCGGGTTCGGACGTGCAGTATCAAGTCGGGAACCCAAACGAATGAGCCTACTGGCCAGACTCGCGCCGCATCTTCCCTATGTCCGGCGCTATGCCCGCGCCCTCACCGGTGACCAGGCGACCGGGGACAACTATGTGCGCGTCGCGCTCGAGGCCCTGGCCGCCGGCGAACGCCAGCTGTCGCCCGAGATGACGCCAAGGGTCGCGCTCTATCACGTGTTCCACGCCATCTGGTCCTCCACCGGAGCCCAGCTGGAGGACGCGTCGGGCATGGAAGCCCAGGACGACGCCTCGCGCCGGCTGATGCGCATCGCGCCGAAGTCGCGCCAGGCGTTCCTCCTGACCGCGCTGGAAGGCTTCACCCCGTCCGAGGCGGCCCAAATCCTCGGCGCCGACGCCCACGACGTGGAGCGGCTGATCTCCGAGGCCCAGGCCGACATCGACGCCGAACTGGCCACCGATGTCCTGATCATCGAGGACGAGGCGATCATCTCGGCCGACATCGAAAGCTTGGTGAAGGAGCTGGGACATCGGGTAACCGCCACGGCGACGACCCATGACGAGGCGGTCGACGCGGTCGCGCGCCACCGACCCGGTCTGGTGTTGGCCGATATCCAGCTCGCCGACGGCTCGTCGGGCATCGATGCGGTCAAGGACATCCTGAAGCGCTTCGACGTTCCGGTGATCTTCATCACCGCCTTCCCCGAGCGCCTGCTGACCGGCGAGCGGCCGGAGCCGACCTTCCTGATCACCAAGCCCTTCCAGCCCGAGACGGTGAAGGCGGCGATCAGCCAGGCCCTTTTCTTCCACCCGTCTCGGCAGAAGGCGGCGGCCTGAGCCGAGAGGGCTTCAACCAGAAGAAAGCCCGGCGATCATGCGGTCGCCGGGCCTTTTTCTTTGTCCTCGTTCGTACGTCAGGTCGCCGGAGCGGCGTCCGGGGTCGTTGAGCCGACGGTGGGCGCATTGACGTTCGGGGCCTCGCCGGTCGGTGGATTGGTGGGTTCGCCGGTCGAAGTGGTGGGCGCGTCGGCCTGGGGCGGGCGTGCGCCGTCGCCCGCGAAAGCTGCGCTGTCGACCGCCTGGTCGCCGTCATTGGCGTTGGTCCGGGCGAAGCCGCCGGCCGAAACGGCGTAGATCAGGGCGAAGGCGATCCCGACCAGCACCAGTCCGCCGAGCAGCACCATCAGGATGCGTGACCCGCCGCGCCCCTGACGGACGTACTGGGCCTCAACCGGGCGGCCTTCATGGACCGCATCGGCGGCGCGGGAATGGGGATCCTGGTCGGTCATCTTGCGATCTCGCCGGCTTGTTTGCACTGGATGCGGAAACGCGCCGGCGAGCGTGGCTGTTCCGATTCGCCGTTCACGTGAAAAAATCTTGGTCGTCTTGGGAACACTGTTCCTGGCGTCCCGTTATCGGTCTGCGGAGGCGGCGACGCCCCCCCGACTTGAGGCTGGACACATCCAGCCTGTCGCCTCCGCGCCTCATTCTCGATGATGCCACTGGGCGGGTCCACAAGGACCCGCCCGTTTTCTTTGGAATCAGAGGACCAGGCGCGGCGGCGCTTCGCCTCTCGACAGCCGTGGTGCGGCTTCTATGGTTGCGAAAGACAACGCAGCTGGAGACGCGCCATGGCCAGGATCAACCGACAGTGGGTGCTGCGCCAGCGGCCGAAGGGGCTGATCCAGCCTGGGGATCTGGAGCTGGTCGAAGCGCCGTTGCCCGAGCTCCAGCCTGGCGAAGTCCTGATCCGGACCATCTACCTGTCGCTGGACCCGACCAACCGGACCTGGATGAACGACGTCGAGGGCTACCTGCCTCCGGTTGGGCTGGGCGACGTGATGCGCGGCCTGACGCTCGGCGTCATCGAGGAGAGCCGGTCGGAGAGGTTCCCGGTCGGGGAGGTGGTGACCACGGCCGCCGGCGGCTGGTCGAATTACGCGGTAGTGTCGGAGGCCGCTGTTGGCCGCGTGCATCGCGCGCCGGGCCTGCCGCTGACCGCCAACATGTCGGTGCTCGGCATGACCGGAATGACGGCCTATTTCGGCGTCGTCGATGTGCTGAAGCCCCAGGCGGGAGAGACGATGGTGATCTCGGCCGCCGCCGGCGCGGTCGGCTCCATCGCCGGCCAGATCGCCAAGGCCCGGGGCGCGCGCGTGATCGGCATCGCCGGCGGGCCGGACAAGTGCCGCTGGCTGACCGAGGAGCTCGGGTTCGACGCCGCTATCGACTACAAGTCGGAGGATGTCGGCGACGCCTTGGACCGGCTGGCCCCCGACGGCGTCGAGATGAACTTCGAGAACGTGGGCGGCGACATCATGATCGCCGTCTTCAACCGCTTGAAGGTTCACGCTCGCATGGCGGTGTGTGGCCTGATCTCCTCCTACAACGCGACCCGCATGCCGCCGGCCCCGAATTTCGGCCGGATCATCACCCACCGGCTGAACATCCAGGGCTTCCTGGTGATGGATTATGCGCCGCGCGCGCGTGAGATGGTGGCTGAGATGGGACCCTGGCTGGCGAACGGCCAGGTGAGGTGGAAGGTGCACGTCGACGACGGCCTGGAAGGCGCGCTGGACTCCCTGAACCGCCTGTTCACCGGCGACCATGACGGCAAGCTGCTGGTGCGCGTGTCCGAGGAGCCGGCCGCCGGATGAGCGAGACGCTGCATCTGCATTTCGAGGACATGGCCACCGGCCAGGTGGTGCCGCTCGGCGCCTGCGCGGTCGATCCGGGCGGGCTCGAGCTGTTCATCGACCGCTTCGCCCCGGGTTGGGACCCGGCCTACGGGGCGCCGGACGCCATGGTCTATGCGATGTGGAGCCGGCTGGCGGCCGAAAAGGCGTCCGGCTGGGCCCAGACGAAGGTGCTGGCGGTCGACGGCCTGCGCTTCATGCGCAATCCTCCGCCGGGCGAATTGCTGCGCGGTCGGATGACCGTGATGGGCAAGGACCCGGTCGGCGACGACAAGGGCATCGTCATCGCCCAGCACGACCTCCTCGACGAGGCCGGCCGGCTGATTTTCAGCTGCCTGACCCGGGCCCTGTTCGCCCGAAGGTGAAAGACAAAGGGCCCCGCCGTTTCCGTGGCGAGGCCCTTATGGGGCCTCAGGCGTTGGCGGCGGTCGGCATTTCCGAAGAACGGACGAAGGCCATGGCGATCAGCCGGTCCCAGCCCATGAGCGAGACCATGTGGGCGTAGATCTGGCCCAGAGCGCCATTGTCACGCAGTTCCACCAGCTTCTCCGCCGGCAGGGCCTTCAGCTTGTCTTCCGAGACCGCGAAATACTCCGCCAGCTTGTGAGGCTCTCCCGGCTGGCCATCGGCGGCGCGGGGTGTGAAATGGGCCTCGCGCACCTCGAACAGGTCGAGGTCCTTCAGCAGCTGGACGAAGCTGTCGGTGCGGACCCGCTCCTGCTCAAAGTTGTTGCAGAACTCCATCGCCTGCTTGGTGTAGTCGCTCGGCTCGTTGCCGACGAACAGCGGGGCCTCGATCTCGGTCTCCGTCAGGAAAGGCGCGCCCCGGTCGATGCAAAGGATGAGGCGCTTCTGGACCTCGTCATTGGCGAAGACGAAGGGATATCGACGCACATAGGCGGGGATATAAGCCTCCGGCCTGAAGTCGCCCTGCTCGCTCACGTACAGGTTCTCGCCCGGGCGAAGGCCCATCACCGCCACCGGTTGTCGAGCCTCGCCCACGAAGATCACCGGATAGCTCAGCGCCGCGGGGGCGAACTCGGTGACCGTCAGGGGCACGATGTGGGTCTGCGCCACGAAGGCGTAGGGCTTGGCCAGCGCCTTGACGCCCAGCTTGCCATGCTGCTCGACCGACAGGGGTTCGGGCTGGCCGTAGAACAGGACGTTGCCGGCCAGGGGGCCGTTGTCCTGGGCGGAGGTCGAAGTGGTGTCGGTCATGGACGCGAAGGGGCCTTGGGTGAACCGCGATGGGCAGGAAGGCGGGCCTTCTAGCGCATGGCGGGATAGGCGGCAAACTGGAGCGCTGGGCGGGCTTCAGCCCATGTCGGCGTCCGACCCGTAGCGGTCCAGGAACCACTCGACGAAGGCGGGCACCCCGCGGTCGATCGGGGTGGAGGGCCGGTAGCCCGTGAGGGCCTCCAGCAGGTCCGCGCTAGCCCAGGTGTCCGGAACGTCGCCGTCCTGCATGGGCAGGAATTGCTTGCGAGCTTCGCGGCCAAGCGCTGTCTCCAGCGCCGCGACATAGTCCATCAGACCCGCGGGCGCCCCGCCCCCAATGTTCAGCAGCCGGTAGGGCGCGACTGGCGACAGGGTGTCGCCGTCCACCCTATCCCCGTCGGGCGCCAGAGGGATCAGCCGCACGACCGCCTCGACCAGGTCGTCGACATAGGTGAAGTCCCGCGACATCTTCCCGCCGCCGTAAATCTGGATCGGCTCGTCGTTCAGGATCGCGCGCGCGAACTTGAACAGGGCCATGTCCGGCCGACCCCAGGGGCCGTAGACGGTGAAGAAGCGGAAGAAGGTCGTCGGCGTCCCGAACAGATGGGCGTAAGCGTGCCCCATCAGTTCGGTCGAGGCCTTGGTCGCGGCGTAGAGGGTCAGGGGATGGACCGCCCGGTCCGTCTCGCGGAACGGCATATGGGTGTTGGCCCCATAGGCCGAGCTGGTCGAGGCGGCCAGCAGGTGCTGCGGCGGCGTGCGGCGTGCGGCCTCCAGCACGTTGAAGGTCCCGACCAGGTTGGCCGAGACATAGGCCTCGGGGTGGTCGATGCTGTAGCGGACCCCCGCCTGGGCCGCGAGATGGACCACGGCCTCGGGCCGGAAGGCGTCCCAGACCTCTCGCAGGGCGTCCGCGTCCTCCAGCGCCAGGCGATGGACGGCGAAGTTCGAGAAGGTCTCGAGGAGGGCGTTGCGGTCGGTTTTCAGCGCGACGTCGTAGTAGTCCGAGAAGTTGTCGATTCCCCGGACCTCGTGGCCGCCGGTGAGCAGCCGGCGCGCCAGGTGGAAGCCGATGAAGCCCGCCGTTCCCGTGATCAGCACCCGCATATGTCGCCCCGCCCTCTCGTCCCGGGCTTAACCTAAGTGGCGGCGCTCGGCGACCGGGTTTGCATGGCGGCCTCAAGCAGCGCGTCGCCAACGGCCTGCGGCTGATGCATCGGAACCATGTGGCCGCTGCCGGCGATGGTGCGCACGTCGACCCAGGGCGCATCCGCCGGGGTCTCGCGCAGGTTGCAGATGGAGCCCGTCTCCGCCCGCAGCACGGTCATGGGCCGCTTCACCCGCCGAACGGCGCGCCAGGGGTCGTGCGCCTGGGCCGCATAGTTCGACGCCTCCCACCCCGGCGGACAGGAGAGGCGCAGACCCTCGGGGCTCTCGGTCAGGCCGTCGACGAGGAAGTCGGCGATCCAGCCGTCCTCCCATCCCCTGAAGGCGCCGCGCCCCCGGTAGGCCGCCAGCGCCTCCTCACGCGAGGCGAACACCGCGCGCCGCCGCCGCGCGCCTTCGGCCAGCGCGGAGCGTCTCAGCAGCCGCTCGACGAGAGGCAGGTTCATGCCGATGGTGGCCGGGCGGCTCCAGATCACCGGATCGATCAGGACGAGGCGCGAGACGCGCTCCCGGCGCCCGGCGGCGGCCAGAAGCCCGGCCGTGCCGCCCATCGAATGGCCGGCGAGCACGACCGGCGGGCCGTCGATGCGATCAAGCAAGTGCTCCAGGTCGCGGGCGAGGTCGCGCCAGTTTCGACGCCCGGAGGGTTCGGCCGACAGGGTGGTCCGCCCGTGGCCGCGTAGATCCGGCGCCCATATCCGCATACGCTTCGACAGCGGCGCCAGAAGCCGGCGGTAGGCCATCGCGTTGAAGCCGTTGGCGTGGACGAACACGAGGCCCACCGGCGAGGCCGGTTCGCCGAAATCGAGCACGGCCATCTCGCCCGGCTCGTCGCCGAGCCGCAGGGAAAGTCGACGCGGAAGCAGGTCGTCCGAGGCCACGGTTCGGGTCAGGCGGAGACGCGGCAGGCGGCGCAGCGACCGTGCCCCTCGATGGTCGTCCGCTCCAGCGCATAGCCGGCGGCCTCGGCGGCCGCCGAGAGGGCGGACATGGGCGGGGCCGCCACTTCGCTGGAGGCTCCGCAACAGTCGCAGATCAGGAAGGCGGCGGCATGCTCGCCCTCGCCGGCATGGCAGGCGACGAAGGCGCTGATCGAGGCGATGCGGTGCGCCAGCCCCTGCTTTTCCAGAAACTCCAGGGCGCGATAGACGGTCGGCGGCTTGGCGGCCTGTCCTTCCGCGCCGAAACGATTGATTAGGTCATAGGCCTTGACCGGCTCGCCCTCGGCCAGCAGCAACTCCAGCACTCGGCGCCGGGGCGGGGTAAGCTTCTGGCCCTGTTCGGTCAGCCGCGCCTCGGCCTCGGCCAGGGCGCGGTTTAGCGCCGCCGGGCTCAGCCGATCCGACGCATGCTCGTGGCCGCAGGAGGCGCTCATCGGCGAGAGCTAGGGCTGGTCGCGGCGTGCCGCAAGGCGAACGACGGGTTCAGGGGTTGAGGTCCACGGGCAGAATCTGGCTCGACAGCAACCGCTCCATCGAGGTCCAGTGGTCCGGCCCCTGACGCTCGACCCATTCCTGCACGGTGTCGCGTCCCAGCCCGTAGTTGATGATGTAGCTGCGATAGGTGTCGATGAACCGCAGGCGCTGCGCGGCCTTGTCGCGGGGGCTGAGCATGTAGCGGCTCAGCTGGTCGATGGCGGTCTCCCGGTCGATCCGACCGGCCAGATAGGCGTCGGCGATGGTGTATTCCGCCCGCGCCAGGCGGCGGGTCAGCGCCCCCAGCTCGGCCTTCTTCTCGACCGTCGCCGGATCCAAGCCCGCCATGGGGAACAGGACCTCGCGCTCGAAATCGGCCGCCTCGTCCCCGGGAAACGCCAGATCGATGCCGTAGTTGGCGCTACCTTCCGCGATGAAGCTCATCGGGGAGTACAGCGGATAAACGCTCATCTCCACCCAGCCCCGCTCGCGCACAAAGGTCTGTTCCAACAGCGCGTTGTAGACGTGGTGGCCCGGGTAGCCCTCGTGACATCCCAGGTCGATCGCCCGTTCGGAATAGATGGGGAAGTCGGCGTTGATCTCGATCCGGCTGGCCGCGTCCCCGAGGTAGTAGTTGTAGCCCGACCAGGGCTTGTCCCCGACGAAGCTCAGGGTGAACCGCTCGTTGGCGGGCAGGTCGATATGGCGGGCGGTACGCGCCCTGCACTCGGCGATGGCCGCCTGCATCACCGGCTCCAGCCGGTCCTTGGGCACAACGAAGTCCCGTCGGAAGGCGTCCACGCGCTCGATCAGCGAGCCCTCGCCGGGAACCATCGCGTCGATCTCCGCGAGGATGGGATCGTAACTCGACAGCGGCCGCAGTTCCGGCCGAATGCCGAAAAGGGCTTCGGCCTCGTCCGCGAAGCTCATCTTCTCGCCCGACAGCATGCGCAGACGGGCCCCGGCGGCCGAGACATGGGCCAGCAGATACTTGCGACGTTGCACCGCCATCGCGTCGGCCCCGACCATCGACACGGCGTTCAGTCGTTCGGTCAGGGAGGCCGCGCCCTGGATCAGCTGCGGCACGGTGCGGGGCGCCGCCTTGGCGGTCTCTGCCCATTCCGGCGGTCCATAGTAGGCGTCGACGTAGCCCGGCTCGCGCTCGCCGATTTCCAGGATCAGCTTCACATAGTCCGCCGCGATCACGTCCAGGCTGTCGCCCGTCGGATCCGGCGTCGGCCGCATCGGGGTGGCGCAGGCGGCGACGAACATGACGAAAGCCAAGGCGATCAGGCGCATCGGCGAACCTCCGGAAAAACGGCGTCCCGAGGCTTAGGCCTTCGCTGGCGTTCCGCCAAGGTCACCCGCTCGGGCCGCTGAGAGGGATTGAGAGCCCGCCCGCCTTGCTGTAAGCCGCGCATCCCGGCCCCAAGGCCGCGACCGCACCCGTAGCTCAGCTGGATAGAGCGTTGCCCTCCGAAGGCAAAGGTCACACGTTCGAATCGTGTCGGGTGCGCCATTTTCTTCAGCAAAAACACGAGATTATAAGTTCGACCGCTGGAGCGTGCCGGACGCGCCTGCCTAGTGGGGCAATAGTGGGGCATTGAGCGCGGCTTTTCACCCAGATTGGCCGGTCTCAATGACGGGGATCCAGAGCAAAAGCCCCGGGCCAAGTTCGCTTCCTCCGCCGGCTATGCTTTGATGCCTTGGGGGGAGCCAGACCGTGTCGCCACTTGCCGTGTCCGAGGCCGCGCCATGGTCGCGAGTCGTCTTCACAACCTACGCGCTGAGCCTGACCTTTTTCGAGACGGTGGTGATGGACGCCCTGACCCGTGCAAGCGCTCGGGAGGTTACGATCCTGTCGGACCTAGAAGGCGTTCGCTGCTCGCTCGGCGAAAAGGGCGTTCGCGGCGCGGGGCGTGATTACCAACTCGAACCGGTAGCGGTGTCGGGCGGCGTATTCCACCCGAAGATTGGCGCCTTTATCGCCGATGATGACGCGATGCTCATCGTGGGATCGGGCAACCTGACGTTTGGCGGTTGGGCCGGGAACCTGGAGGTCGTCGAGCATCTTCACCCCAGTTTCGCAGCCTCAGCGTTTCGCGACGTGGCTGACCTGTTCGAAGCGCTCGCCGACCATCCCCGAATTCGGCATGCGGCCTCCGAGACCTGCGGATCGCTGGCGGGCGACCTCAGGCGGTCGGTCGCCGATCGGGCAGACAGCGGCGACATACGGGTTCTGAGTGGGCTCACCGTTGGCATCACGAAACAACTCTCGGACTGGGCACGGGAGCTTGGGGGCGCGACGCGGATAGCGGCTATGTCGCCCTATTTCGACGACGGGGCCGGCATCTCCAGACTGGCCGAGGCGCTGGATGTCGATGACATTCACCTGCACTGGAATGGGCGGGTCGTTGCCGGTTCGGCCCCCACTTGGCCACAGGTAACCGCTGTGTCGGTCCAACCGGTAGCCATGGCGTGGGTCGCGAAAGATTCTCGACCGCTTCATGCCAAGGCCTACGAGATCGTCTGCCGCGACGGACGGCTGCTGGTATCCGGGAGCGCGAACGCGAGCCGCCGCGCCCTCGAAACAGACGGCAATGTGGAAGCCGTGGTCTTGCGGGTGCAGCGCGACGGTTTCAGCGCTTGGGGCTGGACCCCTACTAAGGGACCGTCTTTCCTCCCCACCGCCCACGAAGCGTCAGAGACGGATGAGCAACCGATGGGCGTGGTGCGGGCCCAGCTAAGCGGCGAAACCCTACAGGGTTGGGTTCTCACGCCCGATATGGCGGGTGAGGCCACCATCAACCAGCTTACCAGTCGGGGGCCAGAAAGGCTTGGATCAGCGTCGATCGACGCCGATGGCCGTTTCTGTTTGGAGGTGCCGGACCTTGAGCGCCAGGCCTGGAATGCCGGAAGACTCGTCCTCCGGGTGCAGAACGAAAGCGGCGTCGCTGAAGGCTATGTGATCTCGACGACCGCAGGAGCCATCGCCCGCCGCGCCGGAGCGATGGCCCCTCGTCTGTTTGCATTCCTGGGTGGCTCCGAGACCCCGGACGACGTCATCGCGCTCCTTCATTGGATTCTGGATGATCCGGAGCGCTTGCCCGTTATGAGGCCCCGGGCGAGCAGCCCTGCAGCCAACCTAGTCGACAGCGACGGTCTGGTTCGGGTCGAGGAACTTGCCTGGACACCTCTCCAGACAGGGTCGCTCGCCACGCACGGCTTTTCTGACGCCGATCATATGGCTCGCCTGGTGTCGCAGCTCCGTCGCGTCCTGCGAGCTGGCAAGCCAAGCTACGAACCGCCCGCTCCACCCGAACCCGGCGAGGAGGAAGGAACGAAGGAGATCAAGCGCGCGGAGACGGACAGGCGGCGGCATGAACAGACTCTGGCGCGGTCCGAGACACTTACTCATGAGTTTCTGTCATGGGCGTTGGAGCCCGAGCAGGCGCGGACTTGGGCCGTGTTCGCGCTCGAGTTCATTGTGCACATGGCGCAGAGATTGGAGTGGCCCCCAAACGTCCTGCGGCGCTGGCTGGGCAAGGCAGCGGGGGCTCTAAATAGAGAGACGATCGCCGACGAAAATCGGGACTTTGTGGCGGTTTCGCTCCTTTCCCTGGTTGGATACGCGCCGCCCGAGCGGATCCGGGGTGCCTTCATTCGGCTCGGACTGTCGATTGAGGGCGATCCGCCCTCAAGTGAGGACGTGCCAGTGTACCACCTCGCAAGCGAGATCGGTGTCGAGACGGCCTGGAGCCACGTGAGGGCTGTTAGGTCGATCGGCGAATGGACTGCCGATCTAGTGCAGGCTCTCAAAGGCCCTCTTCTTGCTGACGCCTCTTCCTTCGATCAGGCTCCTTTCCGGTCAGCCTGCCCGGAGCAATGGCCCACGCTGCGCGCGGCCTTGACCGATGTTCGGTCCCGCGCGCGCATCAGGTTCGGAGGCCGTAATCTCACTGCCTGTCCGGGATGCTGGACCGCGCTGCCCGCTGGTCAGGCTCATGATTATCGCAAGCATCTTGTGGCGACGGCCTCGAATTGCTGTGGCCGAGTGATTGTCTTCGACGAGACCCTCTCATGAAGCAGACACTCGAAGAGATCGTTGCCCTGGCCGCCCAGGCTGACGGGCCCACCCTGACCCGCCCTGACGGCATGCCAAAGATTGGGGGCGTTGACCCACTCGGGCTGCGTCAGGAGAACTTCGACCTGATGGACGCGGTGCTCCCCGGCCTCAACAATGTGAGCCGGCGCATCCGGCCCTATGTGGTCGTCGCTTGGGCCGCCCGTCAGGCGCGCAGGCTGGCGGAGGAGACCGGCGCCGCCATGGCGTCGGGTCCCGAACTGAAGGACTTCGTTGATCGAATCGAGGTCATCTACGCCTGGTCGCAGTTCCTGCGAAAATCCGATGCCCCCCTGCCGGGAGGCCAGGTCCTCAGGCGATTCGTCAATGCGGAGCGCTATGTCTTCGGCGGCACCGACTGGGAACAGTTCCGCGACAATCGCAAGGCCTCGACCGCCTTCACCGCCGCAATCACGTACGGGCCATCGATCAAGGCGCTCAAATGGGCGGGCCCCGTCGTTGGCGGCCACTCCGCATGGGCGCCGGGAGATCTGTTCGACGAAGCCTTGGACGCCTTGGAGTCGACGCTCGGCGATGAGCTCGCCCATCCGGCGTTTTCCGCCCTTGGATCCGTGGAGGTCGCACGGGCCGAGGTCGAGCGCTGGGGCGAGCTCTGGGATCTGGACCTCCTCACCGACCCGGAGCGCGCCGCATTCTACGATAGTCTGGTCGGACCGCTCGCCGACGAGCGTCGCCGGAGCACCCTGACGCTGGTCCGCGATGTGCTGGACGGGATGGACGAGCCGGATGTCGATGGCCTCCGGGCTGCGATGGCCGAGGCATCTGGATACGCCGATCCGACCCGCGTCGCCTGGCGTCGGCTGCAGGTCCGGCAGGCGTTCCGGTTCGCCCTCGAAAGCTGGTTCCACTGGTGCCTCGCTGAACTCGATCCGGACCCCAGATCTACGGCTCAGCTCGTCGATGCATTCCGGGACGGCGCGGTGGGCTGGGCCGCCAGCGCACAGCCGGGAGCGTGGCTGGAGCCTTCCGAAGATTCCTGCCCGATCGGACTGATGACTGAAATCAGTCGCGCCCAAGCCGAAGACTGGGGAGCTTTGCCCGAGGCGATCTGCCGAACCTTGGCGTTCTGCCTGACCGAGGAGGACCCGGATGGCGGCCGGGGTGAGCGGACCGATCGTCTGCCGCTACAGCGCGCCAGGGCTGAAGCCGCCGCCTGGGCCAAGACGACGCCGGCCGAGTTTCTGGCCCACATGATGGAGACGTGGCTGTTCGCCCAGCATGCCTACTGGTCATCGAGCCGGGGGCTCGCGGATGCGCGCGCCAATGGAAAGGTGATCCTGAGGCTGCGCGTCTCCCTGGACGAGGGCGGATGGCGACTGACGCGGCTGGGCGGCATCGGCGGGCCGCCTTACCCGACTCCGGACCGGTTAGAGACAGCTTGGCGGCTCGCCGAGGAATGCGGTTTTATCCCCTCAATGCAATAGGGGCAGACCGCTTTGCCGGAGGCGGACGCTGCTCTACGACCGGTGGGGAGACTTGTGACCCGTACAAGCGGGTAGGGAAGTTGGGGGCATAGATGCTTGTCGGTGAAATTAGGAATCAGATCGACGGGATCTGGGATGACTTCTGGTCGGGCGGCGTGTCCAATCCACTCAGCGTCATGGAGCAGCTCACCTATCTGCTCTTCATCAAGCGCCTAGACGAACTGCAGAGCGTAGAGGAACGCAAGGCCGAGGCGCTGAGGAAGCCGGTCGAGCGCCGCATCTTCCCCGAAGGCCTCGATGACGATGGGGAGCCCTACGACAATCTGCGCTGGTCACGGTTCAAGGGAATGGAGCCGCGGGAGATGTACCGGATCGTTGACCGGCACGTCTTTCCTTTCATCCGCGAGAAGGTCGCCGCGGAAGGCGCCGTCGCCCGGCACATGCGCGAGGCCCGCTTCGCCATTCCAACGCCCGCGCTGCTGGCAAAGGTGGTCGACAAGCTCGACCGCGTGCCGATGGCCGAGCGCGACACCAAGGGCGACATCTACGAGTACATGCTGAGCAAGATCGCCAGCGCCGGCCAGAACGGCCAGTTCCGCACGCCGCGCCACATCATCCAGCTGATGGTGGCTTTGATGGAGCCCAAACCGACGGACGTAATCTGCGACCCGGCCGCCGGCACCTGCGGTTTCCTGGTTGGCGCTGGCGAGTATCTGCGCGAGCACCATCCCGAGATTTTCCGGAATGACCAGCTCCGGCAGCACTTTCACGAGAAGGCTTTCCACGGCTTCGACTTCGATCCGACCATGCTCCGGATCGGCTCAATGAACATGATCCTGCACGGTGTCGAAAACCCGATCATCGAACCGCGGGACAGTCTGTCCGAGGACATAGCCAACGAGAAAGAGAGGTACGACCTAATCCTCGCGAATCCGCCCTTCGCCGGCTCACTGGACTATGAGCAGACAGCTCTCGACCTGCAGCGCATCGTCAAGACACGCAAGACCGAGCTCCTGTTTCTTGCCTTGTTCCTGAGGCTGCTCAAGGTCGGCGGACGGGGAGCGGTGATCGTCCCCGACGGGGTGCTGTTTGGCTCGTCCAACGCGCACAAGGAACTGCGCCGCATGATCGTCGAGGATCACAAGCTGGAGGCGGTGATCTCGCTGCCGACGGGCGTTTTCCGACCCTACGCTGGCGTCTCAACCGCAATCTTGATCTTCACCAAGACCGGCGTCGGCGGAACCGAGGATGTCTGGTTCTACGATATGAAGGCGGATGGCTGGTCGCTGGACGACAAACGTCAGCCCCTGCTGCCGGAAGATAGGTTGGGGGTCGCGCCGTCGCGGGCCCTGACCGAGGCCGAGCACGAGAAAAATAACCTACCTGATGTGCTGACGCGCTGGATGGATCGGCGCGGCGCGGAGCGCGATCGCCCCCGCACGGCCCAGAGTTTCGTCGTGTCTAGAGCCGACCTCATCAGCGACGGTGCCTATGACCTATCCATTAACCGGTACAAGGAAAACGTTCACAAAGCCGTCGAGCACGAAAGCCCGGCGCAGATCATCGCCCACCTGAAGCGCTTGGAGGTGGAGATCACCGAACGCCTCGCGAGGCTTGAGGAGATCGTTAGGTGAGTACTTCAGCCCAGGCTCGGTCGCATCGCTCCAACGGTGCCAATCCCGCGATGCCATCGGGATGGCGAACTCTCCCTCTGTCGATGCTTGCGGAAGCACGCTTGGGCAAAATGCTCGATGCAGCGAAAAACAGGGGCACGCTCAAACCTTACCTACGAAATCCAAACGTCCGCTGGATGGAGGTTAAGCTAGACGACCTCAAGGAGATGCCGTTTGAGCCGCACGAGGAGGACAAGTTTGCCATCCGGGACGGCGATGTCCTCATTTGCGAAGGCGGGGAGGCCGGCAGGGCGGCAATTTGGAACGGTCCTGATCTTGGGATCAAGTTCCAGAAGGCCATACATCGAGTTAGATGCGGCGCAGATCTGTATAATAGATACCTCGTACACAAACTTATGTACGACTATCACAACGGCCAGCTTGCGGATTACCTTACCGGCGTAACAATAAAGCACATCACCGGACAAGACCTGGCAAGGTACCAAATCCCTCTTCCGCCGCTAGCCGAACAGATGCGGATCGTGGCGATCCTCGACGAGGCCGCCGCACTGCGCCGCAACCGGCAAGAGGCGTTGCTGGCGCTGTCTCGCCTGCTGAAGGCGACCTTCTCGAGTATTTTTGGCGATCCGGCGGTCAATGAACGTCGCTGGGATCGAATGACGCTGAGATCTGTCAGCACGGTTTTTTCTGACGGCCCCTTTGGGTCGAATTTAAAAAGCGAGCACTACACAGAAACGGGAATCCGCGTCATTCGGCTACAGAATATCGGATCCGGCGAGTTTTTGGATGAGGATCGAGCATTCGTCACCGAGGATCATTTTGCTCGCCTAAGAAAGCATTCTTGCCTGCCGGGGGACCTCCTCATCGGGACGCTAGGCGACCCAAACCTCAGAGCGTGCATTCAGCCTGACGATATTCCAGTCGCATTGAACAAGGCCGACTGCGTCCAGATGCGGTGCGATCAGGACATTGCTGTGCCGGAATACATTGAGGCGCTTCTAAATCATCCTTCGACAGAGCGTCTGGCTCAGAACAAGGTGCAAGGACAGACGCGCTTGCGCATCAGCATGGGACGCTTACGAGAACTCGAGGTGCCCATGCCTCCCGTCGATATCCAGCGCGCGTTTTCTGCGAGGGTTCGGGCCATTAGGGACGTGCAGAGGGGCCAGAGAGAGCACCTCGCCCAACTGGACGCCCTGTTCGCATCCTTGCAGCATCGCGCATTTAGGGGGGAGCTTTAGGTGCGCGGCCAGCTCGTTCCGGTATGGGGAGAAACTTGGAAAGCCGTTTGGGCAAAACTCCTCGCCGGTTCAGATACGCCCAATGAACTTGCCATCGAGCTTTTCCGCGAGTTAGCGGCCGAGCCTGAGCCCCCGGATGAGCCACTCCCGCCGGACCCAGGCGCGTTTGACGTGAACGGCGATCTCGTCGACCCAATCGCGCTCGCCCGCATCACGCAGTACGAGGCTGCGCTGGAGTTCTACGAACGGCGCCGCGCGAAGTATACGGAGGCGCTAAATGGTGCGGGCTCCAAGCAGGCCCTTCGAGCCGTAATTCTGGGCACCACGGACGAGCCATCGGCAATAAGGCTCCTTGAGCGCAGCTTTCGGGTCGTGGAGGAGTACGGCGGAGATGCACTCGCCAACCGCTTCTACCTGCTCGTCGAAGCCTTCCTGCAGAGGTTCAGCCTCCGCTACGATCTGCGGCGACCGTTTACGCTGCACCCGACCCTCCCGGGCGTCTTTGCGAGCTTGATGCGCGACCTGAAGACGGTGAGCCAGAACGACGCCGACCTGGAGCCGATCTATCACGACTTTGAAGAGGCCTTGCGTGACCTGACCGCCGAGCGATCGGAGCGGCTCATCAAGACTTGCATCCAGAAACAGGTGAATCTGCTGGAGGCGTTGGGTCAGAAGTGTCCGGGAGTAACCACCGACTCGTTGGGCCGAATATGCGACGAGCTCGGGGTCTGGCCTCATGCCAGCGTTCGCGATGCCATGAAGAACCTTTATAAGTTCTCGTGCAATTACCCCGGCATTCGACATGCCGGCACGCCCGCCAATCGGATTCGTGCAATCGAGATGAAGGACATGGTCGCAGTCACGGTCCTGTTGGCCGGCTTTGCGCCCTACCTGTCTCACCAACTCGACGCCGACGCGATCTACCGCGGATGACGGTCGGACCCGCCACCCACATCCTGACGCTTCCGGGCCCGATGCTCCGTCGGGGATTCTGGCTCTATGTGTGGCGGGTCGAAACCCCCATGGGCGAGCTGCTGTATGTCGGTCGCACCGGTGACAACTCCAGCCCACACGCGACGGCCCCCTACACCCGAATGGGCCAACACCTGGGTTCGATCGCTAACCAGAATGCCCTGCGCAAGTATCTGGAGAAGCTTGGCGTACCGTTGGAGGCCTGCACCTTCCACCTCGTCAGCCACGGCCCCCTGTATAGCGAGGTCGCCAAAGTCGACGGCGCCACCCGCGAGGCCCTGATGGCCGCGCACAAGCCGCTGCGCGATATCGTCGGTGCGATGGAGAAGGCCCTTGCCGACGACCTGAGCGCGGCCGGCTACACCGTGCTGAACCCCGTCCGCTGCAGATGGCCGCTGGACCCGGCGCTCTATGCGCCCGTACGATCAGCGTTCGCTGAACGCTTTGCCGGATTGCGCCGGGAGGGAGCCGCCTGATGTCGCAGTTCGCCTTTATGACCACCGAGTTCGGCCAGATCCAAGCCCTGGCGGTGCGTGTGGAGGCGATGGCCCATAGCGACGCCCGCGGCGCCTGCTTCTATGCGAGGCTGGCGCTCGAGACGATGGTGGAGTGGCTCTACCGGCACGATGCCACCCTGCGCTCGCCCTATGAGCGGACGCTTTCTGCGCGCATCCATGAGCCGACCTTCAAGGCGCTGGTCGGCCCGGCTCTGCTGACCAAGGCGCGGGCGATCAAGGACCTCGGCAATCGATCCGCCCATGAGTCCCGGACCGTCCCTCCGGCCGACGGCGTCGCCGCCGCCCGTGAGCTGTTCCATCTCTGTTACTGGCTGGTGCGCACCTACGGCCAAGGCGAAAAGCCTCCGGAGACTTTGGCCTTCTCGGCCGACGCCCTGCCTCTCAACCGTTCCGTGCCGGCGGAGCGACTGGATCAGCTGAACGCCGCCGCAGAACGCTTCGTCGACGCCGTGCGCGCCCGGGAGACTGCAGAGGCGCGGGCCCGCGCCAGCGACCAAAGCCGCGCTGAGCTGGAAGCTGAACTCGCCCGACTGCGGGAAGAGGTAGCGGCCGCCAAGGCCGCAAACACGGCACGCCCCGATAACCACGACTACAACGAAGCCGCGACCCGCGACCTGTTCATCGATCTGCTTCTGCGCGAAGCAGGCTGGTCCACGGATGCGGGTAACCTAGAGCTGGAAGTCCCGGTCACGGGCATGCCCAACACCCCGGGCCAAGGCCTCGTCGACTACGTGCTGCGCGGCGATGACGGAAAGCCACTGGCGGTCGTTGAAGCGAAGCGTACGCGCAAGGATCCCCGCGTCGGCCAACGCCAGGCCGAGCTCTATGCCGATTGCCTCGAAGCGGAATCCGGCCAGCGGCCGATCATCTTCTACACCAACGGCTATGATCACTGGATCTGGGACGACCGCCGCTACCCGCCACGCGGCATTCAAGGCTTCCTGACCAAGGACGAGCTCGAGCTGGCCGTCCGACGCCGGACGATCCTGCGTCCGCTGTCCAGCGCGGCGATCGATGCCGAAATCGCCGGCCGCTACTATCAGACCCGCGCCATCCGCCGGGTCGCCGAGACCTTCGAAAAGGACAAGCAGCGCCGCGCGCTTCTGGTGATGGCTACAGGAGCGGGCAAAACGCGAACCGTCATCGCCCTCGCCGACCTGATGATGAAGGCCAACTGGGCCCGGCGCATCCTGTTTCTGGCCGATCGCAAGGCCTTGGTGAACCAGGCGTCCGGCGCCTTCAAGAAATTCCTGCCATCGGCCTCGCCGGTGAATCTGATCTCGGACCGTACCTCGACCGGCCGTGTCTATCTCTCGACCTATCCGACCATGATGGGTTTGATCGACAAGAAGGGGGACGGCGACGCCAGGCGGTTTGGCCCCGGTCATTTCGACCTCATCGTCATCGATGAGGCTCACCGCTCGGTCTATCGCAAGTACGGCGCGATATTCGACTACTTCGACAGCCTGGTGGTCGGGCTGACAGCTACGCCCAAGGACGAGATCGACCGCGATACCTACGGCCTGTTCAACCTGCAGCGGGGCGTCCCCACGGACGCCTATGGTCTGGACGAGGCGGTGAGCGACGGCTTCCTGGTGCCCCCCAAGGCGGTTTCGGTCCCCCTTCGCTTTGAACGCGAAGGCATTCGGTACGACGACCTTTCCGACGAGGAGAAGGAGGCGTGGGACGCCCTCGAATGGGACGAGGACGGCAATGTGCCTGCCGTGGTCGAGCCCGCCGCGGTCAACAAGTGGCTGTTCAACGCCGACACCGTCGACAAGGTGCTGGCGCACCTTATGACTCACGGCCAACGCGTGGCCGACGGCGATCGGCTGGGCAAGACCATAATCTTCGCCAAGAACCAGGACCACGCCCGGTTCATCATCGAACGCTTCGACCTGGCCTATCCGAGCATGGCCGGATCCTTTGCGCGGGTGATCATCTCGGGCGACTCTTATGCCCAGTCGTTGATCGATGACTTCTCCCAGCCAGACAAGGCGCCGCACATCGCGGTGTCTGTCGACATGCTGGATACCGGGATCGATGTCCCTGAGGTGGTCAATCTGGTCTTCTTCAAGATCGTGCGCTCGAAGACCAAATTCTGGCAGATGATCGGTCGGGGCACCCGGCTGTGCCCAGAACTCTTCGGACCGGAACAGGACAAGGCCTACTTCTCGGTCTTTGACTTCTGCCAGAACCTCGAGTTCTTCAATCAGAATCCGGCCGTGACCGACGGCGCGGTCGGCGCGTCTCTCAGCCAGCGCCTGTTCGCCGCGCGCGTCGAATTGATCAGCGCACTTGACGGACTGCATCCGCCCACGCGCTGGGGCGACTTTCCAACCCACCAGAGCGCGCCGTCATCCGTGGCTGAGGGCGCTGGACCCGAAGCCGATGCCCGAAGCCTGCGCGACGACCTCGCGAACGGATTGCGGGACATCGTCAGCGGAATGAGCCTCGACAACTTCCTCGTTCGGCCCAAGCGACGCCTGGTCGAAAAGTACGCGTCCGCAGAGGCTTGGTCGCGCCTCGGCCTCGATGAACAGACCGAGCTGCTGAGCAACCTGGCCAGCCTGCCGAGCGCTGTCGGCGATGACGACATCGCCGCCAAGCAGTTCGACGTCCTGATCCTGAGAACCCAGCTCGCGGTCCTCCGGGGCGAGGCAGGTTTCACCCGCTTGCGCGACCGGATCATCGGGCTCGCTTCCCTGCTGGAGGAGAAGGGAAACATCCCGATGGTCGCCGCGGAAATGGCGTTCATCCAAGAGGTTCAATCCGAAGACTATTGGCAGGACATAACCGCTCCGATGCTGGAGCAACTCCGGCGCCGCCTACGCGCCCTGATCAAGCTGATCGAAGTCAAAAAGCGAATCACGATCAGGACCGACTTCGAGGACGAGATCGGCGCCGGCGCTGAGATCGAACTGGCCGGCACCAGCGTCGGCGCCGACATGGATCGTTTCAGACGGAAGGCGCAGTTCTTCCTCCAAGAAAACGCCAACCACATCGCGATCCTGAAGCTGCGTCGCAACGAGCCACTCACGCAGACCGACCTCGCCGGGCTCGAGCGCATCTTTATAGCGGCCGACGTCGCCGCCCCGGAGGACATCGCCCGAATCCAATCCGAAGGCGGCCTTGGCCTTTTTGTCCGTTCCCTCGTCGGGCTGGATCGCGAGGCCGCCAAGGCGGCCTTCGCCGGGTTCATCGGCGACCGGACGCTATCTGCGAACCAGATCGAATTTCTCAACATGGTCATCGACCACCTGACCGAGCGCGGCCAGATGGACCCCGGCCTCCTCTATGGGAGCCCGTTTACCGACTTCGATCCCATGGGAGTGTCGGGGCTGTTCAGCCTCGCAGACACCACCGAGGTGATCGAGATCCTCGACGAGGTGAAGCGGCGAGCCGCAGCATAAGGTGCAGCCCAGCTGACACTGGCGCTGACGCGCCGCAACTCATAGTGAGGCATTATCGCGTAGAGGTACCGGGTGGAGCCTCGGACCCGCATGGGGGAGTCGGGGGTGGTCGACACACAGGAGACAGAGCTCGCGGCGCCAGACCTCGCCCTCGCTGAACATCTGTCCGCTCAGGACTGGAACCGCTTTATCGCCGCCGAGATCGCACGCAACCGCGCGGCTTACGGCTCGCAGCCCAAATTCCTCACCGGCCACTTCAGAGGCGAGAAGCAGATCGCCGACGACTACGCCGGCCGTGAATTACTTGAGCTTGTCCAAAACGCGGCTGACGCCGCCGCGGAATCCGGCGGACGGGGAAGGGTACGGATAGCGCTCTGGTCGGGGGGGCTCCTGGTGGCCAATACCGGCGCCCCGTTCCGGCCGGGCGGCGTGCAGTCCCTCATGGCCGTTCACGCCAGCGACAAGCCCGGTCGCAAGGCCGCCCTGATCGGTGCCAAGGGTCTCGGGTTCCGGGCTCTGCTCAACTGGTCCCATGAGCCCGTAATATCGAGCGGGCACTTGGAGATGGCTTTCTCACGACGGCATGCGGTCCAGCGGGTTCTCGCGATGGGCGGGGACGATCCCGAGATCGCCGCCCTATGCGCGGTGGAGGATGAGGAGGATTTCCCGGCGCCGGTTCTGGCTTTCCCGGCCGTCGGCGAAGCCGTCGCGGACCTCGGCGGCCAGGCCGGGGACCTCCTCGTCCGGGCGCGCGCCATGAGGGCGGAAGGGTTCGACACTGTGGTCGCCGCCGCCTTCGATGACGAGACCCGGCTGGACTGGGCCCGCAAACAAATCGCCGAATTTGAGCCGACCTTCCTGTTGTTCGTTCCGGCCTTGACGGAGATTCGGATCGAGGTCGAGGGACAACCTTCGGTCACTTGGTCTCGGGAGGATACAGGGCCTGAGGCCTGCGATCTGGTCATCGAGACCGGGGACCCGGCCTCGGTGCGGACCGCAACCCAGAACTGGATCTGCCTGCATGAGGCGGGGTCGGTGGCCCTGCGCAATCGCAAAAAGCCCCACCTATTCGCTATGGCCTTCGCGCTGCGCCTTGATGAGCCAAACGCCCCCGGCGTTCTGCACACTTACTTTCCGACGAGCGTGCCCCTTCCCTTCCCGGGTCTGTTTCACGCGACCTTGGAGCTCGATTCTAGCCGTAAGCTTTTCAAGGCCAACTCTGACCTCAACGCCCAAGTCCTCGCTCGCCTAGCGGCCTTTCACGCTCGCGCTCTGTGGGAGCTTGTCAAGGATGGACGGGTCGCGAACGCCCTCGACTTCCTCGATCGCCGCGCGCCCTTCCCGGAAAGCCTCAAGGCGTTCGAGGCGGCGGCATATGCGGCGGCGGCCCTGCTGCCGTTGATCCCGACGATGAAGGGCGGGCGGGCCCCGGCCGCCAAGACCCGTCTAGGGCCGCCGGGTTACGAAACCTGGATGCCCAAGCGGCTGTTCGGCGACTTGGCCCGGCGCCGGAGCCTCAGCGATCAGCAGACGCTCGAGCGTCTTGGCGTTAGCATCATGGAGCCTGCGGAGGCCGTCGGTCTTTTGAAACGGGCGGAACTGACGCTTGAGGAAAGGGCCGCCGTCGTCCTCGGCGTGGCGGAGGCTTTGCCGTCGGAGCTTCACGCCCCCGCCCTCCTGCTCGACGACAAGGGGCGAAGCTTGGCCTCCACCAACACTGCCTTTCCCCCGCCGGTGGGCGACGAAGACCTGCCTAGGTTGCCAGACTGGGCCAAGGCTCGCTTCGTCTTGCCTGCGCTTTGGCGGCTTATCTTGCGCCGGGCGGAGGGGCAGCCGACCCGTGACGTCATTCGCAAATTGTCGGCTTTCGGCCTGACCGAGTACAGCAATGAGAGCGTCATCGCCGCTCTCCGCGGCCAAGCGGCCAAGGCGCTCAGCAATGGGCGTCGCGACCCGGATGTTGTCCAGCGCGAACTGCTCGCGACCCTCTATCGCTTGTATTCGCCGCTGTTCCGGCCGCCGCCAGGGGTCTTTTACGTCCGCTGCCGGGACGGCGACTGGCGCGATACCCGCGAGGTCCATCTATCTCAAGGCTACGGCTTGGCCGGAGAGATTACAGCGGTACTTTACGCAGACCGGCCGTCGGAGCTGGTCGCGCTTCCCGCGGACAACGGTCTTCCAGCGGAAGGCGGCGTCGCCGACTTCCTGATCTGGCTCGGCGTTCATTCTTGGCCCCGGACCGCGTTGACGAAGCCCGGTCGCGAGTTTGCGCCCGTAGTTTTGCGTAGCCTGCCGAACCCTGTCGTCTTCCAAGATCAGACAGCCCAGACCGTGACGCGATCGAGCCTCTCGTGGGACTATACCCTGCAGGTTACGGCCCGAACGATCGTCGGGCTTTCGACCATCCTTTCCTCGGCACCCAGCGACGCCATCTTGGCTTGGCTGGCGCACGACCCCCGCTTCGATCCGGCGACACCCGACGCCTTCCCCACTACGGCCCAAGGCCGCAAGGACGGCAAGTCCGCATGGCGGCCTTGGCCGGGTGTGTTGCCGGCGTTCGTGCAGCATCAAATCCAGACGACACCGTGGCTGGAAGGCCGGGACGGCATCCGCCACGCGCCGGCCGATTGCATGGTCAACCCAGGTCGGCTCGGGGCCCTGTTCCACCGCCCGCGGCCAGCCTTGGCGTCGAGCGATGTGGGGCTAGGCCTATCCGCCGTCTTATGGCGGCGGGGCCTTGAGCATGCCGGCGTGCCCCAAGGTCTTGCCGAGCTTCCTGTCGCCCGATTTGTCGCCCTGATGACGGCCTTACCCGACCGCGACGTCACGCCTGATGTGGTCACCCGGTTTTATCGTCAGGTGTTGGAGCTCGAAACTCTCGACATGGACGCAGATCGGTCGGGGTTTGAGGCTTTTTTGGCCCGAGGCCGGGTGCAGGTTCTGAGAGGGCGAGAGAGGGCCTGGGTGTCGCCAGGCGAGGCGCTTTACGCCGATCGCGACGGCTTCCCGGCAGCGGCGCGCGAACACCTCGCGCTGATCGAGCTTCCACCGCGTCAGAACATCGCCCATGTGCTCGAGCGGTTCGGAGTCCCACCGCTCAGCCGTCAGACCTTCTCCCTGACCGTCACCGGCTACGAGGCCGACGAGTCCTTGGTCGCCGCAGCTCTTCGATTGAGCTTCGACGACGCGCGGCCGTTCATCGCGGCCTTGCGACAGGCGGTGTCCCACGACCAGTCGCATCAGAAACGGTTTGAGCGGCTGCGACTGGTGGTTGCCCGCTCGGCTGGGATTGAGGTCGAGATCGGCGATCGTCGGATCGCCGGAGAGCTCGACCCATGGACTCATGCGCTCCAGGACGACGCCCTGATCGTCGGCATCGAAGCGTGGAAATCCCCGGAGGAGGTGTTCGCCTTGGCCTCGGAGGCGATTGCCGACGGGCTGGCCGAGGTCTTCCGAATTCAGAACGGTGCCGACTTCGTCAAACTCCTCACCGCCGGCTCCGACGGGCTGCGCAGATTGCTGCTCAAGCGAATGGTGCCGCACTGTTCGGATACTGAACTTGAACTCCTGCTCGGCGGTCGGGGCGAAGAGGAAGATCACTGGGAGCCAGTGCAGATCGATGCGGCCGCGCTCGCGAAGGGCCCGGCCACCGGCCCGAATGTTACCAGTGCGCCGGGCGCGCCTGTCGCGCCCGAGGCTTCGCCGACGCCGCCTCCGCCGTCGGCTCCGAGCGGTCCTGGCCGCCGGGCGCCGCCCACTGGCGTGACCTCAGCGCCGCTCGCGCCGCCGGCGGCGCCAGCGCAGATGCCCGGCCCGCGGAGACGGCCGCAGTCCGGGTTCCGCATTGGGCGGCTTACAGGGGCCCTGACCGGCGGGGCCGTCCACGACCCTCACAGGGCCGGCGACGCGGAACTCTGGTCCATGCTGTATGAGGAGAGCGAGGGACGGTTTCCCCTCACGGTCGCCCATCTGCAGGGGCCGGGGGCCTATGGCTGCGACTGCCTTAGCTTCGAGACGGCCGAGGCGCGAGCGGCCTTCGAGGCCGATCCGAAGGCGACGCATCTGGTCGCTCGGTTCATCGAGACCAAGTCAGGTCAGGTTAGGCTCGAGCCGTCCCAGGTCATCGCTGCCGAGCGCCGCCGAGACAAGTTCTTCGTCTATCGGATCGACTTCTATTCCGGTAGCCGGGAGTACGCTGAACTGACCATCGTCTGCGATCCCCTGCGGGAAAAGGCGGCGCTGATAACCGAATGCGTCCTAGAGCTCGACAAGGTGACTTCGAGCACCCGAGTCAAACTCGCGCCCGAACCGGCCTGAGCCACGATGAGACAGCCATGATCCAGTACCTCAGCGCCTGCGAGCTCGCGCATCACTTCCCCTCCGAGATTGCCCAATTTCTGGAGCTTGAACACCGCGTCCGTGGCCGCCGCTTCCGCGAAGAATCGGTTACAGATCTGCTGCTGGCGGCGCTCGCGAAACTGCCGGGTCTGCCCCTCGAGCTCCGGACCCCGCCCGAGAGTACGACCGGCTCCGACCTCGACATCATTTTGGTCGATTTAGCCGCCCGAACCCGGGTGGGCTACCGAATCCAGGCCAAGCGGCTGTCTGCAGACAAGGTCAATTGGGACCGCAACAGTTATGGCGAACTCGCACACCAAAAGAACACCGGAAGCCAGTACGCGGAGCTGATCAAGCCTACCAACTTGAAGACCGGGACGCTGACGCTGACGCCGCTCTACGCCTTCTACAATCCGGCTTCGATCTGCGCAAAGTCCGGCGGTGCCATCGCTGGAATAGAACTCTGCGGTGCCTCCACGGTTGGAGATGCGATCGCGGACATTCTCGTCAAACAGGCTTCCAAAGGGGCCAGCCAAGCCAGACAGTTGCGCAAGTTGCGGCACGGCTTCTTCCCCCTGAGCACGCTGTTCTGTCCGCCTCCCCCTTCCGGCGGCGGGCAACGCCGACCAATCGCCACTCCGTCCGAGTCCGCGGCCCAAGTCGCCGCGGCTTTAAGCAGGGGGCTGACGACTGACGGCGCGTCGCGCACGGGGCTTCCCGACGCCACGCAAATGTCCGACGCGGAAGTCCGACGCTACGCCCTGCTCAGGAACATTCAGCGCGACGATCCCGAGCCGGTAGCCGATCAGGCGATCGACACGGTCCAAATCGTCCTGGACGCCACCCCGTAACCTTGCCACGTACCGACTGGTACGGGATGAGCCACCTGCGCCGCTCCGCGGTGATCAGCGACCACCACTCGAAACTTGCGGTCAGAGCCCGTACTTTCTAGCGACTGCGTCGTCTGCATTCGGGCGCGCGCCGTCCAAGTCAACGCGGGCAGACGGAGTCAGGCCGAACTCAGCAGCGAGGCGCAGCATGTCCCGGCGCGCAACGTTGGCAATGCCGACGGCGGGGTTCTGGACAACATTGCCGGACTGCGTCTTCAACAGCATGCCGTGGCTGGCGGAATCTTGAGACGCCAACCTGGAGGCCACATCTTCCGCGAGGCGCCAGCGTCCGTAGGTCATACAATAGGCGGCCAACATGCTCTGATCGACGTTCGCATAGACGCCGGTGGCGCATAGATCACCGATCACCCGCTCCCACTCATCACGAGCGTACCCGGTCACATATGGAGGGCATGCCGGCACCTCGACTGGCTGGGGTGGCTGGGGTTCGTTCAGAGGCAAAGGCCGCCGGCCCCGATTGCCACCTTCCAGCAACCGGAGGGCGCTCGGCTTGGGCGGCGGGCCACGTTTTCCCACGCTAATCCTCCCTAGGCGTGGATCATACCCCCACCTCGAAACTTGCGCTCTGCGAAATTGTAGCCCCGGCACCGGTTTGGGCGGCGCAAGACGGAGACTTTCTGGGCCCCTCCCCCAGTCTGCTCGGGCAGAGCCAACCATTTTGCGGACACTGCGTCCGCTCCTTGGTCCGCGCGACGCGATTTTTTCCCAGGCTTGGAGCCGTGTCGGTTGCACTGAGCTGGAGTCAGCAAAGCGCTCGCGGGCTTTGCGTCACAGTCTCTCCGAGATCAGTCCAGCTGGGAGTCTCTGTCATCGTCCGTGTCAGCTCAATGGAGAGACCCTTTGCGGGACACAGGACGACCGTCCCGACGGCTCAAGAGCCGGCGGGGCGGTCCCTGTCCAAGCGATGTTGACCAGCTCAACGGAGCCGACCCCCCGCATGGGACAGCTAAGCGCGGCGCGCGCCTTCGCATGGGAGCTACTTACGACGATCGCGCCTCGCCGGTGGCCACGCTTCTCCCTTTGGACTGCGTGCGGGGTTTGGCCACGTCCCACGGTACCCCATTCTGACCCACGCCCCGCCGTTACTCATCCCGACGACGTGGATCACCTGCGGACAGGAATTAGTCGAGGTCGTCCCACGGCGGGGGCAGCGGCTCTACGTTCCGGCGGGCTGGCGCCGGCGGGTTGGACCGCTGCTCATCGATCCAGGCGTCGATCTCAGACTCGACCCAAGCGATGCGGTTGTACCCAAGCGTTACAGGCTTCGGGAAAGCGCCGGCTTTTACCCGTCTCCAGACGCTCGCCCGCGATAGGGCGGTCCGGTCGTACACCTCGGCGGCCCGAATGAGTCGTTTCGGCTTGTAGTCGACCGTGTCCATCGCTGTGCTTCCTCAGGTCGGGAGCACAACGACGCTCCCGTCGCTGCAGGAAGCCTCAGAAGCGGGTGTGAATTCGACCGTAGCCTGCTCAAGCAGGTTACGATTGGCTCGCGCTCCAGCGGTCATAGGCGCCAACCAGGTTGCGCGCTCTGGTCTTCAGCTCATTCCTATTGTCAGGAAGGCCGAGCCCGCTGTCGGTTTCTTTCAGAACTTGCTCTGCAGCGACGTACTTAGCCACGCCGTGCCGGCTGACCAGCTCTCGCATGCGTCGGAAGTGGCGGTCATCATAGGAGGGCACGGTTCTGCCCTCCTTGACGTAGAAGGCGCCGAGGTCAGCAAGGATCGCTCCAACATCGAGTGCGCAAAGCGCGAGCTCAGCTTGAGTGCCGCTCTTCAAGAGCTCGGCCATCTCCGCCGCCCGGTCGTGTAGCTGACTAGCTTGTCGAAGGCGCTCTGGATTTCTTTCGCCCCGATCCGCCAATACCCGCGCTGCTGTGACACGCGCGTGATGCAGGACGAATGCGAGGTCTTCCTGCTGCCTGTCTTGCGAGTGGGCTGCCGCGAGTTCCTTGAGCGCCTGGATCATCACTTCCCGTGTGGCAGGCACCTTGGGCCCCGGAGAGCGCTTCCGACGAACGAGGCCCAGACGCTCGGTCACCGGCACCTTGCTCGAAGTTGAACTACATCCGCTGTGCGGACCTTCCTGCCTTCCCCGAGCGCAGCAATGTGCTCGCCCCAAGCCTCGAGCGCGGCGCGCTGCTGGGGCGCATAATCAAAGCGGTTGTAGATGCTGGTGACGGCGGCGGCGCCGTCGCTGGCGGCGTGGCCCAGGAGCAGCGAAACGATGAAGCCGGGCGTCTGATACACCGCGGCGAGGGTAGTCGCTCCGCTGCGGCGGAAGTCGTGAGGGCTGCCGTGCGGAACATTCTGATGGCGGCAACTGCGGGTGAGCGCAAGCGTCATCGCGTCGGATGGCAGCGGGCGGTCGGCATCCTCCGGCGCTGGAAACACGAAGGGAGAGTCGGACAGCGCGCGAGCCTCCTTCAGCACTGCCAAGGCAGACTTTGAGAGCGGGACCACATGGGGACGGCGCGCCTTCGCCCGGTCGGCCGGGATGGTCCAGACGCGAGCGTTCTCATCGATTTCCGACCACCGTGCGCCAGCGACTTCCCCGCGGCGGCAGAGCGTTAGGAGCGCGAAGCGCAGGGCCAGGGCGGTGCTGGGTTTCAGTCGGGCTCCCTTGTCGGTCCTCTCCTGGCCTTTCGCACGCGGCTGCGATGCAAGGACCAGCGCGCGCCAGATCTTCGCGATGCCTTCTTCACTGAACATGCGCTCGCGAGTGGGCGGCTCGAGCGGACGGGTGAGGCCCGTCGCCGGATTCACCTCGAGCCGCTCTTCGTAAACGGCGAAGGCCAGAACGGCTCGCAGGCTTCCGCCGATCGACGCGACAGAGGCCGGCGACATCTCGGTCGAAGCGAGTTCACGCATGAAGGCTTTGATGTCGCCGCGTGTGAGGTCGGTGAATTTGCGAGCGCCCAGCTTCGGCCGAACGTGCAGACGCCAGCGGCTCTCTTCGACGGCGAGCACCTTTGCCGTCTTTGGCCGACCCCGGCCTCCGTGCAGGCCCTTGGCGGCGGCAGCATGGTAAGCCGTGAAAAGCTCGTCGAGCGTTTCGCCCGTGCGGGCGGCGGCCCTCGCTGCAGCTCGCTCCGCGGCTGGATCCGCGCCGCCGACGACAGCCACGCGAAGGGCCGCGGCCCGATCGCGCGCATCGGCGAGCTTCAGGCCAGGATAGGCGCCCAGCGGGAGGCGCCGCCGCGCGCCGGCCATGCTCACATAGCGGAACTCGAACGCTTTGGTGCCGGTGGGAAAGACCCGCATCGCAAGGCCGCGCGCGCCGTCGATCGACACCTCATAGGGCTTCTCGGCCGGGCGAAGGGCCGCAACCTGCCGATCTGTTGTGATAGCCTTCGCTGTCGCCATCGGGACGCCTCTCTGCCCCGCCGCCGTTTAGTGGGGCAGTAGTGGGGCAGTGGCGACGTAACTCGCAGAAACATCCCGCAGCAACTTGATACGCACATTGGGCGAAAAATCAGATGGTTAAGAGCAGTGTGAGATTTTCAGAAACAGTCGGAAATCACGCCTATTCCCACTCCGAAGGCAAAGGTCACACGTTCGAATCGTGTCGGGTGCGCCATTTCCTGGATTGCTTGTGGATTGTCCGTTCGAGGCGGGCTCGCCGTCGCGGTCAGTGAAAGTCGCGCGAGCCTGGCAGGATGCGGAGATTGCGGGGATGCTGGGGGTGGACGAACTCGTCGGCGCCGGACAGTTGGATGACCGGCTCGTGATCGGGGGAAAGACCTTTCAGTTCGGCTGATCGATCGAACAACCGCTGCGCCATCAGGTGGACGACGCCCTCGGGGCTCTTTTCCACCACGCCTTCGACGCCCAGCAGGCGGGCGCTCATGACGATGCGGCGGTGGGCCTCGAACACGGGAACCCAGAGCACCAGATTGGTGACGCCGGTCTCGTCCTCCAGGGTGATGAAGATGGCCTTGCCGTTGCCGGGGCGCTGGCGGACCAGGACGACGCCGGCGGTCCGGACGCGCGCACCTGAACGGCGCGTCTCGATCTGGGCGCAGGTCAAAAGACCTTCGGCGGTGAAAACCGGGCGCAGGATGGTCATGGGGTGCGCCTTCAGGGACAGGCGCGTGGTCTGGTAGTCGGCGGCGACGTGCTCGCCCAGGGCCATGCGCGGCAGGCGCGCGTCTTCCTCCTCGCCCAGCTCCTGGGCCGATGCGGCGGCGAACAGCGGCAGGGCGTCGTCGTCCGGCAGGCGACGGGCTTCCCACAGGGCCTGACGGCGGTCCAGGTCGAGCGAGCGGAAGGCGTCGGCGTCGGCCAGCTTGCGGATGGCGGCGGCGGGCAGCCGGGCGCGCCGCATCAGGCTCTCGACGGTTCCGAAGGGCCGGGTTCGGGCCAGGACGATGTCGTCGGCCCAGGCCTCGCGGAAGCCGTCGATCTGGCGCAGGCCCAGACGCAGGGCAAGGGCGTCCGCCGGCCCTTCCAGGGTGTTGTCCCAGTGGGAGTGGTTCACATCGATGGGCCGTACCTCGACCCCGTGTTCCTGGGCGTCGCGAACGATCT
Source organism: Pseudomonadota bacterium (assembly GCA_023386645.1). Lineage (GTDB taxonomy): Bacteria > Pseudomonadota > Alphaproteobacteria > Caulobacterales > Caulobacteraceae > Brevundimonas. The sequence goes on from JAEWJI010000058.1 coordinate 251,126, forward strand.
GGGCCGGGGCGTAGAAACCCATCGGCTGGCTGTTCAGCAGGGCGGCGGCGAAGGCCGCGGGATGCCGGCATTTGATGAAGGACGAGACATAGACCAGCCGGGCGAAGCTGGCGGCATGGCTTTCCGGGAAGCCATAGGAGCCGAAGCCCTTGATCTGGTCGAAGCAGCGCTGGGCGAAGTCGGCTTCGTAGCCGCGCTCTATCATCCTGCCGACGAACTGGTCTTCGAACCGCGACAGATCGCCGTCGCCCCGGAAGGTGCCCATGGCCTTGCGCAGGCCGTTGGCGTCCTTAGGGGAAAACTGGGCGGCCGTCAGGGCGATCTTCATCGCCTGCTCCTGAAACAGCGGCACGCCCAGGGTCCGGCCAAGGATCGACTGCAACTCGTCGGCGGGTCCGTGCTCGGGCGATGGCGAGGGGTATTCCGGGGCCTCCTTGCCGCTGCGTCGGCGCAAATAGGGATGGACCATGTCGCCCTGGATGGGCCCGGGGCGAACGATCGCCACCTGGATCACGAGGTCGTAGAATTCGCGCGGCTTGAGCCGCGGCAGCATGTTGATCTGGGCCCGGCTCTCGACCTGGAAGACCCCGATGGAGTCACCCCGGCACAGCATGTCGTAGACGTCGGCCTGCTCCCCCGGGATCGTGGCCAGATCGTAGTCGACGCCCTCGTGCGTTCGCATCAGGTCCAGCGCCTTGCGGATGCAGGTCAGCATGCCCAGCGCCAAGACATCGACCTTCATCAGGCGCAGTTCGTCGATGTCGTCCTTGTCCCATTCGATGAACGTGCGGTCGGGCATGGCCGCGTTGCCGATGGGGACCAGTTCATCCAGCCTTCCCTTCGTCAGGATGAAGCCGCCCACGTGCTGTGAAAGATGACGCGGAAAGCCCAGCAGCCGCGTGCCCATCTCGATCACGCGCCGCAGTAGCGGATTGGCCGGATCCAGCCCCGCCTGGACCACGTCGCGCTCGGGGATCTCGGCGCCCCAGCTGCCCCACTGACTGGCCGCCAGACGGGCGGTGATGTCCTCGGTCAGGCCCAGGGCCTTGCCGACCTCTCGGATGGTGCTGCGCGGGCGATAATGGATCACGGTGGCGGCGATGCCGGCCCGGTCGCGCGAATAGCGGCTGTAGAGATACTGGATGATCTCCTCGCGCCTTTCGTGTTCGAAATCGACGTCGATGTCGGGGGGCTCGCTGCGGTCGGCCGACAGGAAGCGTTCGAACAACAGATCGTTGCAGGCCGGATCGACGCTGGTGATCCCCAGCACATAGCAGACCGCCGAATTGGCCGCCGAACCTCGCCCCTGACACAGGATGCGCCGGTTCGCGGCCTCACGGACGATGTCGTGAATGGTCAGGAAATAGGGCGCCAGATCGCGCTCGGCGATATAGGCCAGCTCCTTCGCCACCGTTTCGCGCACCTTGTCCGGCACGCCTTGCGGATAGCGGATCGGATAGTGCTCCTGGACCAGCTGCTCCAGCCAGCCCTGCGGGGTGTGGCCCGGCGGAACGGGCTCCTCGCAATATTCGTATTTCAGCGTCCCCAGATCGAAGATCGGCCGCTTCAGGACTTCCAGCGTCTCTGCCAGGGCCCCCGGCGCGTCCGCGAACAGGCGCGCCATTTCGGCGGGGGCCTTCAGGTGGCGTTCGGCGTTGGCCAGCAGACGCCGACCGGCCTGATCGATCGGGACGCCCTCGCGGATGCAGGTCAGCACATCCTGAAGATCGCGCTCGGACGGGGCGTGATAGAGGGCGTCGTTGGTGGCGACCAGGGGGGTGCGGGCGGCCTCGGCCAAGGCCCCCAGCCGCGCCAGCCGTCGCCGGTCGTCCCCACGCCGGGGCATGGCCGCGCCCAGCCATACCGCTTCGGGCCGAACCTCATTCAAACGGTCGAGAAGCCTTTCCAGCCCCTCCATGCCGCGTCCGGGCATGACGATCAGCAGCAGACCTTCGGGATTGGCCAGCAGGTCGCGCAGCTCCAGATGACACTCGCCCTTCTTCGCCCGACGATTGCCCAGGGTCAGCAGGCGCGTCAGCCGACCCCAGCCCTCGCGATCCTCCGGATAGGCGACGATATCCGGCGTGCCGTCGCCGAAGGCCAGGCGGACCCCGGTCAGAAGGCGGAAATCGGCGGCCTGGGCCTTGACCCAATCGGTGCGTTCATCGGGACTGAGGGGGTCGGCGATCCAGCCGTATTCGCCGGGCGATCCGCCCGCGCGCACCTTCTCCGGCGGCGACCAGCCGTCATTGCGCAGCGTCTTCAGCGCCGACCAGGCCCGCACCACCCCGGCCACCGTGTTTCGATCGGCCAGACCCAGGCCGGCCTGTCCCAGCAACAGGGAGGTCAGCACCATGGTCTTGGGATGCGAGGCCCCCCGCAGGAAGGAGAAGTTGCTGGCGGCGACCAGCTCCGCATAGCCGGGGACCGTGTGAGGCGCGCTCATGCGAACAGGCCGTGGACGTACCAGCGGGGCGGAGGCTCCTCGCCGAAATGGCCCGCGCGGAACAGCCAGAAGCGACGACCCGTCTCGTCCTCGACCCGGTAATAGTCGCGCACCCGGCCCCCGCCGCGCCGCCACCACTCGCCCTCAATGCGCTCGGGCCCTTCAGCGAGTGTCACCCGATGCTTCACGCGCCGCCATTCGAACCGGGCGGGCGGACCATCGGGCACGGGGGAAACGACATCCACCGGTTGAGGCGGGTCGAATAGGTGCAGAGGCCGCATGGGGGGTGAGCCGGGATCGCGCCGGGGCCAGCGGGCGCCGTCATCCGGCGTCGGTCGCGCGGCGGAGACCAGGCGGCTCGCCCGCTCAGGCAGGTGCGAATCCACCGGGCGCGTCCAGGTCACCGCCTCCGGCCCCAATCGCGCCGTCAGCCGGTCGATCAGAGCCTCCAGCGCCTCCCCCCGATGCGAGGCGGCGTCCAGCGTGGTCTGGACCGGATCCAGCGGCTCCAGATCCAGCGCCTCCATCCTCAGCTGGTCGATGCCGAAGCCGGGGTCCAGCGGCGTGGTCAGGGCTCCCAGCTTCTCCCGGAACAATCGCGCCACGGCGCCCGCGTCCCGGACGGGCCGGCCCACCCCCAGACCGATACGGCGCGTGCGGCCGTCGATCCGGAACACCGTCAGGCGGAAGCCGCGCGCGCCGGAGCGCCGGGTCTCCAGCGTCGCCTCCATCTCGGCCAGCAGGTCGCCCATCACCGTCTCCAGCGGTTCGGTGGTGGTCAGGGGCTCCATCAGTACGCGATCGGCGACCACGGGCGCGGGCGGACGCACCGGCGTGATGCGCGCGTCCTCCAGCCCCAGGGTGCGGTCCAGCCGCGAGGAGAAGTCCGCGCCGAAGCGCGCGGCCAGGGCGGCCCGGGGCCGATCATCGACATCGCCGAGCGTCTTAAGCCCGGCGCGGCGCAGGGCCTGGGTTTCGGCCGGCGCCAGCTCCAGGGCGGCGACAGAAAGCCGGCGGGCGATCACGCGGTCTTCGCCCTCGGCCGTTATCCCCCCGGCGCCAAACCGGGCCAGGGCGCGGGCCGCCTGGGGCGTTCGGGCCATGGCGAGGCGCGACCGCAGTCTCATGCGCCGGCACAGAGCCGCCACGGCTTCGACCAACCCCATCTCGCCGCCGAACAGATGGGCGCAGCCGGTCACATCCAGCACCACGCCGTGCGGCGTATCCAGAGCGGTCATCGGGCTGAACCGGCCGAAGGCGTCCAACAGGTGATCAAGCCACACCGCGTCCTTCGCCGCCGCGTGCGGCCAGGCCTGCAGATGCGGAACCTGCGCTCGCGCATCGGCAAGGGTCATGCCGGGGGTCAGACCCAAATCCAGCGCCTCCGGATCGACCGCCGACAACCGGAGGGCGCTGGCGGCCTTCTCGACCAAAGCGAACGGCCCTTCAGGCCGCTCGGACGCCAGCCGGTCGATGGGCAGGAACGGAAACCATACCGCCAGATGCCTCCGGTTCGACGAGCGATCGGGTTTCACGATCCCACTCCATGATCCATTCGCCGGTCGTCAGTCCCGACCGGCTACGCAACAGATTGACCTTGAAGGCGGGCCGGCCCGGCGCTCGCGTCTCCAGGCCTCTCGAAGGGGCCGCTTCCACCAGCCACCGGGTTTCAGCCGCGCTGGGCTGAGGGCTGGCCCCTGTCCGGATCAGGATCGCCAGGGTCCGGCCCTGCCGCGCCGCCAACCTCAGACGTCGGCTCGCCGTGAGGGAAAAGGCCCTGGACTCGCCCCAAGCGCTCATCAGCACCGCGTTCACCGCTCCGCTGCGCAATACCTCTTCACCCGCCGCCAGCAGGCCTGCGGCGTCTCTCACGCGCACCAGAAGGACATCGTCAGGTTTCAGGCCCCACTCATGAAGCCCCAGACCATGAATGTCCCCCGTTTCGCCCCGCCCGCGATCCTCCCGGATCCAGGCGAGTCCCTGGTGCGAGCATCCAAGAGCAAGGGCGAGCCCGAAACCGCTGGCGACCGGCGTCTGACGGCTGGCCGAAGCATAGACCTCGTGCAGCGTGTCGGCGCCCAGGCGTGGGCTTCGTCGCGGATGTGGAGCGTTCCCAAGTTCGAAATCGATCCGGGGTTCGGAAGACGTCGTCTTCCAATGGCGCCGGAGGTTGATGATAGGGGAGGGTGGCATGATGTTCTCGTAATGTTCTCATATATGCCTCGTTCCACCCAAGGGAGTCGAGTCGCCGAAGAGCAGCGATGAGTCATTGCGTATAGTTATATTATAACATAAGCCTCCGTCTCCGCCGTTGATGGAGGACCAATGACCCATCAAAACTTCTTCCTGTTCGCCGCCGTCGGTCTGGGTGGGCTGGCTCTCGCCGACCCCGCCCTGGCGCAGTCCGCGCCTGCCCATGCGCCAGATGAAACCCATTTGGAGGACATCGTGGTGACCGCCGATCCTTTGGGTCGATCGCCATCTCAGGTGATCAACAGCGTGGCCCTGATCCACGGCGATGATCTGGTGCATCGCCGCCAGGGGACCCTGGGGGAGACCCTGACCGGCGTTCCGGGCGTGAGTTCAGACCCCTATGGCGGCGGGGCCAGCCGGCCGGTCATCCGGGGCCAGACCGCGCCGCGCGTGAAGGTGCTCAGCGACGGTGCGGCGATTCAGGATGCGTCCGAGGTCTCTCCGGACCACGCCGCCACCGGCGACCCTCTGCTTCTGGAAGGGATCGAGATCCTTCGCGGACCCAACGCCCTCATCTACGGCGGCGGCGCCATCGGCGGGGCGGTCAATCTGCTCGACAACCGCATTCCGCGCCGCGCGCCGAGCGACGGTGTCGACGGAGTGGCCGAGGTTCGGCTGGGAACGGCCGACCAGGAGCGCGGCCTGGTGTTCGGCGCCACCATCGGCGCAGGCCCGCTGGCTGTCCGCATCGAGGGCGTCGACCGCCGGACATCCGACTATGACGTTCCCCGCTTCCAGCCCCACGCCCATGATCATCACGACGATCATGAGGATGGAGACGAAACCGGGGGTGAAGAGGCTCAGGCTTTCGATGTCCTGGCCGGCTCCTTCAGCGAGTCCCACACACTGACGGGCGGACTCTCTTGGATCGGTTCGCGCGGATACCTGGGCGCCGCCTTCACCGAGGAGACGAGCGAGTACGGCCTGCCGGGACACAGCCACGATTATGAAGGCTGCCACCCGCATGGCTCCAGCCTGCACTGCGGCGGCCATGACCATGGCGAGGACGATCACGATCATGATCTCGGGCATGAACACGGCGAGGTTCCGGTCGTCGATCTGGTTAGCCGCCGCATCGATCTGCGCGGAGAGGTGAGCGACCCCATTCCAGGCATCGAGCGCGTCAGGGTCCGGGGGGGGCATACGGACTACCGGCACGACGAGGTGGAGGATGGCGAGGTCGCGACCACCTTCACCAACAATGGCTATGACGGCCGGGTCGAACTGGAGCATGCGCCGGTCGCCGGATTCCGGGGCGTGATCGGCGGCCAGACCGGCCGCAGCGACATCGAGGCCTCGGGCGTGGAGAGTTTCATTCCCCGCACGCGAACGGAGAGCCGCGCCCTGTTCATCGTCGAGGCGATCGACATCGGCGATTGGAGCCTGGAGGCCGCGTTGCGCCAGGAGTGGCTGGAGACGAGCGCGGCGGAGCCGACCGTCGCGCGGCCGGATCGCGAGTTCACGCCGTTCTCCATCTCGGCGGGCGCGTCCTGGCGGTTCACGCCCGGCTTCGAGCTGTCGCTGACAGCCTCACGTTCGCAGCGCGCTCCAACCGTGCAGGAGCTCTATGCACGCGGCGTGCACCTCGCGACAAATACCTATGAGATGGGAAGCGGCGAGCTAAACCAGGAGACGGTGGTCTCCGTCGAGACCGGGATCGAGAAGACCGAGGGCGACACGACCTTCAGCGTCAGCGCCTACCGCTACGCCTACGACGGCTACATCTATGCCGACACCCTGGACCAGTTCGAGGACTTCCGGCTGATCCGTTATACCCAGGACGACGCGGTCTTCACCGGGCTTGAAGGCGAGGTGACCCATCGCTTCACGCCCAGGCTGTCGGCCACGGTCTTCGGCGATCTGGTGCGGGCGGAGCTTGATGGCGGCGAGGACCTGCCGCGCATCCCGGCCGCACGTCTCGGCGGCCGGTTGGACGCCTACCGCGGTCCCTGGTCGGGCGCCGTCGAATACGTTCATGTCTTCGACCAGGACCGCATTGCCGAGTACGAGGAGGAGACGCCGGGCTATGACATGGTCAACGTCACCATGGCCTATGACTTCGACCTCGGTGACGCTTCGACCCAGGTCTATCTACGGGGATCGAACCTGCTGGACGAGGTGGCGCTGAATCACGCCTCCTATCTGAGTGCGCTCGCCCCGGCTCGGGGCCGCAACGTCACCCTGGGGGTCCGCGCCCGGTTCTGACCGGCGGCTGGAGGTGGCGCAGGCGCGCCCCTCCGCCGGCGGCGTCAGGCCGTTTCGACCAGGACCACCTCGGCGTCCGTCAGGGCGCGGACGGTGATGGCGTCCTCCTCCCTGATGGCGGCGCCGTCGCGGGCTCCGACCCGCACGCCATTGACCTCGACCTCGCCCTGGGCCGGGACCAGATAGGCCCGGCGGCCGGCGCCCAGCGAATAGGCCGCGCTCTCGCCCGCCTTCAGGGTCGCGCCGACGACCCGGCCGTCGGTGCGGATCGGCAGGGCGTCGGCGTCTTCGTCCATGCCCGAGGCCAGGACCACGAAGCCGCCGGCTCGGTCGCCCTTGGGGAAGGGTTTGGAGCCCCAGGCCGGTTGCTCGCCCCGCCGGGTCGGCAGGATCCAGATCTGGAAGATGCGGGTGGTCTCAGGCTCGGCGTTGTACTCCGCATGGCGGATGCCGGTCCCGGCGCTCATCACCTGGACGTCGCCGGCCTCGGTGCGGCCTTTGTTGCCCAGGCTGTCCTCATGGGTGATCGCGCCCTCGCGGACATAGGTGATGATCTCCATGTCGGCGTGGGGGTGAGGCGGAAAGCCCGCGCCCGCCGCGATCTCGTCGTCGTTCCAGACCCGCAGGGCGCCCCAACTCATGCGGGCGGGGTCGTGGTAGTTGGCGAACGAAAAGTGGTGCCTCGCCTTGAGCCAGCCGTGGTCGGCGCCGCCCAGGCTGTCGAAGGGCCTCAGCTCGATCATCTCAAATCCTCCCGCGCCGGCCGTCCGGCGCGCTGTGCTGAAGCCGAGATAGGAAGGTCACCGTCAATTCGCAACAGAGACGGTTGCGTATAGACGTCAGGACAGGGTCTTCAGATAGGCGATCACGTCCGCCCGCTGCTGCGGGTCCTTGATCCCGGCGAAGGTCATGGTGGTGCCGGGCGTGACCTGGCGCGGCGCCTCCAGGAAGGCGAACAGCTGATCCTCGGTCCAGACCTTGCCGCCGCCCTGCATGGCGCCGGAGTAGCGGAAGCCCTCGACCGACCCCATGGGCCGGCCGACCACGGCATGCAACGTCGGCCCGACCCGCTTCGCCCCCGGCTCCACCGCGTGGCAGCTGCGGCAGCGCGCGAAGACCACCCGCCCCGCCTCGACCTGTCCGGTCAGACCGGCGACCGGAAAACTCACACCGGCGAGCTCGGAGGGGGCGGGGGCGTCCGAGCCGCTTTCGGCCGAGCAGGCGGCGAGGACCGCTGAAGCGGCGACCACAAGCGCGAACCGGGTCATTCCAGCCCGTCCGTGGTGACGGTGAACGGCCGCTTCTCCTCGAGAGCCCGATCCGCGAGCTCTCCCTGCACCCGGCGCCAGCGCTGTAGCCGGTCGTAGTCGATGACATGGGAGGGCTCGCGATCCAGCCAGGCGTCGAGTTCGCGCCGTTGAGCCTCGAAATCCGGGTGGGCCGGATCGGGCTCGGGCGGCACGGTCGGCAGGGCCTCGGCGACCTCGTGCGGAATGGGAAAGGCGCCGGCGGCGGTCATCAGGATCATCGACCGCAATGTAGGTCCCGCCCGCTTCCCCGCCAACCTTTCGCCTTGATGCACGTTGCCTGATGCGACTGCCAAGCCAGCGTCAGGAGCCCGCCCATGCCGCGATACGCCCTTTTCGCCTCCATCGCCGTCCTCGCTATCGCCTCCACGCCCGCCGCCGCTTCGCAGGCGACGCCACAGGATCCGGTCGAGGACCTGCTGCGCGCTCGAGGAGAGGCCTATCATCGCGCGTCCGACGAGGAACAGGACCCGGCCGAGGTGCGCACCACCCAGGCGCTGAACGCCGAGATCGCGGCCCAGAACGAACTGGCGGAGTCCCAGGAGCGTAGCGACCGCGACGCCTTCGAGGCCGCCAACGCCGCGCGGGAGGCCGAGATCGCCGCCGCCGAGGCGGCCGCCGCTTCGGAGCGGGCGGCCTACGAGGTGGTGCTCAGGGCGTCCGACGAGGCGAGGGCCCAGCACGAGCGGGACATGGCCGACTGGCGCGCGACCGTGGCGGCCTGCGAGCGAGGCGACCGCGCCCGGTGCGAGGCGGGCCACCGCAGGGCGCGCAGCCAGCCCTACTGAAGTCGCAGGCGGCCTGTTGCCGCCTCGCCCCACCTGGTCCACAGCTAGGACGGCGGGGAAGGGCGAATGGCCGGGGAACCGAGGCGGATGAACCGGAGGCAGGCGGTCGCGCTGGGAGGCGGGCTCATGCTCGCGGGCGGCTGGCGCGGGCGTTCTGATCCGGTCGCGGCCACGCCTCACGGCCCGATCTCGGGAGTCTGGGACGAAGGGATCGCCGTCTTCAGGGGCGTTCCCTACGGCGCCGACACCGGCCCGCGCCGCTTCCTTCCGCCCGCGCCGCCCGTGGCCTGGAGGGATGTGCTCGCCTGCCGAGCGTACGGACCCGCCTCGCCCCAGCGGGGCGACGAGCCCAACCAGGCGGAAGACTGCCTTCGCCTGAACGTCTGGACGCCAGGTCTCCATGGCGGTCGTCGGCCAGTCCTGGTCTACATCCATGGCGGCGCCTATTCGAGCGGATCGGGCTCCAGTCCGCTGACGGACGGGGCCCGGCTGGCGAGGCGCGGCGATGTGGTGGTGGTCACCGTCAATCACCGGCTGAACGCCCTAGGCTACGCCTATCTGGCGAGGCTCGCGCCAGGGTTCGAGGACAGCGGCAATCTGGGTCAGCTCGATCTGATCCTGGCGCTCAAGTGGGTGCGGGACGCGATCGCGGCCTTCGGCGGGGACCCCGGGCGGGTCACCGTCTTCGGCCAGTCCGGGGGCGGGGCCAAGATCGCGACCCTGATGGCGACGCCGGGGGCGGCCGGCCTGTTCCATCGCGCGGCGACCATGAGCGGGCAGCAGGTGACGGCGTCGGGGCCGCTCAACGCCACCCGCCGGGCTGAAGCCTGGCTTGAGGCGCTGGGCCTGCCGCGGGATCGGATCGGGGAGGTCCGGACCCTGCCGGTCGAACGGCTGATCGAGGCGACGGCGGCGACCGACCCGATCCTGGGCGGCGGCCTCTACTTCGGACCGGTGCTGGACGGCCGTACGCTGGACCGGCATCCCTTCTATCCGGACGCGCCGGCCCAGAGCGCCGCCGTCCCGATGATGATCGGCAATACACGGGAAGAGACCCTCGCCTTCCTGGGCGGCGACCCGGCCAACGCGGAGCTGACCTGGGACACCCTGCCGGCGCGGATGACCCCGGCCCAGATGCGGATCGACGTGGCGCCCGAGGCCGTGGTCGCCTGGTACAGGGCCCGCCATCCGGAGATGACCCCCGATCAGGTCCTGATCCGCGCCACCACCGCGGCCCGGTCCTGGAGGGCGGCGGTGATCGAGGCGGAGGCGCGGGCGCGGCAGGGGTCGCCGGCCTTCGTCTACCAGCTGGACTGGCCGGCCCGGCTGCCCGGCGGGCGGACCGGCGCCTACCACACCTCCGACATCCCCCTGATGTTCGACACCCTGGCGGCCCCCGGCTCGGGAGCGATCGGACCCGGGGCGCAAGGGATGGCCGAGGTGATGAGCGAGGCCCTTCTGGCCTTCGCCCGCTCCGGTGACCCCAACCATCCGGGCCTGTCGACTTGGACGCCCTATTCGCTGGAGCGGCGAGAGACCATGATCCTCGACCTGCCGCCCCGGATGGAGGACGATCCGCGCGGCGACGAACGGGCCTTCTTCGCCCGCATCCCCTATGTCCAGCCCGGGACCTGAGATGAGACGCACCGCTCTGCTTGTCCTGGCCCTGACGGTGCTCGGAGGCTGTGCGACGGGCGCCGTCACCGAGCCGAGCTGGGCGGCGCGGCCCTCTCCGGACGATCTGGGCGAGGCCTATCCGACCTTCGCGAGCATGATCGGCCAGTATGGCCGGGTGAAGCTGCGTTGTGAGGGGACGTCCGGCGGGGAGCTGGCCGACTGCCGCGCGACCGAGACTACACCTCCCGGGCTTGGCTTCGACCGGGCGGCCCTGAGCCTGACGGATCGGTTTCGTCTCCACCCCCGGCAGGTGGGCGACCGGGTCACCGAGGCGGAGGTCGAGTTCAGCATCGTCTTTCAGCTTTCAGAGGAGCCTGAGAACCATTGGCTGGAGCCCGAGCCGACGCTCGACGAGGTGACCCGGGCCCGCGAGGTCGCCGCCCGCCACCTGCCGCCGCCCGAGCGGATGATGGCGGACCTGGGGCCGGGCAAGCTGGGCGTCGATCCTGATCGGGAGGCCTGGGTGCGCCAGCAGATCATCGAGGCGGAGACGGAGCTGAGGCCCGCGCGGCTGGACGCGATGGCCCTGGCCTGGGCCAGGCTCCTGGACATTGAGATGATCGAGTCGCTCTCGGCGGGTCAGCGGCGGCCACCTCCGCCCGACCCCGCGCGGATGAAGGCCGCGCTGAACGGCATGGACGCGGTCCACGATGTCCTGATGGAGCGACTGCGGGCCCGCTACTGCGACCGCTATCCCTGCGTCATCGCACCTCGGGACTAGGGTCGGTTCAGGCCTCCGCTGTCTCGGTACGGCGCTTCATCAGGGCGTCGAAGCTGTCCCAGACGCCGTCGGCCCCGTGCCAGGCGCCCCGGGTGGCGGCCTTGGAATACTCCGTCGCGCGGGCTTCGAAGAAGTTGGCGTGTTCCACCCCTGACAGGAGGCTCTGGAGCCAGGGCAGGGGGTTCTCGCGCGAGCCGCCGTAGAGCTCGGGCAGGTGCAGCTGGCGCAGGCGCCAGTCGGCGATGAAGCGGATGTAGGCCTTGATGTCCGACGGGGTCATGCCGTTCACCGGGCCCTGTTCGAAGGCCAGGTCGATGAACTTGTCCTCCATCTCGACCACGGTGCGGCAGCACTCGACGATGTCTTCCGCCACGGCCTTGGTCACCGCGCCCGTCTCCTTGGCGAAGGCGTGGTAGAGCTTGATGATCCCCTCGCAGTGCAGGCTCTCGTCGCGGACCGACCAGGACACGATCTGGCCCATGCCCTTCATCTTGTTCTGGCGCGGGAAATTCATCAGCATGGCGAAGCTGGCGAACAGCTGAAGCCCCTCGGCGAAGCCGCCGAACATGGCCAGCGTCCGGCAGATGTCGGCGTCCGTCTCGACCCCGAACTGGCCCATGTAGTCGTGCTTGTCCCGCATGGCCTCGTATTCCATGAAGGCGCCGAACTCGGCCTCGGGCATGCCGATGGTCTCGAGCAGCAGGGCGTAGGCCGCGATGTGGATGGTCTCCATGTTGGCGAAGGACGCCAGCATCATCTTGACCTCGGTCGGTTTGAACACCCGACCGTAGCGTTCCATGTAGTTGTCCTGGACCTCGATGTCCGCCTGGGTGAAGAAGCGGAAGATCTGGGTCAGGAGGTTGCGCTCGCCGTCGTTGAGGTTGGCCGCCCAGTCCTTGCAGTCCTCGCCCAGAGGCACCTCCTCGGGCATCCAGTGGACCTGCTGCTGCTTCTTCCACATGTCGAAGGCCCACGGATACCGGAACGGCTTGTAGGCGGCCGAGGGAGTCAGCAGGCCGGGGAGGGCGGGAACGATCGGGACGTGAGCGTTCATAGGGAGATGACCGAAATCTGACGGGGGACGGGACTGCGGCCAATGAAACCCAGAATCGACCCAATTGCTACGGGTTGATGATTAACGATCCCCAGCATCAACATGTTGTGTGAATCGGGGGATTGTTTGTCATGTCACCCTCGAAAAACGGGCGCCATGGCATGACACGAGGCGGTCCCGTTCAGTCCGCGTCATCCCCTTCCGCCGGCTCCAGGTCCTGATCTCCCCCGTCTTTCATGCCGAGCCTGCGCAGATAGGCGGCGCGCAGATAGTCGATCTCCCGGAAGGGACGGCTCTCCTCATCCACCCGGTCGCCGCAGCGATCGATCAGGGCGACCAGCCGCATCCAGGCGACGGCCTGCTGCGGCTTGTCGACGGCCGCCGATTCCGAGGCTTGCCGAAAGGCGAAGCGGCGCAGATCCCGTGGCGTTGGGTCGAACATGAGGAAGAACCGGTCGGAGCCCTCGGCGTTCTTGATCTCCTCCAGTTCCGGATCACGCTCGATCGCCTCCTCGCGCGAGAGGGGCGGGCGCAGCCAGTCTGGCGGCACGGCCAGGGGCTGGGGCTCGATGTCGCGGCGTCGCCAGCCCTCGACGGCGGCGCGGCGCCGCAGGGTGCGCTCCGTGAAACCATAGCGTTCGGCGACGACTGGGGCGGTGTCTCCGGCCAGAAAGTCGCGTCGTGCGAGCGCCCAGAGCTCGGCGTCGGGGCGGGGCGGGCGGTGGGCGTGGGTCATGCCTCCATTGTCACCCCGTTCCGGCCCATGATGCGCCGAAAGCTCGAGATCCTGCCTGTCGCCTTGTTTAATTTGATGAAGTTCTTCCAAGCTCTGATGAGCTGACGTTCTGCTTGAGCGAGGTCAGGCCTGTGCTCTGGCGCGTGCGGCTCCTCGTCAGAGGGCCCGCACGCCGGTAGGCTTGGACGCGATCCACACGCGGAGCGGGCGATGACGGAAGGCTATCTGGTCTATGGCGCGGTCGGGTCCGGATCGGTCCCGGTCGAGGCGGCCCTGACCCTGATCGGGGCGCCCTATCGGGTGGAGGAGATCGTCACCTACGCCTCGGAGGAAGAGCGCGAGCGGATGGCGCCGCACAATCCGATGCGCCAGGTCCCGGCCCTGGTGACGCCCGACGGAGAGACGATCACCGAGAGCGCGGCCATCCTGCTGTGGCTGACCGAACGGCATCCGAACGCCGGCCTCGCGCCGCCGCCGGGCGATCCGACGCGGGGCCAGTTCCTGCGCTGGATGAGCTTCATCCCGGCCAGCATCTATTCGATGTACTGGGTGCGCGACGTGCCCTCGCGGCTGGTCGGCGACGACCCGGCGGCGCAAGGCGAGATGGACCGGCGCACGCTGGACCGGATCGCGGAATGCTGGGCGGTGATGGAGGGCCAGACCGAGCCCGGCGGCTTCGTCCTGGGCGACCGGCTGACGGTGCTCGACCTCTATATGACGGTGGTCAGCCGCTGGCGGCCGCTGCGCCGGCGTTTCCACCAGGTCGCGCCGCGCCTGGGCCAGGTGGCGCGCCGGGTCGACGCCCTGCCCGAACTCCAGGACCTGTGGGCCAGGCGATTCCCGTTCGAGGGCGACTATTCGGACTGATCCGCGTCGATGGCCGCCTTGATGCGGTTCAGGAAGGCCAGGCGGGCGTCGGAGCGGGCCTGGCCGGTGGCGGTCGGCCAGGACGACAGGAAAACGACGACCAGGCTGCGAGCCGGATCGACGTGGATCATCTGGCCGAAAATGCCGGCGGCCTCGAAGGCCTGGCCGCGCGTCCACCACTGGGCGCCGTAGCCGCGCTCGGAGTTCGGGAAGTCGATGTGCTCGCGCGTGGCGTAGGCGAACCAGTCGGGGCTCGCCACCTGGCCGCCCGGGACCGCGCCGCGCTCCAGCGCCATCAGCCCGACCCGGCCCCAGTCGCGCAAGGTCGCCGAGACGCAGCATCCGCCGCTCTCCTGGCCCTGGGCGTCGAGCATCCACCAGGCGGGGCCTTCCATGCCGGCGGGATCCCAGACCTTTTCCTTGAGGTAGGCCGAAAGGGGCCGGCCGGTCGCGCGGGCGACCAGGACCCCAATCAGGTTGGTCTCGCCGGTGTTGTAGTTCCAGGTCTCGCCCGGGGGATGGGCGCGGACCAGGCCCCGCAGATAGGCGACGGTGGCGTTCCCGGCGGCGGGCGGCGGGGTCATGTAGAAGCGCGCGACGTCCGAGGCGGGATCGGTATAGTCCTCGTTCCAGGCCGCGCCCGAGGTCATGGTCAGGACCTGGGCGATCGTGACGCCGTCATAGGCTCCGCCCGCCAGTTCCGGGATGTAGGCGGTCACCGGGTCCTCGATGGAGCGGATCGAGCCGTCCGCGACCGCCGCCCCGACGAGGGTCGAGGTCAGGGACTTGGTCATGGAGAAACTGTCCCAGGGGTCGGAGGAAGTGAGGTCCAGGCCGTATTCCTCCATCCGGACGCGTCCGTCGTGGATCACCAGGACGCCGGCGACCCGCTCGGCCTGCATATAGGGGCCGGGGTCGAGGTCGAGCGGCTCACCCGCCGGCAGGGGGCGGGGGGCGGGAGAAGGCTCGATCCGCACATGCGGGATCAACTCGGCCATGCGGCGCAGGTCGCGCTCGCGGCGCTCGGCCGGCCAGAACAGCACCTCCATGTCGGGCGGCGGAGCGGCGGTCGCCTGCGCCTGCTGGGCCAACGCCGGAGAAGCGGAGGCTGTCGTCAGGGCGGCGGCGACCAGGGCGAGGATCAGGCGGCGATCGATCATTGGGGTCTCCTTGGCCGGCCAGCCTGCCGCGCCCGGAGGCCGCAGGGAAGCCCGGAACCCGGGGCGGAGCGGAGCCGTTCCCAAGGCCTCGCTATCAGAGGCTTTTCCCCGCATGTCCGACGTCGTCGCCGATCCGAC
Organism: Pseudomonadota bacterium; assembly: GCA_023386645.1. Lineage (GTDB taxonomy): Bacteria > Pseudomonadota > Alphaproteobacteria > Caulobacterales > Caulobacteraceae > Brevundimonas. Next base: position 266,478 of record JAEWJI010000058.1, read on the forward strand.
CTTCGAGCCGCCGGAGGACGCCGTCGCCTTCTATGAGGAGAGCCTGCGGCTGTTGAAGGAGTCGGGCATCCCATTCCTGCTGTCGGGCACCTATGCGGTGACGGCCTATACGGGCATCCGTCGGCCGACCAAGGACCTGGACGTCTTCTGCAAGCCCGGGGACTATCCCCGCATCCTGGCATGGTTCCAGGCGCGCGGGTACCGCACCGACGTCGAGGACGAGCGCTGGATCGCCAAGGTCTGGAAGGACGAGAAGCACTTCTTCGACGTGATCTTCGCCATGTCGAACGGTACGATCGCGGTCAACGACGCCTGGTTCGGCCCCGACACGATCGAGGTCTATGGCCACGAGGTGGGGATCACCCCGCCGACGGCGCTGATCCTGTCCAAGGTCTTCATCCAGGACCGCTACCGCTACGACGGTGCTGACGTGAACCACATCATCCTGAAGCAGTCCGACGCCATCGACTGGAAGTCGCTGCTGGACCAGATGGACCTGTATTGGGAGGTGCTGATGGCGCACCTGCTGAACTTCCGGTTCGCCTATCCGACCGAGCGGGACAAGGTGCCCGCCTGGGTGATGACCGAGCTGACCGAGCGCCTCCAGGCCCAGGTCAACCTGCCGCCGCCCCGGGTGAAGGTGTGCCGGGGCCGGCTGTTCAGCGCGCGCGACTACGTGTTCGACGTGGCGGAATGGGGCTTTGGCGACGTGGTCGGCAAGGGGCTGGAGGAGCGCCATGATCCGATCCATTGAGTTTTTTGGGCGCTATCGCTCGGCCCGCGGGGCCTCGCTGCTTGAGCGGGGTATTGGGCGCTATCGCTCGGCCCGCGCGGCCTCGCTGCTTGAGCGCGGACGGCTCCTGTCCTCCCCCGCGAGCGAAGCGACACGGGGGAGGGGGACCACGAAGTGGTGGAGGGGGCGACCCCCGACACCGGCTGTGGCGCTCGCCCCCC
>JAEWJI010000013.1 GCA_023386645.1 Pseudomonadota bacterium
GGGTCGGGGTCGGGGCTGGGGTCGTGGGAGCCGAACGCGCGGGCGCCGCCTCGACCGGCGGCAGGGGCCGGGGCGCGGCCTCTTCCGGCGGCGGGGTGAAGACCGGGGGCTGGTCGGCCGCGGGCGCGGGGGCATAGACGTCGACGCCGGCCTCGGGATCGACGGGCTGGGCCTCGATGGGCGCCTCGACCTTCAGGTCGCCGACCGGCTGACCCACGGCGGGCGGGGCGTCGTCGGAGGCGCGCAGGCCCGAGCGGTAGAATACGACCACGGCGAGGATAAGGACCACCAGGACGCCCGCGCTGACCAGCAGGGTCACGGGCGGGGACTTGCCGCCCCCGCGTCCGCCCCGGCGCGGATCGAAGCCCCGGTTGAACGGCAGGTCGTCGTCGGTCGGCGGCGTGTAGGCCCCTCGGTCGCGGTCCGGTCGGTGCGGGTCCTGATAGGACATCGAAGCCTCCTGTCGTCGGTCCGCGAATCGCGCGCGCGGGGACCTATTCTAGCCTGCCTCGACCCGGTTTCGAATCACGATGCGTCAGAGATCCCGCGCGATTTCCAGGCCCAGCAGGCGGCGGTGTTCGTCGAGGGCGTAGCGGTCGGTCATGCCGGCGATGTAGTCGCAGACGGCTCGGGTGCGGCGAGCGTCGTCGTCGGTCTCGGCCCGGACGCGCCAGGCGGTCGGCAGGACCTCCGGCTCGGCGTCGAACAGCTGGAACAGTTCCGACAGGACCCGCCGCGCCCGGCTGCGCGAACGGTTGACCCGATAGTGGCGGTACATGCGCTCGAACAGGAACCGCCGCAGGACCCCGAGGTCGGCCAGCATGCCGGAAGAGAACTGCACCAGGGTACGGCCCGCGGCCCGCACGTCCTCGGGCGTCTCGATGCGGTCGGCGGTCAGGCGCGATTCCGTCTCGGCCAACACATCCTTGACCATCGCCCCGATCATCCGACGTACGGCCTCCAACCGGATCATGCGGTCGTCGAGACCAGGCCAGTCGGCGTGCACGCTGCGGATCGCCGGCCCGATCAGGGGCACGTCCGCCAGGTCGCTCAGGGTGAACAGTCCGGCCTGCAAACCGTCGTCCACGTCGTGGTTGTTGTAGGCGATATCGTCGGCGATGGCGGCGCACTGGGCCTCCAGCGAGGCGAAGGTGCCCAGACGCAGGTCCCAGCCCTCCTGGCCGGCGTCCTCGGCGATCGCGCGCCAGGCCGGCTCGTCCAGCCGATGCGAGACCGGTCCGTTGTGTTTAACCACGCCCTCCAGCGTCTCCCAGCTGAGGTTCAGGCCCGGAAAGGCCGGATAGCGCAGCTCCAGCCGCGTCACGACCCGCCAGGTCTGGACATTGTGATCGAAGCCGCCGTGCTGCGCCATCCGGGCCTGGAGCTCGTCCTCGCCGGCATGTCCGAAGGGCGGATGGCCGAGATCGTGGGCCAGGGCGACGGCCTCGGCCAGGTCCTGGTCGAGGCGGAGCGCATGCGCCAGGGACCGCGCGATCTGGGCGACCTCCAGCGAGTGGGTAAGACGGGTGCGGTAGTGATCGCCCTCGTGCGCCACGAAGACCTGGGTCTTCTCCTTCAGGCGACGGAAGGCGGTCGAGTGGATGATCCGGTCGCGGTCGCGGGCGAAGGCGCTGCGGGTCCGGCTATCGGGCTCCGGAGCGCGGCGGCCGCGCGTCGCCTCGGCGGATTCCGCGTAAGGCGCCAAGCGGGACGAGCGGGATTGCGACAGGGGTCGGCTCCGGATGACGGCGGCCTTTGCGCGGGCCCCGGCAGCCCTCATATAGGCGGACGTGACCCTGACCGATACCACGCCCGCGCTTTCCGTCTCCGCCCGCAGCCCCGCCGGGATCGTGCTGGGCGACAGCGCGGCCTCGCGGCTGGCGAAGCTGGCGCAAGCCGAGGGCCGGCCGCTGATGCTGAGGGTCGCTGTGGACGGCGGCGGCTGCTCCGGATTCCAGTACCGGTTCGAACTGGTCGAGACGGCCGAGGCGGACGACCTGAGGGTCGAGGCTCTGGGCCAGACGGCGCTCGTCGATCCGGTTTCCGTTCCTTTCCTGACAGGGTCGGAGATCGCCTTCGTGGACGACCTGGCGGGCGCCCAGTTCGTGGTCCGCAATCCCAACGCGGCCTCCAGCTGCGGCTGTGGGGTGAGTTTCTCGATTTAGGGTCCGCGCCTGCGGCTCATCCCAAGCCAAGCTTTGCGGCTTGCGTTTAGGACACTTCCTAATTAGCCTCTCTCCTATGAACACCCTGTTCAAGGCGCTGTCGCATCCGGTGCGTCGACGCATCATCGAGATGCTGCGGCGCGGGCCGATGGCCTCGGGCGACATCGCGGCAGCCTTCGACATGAGCTGGCCGACGATCACCGGGCACCTGAACGCGCTGAAGGAGGCCAACCTGGTCTCGCCCGAGCGGGAGGGGCAGACGATCCGCTACCGGCTGGAGATTTCGGCCGTGGAGGAGGCGCTGGCCTTCCTGCTGGATTTGACCGGCGCCGGCGCCGAGTCGGCTGCCCCTGAACACCTGACCCCGAAGGAGACGCCCCGATGACCCGCCGCTTCACCCTTCTGGACGCCGCGACGGTTATCGTCACGGTGGTGATCGCCGCTCTGGCGGTCTGGGTGTTCACCCAGGCGCCGGAGGGGCCCTATCCGATGCACTTCAACGCCTCTGGCGAGGTCGATCGCTGGGGCGACCGCAACGAGCTGGCGCTAGTGCTGGGCTTCATGGCCGCGATGTCGGCGATCACGGCGGGCATGATGGGCTGGTACGCCGAAGCGGCTGAGGACGCTGCGCGGCGCCGGAGCCTGCGAGCCGGCCAGCTGATCTCGCTGATCTCCATCGGCGGGACCACCGCCATCATCGCCTGGGCCAGCCTGGGCGGCGCGGCCGAGGCGGGAGGGATGTCGCCCGCATGGCCGATGGCGCTGACGGGTCTGATTCTGGCGGCGGTAGGCGCGGGTCTCGGGCGGGTCGGACCCAACCCGCTGGTCGGGGTGCGCACGCCCTGGAGCTACAAGAGCCGCCTGGCCTGGGACCGGTCCAACCGGCTGGCGGGCCGGCTGTTCTTCTGGATCGGGCTGGGCCTGGTGCTGGCCGCGCCGGTGGCGCCGCAGCCGGAGGGCTCGGTCGCCATGGTCGTGCTGATCCTGATCGCCGCCCTATGGCCGATCTTCGAGAGCTGGCGGGTCTGGCGCGCCGATCCCGACCGCCAGCCCTTCTGATCTTCTTCAACCTTCGCCGCTGACGGAGTCCGCCATGCTGAACCTGATGATCGCCGCCGCCCTGTTCGGCGGACAGACCTCTACGCCCGTGACGCTGCCGGCCGAACCCGCGCCGCTTCACGGCACGCTACTGGAGCCCGAGGGCCAGACGCGAGCGGCGGCGGTGATCCTGCCCGGCTCCGGCCCCACCGATCGCAACGGCAACAGCCCTCAGACGCGGATCGTCGCCTCCAACCTGCGGCTGCTGGCCGAGGGCCTGGCCGAGCACGGGATCGCCACCCTGCGGATCGACAAGCGCGGTATCGGCGCCAGCGCCCCGGCGGGTCTGGACGAGAGCCAGCTGCGCTTCGACCACCTCGCCCAGGACGCCCGCGCCTGGGCCGCCGAGGCGGCGAAACGGACCGGTCAGCCCTGCGCCTGGCTGATCGGCCATTCGGAGGGAGCGCTGGTGGCGCTCGCGGCGACCAAGGACGGGGGCGGGGGCGTCTGCGGCCTGGTGCTGCTGTCGGGCGCTGGAAGACCCGCCCATGTGGTGATCGGCGAGCAGTTGGCGGGGGCCCCCGAGCCCCTGAAGGCCCAGGCTCTGGCCGCGCTCAGCGACCTGGCGGCCGGGCGCGAGACGGCCAACGTCCCGGGGCTGGAGGCGCTGTTTCGCCCATCCGTTCAGCCCTACCTCATCTCGTGGTTCGCCCTCGATCCGGCCGCCCTGGCCGGCGCCTATGAGGGCCCAGTCTTCATCGGGCAGGGAACCACGGACCTTCAGACCACGGTCGCCGACGCCCAGGCCCTCGCGGTCGCCCAGCCGCGCGCGACGCTCAAGCTGTGGGAGGGCGTCAACCACGTCCTCAAGACCGCCCCCGCCGACCACGCGCCCAACCTGGCCACCTATTTCGAGGCGAATCTGCCGCTCGCTCCGGCCGTGGCCGAAGACGTGGCCGAATTCATCCTGTCGAACTGAAAGCCGCCGCCATCCATGCACTTCGCGGGAATGAGCGGAGAGAGGCGTAACCTCAGGTCGCCGACAGCGTCTCCTGGAACCGCACAGGCTGACCATGGGCGGCGCCGATGAGTTCGCCGTCGCGCATGACGACCCGACCGCGCACGATGGTCGCCATCGGCCAGCCCTGGGCCTCGAAGCCGTCGAAGGGGGTCCATCCGGCGCGGCTGGCCATGTCCTCGTGGCGGATGGTGCGGCGGGCGTTGAGGTCCACCAGGGTCAAGTCGGCGTCGTAGCCCTCGGCCATCCGTCCCTTGCCCGCGATGCCGAACACCCGTTGGGCGCCGGCGGAGGTCAGGTCCATGAAGCGTTCGAGGCTGAGCCGCCCCTGCGCGACGTGGGTCAGCATGATCGGCACCAGCGTCTGGACCCCCGGCATGCCCGAGGGTGAGGCCGGGTAGGGTTTGGCTTTCTCCTCGATCGTGTGCGGCGCGTGGTCGGAGCCCAGCACGTCGGCGACACCCTGGTCGATCCCGCGCCACAGGCCGGCGATGTGGTGCGCGTTGCGGATGGGCGGGTTCATCTGGGCGTAGCCCTTGAGCCGCGCATAGGCCTCGTCGCCGTCCAGCGTCAGATGCTGGGGCGTGATCTCGACCGTCGCCACGTCACGGTGGTCGGCCAGAAACTCGATTTCCTCGGCGGTGGAGACGTGGAGCACGTGGATGCGGGCGCCGACCTCCTTCGCCAGGCCGACCAGGCGGCGGGTTGACTGGATGGCGCTCTCGGCGTCGCGCACTTCAGGGTGGCTCGTCCAGTCGCCGGGGCGGGCCAAAGGGCGGCGCTCGGCCAGGCGGTATTCGTCTTCGGAATGGAAGGTGGCCCGCCGGCGCGTGTTCCTGAGCACCTCGCGCACCCCGTCGTCGTCGGCGACCAGAAGCGTGCCGGTCGAGGCGCCCATGAACACCTTGACCCCGCAGCAGCCCGGCAGCCGCTCCAGCTCACCCAGGTACGCCGCGTTGTCGTGGGTGCCGCCGATGTAGAAGGCGTGGTCGGTCCACATCCGGTCGCGCGCGCGGGCCAGCTTGTCGGACAAGGTGTCCGCATCGGTGGTGTTGGGCTCGGTGTTCGGCATTTCGAACACGGCGGTGACCCCGCCCAGCGCGGCCGCTCGCGACCCGGTCTCCAGGTCTTCCTTCCACTCCAGCCCCGGCTCGCGGAAGTGAACCTGGGTGTCGATGACGCCGGGCAGGACCGTCAGGCCCGACGCGTCGACCACCTCTCCGGCCGAGGCTTGGCCCAGGTCTCCGATGAAGGCGATGCGGCCGTCGCGCACGCCGACGTCGGCCCGGCCGCGACCGGCGTGATTCACCACCTCGCCGCCCCGGACGATCAGGTCGTAGGTCGCGGTCATTTCGGCTCCGTCTCGACCAGCAATTCTCGCGCGGCCTTCAGCACCCGCTCGGCCGGCAGGTCCATCATGTGCTGGATGGCCTGGTTCAGGTTCGGGTCGATGGCGCGGAAGTCGTCGACGGCCCTGGACCCTCGCACCGACCGGCCGCGCCAGGGGCCCTTCACGGCGTCGTCGGAGGGGCCGAAGACGGCCACGGACGGGACGCCCGCCGCCACCGCCAGTTGGGTCCACAGGCTGTCGGCGCCGAGATAGAGGCGGGCGCGGGACAGGGCGGCCACGGTCTGGAGCGTGGTCAGCTTGCCTTGCAGTTCGATCACCCGGTTGCGGGCGGTGGCCAGGCGGATGGTGTGGGCGGCGTCGCGCTCGTCCTCGCCGCCGACGATCATCAGCCGCGCATCGCGAAGCGGACCGGCGTCGGCGAACAGGGCGGTCGCGACCTTGGCGTAGCGTTCGGCCGGCCAGGCCTTGCCGATCCAGTCGACCCCCGGTCCCACGGCCAGGATGGGCGACGGGTCGGAGCCGATCAGGGCGTCGGCGGCGGCCCGATCCTCGTCGGAAACGAACAGCCGGGGTGCGGGCGTCTCATCGAGTTGCAGGGTGCGAGCGGCGGCCTCGACCGCGTGCTGGCCAGGCTCTGGCGCGCCACGCACGGCCCGCCGCTGGCGGCGCAGGCGAGTTGAGATGGCGGTGCCTCGCATGTCCACGATCAGGGACCACTCTGTCGCACGGAGCTGGTTCCAAAGACCGATCCACTCCAGGCGGCCTTCCCTTTCCAGCACCAGCAGTTTCCGCAGGCCGGGCACGTGGGCGAACAGGGGCGCGCTGTTGGGCGAGCCGACCACCGTGACCTCGGCGTTCGGCAGGGCCTCGACCAGGTGCGCCAGGGCGCCGGAGGACAGGACCGCCGCCTCCGGATCGGCCTCGGCGATGTAGAGAATCGTGAACCGGCCGCGCATGAGGCCGTCAGGATAGCGGCAACCGGCCGCCGCGCCTAAGTCCTTCGTCATGGAGACGTCGACCATTCGCATCGCCCGCCTGGACAGCCGCGCCCTGGTGCGCGTGTCAGGACCCGAGGCGCGGCCGTTCCTGCACAACCTGCTGACCCAGGACGTGGCGTCGCTGGCCGAGGCAGAGGTCCGGTTCGGAGCGCTGTTGTCGCCGCCCGGACGGTTGTTGTTCGACCTCTTCCTGTGGGGCGGGGCGGATGCGGTGCTGTTGGACGTGGCGGCTGAGCGCCGTGACGCCCTGGTTCATCGGCTGACGATGTATCGGCTGCGGGCAGCGGTTCAGATCGAAGCAATGGAGGGGGCCGTCTTCGCCTGCTGGCCTGGCGTCGCCGAGGGTTTCGTGAACGATCCGAGGACGCCGGAGTTGGGCGGCCGCGCCATCGGCGGCGACCCGGCGGGGAACGCCAGTGAGGCTGATTATCACGCCCATCGCCTGGCCATCGGGGTTCCCGATCCCGCGGCGGACGTCGGCTTCGACAAGACCTATCCGATCGAGGCGAATTTCGACCTGCTGAACGGGATCGATTTCCAGAAGGGCTGCTTCATCGGCCAGGAGACGACCTCGCGGATGAAGCGGCGCGGCGCGATCAGGAACCGGATGCTGCCGATCCTGTACGACGGACCGCCGCCCCCGACCGGTGCGGAGGTGCTGAACGGGGAGTTGCGGGCGGGGGTGACGTGCACCGGCCGAGACGGAAGGGGGATGGCCCTGCTGAGGCTCGACCGGATCGACGGCGCGCTGACTGTCGAGGGGCGGCAAGTCACAGTCGGCCGATCGGATTGGCTTCCGGCAGGCTAGACCCAGTCACCCGATCTCCGCTCATCCCCGCGAAAGCGGGGACCCAGTGCTTTAGTGCTGCAGATTATGCAGGGCGGATGGTGGGCGCTACCGATGACCCGACCGCTATGCGGTGGCTCCTGGATCCCCGCTTTCGCGGGGATAAGTGGACCTCTTATCTAACCTACGCTCCCGCCGCCGCCCTGGCGGTGACGCCGAGCATGGCCGCCAGCCGGTCGCGCTTCCGGATCAAGGCGTCGCGGGCGGCCTGGCCGGCCTTGGTCAGGTCGTCCTCGAGCTTGGCCAGCGCCAGTTCGATCGAGCCGTTAGCGCGCACGAGTTGGGTGTCCTCCTCGAACTCAGCCTCCGGACAGCCGCCGCCAAAGGCCCAGTAGCGCTGGCCGGCGGCTTCCGCCGTCTCCAGAACGCAGCGCCGCTCTGGGGCGAGCGACAGCCACATCACCGCGCGGAAGTCCGCCAGCGCCGAGCCTGCGAAATCGTCGTGGCCCAGGAGACCGCCTGACGCAGAGGTGGTGTCCACCGTCTGCAATCCGTCGCGCACCACCACCACCCGCGCGTCGCCGACGCGGCGCATGCTGTTGACCTGCTCGGAGATCTGCAGGGCCCGGTCCCGCTGCGACGCATAAAGGGTGAACCGGCCGCCGGTCGGCAGAATGCGGGGGAAGGTCGCCTCGAACTCGTCCACCCCGACGTCAGCGGCGGCCAGCACCACCTCCTGGAACATCGGCGGTTGTCCGGGGCGCTGAGCGGCGATGCGGTCGAGCGCGCGGACCAGGACGCGGTTGCCCATGGAATGGGCGACCAGGTGGACCCGTGAAGCCCCCGTGCGGGTCGCCACGTCGGTCAGGAAGGCCGCGACATCGTCCAGCAAGGCGGCCTCGGCCACCGTGCGGGTGTCGGCGCCGTAGCCCAGCAGCGAAGCGCGCGAAGGCCAGGAATAGAGGATCGGCGCCCCATCCAGATTCATATCGACGGCCAGCTGAGCCGTGCGGATGGCCGCGCCCTCGAAGCTGGTGTTGTAGCCATGGATGAAGACGAACGCCTCCTTGCGACGGCTGCCGGCCACCGCCTCCGACACCCGGGTGAAGAAGCTGTCGCGGTCGGCGATCGGCGTGACCCGGTTCAGGATCATGTGCTTCTCAGGGTCCGGCCGGAACTCGAAGGTCCAGACCGACGGCCGCGGGATGGAGCCCGGCGCCCGGTCGCGTGGAACGCTGACCTGGGCCACGCCGAAGGTCAGGTCTCCGCGACGCCCGCCATAGACTTCGGCGGCGGCCTGACGGCCGGTCCGCTCGCGGTGCGTCGCGTAATAGACGTCGACCAGGTCGAAGCGGGGGGCGACCGGCTGACCCGGAGGCGGCGGCGGCGGAGGCGGGCCCGACCCGACCGGCTGTTCCGTCAGATTGGTCGGGAAGTCCCCACCGCTCCGGCCAGTGAAGGGTTCCAGGCCCGCCGCGACGCGAGCGGCGTTCAGTTCGGTGAGGTATGGGACCAAGTTCGGATTGCCCCGCCCCCAGACCGCCTCGCGGATGTCAAAGGCCGACAGCAGCCATTGCGCACGGGCGGCCGGCGCCTCGGCCAGAGCGGCGACCGCCTCCATCGGCTCGGCCATGGAAATATGGCCCTGGCCTCGAAACTGGAGGATGGAGACCAGCGCCTGCTCATAGGCGCGGATTGCCTCGTTCCGCAGGCCGGCGTCTCGATAGGCCTCGGCGAGCGACAGCTGAAACTCGATCAGGGTGTCCGGATCGGTCTGACGAAGGCTGTCAATCAGCGCCGTGTCCGAAGCGGCGGTGCGCAGGGCGGCCAGATCGCCTCTATCGACGGCGTCAGCGACGGCGGCCAGCGAGGGCGCCGGCGCCTCCTGGGCCTGGCTCGGTGCGGCCAGGGACAGGCTGAACGCGAAGCTCAGGGCCAGCCCGAGCGATTTAAAGGCGCGCATGGATCGTCCCCTCATTCCCGGACCCCAAGGTGTGCCAGATTTCGCTGATCAACCAGACTTTCGGGAAGTGACGGCATCACTTCTCCGCTCGTCCACCGCCCGCGCGCGGTCCCCCTCCCTATCCGCGATGGGGAGGATAGGCTGCGGCGATGGCCGATTCGCTTCATCGCTGCGCTTGGTGCGGGACCGATCCGCTGTATGTCGCCTATCACGACACCGAGTGGGGCGTGCCGGAGCGGGATGCGCGGGCGCTGTGGGAGAAGCTGGTGCTGGATGGGTTCCAGGCCGGGCTGGCGTGGATCACCATTCTGAGGAAGCGCGAGGGGATGCGCGACGCCTTTGACGGGTTCGACCCCGACAAGGTCGCGGCCTATGGCGAGGCCGACATCCAGCGGCTGTTGGGCGATGCCCGGATCATCCGCTCGCGGGCCAAGATCGAAGCGGCCATCGGCGGCGCGCGGATCTGGGTGGAGATGCGGGACCAGGGCGAGGATTTCGCCGGTTGGGTGTGGTCGTTCGTCGGAGGAGAGCCGACCCAGCGCCCGGCGGGTCAGGTCGGGTTCGCGACGCAGTCGCCGGAGTCGGTCGCCATGGCCAAGGCGTTGAAGGCGCGGGGCTTCAAGTTCTGCGGGCCCGTGATCGTCTACGCCTTCATGCAGGCTGTGGGCATGATCAACGACCATGTGGACGAGTGCTTCCGCCAGCCGGAGGTTCGTGCGATGGCGCGGGCCGGATGGCGAAGGCGGTGAAGACAGCGGCGACGAAGGCGAAGGCCAAGAAGGCCAAGGCGCCGGCGCGCGCCTTTCCCACGCTTGCGTTGGAGACCCTGGCGGGCGAGGCGGCGGGCGGGCCGATCTGCGGGGTGGACGAGGCCGGGCGCGGGCCATGGGCCGGGCCAGTCTATGCGGCGGCGGTGATCCTGGACCCGGCGAACCTGCCCGAGGGCATCGACGATTCCAAAGTGCTGACCGCCGAACGACGCGAGGCGCTGGAGATCGAGATCAAGGCCCGCGCCGTGGCCTGGGCCGTCGGATCGGCTTCGGTCGAGGAGATCGCGGAACTGAACATCCTGCACGCCACGGGCCTGGCCATGTGTCGTGCGGTGGAGGGCTTGGCGATAACGCCGGCGGCGGCGCTGGTGGACGGCAACTACCGGTTCAAACTGCCGTGCGACGTGACCACGGTGGTGGGCGGCGACGGCTTGTCGTTGTCGATCGCGGCGGCGTCGATCTTGGCCAAGACCGCTCGCGACCGGGTGATGGTCGAGCTTGACGGGGTCTATCCAGGCTACGGCTTCGCCAGCCACAAGGGGTATAACGCCCCTGTCCATCAGGCGGCGTTGAAGACGATGGGGCCTTGCCCCGCGCATCGGCTGGGATGGTCGCCCATCCGGGCTCTGTTGGAAGGCGAAGAGGCCCAGACCTAGAGGGCTAGGGCGCCGCCTAGCATGAGCCCCAGGAGTGCGGCCGCGACGCCGCCGCCGATCGCGATCAACCAGCGCGCTGGGACTTCTGACGCGGGTTTCGCGTCCATGACGACGTACTCGACCGACGAGCGCGGCTGAACTTCAGGGGCGAGCACGCGAGTTCGCGGCGCCCAGCCGTTCCCGGAGGCCTGCGACCAGTCGTTGGCGGGCGCGCGCTTTAGGCGGGTCGCCTCGGGCGCGCGCCAGGCGACGGTGTCGCCCAGGGGGGTGCGAAGGACGTCGGTCATGGCCGCTTAACGAACTCGCCGCGGAGGGCGTTCCCCTAGGCGGCCCGAGCCAGACCCCGCGCGCCCTCCCCGACCACGAACAGGTGCTCGACATTGGTCAGGCGGCCGACCGCCCCCACCTTTTCGCCCTTCAGATTGTGAATGCCAATGCGGGCGCCGACATAGCGCGGACGCGGAATCTCGATCACCTGGACCGGACCGCGCACGGAAAGCATTTCAACGAGATCGTCGCGGGTCAGAAAGCCTTCGTCGTTGAAGGAGACGAGCAGGTTCGGCGCCTTCAGGGATTCGATGACCGTGCGAAGGGCCGGACCGATGCCGCCCTTGAAGTTGAAGGCGCTCTTTCGCGTCCGGCAGTCTATCCGCTTGTTGGCGATGCCGTAGGTCTCGGGTTTGTCCCAAAGGACCAGGCTTTCCCAGATGTGATAGTTTCCGAGGTAGGAATGCTGGTTGTAGGGCGGGTCGAGATAGACCAGGTCGGCTTCCACCTCGGGCGCAATCTCGACGGCGTCGGCGCAGGTGGCGCGGCCGGGACCCGACAGCAGATCGGGCAGACGCAGCTCCAGCGGTTTCAAGGCGCGCGGGGCCCAGCGCTTCATGTAGGCCATGTGGACACCGGCGGTGGAATCCACTCGGTCGGCGGCCTGGATCAGGGCGGTGAGCGCGATAGCCTCCAGCTCCGGCTCCAGCGACAGGGCGGCGATACGGTCGCGGACGGCGTCGATCACCGCGCCGTTGGAGGGGTGGAAGAAGCGGGCGTCTTCGCACAGGGCCTTGGTGAACCAGCCGGCGGCGGGCGGGACGGTGCGTAGCTCCGCCAGCAGGCGTTCGGCAGGTTCGCGCCAGCGCTCGGCGTCAGCCTGAATGTGGGCCATGGCCAAGATGTGGGCGTAGGCGTTGTGGTCATTGGCCCAGACCTCGTAGCCGTCCGCCTTCAGCGCGTGGGCGACGCGGGCGGAACCCGAGAAGAGGTCACAGACGCGGCCGCCGGCCGGCAGCAAGGCGCGGATCGCCGATCGGATCGGGTCGAGCAGGGCGCGCTTTGAGCCGATGTATTTGATCATCGCCAACACAGGGTGGCGTGGTTCGGGGCGGTTGTCTGCCTCCTTCTCCCCTCCGGGGGAGAAGGTGTCATGCGGAGCATGACGGATGAGGGGGATGTGGGCTCCCGTAGGCCGGGCAGACCGTTTGGATCAGGCGGCCCCCTCATCCGACCCTTCGGGCCACCTTCTCCCCCGAGGGGAGAAGGGTGAGTCAGCGCTTCTTCTTCGTAGGCGCGTGGGCGAGGCGCAGCAGGTTGGCCGCTCCCGGCGCGCCGAAGGGGGTGCCGGCGAGGATGAGGATCCGCTGGCCCGGCTGAGCCAGGCCGAACTCCATGGCCTTGGAGACGGCGTCCTCGGTGACGTCTTCCAGCGAGGTCGGCTCGCGGCTCAGGCGGCTTTCCAGACCCCAGACGAGAGCAAGGCGACGGGCGGTCTCGGGTCTGGGCGTCAGGGCAAGGACCGGCTGCAAAGGCCGCTCGCGGGCCATGCGCCGCGCGGTGCCGCCCAGGGTCGTGAAGGCGACGATACAGGCGGTCGACTGCGCCTCGGCGGCCTTGCGCGCGGCGGCGACCAGGGCGTCGGCGTCGATATCGTCCATCCCGGCGTGTTCGGCGTCCATTAGGCTGGGCCACAGCGGATCGCGCTCAACCCGCTCGATGATGCGGTTCATGATGCCGACGGCTTCCAGCGGATAGTCGCCGGACGCCGTCTCCGCCGACAGCATCAGGGCGTCGGCGCCCTCGTAGACGGCGTTCGCCACATCAGACGCCTCCGCGCGGGTGGGCGCGGGGGCGCTGGTCATCGATTCCAGCATCTGGGTGGCGACGATGGCGGGGACGCCCCGCTGGCGTGCGGCGCGCAGTATCTGCTTCTGGGCGACCGGCACCTCCTCCGGCTCCAGCTCCACCCCCAGGTCGCCGCGCGCGACCATGACGCCGTCGCAGTAGTCCAGAATGCTGTCGAGCTGGGTCAGGGCCTGGGGCTTCTCGATCTTGGCGAGACAGGCGGCCTGGCCGTTCACCAGCCGCTTTAGCTCGGCCATGTCCTCGGCCTTCTGGACGAAACTGAGCGCCACCCAGTCCACGCCGATGCGAAGCGCGAAGGCCAGGTCCTCGCGGTCCTTGGGCGTCAGAGCCGAGACGGGGATCACGGCCTCGGGCACGGCCACGCCCTTGCGGTCCGACAGTTTGGACCCGCTCTCGACCTCGACGTCGGCCCATTCGTCCGTGCGCTCGCCGACCCGCAGCCGCACCCGACCGTCGTCGAGCAACAGCAGCATCCCGGTGCGCAGCGCCTTGAAGATTTCGGGGTGCGGCATCTGCACCCGAGTCTGGTCGCCGGGGGTCGGGTCGAGGTCGAACCGCATCCGATGGCCGGGTTCGATGGTGATCTCGGTCTCAGCGAAGCGGCCGAGACGGAGCTTGGGCCCCTGCAGATCGGCAAGCACGCCCAGCGGCCGCTGCAGCGCCAGCTCGGCGCCGCGAACGGCCTTCAGTGCCGCCGCATGGTCCTCATGCGAGCCGTGGCTGAAATTCAGACGGAAGACGTCGACCCCGGCCTGGGCCAGGGCCTTGACCGTGCCCGGCGCGCGGCTCGCGGGGCCCAAGGTGGCGACGATGCGGGCGCGCCTTTGACGTTTCATTCGAGCTCCCCGGGGACGGTCCCCCGTTCGGCCAACGAAACGCCGTCGGGTCAAGCCGGCTCCGGCGCGCGAAACACGAAGTTATGCGCGGATGCGCTCCCACGGCCCCTGGATGGCGTAGGTGATCCCTGGGAACTGGATGTTGACGAACATGGTCCCGCCGTCCGGCGAGAAGACCACGCCGCAGAACTCGCCATTCCCCCGGAAGACATTGCGGGCCAGGGTGTAGACCTTCCCGTCGGGGGCGACCCCCTTCACGTGGTTGAAAAGGTCAGCGGAGTAGTTGTCCTCGCAGACGATCAGGTCGCCCCAGGGGGCCACGGCCAGGTTGTCGCCCATGTTGAACACCCGCTCATCGGCGGATTCGACGAACAACTGGACGCTACCGGGCTCCGCGCTCTCGCCCGCTTCATTCTCGTCGGGCGACGGCCGGTAGCGCAGGATCTGGCCACGCTTGAGCGGCCCGCCCGAGGTCGCGGTGATGAACAGCTCGCCCTCGCCGAAGACGGCTCCCTCGCCGCGAGCGACACGCACCGCGCCGGCGGCGTGACCCCGCAGGCGCAGGTCGTTGTTGGGGCTTTCGACGTCGTCCAGATCCACCCATTCGACCTCTCGCCAGTCGCCGAGCGACCAGATGCGGGCATCGTGGTTGGAGCTGTCGGCGCCCGGCGCGTCCTTGAACGCCATCGCCTGCAGCCGCCCGCCCTCCACGAGGTGATCCCGCACCTTCGGGATGAAGCGGTAAAGCAGGCCGTCGACCTTGTCCTCGGTCAGGTAGACGATGCCGGTCCTGGGATCGATGGCCACGGCCTCATGGTCGAAGCGGCCCATCGCCTTGAGCGGCACGGCCTGGACCAGACCGTCGGCGGAGGCCGGGACCTCGAAGACGTAACCGTGCTCGCGCGTCACGTCGCCATCGACCGGGGTGATCTCGGTCTCCTCGCAGGTCAGCCAGCTGCCCCAGGGCGTCTGGCCGCCGCAACAGTTGGTCGAGGTGCCGATCAGGCTGAGGTGCTGCCGTATCGTCTCGCCGGTGACGGTGTCGTAGACCACCGTAGTCGTGCCTCCGGGCAGGGGCCGGCCGTCCTTGTAGGTATCGTAGGCCTTCGACGCGTCGATGCCCTCGATGCGTTCCTGATTGTAGCCGGCGGGGCCCCAATGTTTGTGGGTGTTGCGGCTGTTGAGTTCATGGTTCCGAACCAAGGCCACGCGCGAGCCCTCCAGCGGGAAGCAGCCCATGCCGTCGAACTGACCGGGGACCAGGAGGCCGTCGTCCATGGTCTCACCGCCCTGAGAAACCACGCGGTAGGTGAAGCCTTCCGGCAGATCGAGCAGGCCCCGGGGGTCACGGACCAGCGGGCCGTAGCCCTCCACCTCATTGAGATAGCTCTCGACCGCCGAGGCGCCGGCGACCTGGGAGCGGGCGTTGGCAACGCGGGCCAGACCGCTAAAGGCCAGACCAGCGGCGCCAGCGACCATCACGGCGCGGCGGTGGGGACGCGAGGCGAACATCATCGAGGAAATCCAAACCAACTGGCCGGACTTCTAGCGCCACCCCGACCACACCGTCATCACGGCTCTATGACGACGGTGCCGAAAATGGTGCGAGCGGCGGGGGTCGAACCCGCATGACCGAAGTCGACGGATTTTAAGTCCGTTGCGTCTACCAGTTTCGCCACGCTCGCGGAGGTTCGTTCACTGCGCCGGGCGGGCCGGCATCGTGTCGCGGAAGTCGATGTCGCTGTTGGCCAGCAGCCACAGAAAAGCTGCCCAGGCGGCCACGTTCTGGTTCAGGGCCTCGGGGTCGATGCGGTCCAGCACGTCGTCGGCGGTGTGGTGGTAGCGGAAGTAGTCCGTGCCGTCCTGGTTCAGACGGAAGGCGGGGACGCCCAGCGCGACCGTCGGGCCGGTGTCGGGGCCGCCGCCGGTGGCGGGGGCCGGGTCGAACAGGACGCCGATGGGGGTCAGGACCCGAATGGCCGCGTCGCGGAAGGCCTGAGGCGCGCCGGCGGGAAGGGCCAGGCTATAGACCCGCTCGGCGCCGAAATCGCTCTCGGAGATGGCGATGTGGTTCGCGGCCTGGTCGCGGCGGCTGTCGGCGTAGGCGCGGGCGCCGGCTAGGCCCTGGGCGGGGGGCGGCTGGCTGACCTCCTCGGAGCCCCACCAGACGACGCGGATGGTGCGACGGGGCTTTTGCGGCAGGTCCTCGATCAGCTTCAGCGCGGCGGCGGCGATGGCCACGCCCGCGCCGTCATCGATCGCCCCGGTGCCGAGGTCCCAGCTGTCGAGGTGGCCGCCGATGACGATGATCTCCTCGGGAGCCTCGCGGCCTGTGACCTCTCCGACCACGTTCTGGCTACGGCCCTGTTCCACGAAGCCCGAGGTGGAATGCAGGCGCAGACGCAAGGGTCGGTTCGACAGCCGGCCGAGGCGGCGGATCTGATCGGCGTCGGGAGGCGAGATGGCGAAGGCGGGGATGGCCCCCTCCCCCACCCGGGTCGCACCCGTGTGGGCGAAGCGGTGATCGTGGGTGCCGAGCGAACGCAGGACGTAGCCGACGGCGCCTCGCTTGGCCGCCTCGAACGGGCCCTGACCGCGAATGGGAGACGTCGCGCCGTAGCCCCGGCCGTCCTGGGCCTGGACCGTATCCTGGAGCACGACGACGATCTTGCCGGTCAGCGAGCCTTCGGGCTGGTCAAGCAGTTGCTGGTAGGTTTCGAAGACGACGGCCTCGCCCTCGATGCCGGCCGCCGGGGTCGAGATGCTGCCGCCCAGTGACACGGCGGTCAGGGGCTGGGCGAAGTCGCCCACGATCTCGACGCGGTTTTCGCCGCGATTCCAGACCGCCAGAGGAAACTGTTCGACCGCGACATTATCGAACCCGAGACGGCGGAAGGTTTCGGCGCCCCATTCGGCGGCGGCGTGTTCGGACGCGGTGCCGGCCAGGCGGGGCCCGAAGCGGGTAGTCAGTTCGGAGACCAGGTCGTAGGCGATCGATCCTTCCATCGCCGTGTCGCGCAGTTGTTCGGCCGTGCGGATGGCGGCGGCGTCCTGGGCGAGGACCGGCCCGGCGACGGCGGCGAACGCCAGGGCGGCGAGGCAGGTGGAGCGGGCGAAACGAAGCAAAGGCGACCTCCGGGCGATAAGCCGGCGGACCCTAGCCCCGCCCGCGCGTCACCGGAAGATCAGCCGTTGCGGTAGTAGGGCTCGACCGAGCCCTGGAGCTTGACCGTCAGCGGATTGCCCTTGCGGTCGGTCGACTTGCCCACGGCGAGCCGGACCCAGCCTTCGGAGACGCAGTACTCCTCGACGTTGGTCTTGTCCTCGCCCTTGAAACGCACGCCCACGTCGCGGGCGAGCACGTCGGCGTCATAAAAGGGGCTGGAGGGATTGACGCAAAGGCGGTCGGGAGGCGTGTCGGACATGTGTACGCTCGTGGCGGGTCGGAAGCGGGCGGTTTAGCGAAGCCGGCCGCTCCCTCCAAGTCCGAGGATTACTGAACCGACTGACGGGGCGCGGGGGAGTTCGCCGGCGCATAGGGCTGCGGACCCGTCGCGGCGGGAGCGAGGGCGTCGCGCGTGTCGGCCGCCGATTGGCCAGCCGGCGCACGGGGCGCGGACGGGCGCTGGGCGGCGC
>JAEWJI010000036.1 GCA_023386645.1 Pseudomonadota bacterium
TGCCTCAAGAGCACCCAACATTCCCCGGGAGGGACCCCGATGACCGGCACCGAGCCGCGTGCGCTCGCGGACGCGATCCGCTTCCTGTCCATCGACGCGATCGAGCGGGTGGGCGAGGGGCATCCGGGCACGCCGCTGGGCGCCGCCGACACGGTGACGGCGCTCTTCACCCGCCACCTCAAGTTCCTGGCCCGCGAGCCCCTCTGGTTCGACCGCGACCGCTTCGTCCTGTCGAACGGGCACGGCTCGATGCTGCTCTATTCGCTGCTGCATCTCTCGGGCTACGAGGGCATCGCGCTCGACGACATCACGCGCTTCCGCGAGCTCGGCTCGCCCTGCGAGGGCCACCCCGAATACGCCCCCGCCCACGGCATCGAGACCACCACCGGGCCGCTCGGCCAGGGCATCGCCAACGCCGCCGGCATGGCGCTGGCGGAGGCCTACCTGAGCCGCTGGCTCGGGTCCGACCTCATCGACCACCGCACCTATGCCCTCGTCGGCGACGGCTGCCTGCAGGAGGGGGTCGGCCAGGAGGTGATCTCGCTCGCCGGCCACCTGCGTTTGGGGAAGCTCACCTTCCTCTGGGATGACAACCAGATGACCGACGACGGCGCGATCGACCTCGCGCTGAGCGACGACATGGCGGCGCGCTTCCGCCTCAGCCACTGGCACGTGCAGGAGGTCGACGGCCACGACAGCGAGGCGGTCTCGGCCGCGCTGCTCCTCGCCGGGGCCGATCCGCGCCCCTCGATGATCCGCTGCACCACCGTGATCGGCCGCGGCCTGCCCGGCGTCGAGGGCACGCGGGCCGCCCATTCCGCCCGCATCCCGGCCTCCCTGAGAGCCGCCGCCCGCGAGGCCCTGAACTGGCCGCACCCGGCCTTCGAGATCCCGGCGGAGATCCGCGCCGCCTGGCGCGCGGCCGGCGAGCGCCATGCGCCTGCTTTCGAGGCCTGGACGCAGCGGGTTGCCGCCCTGCCGCCGGAGCGCCGCCGCCTCCTCGACCGCCTGCGCGAGGGCAGGCTGCCGGAGGGCTGGGACGCCCCCTTGCGGGCATTTCGCGAGGAGGCCGCCCGTTCGGGCCAGGCGCAGTCCGGCATCGGCCTGTCGGGCGAACTGGTCGATCGCCTCGCCGACGCCATCCCCGAACTCCTCTCCGGCGCGCCGGACCTCGAGGGCGCGACCCAGCACAAGCGCCGCCTGAAATCCTTCACGGCCGAGGACCAGGGCGGGCGCTACGTCCATTACGGCATCCGTGAGCACGCCATGGGGGCGATGATGAACGGCATGGCCGCCCATGGCGGCGTGGTGCCGGTCGGCGTTACCTACCTGGTCTTCTCGGACTACCTGCGCCCGACCTTGCGGCTCGCCGCCATGATGGGGTTGGCCGTGCCCTTCGTGTTCAGCCACGACTCGATCGGCATTGGCCGCAACGGGCCGACCCACCAGCCGGTCGAGTACCTGGCCTCGCTGCGGGCCATTCCCAACATGCTCGTCCTGCGCCCCGCCGATGCCGTCGAGGCGGCGGAGTGCTGGGAGATCGCGATGCAGAACCGCGCCGGCCCGTCCTCGCTGATCTTCGCCCGGCAAGCCCTGCCGGCCCTGCGCCGCGACGGAGGGGCTGAGAACCGATCCGCCCGCGGCGCCTACGTGCTGGAGGAGGCCTCAGGGATCCGCCGCGTCACCCTGCTCGCCACCGGCTCCGAGGTCGCCCTCGCCGTCGAGGCCCGCCGCCGCCTGGAGGACGAGGGTATCCCGACGGCCGTCGTCTCGATGCCGTCCTGGGAATTGTTCGAGCGCCAGGACGCCGCCTATCGCCGCGAGACCCTGGGACCCGGGACGGTCCGGGTCGGGATCGAGGCGGCGGTGCGGCTCGGCTGGGACCGCTATCTCGGCGAGGAGGGCGGCTTCGTCGGCATGAGCGGCTACGGCGCCTCGGGGGCGGAGGCCGACCTCGCCCGGCATTTCGGGTTCACGCCGGAGCGGGTGGTGGAGGAGGTGCGGACGCGGTTGTAGGGGGTGGCGCCGGCCTCCGGGTCGCCGCGCGCGCGCCACGGACTTCCGCTGACACTTTCCGAACAACGGTGGAGTGCGTCTCCCCTCTCCCACACGGGAGAGGGGATCCCACGCCTTATTCGTCCCGACCAGATCAAACCGTTCGCGCGTCAGCCTGCGACCTGATCGAGATAAGCGCCGTAGCCCTCGGCCTCCATCCGGTCGCGGGGGACGAAGCGCAGCGAGGCGGAGTTGATGCAGTAGCGCAGGCCGCCCCGGTCCCGCGGCCCGTCCGGGAAGACGTGTCCGAGATGGCTGTCGCCGTGCTTCGAGCGGACCTCGGTGCGGATCATGCCGTGCGAGGTGTCGCGCAGCTCCGCGACGTGGGCCGGCTCGACCGGCTTGGTGAAGCTCGGCCAGCCGCAGCCCGATTCGTACTTGTCGGAGGAGGCGAAGAGCGGCTCGCCCGACACGACGTCGACGTAGATCCCCGGCGCCTTGTTGTCGAGGTACTCGCCGGTGCCGGGCCGCTCGGTGCCGTTCTGCTGCGTGACGCGGTACTGCTCGGGGGTGAGCCGGGCGATGGCGGCTTCGTCCTTCTGGTAGGTCGGCATACAGGCGGTCTCCGATCGTCCGTGGTTCGCGAGAGCCCCCATATGGGCCTGTGGACGGCGCGGGCGAAGGGGAGCGCCTGCTAACATGGTCGCGCTCGACGACGACACCTGGAGATGACCTGTGAACTGGGGGCTTCCCCGCGCCCGCCCTTCCGCCGGCTGCGGCATCGACGGTAAGGTCTCGACGGTGGTCGCGCGAGCCTTACCTGCACGGGCCTCACCCGGACGAACTCCATTCTGACCGGCCCGATGACCCCGCGACCCAACCCCTCCCTGCGGCATGCCTGAGCGCACCGCCCCCGGACATCCCGCCTTCCTCGCCGGCGGCGGGAGGATGGGCGCGATGATGCGCGCCCACGACTGGTCGGATTCACCCCTCGGGCGGCCGGAGACCTGGCCGGCCTGCCTGGGCGCGACCTTGAGCCTGATGCTCGGCTCGCGCTTCCCGATGTTCGCGGCGTTCGGGCCCGAGCTCGGCTTCCTCTACAACGATGCCTATGCGGAGATCCTCGGCGACAAGCATCCCGCGGCGCTCGGCCGGCGCTTCCGCGACATCTGGGCGGAGATCTGGCCCGACATCGCGCCGCTCATCGACCGGGCGCTCGCCGGCGAGCCGACCTTCTCGGAGGACATGCCGCTCCTGATGAACCGGCACGGCTACGACGAGCGGACCTGGTTCACCTTCTCCTACTCGCCGTTGCGGGACGAGGCGGCCCGGGTCGTCGGCATGTTCTGCGCCTGCACCGAGACGACCGGGCGCGTCGTCGCCGAGACAGGCCTGCGCGAGGCGGAGGCGCGCCTGCGGGCACTCACCGACCACCTGCCGGGCGGCTACGTGTTCCAGATCGCCACGCCCCGCGACGGGACCGGCCGGCGCTTCCTGACCGTGTCGCAGGGCTTCGAACGGATGACGGGGGTGCCGGCGGAGGCCGTGCTGGCCGACCCCGCCGCGGCCTACGACCTGATCCTGCCCGAGCACCGGGCACGGATCGCCGAGGCCGAGGCGGGAGCGATCCGCGACCTGACGCATTTCGACGTCGAGGCGCCGATGCGCCGGCCCGACGGCCGCCTCGTCCATACCCGCATCATCTCGGCGCCGCGCCTCGTCGACGACCAGGTGGTCTGGGACGGGCTTCACCTCGACGACACGGCGCGCCATCGGGCCGAGGACCGCCTGCGCGAGAGCGAGGCCCGGCTGCGGCTCGCCACCGAGGCCGCCGAGGTCGGGCTGTGGGACGTCGACGTCGTCGCCGACACCTTGTACTGGCCGGCCCGCGTGAAGGCGATGTTCGGCATCTCGCCCGAGGTGCCGGTCTCGATGGCCGACTATTACGCCGGGATCCACCCGGACGACCGGGAGGCGACCGTCGCGGCCTATGCCGCCGCGGCGGACCCCGCCCGCCGCGCCGTGTACGACGTGGAGTACCGCACGGTCGGCAAGGAGGACGGGCAGATCCGCTGGGTCGCCGCCAAGGGCCGCGGCCTGTTCGCGGACGGGGCCTGCATCCGCGTGGTCGGCACCGCCATCGACGTCACGGCCCGCAAGCAGGCCGAGGCGGCCTTGCGCGACAGCGAGGAGCAGTTCCGCGTCCTCTCGCAGGTGCTGCCCAACTTCGTCTGGGCCACCGATGCTCAAGGGCGCGCCACCTGGTTCAACGAGCGGGTCTATGCCTATACGGGGATTGTCCTGGGTCACCTCGACGCCGCGGGCTGGCTGGCGATCATCCACCCCGACGACCGGGCCCGCGTGGCGGCAGACTGGCAGGACGCGGTCGCGGGCCGCGCCGACTACCAGTGCGAGTACCGCCTGCGGCGGTCCGACGGGACCTATCGCTGGTTCCTGGCCCGGGCGCAGCCGGTCCTGTCGAACGACGGGACGGTCACCCGCTGGGTCGGCACCAGCACCGACATCGACGACCAGAAGCAGATGATGGCCGAGCTGGTGCGGTTCAACGAGACCCTGGAGCAGCGGGTCGCGGAGCGCACCGCCGAGCACGACCGGGTCTGGCGCAACTCCCGCGACCTTCTGGTGGTGATCGGGGCCGACGGCATCTTCCGTTCGGTCAACCCGGCCTGGGAGGCGATCCTCGGCCACCACCCCTCGGACGTCGTCGGCCGCAGCTTCCTCGACTTCCTCTGGCCGGAGGATGCCGAGGCCACGAAGGCCGCCCTCGACGCCGCCGTCGCGGCCCGCCATCTCACCAATTTCGAGAACCGCTACACCCACCGGGACGGCACCCCGCGCTGGCTGTCCTGGCACACCTCGGTCGAGGGCGGCCTCGTCTTCGCCAGCGGCCGCGACGTCACCGCCGAGAAGGCCCAGGCCGCCGCCCTGGCTCAGGCCGAGGAGGCGTTGCGCCAGTCGCAGAAGCTGGAGGCGGTGGGTCAGCTGACCGGCGGCGTCGCCCACGACTTCAACAACCTGCTGATGGCGGTGATGGGTAGTCTGGAGCTGGTTCAGAAGCGCCTGCCCTATGACCCGCGCATCACGCCGCTGCTCGACAACGCCATGCAGGGGGCCCAGCGGGGATCCCTCCTGACCCAGCGGATGCTGGCCTTCGCGCGCAAGCAGGAACTCAAGGTCGAGGCGGTGGACGTCCCGACCCTGGTGCGCGGCATGATGGCCTTCCTGGAGCGGACGCTCGGGCCCAACGTCGAGGTGCGGATGCGCCTGCCCAGCAACCTCCCGCGCGTGCGGACTGATCCGAACCAGTTCGAGACGGCGCTGATGAACCTGGCGGTCAATGCGCGCGACGCCATGCCGGGCGGAGGGGTCATCACCATCACCGCACGCGGAGAGCGGGTCGGGGAGGGCCGGGGCCTGACGCCCGGCGACTACGTCCGCCTGACGGTCGGAGATACCGGCGAGGGGATGGACGAGGACACCGTGGCGCGGGCCATGGAGCCGTTCTTCACCACCAAGGGCGTAGGCAAGGGCACGGGCCTGGGCCTGTCGATGGTGCACGGACTGGCGGCCCAGTCCGGCGGCAAGCTGGATATCCGCAGCCGGCCGGGCGAGGGGACCGAGGTCGAACTCTGGATGCCGGTGGTGACGGAGGCGAACCTGCCCACGGGCGGCGACGGCCCTGAGACCCCGGCCGATCCCGCGCGGCGCAAGCTGCTGATCCTCGCGGTCGACGACGACAGCCTGGTTCTGACCAACACCGCGGCGATGCTGGACGACCTGGGACACGAGGTCATCGTGGCCTCATCGGGCCGCGAAGGCCTGGAGGCCCTGAAGGCGCGCCAGGACATCGACCTGATCATCTCCGATGAGGTGATGCCGCACATGACCGGCTCACAGTTCGCCGAGGTGGTGCGCGAGAGCCGGCCCGGCATGCCCATCATCATCGCCACCGGCTACGCGGACCTGAAGCCTCGCAAGCCCGGCAAGCTCAACCTCCCCCGCCTGGCCAAGCCCTTCAGCCAGGTCGAACTGGCTCAGGCGGTGACGGATGTGATCGCGGGGCCGCCCGAGGGGGAGAGGACGCACTAGGGGCCCAGTCTATTCGCGACTCGCTGCCGTCGTCAGAGCAATGGCTGCTAACCACCCACAGGGGATCGTCCGCTCCCGACCCATTGCGGGCATTGCGAGCGGCCTGCATCCTGAACCCCTGATAGGGTTACGCTGGAGGGAGGCGTCGTTGAAGCGAGCGAAGCGGTCGACCTTGTTCGTTCTCCTTTTTAACGCGGTGGGCGCGGGGCTAATCTCCGTCGGTAGCGCAGCCTTGGGAATTTATGCGGCGTTCGCGGGAGAGATTCCGAGCCTCAGTACCGGGCTAGCAATTGGCGCCATCTCGTTAGGCCATGGCCTTTTGAGTGCGTTGCTCTTCGTAATCTGGCGGCGGCTTCATCGCTGACGTCGCGGTCCGCTTTCCACCTTTGACGCACGGTCGCACGGACCCCTTTCGGCGCCTTATGTCTTGGCTCGAGTGACCTGTGCGAGCACCCGCGAGTAGCTCGGCGCCACCTCCCGCCGTTCGGCCCCGGTCTTGGCTTCCAGCGCACGGTGCAGATCCGGCAGCCTCCAGCAGGGCACGTGCATGAACAGGTGGTGCTCGGCGTGGAAGTTGACCCAGTAGGGGGCGACCAGCGCGCGCTCCCACCACGAGGCGCGGGTGGTGCGGGCGGCGCGAAAGGGATCGGAGGCCGAACCCTCGACGCAGGCGTGTTCGGCGATGTTGCGGATGCGGGTGACGAAGGGGAACCAGGTCGCCATCGGCAGCAGCCACAGGACGAGATACGCCCACCATAGGCCCGCCGCGACGAAGCCGGCGAACAGGACAGCGTTGACGGCCAGGAACGGCAGGATCGAACGGCCGGTGACCAGCGCCTCGTAGTCGTGATTGTCGGTCGCGCGTTCGGCGCGGCGGCCGCGCAGGGCCGCGAGCGGCAGCATCACCCGCTGCTTGAGGAAGGTCTGGCCGGTCAGGTCGCGGATCATCTTGCGCCGCAGGGAGGCGGGCGAGACCGGGAAGGGGGCCGACAGGACCAGGTCCGGATCCTCCGGCTGCTGGGTGAAGCGATGGTGGCTGAGGTGGTAGGGCCGGTAGGCGTCCAGGCTGGCCCCGATCGGCACGGCGCACAGCCAGTGGCCGAGGTAATCGTTGAGGCGCAGGTTCCGCGCGAGGGCCCCGTGGGCGGCCTCGTGCATCAGGATGGCCAGCCCGAGCTGGCGCGTCCCGATGACCATGACGCACAGCGGGATCAAGATCGGCCATACGACGGCGACCGCGATGGCCAGCGCGATCACGGTCCAGCAGTGCGCCACCAGCAGCGCGCCTTTCCACCCCGAGCGCGCCTGAAACGGCGCCCACTCCTGGGGCGTGAACAGTTGGGACGGCGAGACGCGCGGGGCGGCGGGCATTGGGTCAGGATACCGTTCGGCGGGCGATGCCGAAACCCGGCGCGCGCAAGAGGGCCATGTCAGGAACTAACGACATAAAGTCAGGTTGACATGACATGCGAGTATGTCATGTTCTCCTGACATCGACGGAGAAGCCTGATGCTGAATGTGTGGAAGACCGGAACGCCGGCCCACCGGAAATACGTGGTGCGGACATACGCCTTCATGGTCCCCTATGTCCTGATCTGCGTCTCCATGATGGTCACCGACGCCTTCGACGACATCATCGGCAGACCCGCCGGCTGGCTGCTGGCCGCCGCGGTTTCGGCCCCCGTGGTCGGCCAGCTGTGGGCGACCCTGAGCCTGATGCGCGACAGCGACGAGTTCGTGCGCGCCGTCACCGCCAAGCAGTTCATCGTGGCGGCCGGTCTGGCCATGGCGGTCGCGACCTTCTGGGGGTTCGCGGAAACCTTCGCCACCGCGCCCCACCTGCCCGGCTGGCTGATCTATGCGGCCTTCTGGTTCTTCTTCGGCTGCGTCGCGCCGTTCATCCGGGCGTCCAACGCATGAAGAACAGGCTGAAGTTGCTGCGGGTCGAGCGCGGCTGGACGCAGGAACAGCTGGGCCAGGCGCTCGGCGTCTCGCGCCAGGCGGTGAACGCCCTGGAGACCGAGAAGCACGATCCGTCTCTCGATCTCGCGTACCGGATCGCCGTGCTGTTCGCCCAGCCGGTCGAGAGCATCTTCGAGAACCCCCACGCCTGACCCTGTCAGGATAACCTTACCCCAAAAATCGGAGCTCATCATGTTTTCACGCGCCTTCCTGGCGTGCCGGCCCCGTCGTGTCCGGCTCCCCGTCATCTTCGGAGTCCTTCTCGCCTGCGTGGTCGCCAACGAGCAGGCTAGGGCGGAGCCGTCCGCGCCTGTCCCCCCAATGACGCAGGCCGCCTTCGTCTCCGACCGTCTGTCGGTCGAGGTGGTCGGCGCGGGGCCCGACGTCATCCTGATCCCCGGTCTTGGATCCTCGCGAGAGGTGTGGCGGTCGACCGCCGACCGGCTGAAAGCCACGCACCGGGTGCATCTGGTGCAGCTGGCCGGCTTCGCGGGCGAGCCCTGGCGGCATGGCGCCGGCCCCTTCATCGCCCCAGAGGTCGAGGAATTGGGCCGCTACATCGCCGAAGCGGGGCTGGAGCGGCCGGCCGTGATCGGCCATTCCATGGGGGGCCTGAGCGGCCTGCTGCTGGCCCAGGCGCACCCGGAGCGCGTCGGTCGGCTGATGATCGTGGACGCCCTGCCGTTCTACAGCGCCATGTTCGGACCCCAGGTGACAGCGGAACAGGCCGCCCCCTTCGCCGCCCAGGCCCGGGCCATGATCCTGGGCGCCGACGAAGCCGCGTTCAGGGCGCAGCAGACGCAGACGGCCGCCGGCCTGGCGCGGGACGAGGCGACGCGCGAACGCATCGTCGAATGGTCCCTGGCCAGCGACCGTCAGGCGCTCGCCGGCGCCATGGCCGAGGTGATGACCACCGACGCCCGGCCGGACCTGGCCGCCATGACCACGCCGGTCACCGCCCTCTACGCGGCAGACGCGGACGGCGGCCCCGCGCCCGCCATGGCCCAGGCCCTGTGGGAGCGCGAGTATGCGGCCCTGCCCGGCGTGGAACTGGTCCGGGTCGACGCCAGCCGGCACTTCATCATGTCCGACCAGCCCGAGCGGTTCGCCGAGCTGGTGGACGCGTTCTTGAAGTAGCCGTATCCCCGGAGGAGAGGGGCTTAACCGCGATCCGTCACATCCCCGCTCTTCACCGGCTGGCCGGCGAACTCGTCGGCGTAGGCGGGGGCCAGCAGGGAGGCGAAAGCCGACAGCGGAACGGTCAGCTCGTAGGTGCCGGCCGCGAAGCTGTCGATCTGATAGGGCGCGATCAGGAAGGTCAGGCCGCCGGCCTTGCCGGGCGTGGTCCCCGGCGCCAGCACGAAGGCGGTCTGGGCGGCGCGCGGGCAGGTCCACATCGCCCCGGGCGTCAGGCTAACGGTCTCGGCGGCCGGATCGCGCGCCTTCTTGGCCGTGTTGGCGGCCGCGCACAGGGCTTGGTCAAGCGCGGCCATGTTCGCGCCCTTGCGGAACAGGTCGGCGGCGGTGATCCGGCGCTTCAGCGCCTTGTCCCACAGGACCGAGCCCCACTGGGCGTTGCCGTGGGCGCCGCCGGTGAAGTCCCAGTTCATCTGGCTGAGGCTGAACAGCTTGCCCGTCTCCGCGCCCGGCTTGAAGAGGATGGTCTTGGCGTAGGGCGGCATTTCGTCGTCCCCGCCGGCCTCCGTGCGGTCCGCCTGGGCCCCCTCCACGAACTGGCGCAGGTCGCGCACCGAGGCGGCGTAAAGCTGGGCGTGCAGGTCGGGGTGGCCCTTGATGGCGGCCGGCAACTCAAGCTTCACCTCGGCGAACTGGTTCTTGCTTTCGAAGGCCAGCGGCGCGGCGGCGTCGGCGGGGGTGACGTTTCCGGGCGAGGGCGTGGCGGCCGGCGCGGGGGCCGGCGTCGGTTCGCGCTCGCGCTCGCAGCCGGAGAGGACGGCCGAGGCGGCGGCGGTGAGCAGCAGGACGCGGACGAGGCGAGGCATGGCGGTCTCCAGCGTCAGCGGACCAGGCCGCCGAGGATGATGGCGAGCAGCAGGATAAAGCCTGCGTCCCGGTTCGACTTGAACAGCTTAAGCGCTCGCGCCGGGTCGTCCAGTCGCAGGGTGCGCGTCTGCCAGGCCAGATGCAGGGCGTAGGCCAGAACGCCGGCGTAGAAGAGCGGACCGAGGTCGGCGCTGTAGCCCGCGGTGGCGGCTAGCAGGACAGCCAGGACGTAGAAGGCGGCGACACCTGCACGGGCGCGGGCGCCGAGGCGGCGCGCGGAGGACTTCACCCCCGCCAGGGCGTCGTCCTCGATGTCCTGAAGGGCGTAGATGGTGTCGTAGCCGAGGGTCCAGAACACGCCGCCGGCGTAGAGCAGGACGGCGGGAATGTAGTCTTCGATCCCGACCGAGGCGGCTATGGACGGAGGCGGCGGCCCGACGCTTTCCACCGCCACGCGGTTCAGGTCGGCCCATTTGGCGGGGACACTGAAGGCCGCCGCGAACCCCATCAGGGCGCCCCAGTTGAAGGTCAGCCCCAGCCACGCCTGCGGCCACCAGGTGATCCGCTTCATGAAGGGATAGGCCGCGACCAGGGCGCAGGAGGCTACGCCCAGCGCGATGGCCAGCGGCGGCAGGGTCAGCAGAATCAGCAGGCTGATCAGGCTGCATCCGACCACGAAGGCCCAGGCCTGTCTGACGCTGATCCGGCCAGAAGCGACCGGGCGCGCGGCGGTGCGGGCCACGCGGGCGTCGATGTCTCGATCGACGATGTCGTTGAAGGCGCAGCCCGCGGCCCGCATCAGCAGGGCCCCCACCCCGAAGCCGACGAATAGCCACAGGCCGTACAGGCCGGGCGCCTCCGAATACCGGGCGAGGGCGAGCGCGATCCCCTGCCAGCCCGGCAGCAGCAGCAGCCAGACCCCGACCGGCCGGTCGAAGCGGCCGAGCTTGAGCCAGGGCTTCAGCGGCTCGGGCGCATGGGCGTCGACCCAGTTGCGCCCCGCGTCAGGCAGGGGGGCGGAAGACATGGGCGGGGTTTAGCCTGTTTAAGGCAGGCCCCTCCACCGCCTTCGGGTGGTGGAGGGGCTATGGCCTCTTACGCCTTCGCGAAGCCCTTGCCGCCGTTCGAGGGGCGGCGGCGGGGGCGGCGCTTCATTTCGCTGACCGGCTTGGGCTCGGTTCGCGGGTCGTTGTTGACCGTGCGCGGGCGCTCGCCGGACATCGGATCGTAGGCGCGGGCGGGCGGCGCCGCGCGGGCGTCGCGCCCAGGGGCCGCCTTGCGCTGGCGGTGAGGCTGGCCGCCGCCTTCGGGACGGACGCCGTCGCGGCGCGGGTTGCGCCGGCCGCCACGGTTCTGCTGCTCCGACTTGCCGGCGCCGTCGATGCTGGCCTTTTTGCCGACGCCCGATGCCATGATGGAGGCGTCCAGACGGGCCAGGGCCACGTCGTTGCGACGGTCGACGGCGGGGATCTTCTGGCGGGTGACCTTCTCGATCTCCTTCAGCAGCTTCATCTCGTCACCGGCGACGAAGCTGATGGCCGTGCCGTCCTTGCCCGCCCGCGCGGTGCGGCCGATGCGGTGGACATAGCTTTCCGGCACGTGCGGCAGCTCGAAGTTGACCACGTGGGTCACCTTGTCGACGTCGATGCCGCGCGCGGCGATGTCGGTGGCGACCAGGACCCGCAGCTTGCCGGTCTTGAACGCCTCCAGCGCCCGCTCGCGCTGGGGCTGGGACTTGTTGCCGTGGATGGCGCCGGCCTCGACGCCGCCGGCCTCCAGATAGGCCGCGACCTTGTCGGCGCCGTGCTTGGTCTTGGTGAACACCAGGCAGCGCGTATAGGCCGGGTCGGAGAACATCTCGGTCAGCAGGGCGCGCTTGCGGCCCTGTTCGACCCAGATCACCGACTGCTGGATGCGCTCCACCGTGGTGGCCTGGGGCGTGACCTGGACCTTGACCGGCTCCTTGAGCAGCTCGCCGGCCAGCTTGCCGATCTCGCTGGGCATGGTGGCCGAGAAGAACAGGTTTTGGCGGCGGGCGGGCAGGCGCGAGGTGATCTGGCGGATCGGCTTGATGAAGCCGAGGTCCAGCATCTGGTCGGCCTCGTCCAGCACGAAGATCTCGGTGGACGACAGGTCCAGCATCTTGCCCTGGATATGGTCCAGCAGGCGGCCGGGGGCGGCCACCAGGATGTCGAGGCCTTGTTGCAGGGCGCGCTCCTGGGCGCCGTACTTCACGCCGCCGAAGATCACGGCGACGCGGAAGCCCAGGTGGGCGCCATAGGCCTTGAAGCTTTCGGCGATCTGGGTGGCCAGCTCGCGCGTCGGCGACAGCACCAGGCAGCGCGTGGTGCGCGGCATGGGCGCGGTGCGGTTGGCCGCCAGACGATGCAGGATCGGCAGGGCGAAGGCGGCGGTCTTGCCGGTCCCGGTCTGGGCGATGCCCAGCAGGTCGCGGCCGGCCATGACATCCGGGATGGCCTTGGCCTGGATCGGAGTCGGGGTCGTGTAGCCCTGGGATTTCAGGGCGGTCAGCAGGGCCGGGTTCAGGCCCATGGTTTCAAAGGTGTGGCTCAATGCAGCGTCTTTCGCATGCGGCAGGGCGCATTTGATCCGGGCATGACGCCGAAAGGACCGCGCACCGCCAGTCCCGATTGAGCGCTCAAGAGCGAGCGCCGCCGGGGTGGATCGGGCGCCGCCCCGCGTGTCCGGGCAGCGAATGAACTTGAGGAACCGGCGGCTTCTACAGTCAGATCCTCGGGGAGGAGGACCCACACGCGCTGGAGACGCCGGAGATCGCAAGGGTGCGATGGGGCGGAGATAGGGGGTCAATACGGCTTAGGCAAGGCGGAGGCCTCCTCCCCCGTGCTTCACGGGGGAGGAGAATGAGACGTCACCCGTTCAGCATCGCGTAGACCTGCTCGTATCGCCCATCCATCTCCGCGCGGCGGAGGTGCTGGACCCGCTCGACCAGGATCTCGCCGCGCGGCGTGTCGCCTCGCTCGATCAGGCCGATCACCTCGGCGATGTAGTCGGCCAGGGGCATGGAGTTCGGGTTCTCCGCGTGGCCGGGCATCAGGTCGGTCGCCACCGCCGGCGGAGCCAGCTCCAGCACCTCGACCGATGTGTCCTTCAGTTGGCTGCGCAGGGCCTGGGTCCAGGAATGGATGGCGGCCTTGGTGGCGCTGTACACCGGCGTGGCGGCCAGCGGCACGAACGCCAGGCCCGAACTGACGGTCATCACCGTGGCCGCCGCGCGTCCCGACAGGTGTGGCAGCAGGGCACCGGTCAGGCGGATCGGCGCCAGCAGGTTGGTGACGATGGTGCTCTCGATCAGGCGCGCGTCGAAGCCGGCCTTCAGGTCCTCGACCTGCATGATGCCCGCGTTGTTGATGACCACGTTCAGCTCCGGGTGATCGGCGACGACCCGCCGGCCGAAGTCGGCGATGGCGGCGGCGTCTTCCATGTCCAGCACGGCCCAGTCCATGCCGGGGTTGGCGGCGGCGACGGCCTTCAGCGCGTCCTCGCGCCGGCCGGTCACGATGACCTTGTTGCCACGGGCGTGCAGGGTCTCGGCCAGGGCGCGGCCGATGCCGGCGCTGCCGCCGGTGATCAGGATGGTGTTGCCGGTGATGTTCATCTCGTGTCCTCTCGGGCGGTGCATCCGCGCGAGGAGCCATGTATGACAGTCACTCTCCATCAGTAAGTAGGCACTCGAAACCGCCCTACTTACCATCAGGAAAGATATGGACATGACGGCCCCCGCGCCCGCCAGAATTTCGCATCCCGAGACCGGAGAGGTCGCCGATCCCCGCGTCGAGGCCCTGGTGAACGAGGTCATCGGGCGGGTCGCGGACAAATGGACCATGCTGATCCTCGAGGTCCTGGCCGAGCATGGAGAGACGCGCTTCACCCAGATCGGGCGGCTGGTCGGAGGCGTCAGCCAGAAGATGCTGACCCAGACCCTGCGCCAGATGGAGCGCGACGGCCTGGTGGTCCGCACCGTGCATCCGGTCATCCCGCCCAAGGTCGAATACCGGCTCACCGATCTCGGCGTTTCGCTGGCCCAGGCGTTCTGCGGGGTCTGGACCTGGGCGGAGACCAACATCGACCGCATCGAAGCGGCGCGCGCGGCGTTCGACGCCCGCAAGGCCTAGGGAGGGGCGGATGACCCAGGAACGGACCTCCGGCTGGCGGCGCGGCTCGGTGATCTATCAGGTCTATCCGCGCAGTTTCGCCGACACGAACGGGGACGGCGTCGGGGACCTGCCCGGGATCACCCAGCGGCTGGACCACATCGCCTCGCTGGGCGTCGATGCGGTCTGGCTGAGCCCCTTCTTCCCGTCGCCGATGGCGGATTTCGGCTACGACGTGGCGGACTATTGCGGCGTCGATCCGCTGTTCGGGACGCTGGAGGATTTCGACCGGCTGGTGGACCGGGCCCACGCCCTGGGCCTCAAGATCATCATCGACCAGGTCTATTGCCACACCTCTGACCAGCACCCGTGGTTCGTCGAGAGCCGGGCGGGGCGCGAGGGAGAACGAGCCGACTGGTACGTCTGGGCCGACGCCAAACCTGACGGATCACCGCCGTCCAACTGGCAGTCGGTGTTCGGCGGTCCGGCCTGGACCTGGGACGCCCGGCGCGGCCAGTACTACATGCACAACTTCCTGGCCGCCCAGCCGCAGCTGAACCTGCATCAGCCGGCGGTGCAGGATGCGCTGCTGGACGCCGCGCGCTTCTGGCTGGATCGAGGCGTGGACGGCTTCCGGCTCGACGCCATCAACTTCGCCATGCACGACCCGGCCCTGACCGACAATCCGCCGGCAGGGCCGGGCAGGCGGACGCGGCCGTTCGACTTCCAACGCCACCTGCACAACCAGTCCCAGCCCGGGATCGTCGCTTTCCTGGAGCGCTTGCGCGCCCTGACCGATACATACGGCGGCCGGTTCACCGTCGCCGAGGTGCCGGGCGAGGACCCCACGGCCGAGATGAAGGCCTTCACCGCGCCCGGCCGTCTCAGCACCGCCTACGGCTTCGACTTCCTCTATGCCGAGCGGCTGGACGCCGGGACGGTGCGGCGTGCGCTGGAGCCTTGGGCGGCGTCGGCGGAATGGCCGGCCTGGGCCTTCTCCAACCACGACGCGCCGCGCTGCGTGTCGCGCTGGGCGCCGGAGGGCCGGCGGCGGGAAGCGGCCGAGTTGCTCACGCTGCTGCTGATGAGCCTGCGTGGCGAAATCTTCCTCTACCAGGGCGAGGAGCTGGGTCTGCCGCAGGCCAAGGTGCCGTTCGAACGGCTGGTGGACCCGGAGGCCATCGCCAACTGGCCCGAGACCCTGGGCCGCGATGGAGCGCGAACGCCCATGCCCTGGCGGGCGAACGACGCCTTCGCCGGCTTCTCGACGGTCGATCCGTGGCTGCCTGTCGATTCCCGCCATCCGGCGCTGGCGGTCGACGCCCAGGAATCGGAGCCGGCCTCGATGCTCCAGGCGACGCGCCGGCTCGTGGGCCTGCGACGGCGCGAGGCGGCGCTACGGGAAGGGGATCTGGCCTGGATCGACGCGCCCGCGCCACTGGTCGCGTTCGAGCGGCGGCTCGAGGACGACCGCCTGCTGTGCCTCTTCAACCCGACCAACGAGACGGTCGCCCATGCGCTGCCGATCGGTGAGGTGATCGAGAGTGTCGGAGCCCGGTCCGAGGGTCGTCTCGCGTCCTGGTCGGGACTGGTCGCAAGGCGGCCATAGCGTCCGGGCCAGAGATTCGGCGCACCCCCCTCTCGCCCCGTGCTAGGCTGCGTCTCCGGTCTTTGACATCATCCTCGCCTGGCCGGGATCGAGCCGCCCCAGGTGAGACGGTCTCACCTCGGCTCACGCCCGCACGGCCTTCAAACCCTTGCGCCGCCTGAGGTGAGACGGGTGAGACGGTGAGACGGGGGTTCGGCGTCTCACGCCTCGTGCAGGGCTTCCGCAGGCTTCGCCATTCGTGTCAGATGCCCGCATGATCCCGCCCATACGCCCCGCCGCCGACTGCCGGTTCGACATCGTCGCCCTCGGCGAGGTCATGCTGCGGTTCGATCCGGGCGACCGGCGGGTGCGCTCCGCACGCTCCTTCGACGTCTGGGAGGGCGGCGGCGAGTACAATGTCGCCCGCGCCCTGGCCAAGGGCTTCGGCTGGCGGGCCGGGGTGGTCACCGCCCTGCCGAGGAACGATCTGGGTCTGCTGACCGACGACCTGATCGCGCAGGGCTCGGTCGATCGCAGCCGCATCGTCTGGCGCGACTTCGATGGGGTGGGGCGGAATACGAGGATCGGCCTCAACTTCACCGAGCGGGGTTTCGGCGTGCGGCCGGCGCTTGGCGTTTCGGACCGGGCCAACTCGGCGGCGTCTCAGATGCGGCCCGGCGAGGTGAACTGGGACGACCTGTTCGGGCGCGAGGGCGTGCGGTGGCTGCACACCGGCGGCATCTTCGCGGCCCTGTCGGAAACCACGGCGGCCCTGACGGTCGAGGCGGTGGAGGCGGCGAAGCGGCACGGCGTGATCGTGTCCTACGACCTGAACTACCGCGCCAGCCTGTGGAACGCCCATCCGGACCCCGAGGCGGCGCGGACGGTCAACCGGCGGATCGCGGCCTCGGTCGACCTGATGATCGGCGACGCCTACGGGTTCAAGAGCTGCCTCGGTCTGGAAACGCCGAAGGTCGAAGCCGGAGGTCCCCTCGATCCCGCGCCCTTCGAGGCCGCGGCGCGCGCGTTCCGGACCGCGTTCCCGAACGTGGCGATGGTCGCCTCGACCCTGCGGGGCGTAGAGACGGCGGGTCGCAACGACTGGTGCGGCGCCCTGCTGGACGGCGACCGGATGCACGTCGCCCGGCCGATGGACGGCCTCGACATCTACGACCGCATCGGCGGCGGCGACGGCTTCGCCTCGGGCATCATCCACGCCCTGCTCGCCGGCAAGGATGCGGGCGCTGCGGTGGAATACGGCGTCGCCCACGGGGCCCTCGCCATGACCACGCCCGGCGACACCTCCATGGCGACCCTGGCCGAGGTGGAGGCACTGGTCGCCGGAACCGGGGCGCGGGTGATCCGCTAAGCTTGCTCGACTTCCCCGGCGGCGCCCGGCTAGGCGTACGGGGCAGGCCTCCCCAGCGAGAACGACATGACCGACTTCGTCACGCGCTCGACCCTCAGCGTCGCCCCGGTGCTCGCCCGGTTCCTCGAAGAGGAGGTGCTACCTCCGCTGGGGCTGGAGGCCGACCGCTTCTGGAGCGGGGCGGCGGCGCTGTTCGACCGTTTCGCGCCCGAGAACCGCGCCCTGCTGGCAAGGCGGGACGAGCTTCAGGCCCGCATCGACGCCTGGCATGCCGACAGTCGGGGCCAGCCGCACGATCCGGCGGCCACCGAGGCCTTCCTGCGCGAGATCGGCTATCTGGTCGAAGAGCCCGAGGCCTTCGCCATCGGCACGACCGGCGTGGATCCCGAGGTGGCGACCCTGGCGGGCCCGCAGCTGGTCGTGCCGGCGCTGAACGCCCGGTTCGTGCTGAACGCCGCCAACGCGCGGTGGGGCAGTCTCTACGACGCCCTCTACGGCACTGACGCCCTGGGCGAGCCGGCGCTGCCCGGCCCCTACGACGTCGCGCGGGGCGCCGAGGTGGTGGCCCGCGCCAAGGGCTTCCTTGATGAGGTCGCGCCCCTGGCCGAAGGCTCGCATGTCGAGGTGGACGAGTGGCGGGTCGAGGCGGGCGCCCTGGTCCCGGCGCTGAAGGATCCGGCCCAGTTCGTCGGCTGGCGCGGCGACCCGGAGGCGCCGGACGCCATCCTGCTGAAGAACCACGGCCTGCATATTGAACTGCTCATCGACCCCACCCACCCGGTCGGGGCGACGGACCGTGCGGGCCTCGCCGACGTGGTGCTGGAGGCCGCGCTCTCGACCATCGTCGACCTGGAGGACTCCGTCGCCGCGGTGGACGCCGATGACAAGGTCGAGGCCTATCGCAACTGGCTCGGCCTGATGCGCGGCGACCTGTCGGCCGGGTTCCAGAAGGGCGGCCGGAGCCTGACCCGCACGCTCGAACCCGACCGCGAATGGATCGCGGCGGACGGATCCTCCCTGACCCTGAAGGGTCGCAGCCTGCTGTTCGTCCGGAACGTGGGACACCTGATGACCACGCCGGCGGCGCGGCTGGCCGACGGGTCGGAGGCGCCGGAGGGCGTGCTGGACGCGGTGGTCACCAGCCTGATCGGCCTGCATGACCTGAAGGGCCTCGGGCGGTTCCGCAACTCGGTCGCCGGCTCGATCCATATCGTCAAGCCGAAGATGCACGGGCCCGAGGAGTGCGCCTTCACCGACCGGCTGTTCGACGCGGTGGAGGATCTGATCGGCGCGCCACGCCATGCGATCAAGGTCGGGGTGATGGACGAGGAGCGACGCACCAGCGCCAACCTCGCCGCCTGCATCCACGCGGTGAAGGACCGCATCGTCTTCATCAACACCGGCTTTCTGGACCGCACCGGCGACGAAATTCACACCGCCATGCAGGCCGGCCCGGTGGTCCGCAAGGCGGAGATCAAGTCTTCCGACTGGATCGCGGCGTACGAGGCGCGCAACGTCGCCATCGGGCTGAAGTGCGGCCTGTCCGGGCGCGCCCAGATCGGCAAGGGCATGTGGGCGGCGCCCGACCGCATGGCCGACATGCTGGAGCAGAAGATCGCCCACCCGAAGACCGGGGCGAACACCGCCTGGGTCCCGTCGCCGACGGCCGCGACCCTGCACGCGCTCCATTACCATGCCGTCGACGTGTTCGCGCGGCGGGCCGAAGTCGCCCGAGCCGAGGTCCCCGGTCTGGACGCCCTGTTGACCCCGCCGCTAGCCCAGGGGCGCAATTGGTCCGAGGCCGAGATCGCCGATGAGCTCGACAACAACGCCCAGGGCATCCTCGGTTATGTCGTGCGCTGGATCGATCAGGGCGTGGGCTGCTCGAAGGTGCCGGACATCCACGACATCGGCCTGATGGAGGATCGCGCGACCCTGCGGATCTCGTCCCAGCACATGGCCAACTGGCTGCGGCATGGCGTGTGCACGGCCGAGCAGGCCGAGGCGGCGCTGCGGCGGATGGCCGTCAAGGTCGACGCCCAGAACGCGCGCGATCCGGGCTATCGGCCGATGGCGCCCGATTTCGACACGAGTCTGGCCTTCCAGGCGGCGCGCGCGCTGGTGTTCGAGGGCGTGGAGCAACCAAACGGCTACACCGAGCCGCTGCTGCATGGGTTCAGGCGGAGGGCGAAGGCGGGCTGGGTTCCTCCCGCGTAAGGACGGCGAAGAGTTGACTACTCCTCGCTCCCCGACCGCCAGAGCGCGCCGGTCAGGGGCTCGATCAGGTATCCAAGCGCGGTGCGTTTGCGCAGGAGGATGATCGTCTCGGCCGGCATCCCCGCGCGGATGGTCGAGGCGCGTCGCCCGAGCTTCTTTAGCTCTGCTTCGGGCACGACGATCTCGGCGCGGTAATGGCTCTGGCCGGTCTGCTCGTCGGTGAAGGCGTCGGCGGAGACGCGGGTCACGCGGCCGTGGATGATTGGGACGTCGTGGCCCCTCAGGCCGGGGAACTTCACCTCGGTCAGCTGGCCGATGCGAATGTTGTCGATGTCGGTCGGATTGACCGAGGCGACGATGACCTGGTCGGCCTCGTCCGGCACGACCTCCATCAGGGTCTGGCCCGGCTGGATCACCCCGCCGGGGGTGAAGACGGTCAGGCCGACGACCTGGCCGGTCGCGGGACTGCGGATCTGGCTGCGGGCGATCTGGTCCCGCAGCTCCCTCATGCGCGGCTGCAGCTCGTTTAACTGAACCTCCACCTGGCGCAGCTGGTCCGCGACGTCCTCGTTCAGCTTGGTGGAGACGCCGAGCTGCTCAAGGCGGGCTTGGCCGATGGCCTCCCGGATACGGCCGATCTCGGCGCGGAGCGAGCCCTGCTCCCCGTCCAGACGCGCCGCCTCCCGCTCGAGCGCGCGCACTCGGTTCTCCGGGGCGAAGCCGCGAGCGGCCAGCGAACGCATCCCCTCCAGCTCTTCCTCGATCAGGCGGCGTTGTTCGCCGTTCGACACGATCTGGCGCTCGTAGCCCTCCATCTGTTGCTGCAGCTGGCTGACGCGCTGGCCCAGGACGCCGGACTCGGTCGAACGGCCCGTGCGGCGGGCGGCGAACTGCAGGCGCTGGAGCCGCAGGGCCTCTCCGGCCAGGGTCTGGTCCTCGGGCGCAAGGCCGGCGAACTCGGGGGGCGCGGGCACGGCGGCCAGGCCGTCGCGCTCGGCGATCATGCGCGACCGTTGGGCCAGCAGCGCCATCACCTGGCCGGTGACGCCGCGCTCCTGGGCGCGAAGCTCGCCTGATGAAAGCTCGATCAGCACCTGGCCGCGGGCGACGCGATCGCCCTCGCCCACATGGATGGCGGCGACGGTGCCGCCCTCGCGGTGCTGCACCGCCTGGCGATTGCCGGACACGGAGACCTGGCCCGGGGCGAAGGCGCCGGCGTCAAGCGGGGCGAAGGCGGCCCAGCCGAGGAAGAGGCCGAAGAACAGCAGGATGACGATCCCGCCGATCGCCAGCTCGCGACGCGGATTGTCGGTCGCGGCCGTGGGCGCCGGTCCGGGCGCGGGAGTGGCGGGAGCGCTCACGGCTTCAGGCTCCCGAACCCGGGCGGCGGGCCCTTCATGGGCTTGAGCGCGGGGGCGGGCCCCGGAGCGGCCGGCACGGAGCCGCGCAGCTTGGTCAGCACCTCCTCGCGCGGACCTTCCGCTTGGATCGCGCCGTCGCGCAGCGCCAGCAGGCGGTCCACGCGCGACAGCACGCCCGCGCGATGGGCGATGACGACGACTGACGCCCCGCGCGCCGCCGTCGCCAGGATGGCGTTCATCAGGGCGGCCTCGCCCTCCTGGTCCAGGTTGGAGTTCGGCTCGTCCAGCACCAGCAGCACCGGCGCGCCGAACAGGGCGCGGGCCAGGGCGATGCGCTGGGCCTGGCCGGCCGAAACGCCCGCCCCATACGGTCCCAGGATGGTGTCGTAGCCTTCCGGCAGGCGCAGGATCATCTCATGGGCGCCGGCCGCCTGGGCGGCCGCCACGGCCTGGGCGTCGACCTCGGCGGAGGCCATGCCGGCGGCGGCCGCGAAGCGCGAGATGTTATCCTTGATCGAGCCGGCGAACAGGCTGGGCGACTGGGGCAGGTAGCCGATATGGCGGGCCAGTTCGTCGCTGTCGCGCGCGTCGTATTCCGCGCCGTCCAGCCGGATCGCGCCGGCGGTGGGCGAGAGCGCGCCGGCGATCACCCGGGCCAGGGTCGTCTTGCCGGAGCCCGACGGGCCGATGACGCCGAGCGTCTGGCCGGGCTCGAGCTTGAGCGAGACGTTGCGCAGCTGGGGCTGGTCGGTTTGAGGAAAGCGGACGGTCACCCCCTCGACGGCCAGCCGTCCCTTGGGCGCGGGCAGGGCGGTGCGCGGCTTCTCGGCCTCGGCCGTGGCCTCGAACAGCTCCACCAGCGACAGCCAGCTGGTGCGCGCCTGGGTCAGGACCGGCCAGGCCCCCACCATCAGCTCGATCGGCGCCACGGCGCGGCTGAGCAAGACCGACGCGGCGATGATGGAGCCGGGCGACAGCTCGCCCTTGACCGCCAGGAATGCCGCCAGGCCGAGCGAAAGCGACTGCAGGGCCAGGCGCAGGAACTTGATCAGGCCGGTGTATTTGCCGCCGGTGAACTGGGCGTCGACCTGCTGGGCGGTGGCGTGCCCGCGCTCCTCCAGCTGGCGGGCGATAGAGGAGCGGCGCATGCCCAGAGCACGCACGACCTCGGCTTGCCCGGCCACGGCTTCCTGGGCGGCGTAGGCGGCGTTGGCGGACTGCTGGGCCCGGCGCAGGCGTGGACGGCTGTCGCGCTCGTTCAGCACCGCCAGACCGAACAGGATCAGCGCCCCGACCAGCGTCAGGGCGCCCACGGTCCAGTGGAGCATGAAGCAGCAGATCAGATAGATCGGCGTCCAGGGCGCGTCGAAGATGGCCAGCGCCCCCTGGCCGGCGACCGCGCCCCGGACATTGTCAAACTCGCGCAGCGCCTGGGTCGAGGGCTTGCGCGCCTGGAGGTCGACCACCCGCGACAGCACCCGCCCGGCCAGCAGCTTGTCCAGCCGCAGGCCGGCGCGCACCAGGATGCGGGTTCTCAGCCAGTCCAGCATGGCCAGCGAACCCAGGGCGAGCATCGCGACGACCGTGACCAGCACCAGGGTGACCAGGCCCGAGGTCGGCACCACCCGGTCGTAGACCTGCATCATGTAGAGGGTGGGCGCGAGGTAGAGCAGGTTGACCAGCGCGCTGAACGCCGCCGCCCACACGAAATGCGTGCGGCAGGCCCGGAAGGCCTCGGCCAGAGGCTCCGTGCCCGGCTTGTCGGGAAGCAGATTGGTCAGCACGCGCCCGGAGGCTCCTTCCGCGGGATTGGCCAGTCTATCGTCAAAAGCGGTCGCGATACAGGCGGATGCGCTGAAACGCTCGACGCGCCCGGCCGCTCCGCGCGACGCGGGGGGCTCCGGATCGGGTCGGAACAGCCTTCCTGGTTGAGCTTAACCTGACCTAACCGTAACTTGCCGCAGGGGCGCCAGGGCGACACACAGGCGTGACGACGGAGGGGCGGACCATGCTTTCGATCAAGAACCTGGTGCACGTGTACGGCAACGGCGTGCGGGCGCTGGACGACGTGAGCCTGGAGGTGCCGACCGGCATGTTCGGCCTGCTGGGTCCCAACGGTGCGGGAAAGTCGACCCTGATGCGGTCGATCGCGACGCTTCAGACCCCGACGTCGGGCGAGATCCGGTTCGGCGACATCGATGTCATCAAGGAGCCGGAGAAGCTGCGACGCGTGCTCGGCTACTTGCCCCAGGACTTCGGCGTCTATCCGCGCGTCTCGGCCTACGACATGCTGGATCACCTGGCGGTGCTGAAGGGCATCGCGGGCGCCAAGGAGCGCAAGGAAACTGTCGAGGGCCTGCTGAACCAGGTCAACCTGTGGAATGTCCGCAAGAAGGCCCTGGCCGGGTTCTCCGGCGGCATGCGCCAGCGTTTCGGCATCGCCCAGGCCCTGATCGGCAACCCGCGCCTGATCATCGTCGACGAGCCGACCGCCGGCCTCGACCCCGAGGAGCGCAACCGCTTCCTGAACCTGCTGGCCGAGATCGCCGAGGGGGTGGTGATCATCCTGTCGACCCACATCGTCGAGGACGTCTCGGACCTCTGTCCCCGCATGGCGGTGCTGGCCGGGGGCCGCATCCAGCTGGAAGGCGCGCCCTCGGAGCTGGTCCGTTCGCTTGAGGGGCGGATTTGGAAGAAGACCATCGACAAGGACGCCCTGCCCGAGCATCGCGCCAAATACGACGTCATATCCACCCGTCTGTTCGCGGGTCGCACCGTCATCCACGTGCTGAACGACCGGCGGCCGGGCGAGGGGTTCGAGCCGGCGCCGAGCGGGCTTGAGGACCTCTACTTCTCGACCCTGGCGACGTCGCGCAAGGCGGCCTGATCATGTTCGCCAAGATCGCGGCCTTCGAGTTCCGCTACCAGCTGCGCCAGCCGGCCTTCTGGGTGATCGGCATCCTGTTCCTCCTGCTGGCCTTCGGGGCCGTGGCGTCGGAGAACGTGCAGCTGGGCTCGGGCGGCAACGTCCACAAGAACGCGCCCTTCGCCCTGGCCCAGGCCAGCATCATCTTCAACATCTTCTTCATGCTGGCCACCACCGCCATCGTGGCCAATGTGGTGGCGCGCGACGTGACCACGGGCTTCGGGCCCATGATCCAGACGACGCGGATCACCAAGGCGGACTACCTCTACGGCCGGTTCTTCGGCGCCTTCGCAGCCGTGGCCCTGTGCTTCCTGTCGATCTCCATCGGCACCCTGCTGGGCACGCTGATGCCCTGGGTGGACAAGGAGACGGTCGGGGCCTTCAGGCTGGTCGATTACCTCTACGCCTATGCGGTGTTCGGCCTGACCGGGGTGTTCCTGTCGTCGGCCATGTTCTTCGCGCTAGCCACCATCACCCGCTCGATGATGGCCACCTACGTCGGCGTGGTCGTGGTGTTCATGGTCTATCTGACAAGCACCAGCGCGCTGGGGCAGCGGCCGGAGTTCGAGGGCGTGATGGCCTGGGCCGAGCCGTTCGGCGCGGCGGCGTATGGGCTCGTCACCCGCTACTGGACGGCGGCGGAGCGCAATGCGCTGAACGCGCCGCTGGAAGGCGTCCTGCTGTGGAACCGGGTGATCTGGACCGGCGTGGGCGTGGCTTTCCTGGCCCTGGCCTATGCGCTCTATCGGCCGTCCCTGCGCGGCGCCAAGGCGTCCAAACAGGACAAGCTGAGGGCGCTCAGCGCGGGCGAGCCCCCGACGGCCGAGCCAGGGCGGCTGCCGGCGCCCAGCTACGGCATGCGCAGCGCCCTGGCGCAGCTGGTGTCGCGCACCGCCTTCGAGATGGCGCTTATCTTCAAGAGCCCGGCCTATGTGGTCCTGATCCTGCTGGGTTTCGGCTTCGCGGTCGCGACCCTGATGTTCGTGGGAGAGATCTACGGCGCGCCGATCCTGCTGGTGACGCGGATCGTGATCGACACCCTGATGGGCTCGTTCGGCCTCGTCTCGATCATCATCGCCATCTACTATTCGGGCGAGCTGGTCTGGCGCGACCGCGAGCGGCGGATGCACGAGATCGTGGACGCGACCTCGACGCCGGACTGGACCTTCCTGGTCCCCAAGACCCTGGCCCTGGCGCTCGTGCTGGCCTCGACCCTGGTGATCGGCGTCCTGGCCGGGATCGCGACCCAGACGTTCAAAGGCTACACCGACTACGAGATCGGCAAATACCTGTGGTGGTACGTCGCGCCCGAGGCCGTCAGCTACGCGTTGCTGGCGGTGCTGGCGATCTTCGTCCAGTCGCTGGCCCCCAACAAGTTCGTCGGCTGGGCGGTGATGGTGATCTACATGATCGCCAACATCGTCTTCGTGAACCTCGGGTTCGATC
Source organism: Pseudomonadota bacterium (assembly GCA_023386645.1). Classification (GTDB taxonomy): domain Bacteria; phylum Pseudomonadota; class Alphaproteobacteria; order Caulobacterales; family Caulobacteraceae; genus Brevundimonas. The sequence continues at coordinate 25,112 of JAEWJI010000036.1, forward strand.
ACATCCTGTACCGCTACGGCGCCTCGCCCAGCGTGCCGCTGTCGGACATCAACGGCACCGGCGATTTCGGCCGGACGGCGGCCTGGGTCAGCGCCTACTGGACGGCCTTCGCGATCGTCCTGCTGGTCCTGGCTCACGGCCTGTGGCGACGGGGCACGGAGCAGAAGCTGGCTCCGCGCCTCAAGCGCCTGCCGCGCAAGCTGATGGGCCCGGCAGGCCTGATCGGCGGGGCGGCCCTGGTGGCCTTCGTCGCGCTGGGCGCCTTCATCTACACCAACACCAACGTCTGGAACGACTATCGCAGCCGGGACCAGGAGGAGACGCGCCAGGCCGATTACGAGAAGGCGCTGCTCCGCTTCGAGACCGCGCCCCAGCCGTCGGTGGCGACGGTCGTCCTGAACCTCGACCTCGATCCGCATTCGCCGCGCCTGGTCACGCGCGGGACATATGTCGTCGAGAACCGTACCGGCGCTCCGCTCGGCGAGATGCACCTGCGTTGGGTCGAGGACCTCGACATGACCAGCCTGCGGGTCGAGGGCGCGCGCCTGGCCCGCTCGTTCGACGAGTTCGACTACCGAATCTATCGCTTCGACCAGCCGCTGCAGCCCGGCGACCGCCGCACCGTCAGCTTCGAGACGGTGCTGGAGCAGAAGGGCTTCAAGACCCGGGGCAACACCACCCGCCTGGTCGACAACGGGACCTTCGTCTCGAACTTCGAGTTCGCGCCGATGATCGGCATGAACCGGAACAGCCTGCTGCAGGACCGGAGCAAGCGCCGCAAGCACGGCTTGCCGGCCGAGCTGCGCATGGCGCGGCTGGAGGACACGTCGGCCCAGCGCTTCAACTATGTGCGCGCCGACTGGGTGAACGCCGACATCACCGTCACCACGGTCGCGGACCAGACTCCGATCGCGCCGGGCTACAAGGTGTCGGACACGACGCGTGACGGCCGCCGGACCGCGCGGTTCGTGACCGAGGCGCCTATCCTGCACTTCTTCTCGGTGCAGTCGGCCGATTACGAGCGGGCGACCCGGATGCACGACGGGGTGGAGCTCAGCATCTACCACCACGCCGGCCACACCCGGAACGTGCCGCGCATGCTGGACGCACTCGCGAACTCGCTGGACTACATGCAGGCGGCGTTCAGCCCCTATCAGTTCCGCCAGGCCCGGATCATCGAGTTCCCCGGCTACGCCAGCTTCGCCCAGGCCTTCGCCGGGACCATTCCCTATTCGGAATCGCTGGGTTTCATCGCCGACTTCTCGGACCCCGAGAAGATAGACTACGTGACCTACATCACCGCCCACGAACTGGGGCACCAGTGGTGGGCGCACCAGGTGATCGGCGCCGACATGCAGGGCGCGACCTCGCTGTCCGAGACCCTAGCGCAGTACTCGGCCCTGATGGTCATGGAGAAGACCTACGGTCCTGACCAGATCCGGCGCTTCCTGAAGTACGAGCTGGATCGCTACCTTCGCTCGCGGGCGATGGAGATGCTGGAGGAACTGCCGCTGGAGCGGGTCGAGGCGGGGCAGGGCTATATCCACTACCAGAAGGGCGGCCTGGTCATGTACCTGCTGCGCGACCACCTGGGCGAGGAGGCGGTGAACCGGGCGCTGCGTCGGGTGATCGCCGCCAACGCCTTCCGCTCCGCCCCCTATCCGCGTTCGCTGGACCTGGTCGCGGCGCTGCGAGCCGAGGCGCCGGCGGACAAGCAGGCGCTGATCACCGACCTGTTTGGCCGGATCACCCTCTACGACGTCAAGACGACCGATGTGGACGCCACGCGCCGCGCGGATGGCCGCTGGGATGTCGCCGTGACGGTCGAGGCGCGCAAGCTCTACGCGAACGGCGAGGGGGTGGAGACCGAGGCGCCGCTGAACGAAGCCTTCGACATCGGCCTGTTCAGCGCCGAGCCGGGCAAGAAGGCGTTCGATCAGCGCTCGGTCATCGCCTTCGAGCGTCGCCCGGTGCGGACAGGGACCCAGGTGTTCCGCTTCGTCACCGCCACCAAGCCGGCATGGGCGGGCGTCGATCCGTACAACAAGTGGATCGACCGGAACTCGGACGACAACCTGAAGAAGGTGGATTGAGGCTGATCGATCCTCCCCCTCTGGGGGAGGGGGACCATGTGAAACATGGTGGA